>JAQXLA010000012.1 GCA_029011315.1 Desulfovibrionaceae bacterium
CGGAGACACGGGAGAGTTTCATGCAGATGTCTTCTCCCAGAGAATGAAGCTGCCGAATGGGCGTAATAATATAGGTAATGTGATCATTATGCTCTTTCAGCATCGCTTCAGTCGTTTTTGTGAAGGTATCCTGTGCAAAGATGAAAACAGCCAGGGGATCTTCTTTCATAATCTTGCGGAACACATCTCTTTTTGCCCTGCTTGTCAATTGCGGCATCAAATACAGATTATAGGCCGGATCCTCTTGAGGCTTTGCGTAATCGTAGACTTCCGCCCGCGCATCAATTTGATTTTTCAGTATCGCCATATTGGCAATATGCGGCGTATCGGCATTGTCATAGGCGCAGAAGCGTTGTCTTTCCTGTTCATACACGCAGGAATGAGGACGGAAATCCTTTATGTATTGAAGCAGTTCGTCAAAGGTATATGCCTTATCAAAAGTGAGTTCGTTCACATCCAGATAGGTACCGCGGGTCGTCATGTATTCCTCATAGTCGTACATGAACAGCAGAATGGGTCTGTTCATGTTAATAAAGTCGAACATGACGCTGGAGTAGTCTGTAATCAGGCAGTCCGCGAGGCTTAGGAATCTATAGTTTTCAATACTCTGATCCACGGTGCGAATATGCCTGTAGGAATCGATATGAATTTTGTTCATGACGACCTGATGCAGCTTGACAAAGAGCACGACATCATCCGGAAGATGCTTGTCCAGCTTGTTCAGCATATGAACGAGATCTTTGCCGTAATCTGCAACAGATTTTAAATCCAGAGTTTCGCCTCTCCATGTTGGCATATAGATGAAGATGCGCTTCCCTTCAAGGTGCAGTTTCTTCTTCAGGTCATTGTTGCCTTCAGGGGTCGCTGCCTGTTGGCAGAAGACAGCGTTCCTTGGGTATCCGCACAGCAGAACCTTTCCTCTGTACAATTTGTCCAGAGAAAAATCTCTCATCATGTGCTGCATGGTGAAGACATTGGGATATAGCAGCCAGTCGCTCATCAGGAATTGACACTGATTGTTGCCCACATCACTCAAGCCGGAATGGATGCGTCTTCCCAGTGTCTTGAGAGGCGTTCCATGCCAGGTATTGAGGAGCACCTGATTTTCACGTTTGCAGAACCAGTCAGGGAAACGGGAATTGAGAACGAGATATTTGGCACGTGCCAGTGCCTTAAGATAGGGCTTGCTGTACAGCTGTGCGAGTTCGGCCTCAATGCCATTCAAATTGCAGAACAGTCGGTCGCGTTGAGGATAGGCTGTGCCGATAATAATCTTCATGCCGCTGTTTTGCAGATCGCGCAGCATGTAATACATACTGTCTGAGACGCTTGAACCAAAGTAGGAAACAAAAAGGATCGCATTTTCCTGAATTGGCTGCATACGGAAAGCATTGTACAGGCCGATCGTGCGATACGATGATCGGGCTTCAGCAGCGCGTTTCCAGAGTGAAGCGGCGCGAGAGATAGCGGGACTGCACCTGCGTTCAATAGCCGACAGAAGAAGAAAAAAACGGATGCCCGTCAGGCTGAGTCTGTAGCGATTGAAAAATTGACGGACTTGGTTGCCCTGAGATTTGTAGCGAACAACCTTTTCGCGCCAGCGAGGAATGTATTCCTCCATAAATTTGATAAATTCGGTGCAGAATTCCTTCATTTGGGAATGATCATGCGTGGTGAATGAAAAAATGCGCCGAACGTAGAATCCTGCTGCTACATCTCCGATATCGCTGATGAGTTCTCTGTATCTTCCTGAGGCAAAAGCAAGATCAACGAGCTTGCGCTGTCCCTTAATGATATCAAGAATACCTTTATTGGAGCTGGTTGCGCTGTTCTCTCTTTCTGCTGTGTAGAGGTATAGCTCTCTGTGCACAAAGGAGTAAAGCCGGCAGTGAAGTTTGCATTCCATAAGGAAAACAGTGTCTTCACTATACCGGATGCCGGTGGGAAACCGGATGTGATTCTGTTCAATCAATTCCCGCCTGAACAGTTTGTCCCAGACAAAGATCGAGCCCAGCGCAAGACGCGGTTTTTTGCGGAAATCGATCACGTTTTCCTTAGAGGTGGGCCGGGGAATGAAAGCCGTATTTTCTCCATCTGGAAGCACATCGATTCTTCCGCATTCGGCGATATCAGCCTTTGTCTTGCGGATGTTCCACAGCATGTGTTCGCAGAATTCCGGATCAACGGCATCATCGGCATCTACGAAGGCGATATAATCTCCCCGAGCCATGTCCAGTCCTGCATTTCTGGCCAGCGCAACGCCGCCGTTTTCCTTGTGGATGCACCGGATTCGAGGATCCCGGCCGGCATATTGATCGATAATATTTCCGGTTTCATCCGTCGATCCGTCGTTAATGATGATAATTTCAATTGTTCCGACAGTTTGACAGAGAAGGGACTCGATACATCGGCCGATATAGGCGGCACCGTTATATACGGGGATAATAAAGCTTATGTCTGGCGGCGTTTTTCTGATGGACTCTGACATGTTGAGTTCTCCTGTATGCAATATAGCGAATTAGCGCTAGGCGCATGATAGCTGATTCAGACGGCTTCTGTACAGGCGGATGCGCAGTTCCTCTGCATTTTCGACAGTGCTGTTAGGGCAGTCCGATGCGGAATCAAACTGCGTAACGGGACGTTGCCAGTCCGGACCGTAGTTTTCCCTGAGATATCGTTCCGGATTATCCGGGATCAGAATATCCAGTCCGAGAAAACAGGCCGGCTTCAGAGAAAAAGGCGTGTTGTGCCAGGTTAGTTCCAGTACGCCGTGAAAGATGTCATCATTTTTTCTGAAATGCGTAAAAATATCAATCGGTGTTCCGTTTACATGCCGTATTTTCAGGCAGCGAGAAGTCCGTTGTGGCAAAATTTCGAAGCGTCCGGCACTTTGTACGGTTTTTTTCAGCTGCTCCGGGCTGATCTGTTCAAAAACTCCGGTATCGATGTCGAAGTCATGGGGAAGAAAAGTGCCGTTTCTTATAAAGCCGAGCAATGTTCCGCTGATCAGGAACAGGTCTATCTGATGGGATCGGCAGGCATGCGTTAAGTCAGACAGAGCCTCAAGAGCTGCCTGCTCAGAAATTCGGGCATGCTTCGATTGAAGGCGCAGTCCATTGGCCTGGATTTCATTGAGAAAAAAAAAGGCTTCGTCGTACAGTCCGCAGCGTTGGGCAGCCAGAGCCATGTAGTCGAGAACAGTTGCGTCTGTCCAGGAAATTCGTCCATCCTGCGTTGCCCTGCGACGCAGTCTTTTCATCCATGCAAAATCTTCAGGGGATTCCACCAGTCCGGCCATACGGATCCATGCTTTTCTCTGATCGGCAAACTGGCTTAGAAGCGTAAACGCCTCTTCCTTGCGGTTCAGATCCGCAAGAATCCGGGATTGAAGCCATACTGTTTCGAGATGCCCGGGATAGTCAGTCAGAACTTGAGAACAGAAAGCCAGACCCTCTTCAGGCAGACCTCTCAAAAAGCAGGATTGAGCCGCATAGAAGCGAAGAACGGGATGTCTGTCGGCGGCACTGAGCAGACGCTGATGCTTGCCGCATAAAAGACATGCCTGACCGTAAAGAGCTGCCGCGGCAGCTGTCAAAGAGCCTCTGCACCCTCTGAGGCTCCGGATCCAGGAACGGGACGGATAGGAACGTCTGTTCCACAGCAGCCGCAGCATAACGGCAGAAAGACCGTTGCGCGTCATTTCGATGTCTTTTTCTCGAACATCTGGACGACACTGCTTTTCCTCTGAGTCGTGGAAATGCCCTCGGTGCGGGGAAGATAGACCACTTCGCAGTACGGCTTGAGAAAATCAAATTTTCCTTCCCAGTCGCTCCCGATGCAGAAGGTATCAACCTGATACATTTGCACGTCGTGGATTTTCTGCTCCCAGTTTTCTTCGGGAATGACAAGGTCAACATAGCGGATAGCTTCCAGAATCATCTTCCGCTCTTCATAACTTTGTACGCAGACCTTGTTTTTCATGGCTTTGTTGAATTCATCGGTGGAGAGCACCACGATCAGATAATCGCCCAGTGCCTTGGCTCTTCTGAGAAGATTGATATGCCCGTAGTGCAAAAGATCGTACGTTCCGTAAGTAATGACGCGTTTCATGAAAAGAGCCCTGCAGTTATTGAGGTTAAGGTGTGAAAGAAGCCATTCACACGCATGTTTTCATAAAAAATTACAGAATTAAGTTAATCTTTATTTTTCTTCATCTCTATGTGAAAATAAGAACAGTGTCAATTGAGACAATTTTTTGAAAATCTTTCTAAGATGATGATTCGTATGCAGAATATTTCTTTTATTACGGAAGTCAGCGATATTGATTGTCTGCTGGACAATGCTCCAAACATGAAGCTTGCGCATCTTATTCGCTGTGAAGAACTTGTGAAGCAGGGAAACCGGATTCTTACAGTAGGTAAGGATGGCAGGGAAGAAATCGTTCAATCTATTCCCGGGCTGAAAGTCCGTTTTCTTGGCCAACATGCGCTTGTGAAAATCTCTGTCCCCGCAAAATTTAAGGATGTCGTGATCACTGTCGGAGAAAATGGGTATGTGAGCATTGAGGAAAATGTTCGTCTGGATCTCGCCAGGTTTTATCTGGGAGCTCCGAACAGTACCGTTCGCATCGGGCGAGATTCGATCATCCGCGGTATGACTGTTATCCTGAGTAGAGAGCCGAATCTTGAAGTATTGATTGGCAAAAACGCCCTGATTTCCGTTGATGTGACGATGCGTTCGACAGACGGTCATACGATTTTTGCTCTGGATAATCCTGGAGTTCCTCTCAACAAGCCTAAATTCGGCATTCATATCGGAAGCCATGTCTGGATCGGGATGAAGACGTTTTTTCTCAAGGATGCTGCTGTTCCCAAAGATTGCGTCGTCGCCGCCGGATCTCTGGTGACAAGGAAGACTTATGAAGCAAATTCCATTATCGGAGGCGTACCTGCGACAACGCTTCGCAAGGGTATTTCATGGAGCGGACGCACTGTAGAATCGTTTACAGCAGCGGCAAGAAGAGAAAAACAAAATAAAAAATTAAAATAAAATCCGATAGATAGCACTTTTTTTTAAAAAAAGAGAAAAATTTTTCTGTGAACCTCTTCCCTTTTGCGGGGATGGACTTATTTTATGGGACGAACGAGCCGATTCGAATAAAACGGTGAAACCAATAGTTTTAACGATACATGGAGGAAAACATGAGTTTGAAGCCTTTGAATGACCGTGTTCTGGTGAAACGTCTTGAATCTGAAGAAAAGACTGCCGGCGGTCTGTATATTCCCGACAATGCAAAGGAAAAACCTTCCCGCGGTGAAGTCCTTGCTGCCGGAACCGGAAAAATGGTTGACGGAAAGCTGATCCCGCTGACTGTAAAGACTGGCGATCAGGTGCTCTTTTCCAAATATGCCGGCACTGAAGTGAAGCTTGATGGTGAAATGTATCTGATCATGCGCGAAGACGATATCCTCGCCATTATCGACTAAACGTATCCGCTCAATTTTAAATTGTCAGTATTTTAGGAGTCTATATCATGGCCAAAGAAATTCTCTTTGATACCAAAGCCCGTGAACGTCTTTCTCGCGGTGTTGATCAGCTTGCCAATGCTGTTAAAGTGACGCTCGGACCCAAGGGCCGCAACGTCGTCATTGAAAAATCCTTCGGTGCTCCCGTTATCACCAAAGACGGTGTGACCGTGGCGAAGGAAGTTGTCCTCGAAGACAAGTTTGAAAACATGGGCGCCCAGATGGTTAAGGAAGTCGCTTCCAAGACCAGTGACATCGCTGGCGACGGTACGACGACCGCAACGGTTCTGGCTCAGGCCATTTATCGCGAAGGCGTGAAGCTCGTTGCTGCCGGCCGCAATCCCATGGCCATCAAGCGCGGCATCGACAAAGCTGTCGAAGCCATTACCAAGGAACTTGGCAACCTCGCGAAGCCCACTCGCGATCAGAAGGAAATTGCCCAGGTCGGCACCATTTCCGCGAACTCTGACGCTACCATCGGCAACATCATTGCTGAAGCCATGGCTAAAGTCGGCAAGGAGGGCGTTATCGCTGTTGAAGAAGCCAAGGGACTTGAAACGACTTTGGACGTTGTCGAAGGCATGAAGTTCGATCGCGGCTATCTGTCTCCCTATTTCGTGACCAACTCTGAAAGAATGGTCGTTGAACTGGATAACCCGCTCATCCTCTGCAACGAAAAGAAAATTTCCGCAATGAAGGACATGCTTCCCATTCTGGAACAGGTTGCGAAGATGAACCGTCCTCTGCTGATCATCGCTGAAGATATCGACGGCGAAGCTCTGGCCACTCTCGTGGTGAACAAGCTGCGTGGTGCTCTTCAGGTTGCTGCCGTGAAGGCTCCCGGATTCGGTGATCGCCGCAAGGCCATGCTGGAAGACATCGCTGTCCTGACCGGCGGCCAGGCCATCTTTGAGGCTACCGGCAACCGCCTTGAAAACGCTACGCTGGCCGACCTCGGCAGTGCTCGTCGCGTTATCATTGACAAGGATAATACGACGATTGTTGACGGTGCCGGTGCGCCCGAAGCGATCAAGGCTCGTGTTTCCCAGCTCCGTGTGCAGATCAACGAAACCACTTCCGACTACGATCGTGAAAAGCTGCAGGAACGTCTTGCGAAGCTCGTCGGCGGCGTTGCTGTGATTCGCGTCGGTGCGGCTACCGAAACGGAAATGAAGGAAAAGAAGGACCGCGTTGAAGACGCCTTGAACGCGACCCGTGCGGCTGTTGAAGAAGGCATCATCCCCGGCGGCGGCACCGCTTTCGTCCGTTCCGAACGCGTTCTTGATGACATCAAGCCTGCTGACGATGACGAACAGGCTGGCGTGAACATCATCCGCCGCGCTCTGGAAGAACCTCTGCGCCAGATTTCCGCGAACGCCGGCTATGAAGGCTCCGTGGTCGTGGCGACCGTGAAGGAAGGCAAGGAAGGCTTCGGTTTCAATGCCGGAACCGGCGAATTTGAGGATCTGATCTCTGCCGGCGTCATCGATCCCAAGAAGGTGGCTCGTATTGCCCTGCAGAATGCTGCTTCCGTGGCCTCTCTGATGCTGACCACCGAATGCGCCATCATTGAAAAGCCTGAAAAAAAGCCCAGCCCTATGGCTCAGGGAATGAATGAAATGATGGGCAACGGCATGTATTAAGCCGTTTCTCTGAAAAATACGGTTAGTTCTCCTGATCTCCGGCGGATATATTATCTGCCGGAGATTTTTTTTGTCCCTTTCTTGTCAACAGCCTCAACTTCCAGTATTTTTCAGATGAAAGGAGATCCCGATGCAGCTACAGAAACTTGAATCGTATCTGAATGGAGAAAAACGGATTGCAGTCCTGGGGCTTGGTTATGTAGGTCTGCCTTTGGCTGTTGCCCTGGCACGCAGGTTTCGCGTGACGGGCTTTGATATCGGACGGCAGCGAGTAGAGGCACTGCAGGCTGGAAATGACGCAACAGGAGAGGTAGATTCGGAAGATCTTTGCGCTTCATCTCTGGAGCTTACCTGGGATCCGGCGAAATTGGAAAATGCGGAATTGATTATCGCGGCTGTTCCTACGCCGATTGATGCGCATCGAAATCCTGATTTGACTCCGCTGGTGAAGGCTTCGGAGACCATCGGCCGGCATCTGCGCCAGGGGGCTGTAGTAGTCTATGAATCGACAGTGTATCCTGGCGTCACAGAAGAAGTGTGTGTTCCGGTGCTGGAACGTTTTTCCGGCAAAGTCTTCGGAAAGGATTTCTCCGTCGGCTATTCTCCTGAGCGAATCAATCCTGGAGATCGGGTGCATACGCTGGCCAAAGTGAAAAAAATCGTTTCCGGCAGTGATGCGCAGACGCTTGACCTGCTGTCTGGCATCTACGGATCTGTCATTGAAGCCGGTATTCATCGGGCTCCATCGATTCGCGTCGCAGAAGCGGCAAAAGTTATTGAAAATACGCAGAGGGATTTGAACATCGCCCTGATGAATGAGCTGTCGGTTATTTTTGATCGAATGGATATTGATACAATCGACGTGCTGGAAGCTGCCGGAACGAAATGGAACTTTCTTCCTTTCCGTCCGGGGCTGGTGGGAGGGCACTGCATCGGCGTAGATCCGTATTATCTGACCTATAAGGCGGAATCCCTTGGATGCCATCCACAGGTAATTCTGGCCGGTCGCAGAATCAATGACGGCATGGGGAAATATGTTGCTGAAATGTGCGTGAAGCGCCTGATCCGCAGAGGGTGCCGTGTCCGTGATGCAAGAGTCGGGATCATGGGTTTCACTTTTAAGGAAAATGTGCCGGATTTGCGCAATACAAAGGTTGCCGATGTGGTGAAAGAACTGGAGGAATACGGTATTTCCGTCATTGTTTCGGATCCTATGGCGGATCCTTTGGAAGCTGAACGGGAATACGGCATTGCATTGCATCCGATGGAAGATCTGAAAGAGCTTGATGCGCTGATTCTGGCTGTTTCCCATCGCGCTTTTCTGCCGTTTGATCCCAAATCCAATAAGGAGCGTTTTGCAGATCCGGAGAAGGCATTGATTTTGGATGTCAAGGGATGTTTGCCAAGGCAGCAATTCCTTGATGCTGGCTACAGCTACTGGCGTTTGTAGGAGGCTTTCGGTGTGTCTTGTCAATTTGCCGGAAATGCGCTGTGCGCAATGTCGGAATTGCTGTGTTTTTTCTGAAAGCTCGTTATGGGAGCTTCCTGCTTCACGATCTTTTTCGGACGACAGGCAAAACGGCATGCGTGTGTGTGCGGATTTGGGATCGAACGGTTGCAGACTTGGGGAAAAGCGTCCTCTTGAATGCCGTATCTGGCCTCTTCGCCTGATGCGCAATGCAGACGGAACGGTTTTATGGACTGTTGCCAGGGGATGCAGTGCGTACAGTGAAGCGTTTGCTGAACGTTTAGTAAAACTGCTGGATGAGGGCTTGGAAAAACAGATTCTGCGCCTTTTGCCTGAGCATCCGGAGATTATTCTTCCGTTTCAGGGCGATTACCGCATTTTGCGTCCTCTGGCCTGGCCAGCGTAAAAATATGTTTGCGCAGACCGTATAAAAAGATTATAAGAAAAATAAGAGCAAATCCGCGTATTTTTTTTGAAGAGAATCATCATGGCTCAGAAGCTGACTCTCGGCATCGGTGTCAAGCAGAAGCTCAGTGCTGTACAGCAGCAGAGGCTCATTCAGTTTGCCTCTCTCTTGCAGGAAAGCGGTGTCGATCTTGAAGCAAGAATTCGGCGCGAATTGGATGAGAATCCGTTTCTTGAGGAAACATCGGAAGAATGTCCTGAAAACATTGTCCGAAGCGACGAATCGGAAATTACTGATAGTGAACGCGGCCTGTGGACTGCCGGTTTGGATACTTTTTCAGAGACGGAAATGACTGGTGCATCGGTACAGCGGAATGTGACGCCAGTTCTTGAAGAGGCTGGAGATATTCCGGCCAGCTTTGAAAATGAGGAAAGCTTCGGAGAATTCGGGGAATACGGAAGCAGTCCGAAAGATGTTGCAGCTGGGAGTGACCTTGCCGATAATCGTCTGGATTTCTTAGGTAGGTTGCATAATGCGGAGGAAACGCTGGAAAGTTTTCTGCTGGCTCAGCTTCACGATCTGAATTTGGATGCCCAGAAAAGACGTTTGTGCGAGTATATTATCGGGAATCTATCCCCGAGCGGTTATCTGGAAGCCTCTTCTGAGGAGGTTCTGCACATGGCGGCGGACGATATGACAGACGGAGATGGAACTTTTTCTGAACTCCCCTCTGAAAAGGATTTTGCCGACGCATTGGCACTTGTGCAGACCTTCGATCCGGCTGGAGTCGGAGCCAGATCTCTGACAGAATGTCTGACGCTTCAGCTTCAGAGAAATGGACTGGATTGTGATGCCGTTCTGCAAGATCTCGTTGAGCACGCTTTGGAGATTTTCGAAACGGGCAATATCAGGCCGTTTATGAAAAGGCACCGTTTGTCTCATGAGGATTTTGAATCGTATAAACAGATGATTCGATCGCTGAATCCGAAACCTGGATCGGGTTTTGGATTGAATGTTTCAGGTCAAGTGATTCCGGATATCCGGATAGAAGCTGTGCATTTCGGAGAAAAAGACCTGAAGTCCGGGCAAAGTGGAAAATGTCGCTTCGCCGTGCTTATCAATGGAGAAGGTTTGACCAATATCCGCTTGAATACGGTGTTGAGGGAAAAGTTTTCCAATGAAGACAGGGCGTTTTGTAATGGCAAGATCCGGGACGCCGCAAATCTGGTCAGCTTGCTCGAACAAAGGCGTCGGACAATACGCATTATTGCCGAAGCTATGGTCAGACGTCAGGAAAAGTTTTTTGAAACAGGAAATCGAGCGGATTTGAAGCCGATGACGGAACAGAATATTGCGGATGATACCGGAGTTAATGTGACAACGGTCAGCAGAGCTGTTTCAGGAAAGTATATGGAAACGCCATTTGGCGTTTTTGAAATCAAAACAATGTTCTCTTCGGAAAGCGGAGGAAGCGGAACAAGCTCTGCTGCAATCCGAGAGTTTATCCGACGCAGTATCGCAGCGGAAAAAACGGAAAAACCTTTATCGGACAAAAAGCTTCAGCAGATGATTCTGGATACGCTTGGCGCAGCTATAGCCCAGCGTACCGTTGCAAAGTATCGGGATCAGCTCGGCATCCCGTCTGCTCCCAAAAGAAAGGTTGCCTTTTAATGTGTTGCATCTTCATTGAAGAGGAGGAGCCTTATGAACATCAGCTTTACTTTCAGAAATTTTGAGCCCTCTGTTCATCTGCAGCAGTATGCCCGTCGTCGCCTGGAAAAGATAGGACGCTTTCTCGGAAAGAATGCGGACCTGAATATTCAGGTGATTATGGCTCTTGATCGTTTTATGAATTGCGTTGATGTCAAGATCTCAGGGGGAGGATTGCAGCTCAGCGCTTCTGAAAAGTCTGACAATATGTACAGTGCCATTGATATGGTGCTCGACCATATTGAACCCCAGGTGAAGAAGTTCGTTTCCAGAGGTAAGGCTGAGCTTCGCCGTGCCAGACGCGACACCCGCCATGAATTTTACGGATTGGAGACAGATTCGGAAGACGAGAGCGATGCCTCAATTGTCGTGACTGATCAGGAACATTTTCCTGCAAAGCCCATGGATCTTGATGAAGCTGTCATGCAGCTGCAGAAGAGTCATTTAACTTTTTTGACGTTTTTCAATGCGGAAACGGAACGTGTCAATGTGCTTTATCGCCGGGAAAATGGAGAATTCGGCCTTATTGATCCTATTGTTTAATGCGTTCCAACAGTGTGACGAGGGGAAATCATGGAGTCTGCTGAATCGGTGACAGCTCTTAAGCCAATAGTTCTGGTCACCGGCTTATCCGGAGCTGGGCGCAGCACAGCACTGCATGTCTTTGAGGATTTACGGCTCTTTACAGCGGATGGCGTCCCGACTGTACTGATTCCCGATATGATCAGACTGTTTCGTTCTCCTTCCATGCAGCATTTCCGGGGTATGGCCATCGGGCTGGATCTCCGGGGGCAGGATGCCCGGGATATACTGGAAAAATCTTTGCATGCCGTGCAAAAGGAGGGGATTTCGCCGCTTTTGCTTTTTTTGGAAGCGGATGGAGGCGTGATTATTCGGCGCTATGCGGCAACACGACGTCCGCATCCCCTGGAGCAGGATGGAGTGGGATTGGAAAAAGCTGTAGCTGCTGAGGCCGAAAGGCTTGCCTTTCTTCGGGAAAAGGCTGATTGGATTATCGATACGACGGATTATTCTGTGCATGATCTGCGCCGCAGAATTCAACAGCATTGGAAGGGAGAGAATGCCCATTCCGTAAGAGTGAACGTCGTTTCTTTTGGATTCAAATACGGAATGCCGCAGGATGCGGATATGATGTTTGACCTGCGGTGTCTTCCGAATCCTTATTTTGATGAAAGGCTCAGACCCCTTTCAGGACTTGACAGGCGTGTTGCCGGATATGTTTTTGCGGAACCGTCATCTCGGGAGTTTCGCCGCCGTCTGATTGATTTTGTATGCTGCGCCCTGGAGTTATGCGATGCTGAGGGGAGATACCGCTGTACGGTAGCCTTGGGCTGCACAGGTGGAAGACATCGATCCGTGGCTGTCGCAGAGTCATTGGCTCAGGCTCTGCGCAGCCGTGAGTATGCCGTTGCAGTTGAGCATCGGCATATGGATCGGGAAGGTTCTAAAATGTAAGGTGCTTCGCTGCATCCAGTGCCATATTGAAATCTTCGTCTGAATGCGCAAAGGAAATCATGTTCGCCTCAAAAGCCGAAGGTGCCAGATAAATTCCCTGCTTGCGCATGCCTTTATAAAATGTTTCGAATAAGCTGGCATCCGCCTTCTGAACATCATCGAAACAGGTCAGCTGAGATTCTGTAAAAAATACTGTGAACATTGAAGCTGTGTGCGACACCTGCACGGGCAGCCCCTTGTCCTTCAAAATAGATTCCAAATCAGCGGTAAAAGCTTCGGTTTTCTGCTCCAGGGCTTCATAGCCGCAACGCTTGAGTCTGCGCAGTGTCGCCAGACCTGCGGCCATAGCCAGCGGATTTCCAGACAGCGTTCCAGCTTGATATACCTCTCCGGAAGGTGCAATCCTGCGCATATATTGCGCTTTGCCGCCGAAAGCCCCCACAGGCAGCCCCCCTCCAATAATTTTTCCCATGGTCGTGAGGTCGGGATCGATGCCGAATCGAGTTTGAGCGCCTCCATAGGCCATTCGAAAACCGGTAATGACCTCATCGAAGATCAGGAGAGCTTTATATGTTGTGCACAGCTTTCTCAGTGTTGCAAGAAAATTGGCTTTGGGCAGAACAACGCCCATATTGCAGGCAACAGGTTCGACGATGACCGCTGCAATCGCCTCGGGGTGCTTTTCAAAAAGATGTTGAACGGCCTCAGCATCGTTATATGGGGCTAAAAGGGTGTCTGCGACAGTTTGCTCCGGAACACCGGGCGTTCCGGGAATGGAGAGTGTCGCGACGCCAGATCCCGCACTTGCCAAAAAGGGATCTGCATGGCCGTGATAGCATCCGATAAATTTGATAATTTTGGATCGTCCGGTTACCGCTCTTGCAAGGCGAAGAGCACTCATGGTCGCTTCCGTTCCGGAATTGACCATGCGGATCATATCCATAGCCGGAAAGGCGTTGAGAATTTCTCCTGCAAGTTCTACTTCAGCAGGACAGGGGGCTCCATAGCTTGTACCCTGCTTGGCTGCATGAATAATAGCTTCAGTAACATCCGGATGCGCATGTCCCAGCAGCATGGGACCCCATGACTGAACAAAATCCACATATTCCTCTCCATCTGCGGAAAAAATGCGGCTGCCTCGGCCGGATGTAATGAAAAGAGGATCGCAGTGGACATTTCGGCAGGCTCTTACAGGACTGTTGACGCCGCCGGGAATCATGGATGAGGCTTTTTTGAACAATGCCGAGGACAGTTTTTCCCTGCGTTCCTGAGATATGCTGGGCATGATGAAGCTCCTAGGAAAAATAGGTCATGGATATTTTTTTCAATTCCTGAATGGTATCGAGTATACTGTATTCCCGCAGATCCGTTTCAGCGATGATCTGCTGCACGACATGCCGACATTCTTCATCGGAATGGCCGTGAATCATTGTATATAAAGTGTATGGCCAGTCAGGGTAGGGTGAAGGACGATAATAGCAGTGGGATATGCGTGAAAAACAGGATAGTCTTTTTCCGGCTTTTTCTGCCATTTCCCTGTCAGCCTTCCAGGCTACCATGGCATTGCTTTGCCATTCTGTTTTGTAGTGCCTCAGCGTAGCGCCGAAACGGCGGATTGTGCCGTCAGCCGTCAGTTCATTCAACAGAGTCAGAACTTCCTCTTCCTGCAGGCCTGTTTGTGCCGCTATTTCGGCAAAGGGTTCGGCTGAATCAGGGAGCTGATTTTGCACAATGCGCAGAACAGCCTGTTCCTGTGCTGTAAATGTACGGAACATGGATCCCTCCGTTACAAGGTATTTTCGTTGTTTCATACGCTTCCGGAAGATTGTCAAGCTGCTATTGCGTGTTTGTCTTTTCATCCTTAACATACTTGGAAATCTGTAAAATTGAGAAAAGCTTTGAAGGAGAAGCCCTGTATGGTCTCATGGCTGATAGCAATGTTGCTTGGAGCGAGTATGGTTTTGACATCGAATATTCTGGTCTGGTCCGGAGAACAGACTTCTCCGGAAGATACGGTAATCCGGTTGCGGAACGGGATGCAGGTGCTGGTCGCTGAAGATCATCGCTTTCCTCTGGTGTCCTGCCGGCTCTATGTGCAGACGGGAGCCGCGTATGAAACAGAAGACAAAGCCGGCATAAGTCATATTCTGGAGCATATGGTTTTTAAAGGTACACAAAAACGCCCTCTTGGCATCGTCAGTAGGGATACGGAAGCTGCCGGAGGTTATCTCAATGCGGCAACCAGTTATGATTATACGGTATATCTGACGGATATGCCGTCCTCTCAGTGGAAGCTTGGCATGGATATCGTACAGGATATGGCTTTTTTCCCAAAACTTGACAGCACAGATCTGGAATCTGAAAAACAGGTTATTCTTGAGGAGTTAAAGCGCGGAGAAGATCGTCCGGATGCCTTTGTGTTTAAGGAAACCCTGCGGGGACTCTTGGCTGGTTCTCCTTATGAGCGTCCTGTTATCGGCTTTGAAAACACGATTCGATCGGTGACTGCAGACGATATCCGTATGTATATGAAACGTTTTTATCAACCGCAGAGCATGTTGCTTGTCGTAGTCGGGGACATTCGCAAGGAGGAGATCCTGACGGAAGCGGAGCGCCTTTTTGGAAATTTTGAAAATATATATGTTGTGCAGAAGAAGCAGACGATTGATCCGGCAACGCTGATGCCCTATGGCCCAAAATTTGAAGTCAGAGAAGGACCGTGGAAGAAAACGCACGTCACGCTTGCCTTTCCCGTTCCCGGACAGCGATGCGCTGATTCTGTAACATTGGATCTCCTGGCGTATATGCTGGGAGATGATAAAACCGGTCGTCTGACTCGAAAATATCGAGATGAATTACAGCTGGTTGATACTTTGGACGTATCCAATCTGACATTGGATCGACTCGGTGTCTTTCTGATCAGCGCAGAACTGTCGCAGGATAAGCTTGAGGCGTTTCAAAAAGGGATTTTTGCCGATCTGGCCTCCTTATCCTCTACATCTTTTTCAGAAACGGAGATCCGGAGAGCTCAGAATAATATTGAAGATGCCTGGTTTCGATCCTGTGAAACCGTATCCGGTTTGGCTTCAAAAAAGGGGTATGCACAGTTCTTCTATGGAGGCGAGATGGAAGAACGTCGTCTCCTTGACTTCATGCGTGCTGTTGGAAATACTGAGATTCAAAAAGCCATTTCAATGTGGCTCCAACGAGATCGTCTTTATGGCATGATTCTTGCTCCAGATGGAAAACAACTGTATCCTGAAACAATCAGAACGGAACTCCTTTCGCTTTGGAATATCCCAAAACAGTCTGAAAAAGACGGTTCGGATGCAGGAAAAACGGAAGTTGTCAATCTTGGCAGAGGGTGTTCTGTTGTCCTGAGACCTGATTCAACCATTCCGTATTTTTCAGCTTCTCTGGCTTTTTCAGGCGGAAACGTTTTGGTCCCGGACAAAAGCATGGGGCTGGCTTCCCTCACTGCGGAGGTTATTACGAAGGGCACTTCCGGAAAAAATGCTGCGGCTGTTCAAAATCTTTTGGCTGACTGTTCAGCAGATTTGGAGGCCGTTTCCGGCAGCAAGCATTTCGCTTTTACGCTCACCGGGCCGTCCCGAAGTTTGCCTGTTCTGTTGGATCTGCTGAAAGAAACCATTTCTGCTCCGGCTTTTTCTGAAGATGAAGTGCAAAAAGGCATTCGCCGGAAAATTGCTGAAGTCATTTCGATGGAAGATCAGCCTCTGGGCATGATTTCCCGGCAGCTCCCGCCTTTTCTTTTTTCCAATTTCCCTTACAAGGCACATGCTTCCGGCGATCCCGCTGTGCTAAAGCATTTATCTGCTGGGGAAGTCGCATCTTTCTGGAAAAAGCAGTCTTCCTATCCATGGGTTTTCTCTGTATGCGGATCATTTGATAAAAATGAGATTTTGCGTTTTGCCGAACGTCTTCCTGTCCCTTCCGAGGAAAAGGTCTTTATGCCTGTCCCCGTCTGGAGGGATGCTTCCGTGCTGGATATTTCATTTCCGGGACGTAAACAGGCGCATATGATGCTTCTGTATCCGACTGTAGGCATGGATCATCCCGACAGTGTTGCGATCAGTGTCCTGAGAGAAATTTTAAACGGACAAAGCGGCTACCTTTTTACAGAGCTTCGGGATCGTCAGGGGCTGTGCTACACGGTTGCGGCTTTTACGCAAGCTGCGGAAGAATACGGATATATGGGCTTTTATATTGGTACAGATCCTGAAAATATGGAACGGTCTGAAAAAGGATTTCATCAGGTTGTCGAGGAGATCCTCAAAGGCAAATTGATTGAAAGAGATGTCTATAGAGCAATCAATCAGCTGAAAAGTGATTTCTGGCGTAATAGACAAAGCTTGGGATCTCGTGCTTCAGAAGGTGCTGTTTTGATTCTTGGAGGGTATTCTTTAGACAGAAATCAGAAAATGTTAGAAAAAATTCAAAATGTGACATTGGAGCAAGTTGTGGACGTTGCAAATCGTTATTTGAAAAAAAATGCTGAATATATCGTAAAAGTCTTGCCATAGGCACAAAGAAAGTTTATAACGTGCAACGTTCTTCACGGAACAGAGCTTTTTAAAGGTGTGGTTGGACTTCAAAACTTTTCAGCACAGTCGTGAAATACCGCTTGCCAATGTTGCGGTTTTCGATTATATAACAAAACTGTTGCTGGTGTAGCTCAATTGGTAGAGCAACTGATTTGTAATCAGTAGGTTGCGGGTTCAAGTCCCATCTCCAGCTCCACAACGGAGGGGTTCCTGAGTGGCCAAAAGGAACAGACTGTAAATCTGTCGTCGAAAGACTTCGGAGGTTCAAATCCTCCCCCCTCCACCACAAAACGATGAAACTGTAGGAGACAGTATCCCTGTCAGAGGACTACGGTATTGTGCGGGAATAGCTCAATTGGCTAGAGCATCAGCCTTCCAAGCTGAGGGTTGCGAGTTCGAGTCTCGTTTCCCGCTCCATTCTTAATATAGAATACCTCCTCTTATCCTAAAGCCAGTCGAAACAAGCGAAAGACACTCCCGGTCCTTGCCGGTGAGTGACCTGAATGTCAGGACTACTCCTCAAAGTCATTTCACAGGTAGGGAGACTACTATGGGTAAGGAAAAGTACACCCGCACTAAACCGCATGTTAATATTGGTACCATTGGTCATATCGACCATGGCAAGACGACGTTGACCGCTGCTATTACGAAAGTTTCCGCTCTGAAGAATAACGGATCTTTCGTTGGGTATGACGAAATCGACAAGGCTCCTGAAGAACGTGAACGCGGTATTACCATCGCTACGGCTCACGTTGAATATGAAACGGCCACTCGTCACTATGCTCACGTTGACTGTCCCGGCCACGCTGACTACATCAAGAATATGATTACTGGTGCGGCCCAGATGGACGGTGCCATTATCGTTGTGGCCGCTACTGATGGTCCCATGCCTCAGACTCGAGAACATATCCTCCTTGCTCGTCAGGTTGGCGTGCCGAATCTGATTGTGTTCATGAACAAGTGCGATATGGTTGACGTTGCAGAACTTCTTGATCTCGTAGAAATGGAAGTTCGTGAACTTCTGAGCTCTTATGGCTATCCTGGAGATGATATCCCGGTAATTCGTGGCTCTGCTCTGAATGCCTTGAATGCTGACAGTATTGACGATCCTGCCTGCAAGCCTATCCTGGATCTGCTCGATGCCTGCGATACGTATTTCCCCGAACCGAAGCGCGACATCGATCATCCCTTCCTGATGCCTATTGAAGATGTGTTCTCTATTTCTGGCCGCGGCACCGTCGTGACTGGTCGTGTGGAACGCGGTGTCATTAAGGTCGGCGATGAAGTTGAAATCGTTGGCGTGCATGATACTGCCAAAACGACCTGTACGGGCGTTGAAATGTTTCATAAGCTGCTTGATCAGGGACAGGCTGGCGATAATATCGGCGTCCTGCTTCGTGGTACGAAGCGTGATGAAGTGGAACGCGGTCAGGTCCTTGCAGCTCCGAAGAGTATTACGCCTCACAAGAAGTTTACTGCTGAAGTGTATGTCCTCTCTAAGGAAGAAGGTGGTCGTCATACTTCCTTCCTGAGCGGTTATCGTCCTCAGTTCTATTTCCGTACCACCGACGTGACTGGCGTGATTACGCTTGCTGAAGATGTTCAGATGGTTATGCCTGGTGATAACGCAACGTTCAATGTTGAACTCATCTGCCCCATTGCTATGGAAAAAGGTCTTCGCTTCGCTATTCGTGAAGGTGGACGTACCGTTGGCGCTGGTGTGGTGACTGAAATCGTGGAGTAAACAATGCGCGTGAATCTTCTGCTCGCCTGCACGGAGTGCAAGCGTCGCAATTACGCCACAGTTAAGAATAAGAAGAACACGACCGGTCGTCTTGAGTTGAAGAAGTACTGCCCTTGGTGCAGAACTCATACAACTCATCGCGAAGCTCGGTAGTGACTTCATAACGCAGGGCAGTAGCTCTAACGGTAGAGCGCCGGTCTCCAAAACCGGATGTTGAGGGTTCGAATCCTTCCTGCCCTGCCATTTCTTTTGCAGGAAATCTGATTATGTCCAAGAAGCCGACATCGCAGACGGAAAATTCCGAAGGGAATGCCTCCAAATTGAAACAGTTCATGGAATATTTTGAACTGTCGAAAGCGGAAATGCGTAAGGTTACCTGGCCCACTGCTAAGGAAACCCGAAACACAAGTCTCATGGTCTTGGTCTTCGTTGTCTTTATGGCGGCATTTCTTGGCCTTGTCGATTTGGGACTGTCCAATATCATCGCTCTTATTCTTTCTGCCTGACGGATAATCCCATGATCAATAAAAACATTTCTGATACGGGGTTCTTTCCAGAAGTAGACGCATCCATGGAGAATGGCGTCTCTGCTGCTGAAGCAGTTGCTTCTGAGGAACTGACAGCTCAGGATATTATACGTCAGGCTGCGAAGACTCCTGAAGATAGCGTGCCGATTATCGGAAAAGCTGAACATGCTCGATGGTATATCGTGCACACATATTCCGGTTTTGAGCAGCGTGTTGAAGCAACGATTCGTGAAATGATGAGAAGCGGACAGGATAAGGGACTTATTCATGAAGTCGTTGTTCCTGTTGAGCAGGTCATTGAACGGCGTCAAGATGGACGGGATCACAGAACAAAAAGAAAATTTTATCCCGGCTATATCATGCTTCATATGACGATGACTGATTATTCATGGCATCTTGTTCAGAATATCCCGAGGGTAACTGGCTTTATAGGCGGTAAAACTCGGCCTGCTCCGATGAAAGAGGAGGAGGCAAATAAAATCCTCTCTCTCATGAGAGATCGTGAGGAAAATCCCCGTCCTAAGTTCAGTTTTGATAGCGGCGAAATAGTTCAGGTAACTGACGGGCCGTTCTCAGGATTTAACGGCAAGGTTGAGGAAGTCAACTATGACCGGGGAACGTTAAAAGTTTCCGTGTCGATTTTCGGCAGAGATACGCCTGTAGAACTTGATTTTACTCAGGTTCAGAAAAGGTAGATCCTTCCATTGCCGCAAGTGAAGCGCCCTGAATATTGGGGCGCAAATTTATAGAGGAAAGATATCATGGCTAAAAAAGAAGTCGCAAAGATTAAACTGCAGATTCCTGCAGGCGCTGCTAATCCTTCTCCGCCAGTTGGTCCGGCTCTCGGTCAGCACGGTTTGAATATCATGCAGTTCTGCAAAGAATTTAATGCCCGTACTGCCGATCAGAAGGGAATGGTTATTCCTGTTGTGATCACTGCTTTTGCCGATCGTTCTTTTACTTTTGTAACCAAGACGCCTCCGGCTCCTGTTTTGATCATGAAGGCCGCTAAAGTGGAAAAGGGATCTGGTGAACCGAATAAAACAAAAGTCGGTTCAATTTCCATGCAGCAGGTTGAGGAAATTGCAAAACTGAAGCTTCCCGATCTGAATGCCATGGATTTGGAAGCTGCCGTTCGTTCCATCATGGGAACGGCGCGTAGCATGGGCATCGAAGTTAAGTAGATCCCGCGTCAGTTGTACTGCCCTGACTTCGGAACAAGGGCAGGAGATGTTTGAAGATCAACTTTGAGAAGGATATCGTAATGCCCAAATTCGGGAAAAAATATCGTAAGGCTGTCGAGGGCTTGGATCTTTCACAGCAGTATTCTCTTGAAGATGCGGTGAGCAAATCTCTGGCTGCCTCTTTTGCCAAGTTTGATGAAACAGTTGATGTCGCCATGTGCCTTGGCGTTGATCCGAAGTATTCTGATCAGATGGTTCGCGGTGCCGTATCTCTTCCTCATGGCCTTGGCAAGACGGTTCGCGTGGCTGTTTTCTGTAAGGGTGAAAAAGAAGCTGAAGCTCGTGAAGCTGGTGCTGATTTCGTTGGATCTGATGAGCTGGTAGCCAAGATTAAAGGCGGTTGGCTGGATTTTGATGCGGCCGTTGCGACTCCTGATGTCATGGCTCAGGTTGGTCAGATTGGTCGTGTACTCGGTCCTCGTGGATTGATGCCCAACGCCAAAACGGGTACTGTTACCTTTGATGTCGCGCAGGCTGTTAAAGAATTGAAAGCTGGACGTGTTGATTTTAAAGTTGACAAGGCCGGCGTTTTGCATGCCCCGTTGGGAAAAGTGTCCTTCGGATCTGAAAAAATACTGGATAATCTGAAGGCACTTTTGGAGGCTGTGATGCGTTTGAAGCCTTCCAGTGCAAAGGGAACATATCTGAAGAGCCTGGCTATTTCTACGACGATGGGGCCTGGCTTTAAGGCTGATATGGCTCTTTTGAAGAAATTCATTGAGGGATAATTCCCTTTATAATGAATAAAAACAGCTTCGGCTGTTTGGCTGTGGTAGAAAAATCGAGTCGAAGAAAGCAGGTGAGGCGATCCTCTTAATTTCCTGCTGAGACATTTATCTTTGGCTCGGCTTTTCGCTGAATGGACGTAAGTCCTGTCCCCATTAACGTGAAGGAGATTCACGTGAATAGATCTGAAAAAGCTGCATTGATTGCGCAGATTAAGGCAAAGGCCGATACTGCTTCTATTGCGGTCATTACAGATTTCAAGGGGATGACGGTTGAAGAGCTGACAGGCCTGAGAGTAAAGCTGCATGATTGCGGCGGCGACTATCTTGTCGTTAAAAATACTTTGGCCAGAATCGCATTCACCGGTGGGACGCATGACGTTATCAAGGGCGATTTTAAGGAAAACTGCGGTGTTGCTTTCGGTGAAGATCCGGTTGCAGTTGCAAAAGCAGTTTCCGAATTCGCTAAGACGAGTAAGATTTTTTCTATTCGTCATGCCAGCCTGGAAGGCAAAATGCTGTCTGCTTCTCAGGTGGAAGACCTTGCAAAGCTTCCTGGAAAACAGGAACTGCTCGCAATGGTTTTGGGCACTATGAACGCCGTGCCAACCAATTTCGTTTCCTTGTGTGCCAATATGATTCGTCCTCTTCTTTATGCGCTTAAAGCATTGGAAGAGAAAAAGGCCGCTTAGCGGTTTCGATTCACAACCAAAGATTTTGAAGGAGTTTCTCCATGGCTACGAAAGCTGAAGTCATTGATTTTATTGCTAATATGACTGTTCTTGAACTCTCTGAGTTCATTAAGGAACTTGAAGATAAATTTGGTGTTTCTGCCGCTGCTCCTGCTGTTGCTGTTGCTGCTGCTCCTGCTGCCGGTGCTGCTGCTGAAGTCGAAGAAAAGACTGAATTTGATGTTGTCCTGAAGGAAGTCGGATCGAATAAGATCGCTGTCATTAAAGTCGTTCGCGCTCTGACTGGTCTTGGTCTGAAGGAAGCGAAAGATAAGGTTGACGGTGCTCCGGCGACTTTGAAGGAAGGCGTTTCCAAGGAAGATGCTGAAGAAGCTAAAAAGCAGCTTGCTGAAGCTGGTGCTACTGTCGAAATCAAGTAGCTTGTTTCTTTTATTTGTGTTTATGAAGGCGGGGAAACAAAATTCCTCGCCTTTTTTATGCAAAAAATCCAATCTGTAATAAATGAAGATATTGAATTATAAGAATTCTTGACAAACAATAGAATTCTGCTTTAAACATACATTTACCAGAATCAATAAACAAGAATTCTGTAGAGTATCCCGCTGATTTTAAGGATCTCGTAAGAAACGAAAAAAATTTGTTTCTTATGGTGCGCCTTAAAGGCGGGTTTTATTTTTTTTAGATAATGTTTATATATTTTCAAAAATATTCTGCATATTTCTGTGAGGAATCTTATGAATACGCAAATTGTAAAGCCTTTATCCGGTCAAACGTTAAATATTACTCCCGATACTCGGGGTAAAATTTGTTTTGATTTTCCCACAGATGCTGCAGTCTTTTCAAAAAATGGCGATGCATTGGTCATCTCCTTTGATGACGGCGGAGTCGTGAATATTGTTGATTTTTACAAGCTTTTCACAAGTAAAAATTTGCCCAATTTTGAAATTTCCGGCTCTGAAGTTTCTGGATCTGACTTTTTTGCAATGCTGCAGGATCCGACGCTCATGCCTGCTGCTGGTCCACAGTCTTCCTTTGCAAATCGTTTTCATTTTCATCAATATTCTGATTTGAATTTGGTCGATGGGTTGGATCGTCTTGGCGGAGAGGATGTTGCTTGGAAAGATGAATCTTTTACAGAGAACCGTATTTCGGATGCGTTAACGCAAAATGATGATACCCCGGTAGTGAATACGACGGTGAGCCTGTCGGCATCCGATATCAATGAAGGCGAGAGCTCGGTGACGTACACGGTGACGCTGAGCAACGCGGCGCAGACAGACGCCGTGGTGACGGTGAACGTGGGCGGCACGGACTATACGGTGAACATCG
>JAQXLA010000013.1 GCA_029011315.1 Desulfovibrionaceae bacterium
CCCTTCGCTTTTGCAATGGCTCTTGACTAGGGTTTGCAGACACACCCTAACAATCTCACCGTTTGGGAGGAGGCCTCAGAGATAGAACGGACAAAATGTAAGCCCCCGAGGATTTGAGAGGATGCCCGGCATGTTTTTTGATTTTAAAAAGTCTGGTAAGCTCGTCCCATGAAACAAACAGATTTTCGTGATGTGCCTGATGCGCTGTGGGGGGGCGTATCGGCCTCTTCTTGCCCCGTTCAAAGGATTTGAGGAACATACCCGCAGCCGGGGGGGGGAGAAGAAGTCCGGGAGTGTTGGAGGAATCCTGCCCGCCGCGGAGTAGTGGAGCGGACATTCGTCTGGCTGGTTCGCTGGAGGCGTCTTGTGCGGGATTACGAGCGACGCCTTGATGTGTCTGAGTCCATGATTCAAATAGCCATGGCAAGCATACTGCTGAAACGTTTCATTATTGATAAATGAGTTTCCAAACACGCTCTCAATTTCCATTGATTTTATTATATTTATCCATAAGAACATCCTAGCAACTAACTTTCTCTGACATATAGTCACACCTTGAACTTACGAGATTGGAGGAGTATGTATAAAACAAGTTTATTAACTTGAGCGGCTACGAGATGGCTATGAAAAAACTCATCGCATTACTTTGTTTTATTTGTATAAACCTGTGTTCAGTCCAAGGAGCCTTCGGCAAGGACATACCTCCTCTATGTGCCGCTGCTATGAACGGCAACACTCAAGCCATTCAGACTTTGCTCGATAATGGAGCAGATATCCACGCTAGGGATAAAGAAGATTGGACTGCTCTCATGCATGCTGCTAGGAACGGCAACACTCAAGCCATTCAGACTTTGCTTGATAATAGAGCAGATATCCACGCTAGGGATAAAAACGGTTGGACTGCTCTCATGTATGCTGCTGGGAACGGCAACACTCAAGCCATTCAGACTTTGCTCGATAATAGAGCAGATATCCACGCTAGGAATAAAGACGGTTTGACTGCTCTCATGTATGCTGCTGGGAATGGTCACTCTCAAGCCATTCAGACATTGCTTGATAATAGAGCAGATATTCACTCTAGGGATAAAGACGGTTTGACTGCTCTCATGGTGGCTTCCGCTTTACAGCCCAAGGAGATTGTTGAAATCCTTCTACGAAATGGTGCCAATCCCAATATTGTTTCTCACGATGGCGTGACAACAGCCCTACAACTGGCTTACAAAAGCCCCCATAAAGATGTAGTTGCCCTGCTTAAGAAGTATGGAGCAAAGAAATAATAAAATCATAACCAGGAAGAACCCCTCCACGGTATTCATTCAAGGAGAGTATGGTGGGCTTCATAATATTTAATGACTTGTAAGACGTGCTATCCAATTTAACCAAGCGGAAATAGTCGAGGCTCTTCTCTTATAAGTCGAGTTGCTGTCTATATGGTATAAATTACACGATTTCATAAGGTTGATTATTTCGCTTTGGTCAGGAATTCTACCTCGCTCCAAGCATATCTTGAATGCTTCGCCAAAGACCTTATGTGATAAAATTAATTCACAAATTTTAAGTTGTCTTGTCTTATATCCAGAAGACATAACCGACTGACCTAACTTGCTTAACTTATAATACTTTTCTCCCCGTTCTACGAGATTAAGGTAATCTGCCGCCGCTGTATAATAACTTGTCTGTCTTTTATCGAAAGCGTATTCCTCTGTTATCTCGTCCCGTGACAAAGATTTTTTTGCCAATAATTCACACAAATTTATAATTCTATCGAGACTATCTGCCTGAGGAAATGGAATTTCTGGTTCTTTCATATATTTTATATTTTTGATAACATTTTGAATGTCGGAAATTTCAATAGTTGTATCTTCGATTGAATAACGCTTGTTTTTTACAAGTTGAAGTGAATTATAATCGTGTTTGTTAGTAAATTTATACTCATATATATTAAAACACGAGTTTGAGTAGACCAAAAAGATTGGTCTAACATTTTTTGAAATTCTGTCAGTCCAAGTTCGATAAGGATAGTATAGTTGGCGAACAAGAAAATCGTCAGACAAGTCACACTTCGCTTCGATTAAGGCGAGCGAAGAAGCCCCCTCGTATGCGGCGTCGATTTCGATACGAGAATTGCTGACACTAACAGGCATACTTTTTGTAGTTGCCTTATTGCTAATGAAGAAGTCAAAATTGCCAGACCCCATTTTTCCAGCAACTGTGGGGTATAGGAACGTATCCTCTTGTAAGAAGTCTGATAAAATACCTGAAGCGTAAGCACAATTAATAGCTATAGTCTCGCTTTTTATATTATCAGCGGATAGGCTTTCAAGAAAAGGAAGTTCCATATATTTAATTTCGTTACCAATGTTTTCAAAACTATGATAATTTTCAAAATGGGAAATAACATATGAATTTCCTGATATTGGCAGTATTGCTAAACCATTTTCTTGAAATATTTTAGGTAAATTTATAGAATGGTCAAACTTGACCATTAATCGTGGTTCTCGATATGTTACAATTTGTTTTGCTGATATTTCAAAATATCCGTTAGTGTGTATATGTGATAGAATGTCGTACTCTTTAAAAATTTGTTCCCACGCAGGGTTAGTATGATATCTAGACATAATTCCTCACAACAACTTCTTCGACTGCTCCACGTTTACTTGCGATAGAATTGATGGAACGCTTTGCTGTTACAATAGATATATTATATTTGGAGTATTGTTCCATAATAAAATCAGTCGCTGAATTAGACAGCATAAATTTAATGCCTTTTTTGTCCAATTCGTCACAGCATTCACGCAGGCGAATTTGTTCTTCTTTTTCAAATCCCCCCCGAGTGTATCCAGTAAAGTTAGCAGTGGAAGAAACAGGGTCATACGGAGGGTCAAGATATACAAAAGCCCCTTTGCGAGCCGATTTTAAAATATGACTATAGTCGGAGTTTACAAATATGATATTAGCCTCGTTGAAATAATTGCTAACGGCTCGAAGAACAGTGGCATTGACAATGTTAGGATTTTTATAGTGTCCAAAAGGACTGTTGAATTCTCCTGAACTATTAACCCTAAATAACCCATTGTAGCAGGTTTTATTTAAATAGATAATTCTTGAGGCTTTTTGTTCTTTAGTTAGACTGCTATAAAAAATTTTATTTCTATCCCAATCTCGTACAGAATAATACATTTCACTATCATTTTTGTATTCTGAAAGAAGAGAAATTAACTCTTCAACATTATCCCTGATTACTTCATACATAGATATAAGTTCGTGATTTATATCATTTATAACGGCATTTTGTGGCTGAATTTCAAACAAAACAGCCCCGCCACCGACAAACGGCTCATAATAAGTAGTAAACTTTTTGGGGAAAAGAGGGAGCAGACTATCAAGTAACTGTCTTTTTCCGCCAACCCATTTAACAACAGGTGCGGCAAGAAAAATTTTTTTCATACTGCTCTCCTCGCAATTTTACGCATAGGGCAACTATTTGTTGCGTTAAATACGAAAGATATCCAAAATTATTAATTAAATCAAACAATATATTTTAGATAAATACAATAAAATCAATAAGAAAAGATAATTTATGCCAAAGAAGAAATTACAATTTTTAGTCACAGAAGACATATTCAATCAGTTTGAAACCATAAGAAAAGCCAGATTTTCAAGCACAGCAAAGCAGACGCTTCTTTACTCCATCTTCTCCGAGTGGCTGTCCTACCAGCAGAGAGGAGGGAGCAAAGTATGAGAACCTTTAAAGAATGGCGTGACTGCTCTACCGACCTTTGCTCCAATACACCAATCCCCGCCGCCGGAGCATATACGGGCAATACTCGTCTAAACGAAGACGAAGAATACGAGGACGGCGACATCCTTAATGTGTGGTTCTTGTTCAACCCAAGTAGTCCAGCAAGTATGAAGTTTGTTGTGGGGCTGTCAGAGTTGTTGAGTGAGTGTTATCCGAACGAGCATCAGGTTTCCGAAACAGTAGAAAGCAAACTTTCTCCACTCGCTCACAAACATATTCTCGTTCGTCACGGAGACGAGCGATGAAGACCGTCCTAGAAATCAAATATGACAAAAACACGCCCGATATCGTAAAGATGGTGGCGAAGATACGAGACCTCCTCAAATATTTGAGAGGGGCTTACAAAATATACGAAACTCAAAATACGATAGAGGTATCCAAATGACGATAGACAAAGAATATATAAGAAAAATACTCAATCAATATGCCGATGTAGCGATAGAAGTTAATGCCATCAAACAAGAACTCATCAAAGAAAAAGACATTGAGAATGACGACAAATTATCTTGGGAAGAACAGCATACGATAAAGACATTTCTCAACTTTGGAATGACACGCTTGCTTGATGAGTATCTTCCGAAAGAGCAACTTTAAAGAAAGAAGGGGCTGAGTGCGAAAAAACACTCAGCCCCTTTTTCTATCGGCGTTCATAGAATTATCTCCATACCGTTCCGATAAAGGGAGACCTCCTATTACGGAGGTCAGGGAACAATTCCCCACATAGCCATTACCTGCCTATGGTCACTTATGCGACTTCATCATACTTCGGAAAGGTATTCTAAAAATGTCAGTGTAGATTATAAGGATAAAGCAAAAAAAATTATGAAAAAAAATAAATAATATTTACTATTAAGCCCTTGATTTTTAATCAATCAACTGACGCGGCCCCTGTTACTGCAGATATGGCACTTCTTCTGTCTGTCGCCCTGAATGCCACTCCGAATTTATGGCTCAATATGCAGGCTTAAAACGCCTAGGCAGGAAAAAGGAAGCTGCATACATATGAAGCCTCTTAAGGAGGCTACAATGTTTCACATTCGTCTTTTTCTATTGTGTTGCGTCCTCAGTTTTGCGACAGATACGGCACTGGCCGTTCCAGTATGCTCTTCGGAACCGGCTGTTCCTTCCTGCGCCAGATTTTCTTCCAGATTCCACAGTCATCAGGAATTTGAAGCATGCCGCCGGAAGCTCGATAAATATATCGAGGATGCCAACGAATATGCTCTTTGCATCTCTCACAGACAGCAAGACAGAATTCGGGAAGCCGTGCGCAAATTCAATAAACGCACACCGCATCGACGCTGAACACAAAGGCAAGGCGACTCCTGATTCAGGGCATGCATCGCCGGTTCACTTTTCTGCAAAAAGGGGAAATGCCTATTCCGCCTTTTTGCCGCGCCGCTCCCACAGACGCATGTTGGACATATTTTCCTTCCGCTGTTTCTGAAGGGATTTGCACACCAGTACCATATTTTTCGGTAGACCGAACTTCTCGCGATATTCTTCGGAAGTCAGTCCATGCTGGGCGAGATGGCGTTTGGTAATGACCTTGAAACTGGAACCACAGACAAGGCACACAACAGATTTTTCCTTAACGGACTTTTTGGGATCGCACGGGGCGGCGGCAATGGAAGACTCTTCCTCGCAGCAGGAGGTTCCATCGTCGCCGGAAATCGCCATATTCCGCAGCGATTCCGTCAGTTTTTTCACCATTGAAATGATTTGCTCTTCAGTCATTTCACGAACGGAAGCCTGCGCCTTGACGATATCAAGAGCTTCCTTCATCATTTCATCCATAATGCTTTCCTTTAACATGGCAAATTATATCTATGTAAAATTATCTTGTTTATAGAACTTTCTGTGATTCCATAAAAGAAAAGCCTCGTACTGTCAATCACGGATAACCGCATCAGACAGCGCATTCATATGGAAAATCTGTATCTTTGATATATTTTGCCGCAAAAGCAAAAACAGAAGAAACCGGAAAAGATTCCGGTTTCTTCTGTAATTTCAATAAATAAGAATTTCTATGAAGCAGGAAGAGTCAGGCTATCGAGCGATTCGGAATCATGAGGAAGATCTTTCAAAACTTTTCGATCGATTCCCACTTCATCCAGCAATTTTCCGCCAAGAGCATGCATTTTGTATGCCGCAATCAGCGCATTGCTGTATGCTGTCGCCGCCTGAGTTGCAGAATTGAACAGTTCGCTTTCGGCATCGAGCACATCCAGCAGGCTGCGCTGCCCCAGAACAAACTGCTCTTCATACGCATCCCGGGTCACCGTGTTGTAATCAATCGCTTCCATATAGGAATCGTACTGCTCGCGGGCAGAATTGTATTCCGTCCAGGCCTGCTCTGACAAATTCTTGACTTCATCAAAATAGTCGTACAGAACCCGCCGGCTTTGCCTGATGCGCGCCGATGCGGCCTTGTTCTCCGCCACATCAGCCCCGCTGTTGAAGATGTTCCAGCGAACCACTCCAGACACATCAAATTCCGCTGTCCAGGCATCACTGCGATTGGCTCTTTCTGAATAGGAGGGGCCGGCTTCGATACTGAAAGAAGGCATATAGGCGGCTCTGGCCTGATCCTTCACGGCCTTGGCGGCCTTGACATCGCGGATATACGCCTGAACCTTCGGATTATTCCGCTGAGCCTCGCGGATCAACTCTTCGGCATTGGCAAAAAGATGCTCAGGCATCTCAACTTCCTGCAGACTGTTCGCAGTATGGCGGGTCAGGCGAAAATACTTCTTTTCACCGATGCGCTGCGAAGCCTTCGCTTCAATATACTGGGAACGAGCCCGGGAAAGACGGCTCTGTGCCTGCGTAACATCCGCCATCGTATCGACACCCAGACGTTCACGATCCTTCGCCTTTTCCAGGATGTCTTCATGACGTTCCACATTGGCTTTGGCCAGCTCGCTGATCTTGATTCGGCGCAAAACGTCAATGTGCGCTATCACCGCGTCCAAAGCCAGAGAGTTGGCATTGTCCAGCACCCGGCAATCCAAAGACTGCCAGGTTTCCTCAGCTTCACGAACGCGAGCTGCCGTCAATCCGCCGTCCCAGATTGGCTGAGTCAGCAGAAGAGATGCCGAAGAATGCTGCGTGCCGTGATTGTAGTTACCAGATCGCGTCGTATCATTCGTCAGTTTTCCGTATCCGCCCCGGGCCGTCAAATCGACGCGCGGTCCCCACCCGGCTTTGGCACGATCCACTTCATGTTCTACGGCGGCACGGTTCTCCTGAACCGATTTCAGCGAATGATTTTCTCCAAGCATATACTCAACAGACTGTTTTACCGTAATCTGCTCACCGGCAGCAGCCTGAGATGAAAATACCAGACAGGACATTGCAACAACCAGCATCAGGTTCCGATATGGCTTAAAAAAAATAATTTTTTCTGCCATTTTTCCTCCCAATATCTAAATTATGATCCGGTGTTTAATCCGGTTTTGAGATCCCTGAAAAATTGCTGTATACTGCGATATTGTTTGTAACTTTAAAGGGATAAAAAAACAACTGTTGCAATATTGCGGCTCAAAATGAGCTGTCTCTTACAGTCTTAACCCAAAAAAAACAAAGGCAAAAAATTTTATACAAAAAAAAAAAAAGTCAATAGTATTTTTAAATATCAAAGCAATTAAATTATTTTTCCCGTAATGCGTTCTGACGAGCCTTAAAAACAGGTTTTAAAAGGTAATCCATAATTGTTTTTTTGCCGGTAAGGATATCGACTGTCGTCATCATGCCGGGCATAATATACAGATTTTCTCCACGATACTCAATCGATGTTTTATTGGTTCGAACCTTGACCAGATAATAGAAGTTGCCCTGCTTGTCCTCAATGGTATCCGCGCTGAGCTGTTCGACAACCCCTTCAAGCCCCCCGTAAATTGAAAAATCATAGGCAGAAATTTTCACCATGGCATGCTGTCCATGATGCAGAAAAGCAACGTCAGCCGGCTTAACCCTGGCCTCAATAAGCAGCGTATCATCCAGAGGAACGATTTCCATAATGGATTCCCCAGGCTTGACCACGCCCCCTACCGTATTGATGATAATCTGCTTTACAGTGCCGCGAACCGGAGAACGCAGCTCCGTACGCACTACGCGATCCTGTCCGGCATTGAGATTTTCCTTCAGGGAGGCCAGCTCCACGCTGCGCTTGTTCATTTCCTCGATCAGCGCGGCATCAAGTTCCGCGTTGCGCAGGGCGATATGCTGCTCCGCTTCCCTGGCCGCAGCCTTTGCCTTGGGAATCGACGCATCCAGCCCTTCGATTTCACCTCTTGCCTGCACGGCTCTGGCCTCCAGTTCCAGATACTGCACTCGAGAATAACTCCGCTTTTGCAAAAGAGGCGCGGCGATACTCATCTGCTGTTGAATCAACCTCAGGCTGGCAGAAAGCTGCTCTCTCTTGGAAAGCTGTTCCTTAACCTCCTGCCGTTTCTGCTCGGCCTGGGATTCCAGAACCTCCAATTCCGAATGCCGCTGACGTCGCTGAATGGCAAACGTTTCCTCCTGAACGCGCAAAAGCTGACGCCCCTGACGAAGCTGTTCCTCAGAAAGCGATGTCCCGGCTTCGCTGCTCAGCCATTGTGCCAGATTGTCAGGCCAGACCAGCTTTTCATCTCCTCTGACCAGAGCTCTCAGTCTGGCAATGGCCGTCAGGTTCTCCATCGCCTTGTAGACCACATCTCTCAAAGTGCTTGCCGCAAGCTCATTGTCAATGCGCGCCAGAATCTCGTTCTTTTCAACGATCTGGCCTTCATGCACGTCAATACTTTGCAGAATGCCTCCTTCAAGATTCTGAATTATCTGCGTTCTGGACGAGGCAATGACCTGCCCTTCAGCGTGCGTCACCTCATCAATCGTCGCAAAGGAAGCCCACAGCGCAAAGATCAGAAAAAAGAGACAGACGCCGGCAGACAGCATCCGAGCCTCCCGCTTCGGCGTTCTGGCCAGAGCCGCCGCATATTCCGAAGCATACGGAAGATCCTCGGGCAGAAGCCCCTTTCCCAGCAAACTGACCGGTTCAAAAAGACTCCGCGCCGAATTTTCCCCTGCAGATGGCTCCTGCTTCGGTGCCTTCTCTTCCTGAAGCTCTTCAGCGGGAAGTTTCAAATCCTTCATTGTTCCATTCCCTCTCTGTGCACAGCCTGCATTCCCATTTTCTGCCTTGACGCCGCACTCCGTTCGCGGAGCTTCTTCAAAACTTCATCTCTCGGGCCATCCAACGCAATGCGGCCTCCATCCATCACAACAAGTCGATCGACGATACGGAGCATGCTCAGACGATGCGTAATCAGAATCAGCGTTTTATCCTGCACGGCACGCATCAGCCTTTGCTGCACGCCGAGTTCCGAATCAGTGTCCATATTGCCCGTCGGTTCATCCAGAATCAGAATATCGGGATCATGCAGCACGGCTCTGGCCAAGCCAACAGCCTGCCGCTGACCTCCGGAAAGATTTCTTCCCTGCTCTCCGACCTGCGTGCCGAATCCCGCAGGAGAACGGCGAACGATGTCCATGACTCCGGCGATCTCCGCAGCCCTCATGACGAGATGATCATTCACCATCGGATCCCCGAACGAAATGTTGTCCAGCACTGATCCGTAAAACAGCATCACATCCTGCGGCATATAGCCGATGTGCGATCGAAGATCAGAAACAGCCAGCTGACCGATATCCACACCGCCGAACAGGATCTGCCCCTCCGTCGGCGCATACAGCCCCATAAGCAGTTTGCCCAGGGAGCTCTTCCCTGATCCCATTTTTCCGATGACACCGATCTTCTCACCCGGGCGAATTCGCAGCGAAATATCCCTCAGAGAGGGAACCTGCTGGCCAGGATAGGTCAGACTGACCCGGCTCAATGCGTATTCGCATTTCAGATCGCCGAAGTCCATGCAATTCTGCTCCTGATTTTCCGAAGGAAGATCCATCAGCAGATTCAATGCCTTCAAAGAAACACGCGAATTTTGCAGACGTGTCATCATAGTCGCCAGCTGCATGATCGGAGCCATCGTCCTCCCGACGAGAATATTGCACCCTATCAGACCGCCAAGGCTCATTTCGCCGGCTCCGATCAGGTACACTCCCCAGACGATCATGCCCACGCTTGTCATCTGCGTCATGAACGTCGCGAACTGCACTGCCCGCGCATTATATCGCCTTGATTCCGCAGCAGCTTCCGCAGATACGCCGACCACGGCTTCCCACAGCCTTTGCATCCGGCTTTCCGCCATGGCACCTTTCAACGATTCAAGGCCATTGACCATTTCCACAAGCAGTGCGTTCTTCTGCATATTGTGCCGGTAGCTTTTTTCAGCGTTCCTGCGCGCTGCAGACTGAATGATGAAACTGACGATCAGCAGGATCACCATGCAAATCAGAGGAAGAAACGCAAGGAAACCGCCAATCCAGAACATCAGCGCAAGGAAAATCACAATAAAGGGTACATCTATGCAGGAAATGAAAAGCGTAGAGCTGAAAAACTCTCTCAGCGTCTCAAATTCCCGGATATTGCTTACCAGGGCTCCGGTTGACTCCGGACGGCTGTCCATACGCATTGTCAATACTTTGGAAATCAGCCGGCTTGACAGAACGACATCGGCATTTCTTCCCGCCACATCTACAAAATAGGTTCGCATGGCGCGGAGAATCCAGTCGAAGACAAAAGCCAGCATCACGCCGACAGCCAGTACCCAAAGCGTTTCATAGGCATTATTTGGAATCACCCGGTCGTATACGTTCATGACAAACAGGGATGTCGCCACAGAAATCAGATTGACCACAAAGCTGGCGAACAGAACATGGCGATAGATCGGAGCATAATACTTCAGCACCTCCCAGAACCAGTCATGTCCCTGCTTCATCCGCACCGGATCCGTCCGGGAGTCATCGCGCTCTTCAAACGTCGCGAAAATCGCATAGCCCGAATACTGCCGTCTCAATTCCTCTATCGGCATGCTGCACGCCGCCTCACCGGATTCAGGCAGAATGATCGATGCGTTTTGATCGTCATATCCCTGCAGGACGGCGGAATTTCCGTTTTCAAGCAGGAGAACGCAAGGCAGAGTCAATTTGGAGATCCGCTCAATTTCAGGCCGATTCACAACCCTGGATTTCATCCCCGCGCGCTCCGCTGCCCGCAGACAGGAAGCCACGCTGATATTGGCGGATCCGCCGAGTCCGGAAGCAAGAAAACGGGAAGACACCCTTTTGCCCCGCAGTCGCATCAACGTTCCAAGACTGTGGAGAAGAGGAGGAATAAAATCTACATCTGAAGGATTCAGGCGCAAATCCCGGCCGCTTTCCGGCTGGACTGTTCCCTTTTCAAAAACGTGCTCGCTCATTTTTCATTCTCTGTTGACGTAGCTTCAGCAGACCGGCTTTCAATAACAATCCGCAAACCTGCAACGACTGTTTGATCAAACTTCGGGTTGCCGTTCAGCACCGATAATGCCTGTTCACAGCTCATTTTCCTGCGATAGGAACGCGCACTTGTCATGCCGCAAAAAGCATTCAAAACGCCAAGCACCCGGGCAGCGGGAAGAATATCCTCTTCTTTCAATCCACGGGGATACCCGGATCCATCCGAATTTTCATACATTTCATACAGTGCCCTGGGAATTGGCAGATCGAAATCGATCTCTTTGAGCAAATTGAAGGCATATTCAGGAGCCTGATGCAGTGCCGCAATCTCTTCTGATGACAGAGAACCCTCTTTTGTAAGGATGTTCCTCTCAACAAACAGCTTGCCGATTTGCGACAGGCGAGATCCCTCAATGATCGTTTCTGCCGTCTTTGCATCCAAATTCAAAATTCCGACCAGATTCTTTCCCAGCTGCGCCATTCGTTCAGAATGTCCGCTCAGATACGGATCCACACTTTCTACCGCCTTGATAAACGTCCGTATCAGAGCTTTCTGCTGACGCTCCCTGTTCTGCGCCCGGCGCCGGAATTCCGTGATGTCCTGCATGGTCACAACAGCACCGTGAACAGCACCGCGCACATTTTCTTTCATATCTTCAGAGTCGTCAAAAGGAAAAAGCGTTAGGCGATAAAGCCTTGAATCGCCGTCTACGCTCCGTTCCATTTCACAGCTGAATCCCTTTCGGGAAATGGCAACTTGACGGATATGATCCAAAAGCGTTTCCCGTTCTTCCGGAGTAAAGACGGCCTTCAGATCATGCTCGACGATCTCCGTCACCTGACGGCGGAAAATTGCCGCAAAAAAACTGTTGCAGATGAGAATCCGACCGCGGACATCAGCCATGAACAAGCCGATTTCAAGCGATTCGTTGATACTGTCAAGAAAGCTTTTCTGCTTGACCAGCATTTTATGCAGTCGCTGCATTTCCTGCAACATGGATTTCTGGTACCGCCCTGCGATACTCCACCAGAACAGCATCGCCAGCAGCATCAGGCTGGCCCACGCACAGCCTCCCAGAAGAATCACAAGCCGCCGATCATGAGAAAAAACCCGATTGATTTCTTCCGAAGCAACCTCATATGCCAAAAACCACGGACCTCCGGGCACAGAAAGCGTACAGGACCAGACCGAAGTGCGTATTTCAATACTGTCGCGCTCTCCAAACGCCAGACTGCCGTCATGTTCCGACAGCATTTGGCTCATTCCGGAGTTCAGCGGCACAGGCATAGGCAGCTGTACCTTTTCCCATTGACCGTCAGGCCTTTTCTGAATCAGATAGGCGGATGTCATCTCATCCACCTTCATGCCTGACAGAACCTGGGAAAGGATCGAATGCACAGGCAGAGAAATCATCAGCACCGCTACGGGATTCCCCGTTTCAGGATCGCCAATGGGAGCCATCATGTCTGCTGCCAGACCTCCGTCCCGAATTCCGTATGCGGGAAGCAGAATCCTTTCGCCTTCCCTCCAGACGATTGCAGCTGCCTTTCGCTGTCTAGCCGTCAGGGCAGAAGATCCATCATAGGCAGAAAGCAGCGTCCTGCCCTCGGAATCCAGGATACGCACATCGATCAGGCCGTTTTCATTGGCAAAGCTCAGGAACATATTGCGCACGTACGGTGCCATTTCAGCCAAATCCGCAGCGTTCATCTGACCTGAAGTCCCGTCTTCTGTATACGCATGACGGGATTTGGCAAGATCTGCGGCAAACATTGCGTATGTTTCCGTATTCCTCAGCCGTTCCAGCAGCATCACCCAGTCCTGCTGCTTACGGCGCACATTCTCGGAAGCATGCGTCAGCCAGGTTTGGGCGTTTTCCCGATAGTTCTGCATCAGAACAAGATGCTGCCGATCCAGCTCCTTCAGACACACCAGTCCGACAGCGATTCCCAGGATCACTGCCACGATTCCCCCAATAAGGAGAGAAATTTTGCCGAATTTCTGCGCTTTGCTTTCTGCATTGGCGATCATAAAGCCTCCTTGTTTCGTCCCGGGGACATCATCGGCTGCAATCCGGATCGGGATGTTTTGCTGCGAAGAGGACGCACATGCATCCACAGGTGTTGTTCATTGACAGAATACTGAGGAATGTAATGTCTGATTCGATTCATCTGCAGGACTGAAGAGCTGAGATTATCAAGAATCCATACGGTATTGTTCTCTCCGTATACGGCAAGAACGGCATGACCGATATTGCGCAGCGTTTCCCTTACAACAACTACGCGCATTGAGGAAGACGGAACGCCCAGTTCCCGCAATGTAAAATACTTGGCGATGCAGTAATCTTCACAGTCTCCGGAACGCGCGGCAAATTCGGCCGGGCAGGTCCAGTAATCGACTCGTCCCCATGCTTCAAGATCTGTGCGATAAGGCCAGCGATTCCATAATCTATTGACCGCTTTCAATTTGTCTAAAAGAGAAACGTTCTCAAATTTTACCTTAAAGGATGCCCATGCCTCCCCGCGCAGATTCAGAGCATGCTGAAAGAGCGGATTCCTTGCATTGCGCCGCAACATATTCAGCCACTGTTGCTGACGCTCCGGTTTCATTCGAAATTCTACAGTGTCAAAAAGACGGGTTTCTGCCAAACAGACCGGGGAATAAAGAAAAAGGCACGCCAGCAAGAATGCTCCAGCTATTCTGGGAAAATGTGCATCGGCTATGCTCCGGACAGAATCAAATCCACTGGACCCCGCACTGCCTGACAGGCTCCCCACCTATGTCTTCTCCTTTTCCGCGTATAAATTCGCCAGAAAACCCGAATTACCTTCAATCCTGACAGCCTCCAACTACACTTTTTCCTTTTTTCGGAGGTTTGATTGGCTGCAAGTTGCTTATTCTCAATGTCGCCTTGGCAAGCTGGTTGGAATAGTATCCGATGTGCTCCACCAGGCTCAGGATATCGACAAAAATAAATCCGGCTTCCGCATCGCACTTGGAAAGATCAAGTCGAGTAATGTGCTGACTGCGAAGCTTCAATTCTGTATTTCTCAGCTGCAGCGCACCCTCATCCACCGCACCGGCTTTCTGCGGATCTTCATTGATGAAGGAATCCATGGCAAGATCCAGCACGCGATGCGCATCGAAAAACATCTCTTCAAGTTCTTTCATGGCTTCATCGGAAAAATCATGTTCGCGCTTCTTTCTGGCTTCATAAGAGGAAAGCATCTTCTTGCACTGATCACCGATACGCTCAATATCCGCTGCCATGCCGACATAAATGGCAAGCTTGCGCGTCGAACGATCAGAAAGCCGAGCCGCCTGCGTGATATCGGCTGCATACGATCGTATCGCCATATACAGCGCATCAATATGCTCCTCAGAACGCCGAATTTCCGGCTGCAGTTCTACCGCATCCCGGAAAAAGAGAGCTTGAACGGAATCAACCATGTTGATGACCAGGAAGCCCATGCGGGAGCATTCCTTCCGCACCGCTTCTACGGCCATAATCGGGGTTGTGGCAATAAGCCTGCTGTCAAGATACCTGGTAATGCGGACTTCTTTCTGCACGGCATCCGGAACGATCAATCGGATAAAAGCGGCAAAAGGCGTCACAAAAAAGAGAAAAAGCAGTGTATTGCAGAGGTTGAAAAGCGTATGCGCATTGGCGATCTGATGGCCAATTTCCGCAGAACTGGCCTCAATTGCCGGAAGATACAGCGGCATCAGCGGCAGAAAAATACAGACGCCGATAATATTGAACAGAATATGTGCCGCGCTGGCCTGCTTTGCGGAACGGCTGGTGCCTATGGCAGCAAGAGCCGCCGTGATGGTGGTGCCGATATTGTCTCCGAGGATAATCGGAACGGCAGCCTCCAGAGGAAGCCCTCCCTGCATTCCCAGAGCGATGGTCAAGCCGACCGTAGCGGCACTGGACTGAATCAGCACAGTCAGCAAGGCACCGGCCATGACCCCCATCAGGGGATTGCTGCTGAAGGTCTCGAGAATATCCTGTCTGGTTCTCATAAAGGACATAGCCGATTCCATAAACTGCATACCTATGAACAGTAGGCCAAGTCCAAACAGTCCGTTTCCCACATATTTACAGGTCTTATTGCGCCCGAAGAAGCTCATGCAGACGCCAATAACGAGAAAATAGAAGGCGAGATCGTCAATTTTAAAAGCCAGAAGCTGACCGGTCATGGTGGTGCCGATATTCGCACCCATCACCACGCCAATCGCCTGCCGAAGCGTCATCAATCCGGCATCGACAAAGCTGATGGTCATGACGGTCGTTGCCGAGCTGCTTTGAATCAGGATCGTCACAAGCGCGCCCATCAGCACACCGAGCACGGGCGTCCGCGTAAACGTACCAACGAGTTTCCGCAACCGATCTCCGGCAAGCAGCTGAAGGGATTCACTGACAAGACGTATCGCAAAAAGAAACAGTGCAACGCCGCCAAGCAACTGAACAACATTGTGCAGGCCCATGTTCCGCCGTCCTCCGGATCCGGGCGGAAAAACCTGTCGCCCGTTTAAAAAAACTTCTTTTTTTCGCCTGTATATAGCGTTGAAATTTCTTTTTTGTCAATACGGACTATCTGAAAATCCCTGCTTCTTCACACGCAACCCGCCTTCTTATTCCCCATTCCTCACAGATAAAAAAAGAGAGGCCATGCCTCTCTTTCCTGCGCCGACATCAAATTTCTCCATGCCGGGATGCAATGCTTTTTTGTCCGCTCTCTCAATTACTTATTAAAAGATCTCGCAAACAGATCAACAATGGCCTTCCGTCCATTTGCCTCCAGAAAACGTGTCCCGGTAGCCGTAAACTGCCGACTTTCGATCACTGGATCCGTCACTGCCACCCAATTCTCGCCTTCCCAGCGGAACCAGGAGTCCTTATCCTGATCAAACACCAGAAGAGGCTTGTTGCAGATCTTCGCAAATTCTGCCCCCCAGCCCGTACCGCCTTTGACAGTTCCGTCGGGCTGAATGGTTCCCACGACCACAACTTCCTGCCCGCTGCTGACCTGCCAGCAAATGGACTGCAGAACCCTGCGGAAAAGAGGTGCCTTGGTGTATTCACGTCCCATCAGACGGGAAACATACGTCAGGCTCACATCTTTAAGAGCCAATTCACCCGATGTCAGAACACGGACGCCCCGGGTGCGCTCAATCTGATGGCCTTCGAAGCTGTAATTCACTTCTTCAATTCCCCAGGCTTCGGCTTGAGCGCCGAAAAACTGCTCCGTTCCGGCAGCTCCTCCGCTAAACAGGACACACTGTTTCGAATCCAGCATAAAAACTCCTTTCCGTTTGGTGTTTGAACCTTCGTCTGAATCAACGAACCACGCGTGCGGATCCGTTCGAATTCGTCAGCACACGGACTCTTTCGCCTTCCGCAAAGGAAATATCCGCGCCCTGAACAACAGAAATATGCTCTTTCGTGTTGTCGAGTTCCACAGTGATCTCATATCCGCGCTGTTTGCCCAGGCTTTTTTCAGCCAGATATCCGGCTCCGGCACCAAGCACTGCGCCGCCGACACTCGCCACAACGCTGCCTCTTCCATGCCCTATCAGGCTTCCTAGAACTCCGCCGGCAACGCCGCCTCCGATAGCACCAAGCGTACCGTTCTGATTTTCCTCAATCATAACATCCTGCACAGAAACGACATGTCCGTATTGCACAGTCTGAGCCTGACGGGTTTCAGAATGTCCGGCATACTGCGTTCCGCTATAATTGGAAGCGCATCCTCCCAGCCCGCAGAGCATTATGCAGACAAGACTGACGGCTATGGTTTTCCGCATTCTCTTCCTCTGTGTTTTTTATTTTTTCATTCAATTTGAAGACAAAAACCCGCATGACAATAATGCCTGTATTTCAGATATCATGAACCGTCAATTCAGGCAATGTGAAAAAATTCTTTATTCCGTTAATACGCACACGATTTTTTCTCACAAAGCCAACAGGCGCGTAGCTCTCCTTCGCCTTCCGCAGTCCGTCATCGCACAAATCCTGCTCTCGATTGATATACCGACATCGAGGGTCAAGGCTTCTGGCAAAGCAGGCATTCACAGCCTGATAGGATCCCTTATATGCTGTCAGTCCCTTTTCTATGTGCACCACAGCCGTATCGGCACTGAGGTATTCGCCAATACTGTATGCCGCAGGAGTATCCCCGGCATACAGTATGCCTCCGAATAGCTCCGGAAGATATTCCCAGGAATGCAGAAGCTTCATGATCGCTCTGTTTTCCTCTTCCAAATCCTGAAGATTCTCCGCTCCGGAGTTGGCTTCCATCCACATCGCCTGAAGAGACTCCGCTTCGGCAAGATTTTCCATCGTCAATGGCTCATATCGCATGCCATAACGCTTTTCAAACATATTCAGCAGATTTTTCTTCCTGTGATAGCGTCTTCCCGGCAGATAGGCCAGATCATTTCTGCCGTACAGGTATTCCCACTGTCCTCTGCTTTTCTGAATCGTCACTCTTTTGGAACCGAGACGAGATTGCAAAAGCAGGCAAAGCCCCTCAGGCACACGCTCGAGCACAGCATCCCCTGTGTCAAACAGGGCTTCCCAGTCTGCGGCGTACCAATTTCCTACAGGAGCCATCAAATTCCCGTCAGCCATTCGAATCCAGCAAAGATCGCCCCTGACGCACCATTCCAGTCCATGGGGCTCACTCCAGGCCAGCAGATTGCCAAACGTATAGTCGGCAGCATGCAGCGGCGTGACCTGCCAGAACCGACGATACACATTTCGATCTTCAGCGCGTATTGAGGAAAAAACTTCCTGTGAAAGCATTGCCGCTCCCCTTTTACGATGCCCTGCGCATGGCGTATGCCATCCAGTCTCTGCAGAAAAATACCCACAGCAGGAATAGCATCTGAACACCCTGAGACAGCAGCATGGAAATAAAAATTCCGGCGTATCCGCAGTCCATTCCGATTCCCAGAATCCAGGCCAGTGGCAAACGGACGCCCCACACAGACAAACTGAACGCCGCAAGCGGATAGACGCTGGCTCCGGCTCCATTCATGGCGTGAGCCAGAATAATGCTCCCCACGCTAAACGGAATGGAAAAAACATTATAAAGAAGATAACAGGAAGCCGCAGCGCAAACACGGACATCCGGTGCCATGAAAGCTGCCAGTTCCGTGCGCCACAGAAGCACAGCCGCACCGGCCAGACTCATGCATACGGAACTCCAGAACAGCATGATCAGTACGATGCGGCGAGCTTCATAATGCTTGCCCCGCCCCACAGCGTTGCCTACCAGAACACTGGTTGTCATACCGCAGGCCACGGCAGGCAAAAACAACACGGACTCAATCCTGTTTCCAGCCGTCAGCCCGCCCAGAGCCTCCACTCCAGCTCCAGGAAGTGCCGCAGCGATGATAAACAGAACCATATAGCCCGACTGCCACAGAGCCGATGTTCCGCAGGAAGGAAGCGCAACTCGGAAAAAATACGGACAGCCGACGCGAAGCCAGCGAATGCCTGGCACGGTTTCCACAGTCAGAATTCTCTGGCGAAGCATCAACATAACCAAAAGCAGCGCCGAGACACTGACTGAAACCAGAGAGCTCACCGCCACGCCCTCGACGCCGAAAGCCGGCATACCCCACCAGCCCAAACCAAAAGCCATGTCTCCCAAAAAGTTCAGCACCATGGAGAGAACAGCGGCGTACAGAGGCACATGAACGGACTGAAAGGCACGGCATGCGGCACCGCCAAGCGTCAGCATATACTGCCCCGGCAGAGTCCATAAGCAGACTTGAAAAAATACGGCTGCCTGTTCCGCGATGTCCGGCGGCGTGTTGATGAGCTTCAGAATCTCACGATCGAAGCCTGCCGCAGCCAAAGACAGTCCGGAAGCCGCGGCAAATCCGAATCCCACGGACAGCCAGGCATACCTTCTGGCCTTATCCGCACGGGCTGCCCCCAGACTCTGACTAATCGACGCAATCGTCCCGCTTGTGCCGGCAAAGGCCAGGATCATCAGGAAAAACTGGCATTGCGCCACAAGTCCCATAGCAGCCTGAACATTTGCTCCAAGGCGGCCGCAAGCCCATACGTCCGTAATACCGACAGCGAACTGACACAGGAACATGAGAATCTGAGGCCATGTCAGCGCCCAAATTTCTTTGCCCGACTGCGTCCCGTCCAGACGGCTCATGCAAAGCGTCCCTCATCAAGCAATCCGCTCGACGCCATCGCCTGGAACAGCACGATGCCGGCAGCTGTCGACAGATTCAGGCTGCGGATGTTGTCCGTAATGGGAATACGAACGCGATGCGGAGACGATGTCAGCAGCAGGGAAGGCAGGCCTCTGGTTTCAGGGCCGAACACCAGGGCATCGTTGCGCAGAAAGGGAAAGCGATGCAGGGGCATACCGCCCCGGGCACTGGTCATAACATGGCGGATTCCCAATCCGGCCTGATCCATATACGTCTGCCAGTCCGGCCAAACCCGCATGCTGACCTTCGGCCAGTAGTCAAGCCCCGCCCTCTTCAGATACCGATCTTCCAGACGAAACCCCAAGGGTTCAATCAGGTGCAATTCCGTCTCCATGCCGGCACAAAGCCTGGCAATATTGCCGGTATTCGGAGGAATTTCCGGCTCAAAGAGCACCACTCTCACGGTATAGCCTTATTTGACTTCAAAGCCCTGAGTACGGACGGCTTCGGCGATCTTCTGCAAATCCACGGGTGACGATTCCGTCCACTCCACACGTCCGCTGGCCAGATCAACCGTTACAGACAGCACGCCGGGGACAGCGGCAACAGCCTTTTCAACTGTACGGCGGCAATGCTCACACTGCATTCCGGAAATTATTATTGAAGGCATACTCTTCTCCTTAAAAAATAATTTATACACAAGCATCATGAACTATGCAGGAATAATAATGATGCTTTTTGCTTTGACAAGTCGAAAAACGGACGTTTTCCTTGCGTCTGGCCGCCATGCCATGGCATCCTGGCAATCAGAAAATTCCGAATAAATTGACATAAAAGCTTTTTTTGACTATTTGCTTAAGGATATTAAAGAAGTCAGCTGGGATTCCATAACATGAATGAAAACAGTTCATTGCTTTCTCTGGTTCGTATGGCATTTGGCGTACACTGCGCCGTGCTTTTCCGCCCCGACGGCAGCGAAAACGGTTCCTGTACGCTGACGGACTTTTCCTCAAACGATACGCCCTATGTCCGCAAGGTCAGCATTGCGCCAGGGCGCGATATCGTCGGCTGGATTCTGCGCCATAAGCAAACGGTCGCAATCCCCAATCTTCAGGAAAAAAATCTTCGAGAACAACGCGCCGCGCTTGGCTATTACAACGATGAGGACAATGGATCCATCGTTGCCTTTCTGGGCTGTCCGACCCCTGAAGGGGGCGTTCTGTGTATTGACACGACAGAGCCACGTTCCTTTACTGCTGAAGACCGAACGCTTCTTCTGCGCTTTGCTCAGCATATTTCTGAAGTTCTGCGCGCCCCTGAAGAAAAGAAGACCGCGCCGCAGGAAGAGCTTGAAACATACTTCCAGGCTCTGGATCAGATTGATCATCTGGACAGAGAATGCTCAGGATGGCCAGCCTATTTGAGCGGGGTTCTTGATATTGCCTCCAAAAGCACAGGCCTTGAATATACGGCTTTCATCAGCATTGCGGAAAATGCCAGGATGTACGTCATCGAAAAAGAAAACACGCCGCTTCTGCTCAATGGCCGGGACTCTCTGGAAGTTCCGCTGGACAGCGGGGGGCTGACATCTTGGGTTCTTCAAAACGAAGCGGCCGTATTCTCTGAGGGAGGAGAAGGCTCCCCTCAGACACCGCTGTTCTCCAGAATGACAGGGGCGTTTCACTTCAAATCCATCATCTGCATTCCTGTTTTCATCAACCGCACCGTCCGCGGAGCACTCTGCTTCGCCTCTGCGGAACCGCATCGTTTTTCCAATGATATGCGGACATTTACGCAGCTGATGTCCTCCCGGTTCAGCTCCTACTTCGAGGAACTCTATCTCAAATACCGGCTTCAAAAGCTCATGGCTCCTGCGAAATTCCAGTCTGATTCCCAAGATCCTGAGGATTCCACCAAACAGAGTTGATGCGGCAATGGTTTCTCACATGAACATATGCAGCCAATGTTCCACGCAGCATGATCCGTTCATTTTCACACAGCTGAACGGGGAACACAGCGAGCTGCTTGCCGAACTGGAAGCGCAGTGCTTTCAAAGATCCTGGGATGCCGATGCCTTTCACAGAGCCTTGTCCGGATCGTTTTTCAACGCATACGGCATGATTTATCCTGAGGGAAATCTCGCTACCTATATTACCTTCCAAACCGTGCTTGACGAAGCAGAAGTGCTCAATTTCGGTACGGTTCCGGCATTAAGAAACAGGGGACTCGGCATGCATCTTTTTTCCCAATCGATACGGGAACTGGAAAACCACGGCATCCGGAAGATACATCTTGAAGTCCGCCGATCCAATCATCGTGCTATCCATATTTACGAAACCTGCAAATTCATCCGCGAAGGGCTCCGCATCGGCTATTATGCCGATACAGGAGAAGATGCACTTTTATATGCCAGAACGGCGGGATAGCCGCCCAATTCACAGGAGCAGTTATGAAAACGATTATTGCAGCAAACTGGAAAATGCATAAAACACGGTCTGAAGCTGCGCAGACGGCAGCATCTGTGGCGACTTTTCTTGGTAAAAATCCGATGCAATGCTCTGTTCTGATTTTCGCCCCTTTCACAGCATTAGGCGACGTTGCCGAACAGACGGCGCCGAATCTCGCCTTCGGTGCCCAGAATATGTATCCGGCTGATCACGGAGCCTATACAGGAGAAATCTCACCAGATATGATCCTGGACTGCGGATGCCAATGGGTTCTGACGGGACATTCCGAACGGCGCCGAATCTTTAGAGAAGATGATGCGTTCATTGGAAAAAAAACTGCTTTCGCTCTCAGAAATGGACTGTCTGTCATGCTGTGCATCGGAGAAACGCTTGAGGAACGCCGCGCAGGACAATTGCGTGCGGTGCTGTCTCGGCAGCTTCTTGGCGGTTTTGCCGATCCGCTTCTGAATGATGTTCAGCCTGATCGTCTCGCTGTAGCCTATGAACCGGTATGGGCCATCGGCACCGGCGTTTCTGCAAAACCTGAAGATGCCATGGAAGCACATGGAATCATTCGGGAAGAACTGATTTCCCGTTTTGGATCAAAGGGACAGGATCTGCCCATTTTATACGGAGGCAGCGTCAAGCCGGAAAACTCTGAAGAGCTGCTGAAGCTTGACAACGTCAACGGCCTTTTGGTAGGAGGAGCCTCTCTGGAAGCTGAATCTTTCATCAGGATTATCCGAATTGGTTCGGAATACGCTTCATAAAAGGCCTTTTCAAATTCAAATAAATTCAAGGAGCTATTCCCCATGCAGACCATTATTCTCACCTTGCATATTATCGTCTGTGTCGTCCTCGTGCTGCTCGTTTTGCTTCAGGCAGGCAAGGAAGGCATGGGAGTGATTTTCGGCGGAGGCAGCAGCTCGGTATTCGGCAGCACCGGAGCCGGAGGCCTGCTGGCAAAATTGACCGCGTTCATGGCTGTCGTGTTTATTGCGACTTCTCTTCTGTACAATACGAGCACTTCTGTTCGGGAAAAACAGGACTCCAAAATTCTGGATATCCGTCTGGAAGAGTCCGCAACCCAGCCCACAGCAGCACAAACGCCTGCGGCAGCCAAACAATGAAATTGTCAGTCTGTTACCCCCTGGTGCAGGCAAAAAATAGAGCTTGACAATTCAGAAAAAACAGGTAATTCATACGCAATACGCCGGGATGGTGGAATTGGTTGACGCAGCGGACTCAAAATCCGCCGGGAGCAATCCCTTGCGAGTTCGAGTCTCGCTCCCGGCACCATCACAACAGCAAAAGGCTCCATATTTTCATGGAGCCTTTTTATATTGCCATTTCGACTGGCAATTATATCCGTTTTTCAATACGGGGCAGATTCCAGCGATATTTTGCTGAAAGAACACGGATAATAACGACCGTGGCGAAACCGAGGGCCAATGTATCAGCATGTGAAACATGCCCATGCAACGCGACAGTGACGAAGGCTCCAGCCATGGAAGCGCAGGCATAAACATGGCGCACAAAAATCATCGGCATTTCCTGAGCCAGTACATCGCGTATCAAACCTCCTCCTACGCCTGTAATAACCCCGAGAAAGGAAAACAGCCACCAGCCGCCATCCGGGACGAAAGAAATGCCGACCATTACTCCGTCCACAGTAAAGGCCGCAAGCCCCAATGTATCGAACCAGAAAAGAGAACGCCCGTACAGCAGCACATACCGTTTGCCAATGCTGGCGCTCATGCGCAGAATGAAAAAAAGCATGCAGGATGTCACCAGAGAAATGACAACAAAGGTGCAGTTGGCAAACATGACCGGGGGCGTTCTTCCGATTAAGACATCGCGTACAGCTCCGCCTCCGACCGCCGTTACCAATCCAAGAATGATAATTCCAAGAAGATCCATGTTCTTACGCACAGCAAGCATGCTTCCCGATGCAGCAAAGGCCACGGTTCCGATGATATCCATAAAATACAGAAACACGCTTTCCATCAAAAAATTCCCGCTTTCTGAAAAAATTTTTTTGACGCAGTCCGGATTGCAAACGCACTGCATACACGGCCGGATTTAAACTCCTATCAAAAAACTCCAAGTACTTCTCACCGTATTCAGCATCGCCTCAGTTTCCCTGCCGATATAAACCAAGAGTCCAAGTGAAAAAAACAGAGCCGGACAGCCATAAGCAGCACACACGAACACCGTCCACCTGCGATTTGCTATGAATTGCCGACGCAATTGCTTTTGATGTTCCAAGGTCGGAAATATTCTGCCTCCTATAGGGCTTCCAGCGGTATCAGGGTCTTCCTGAGCTGTTTTTCTAAACATCGAAAGAAAAGAGATCATTACCAGCCAGGATAACAGAAAATAAATCCCTCCTATAACACACTTAACAAATATGAGCATTGCTATCTGTCCCAACGATACGCCTGGACTGATGAACAGGGCCAGGGCATAAATCAGAACCAGCGCGCCATAGCAAACGGACAAAAGCATCATGATTTGTGTCCACCAGTTGACTGCATTGCCCAAAAATCTATTACTCATCGTTCCACTCTTCAAAAAAAGCCTGAGAAATACGGAGTATTCCCAGGCTTGGAAGTTTCATCACGGTCTCGCCGGAAAAATCAGTTTGCCTGAGATCTGCGCTCACAATATTTCCAGGCCAGCCAGGAAACAACGACTCCAACGAAAAACGGAGGAATGGAGGCCAGGAAGCCATCGGAAAGACGAATAACGGCTGTTCCCGGATTCAGGAACAGATACCAGGACATACAGCTGAAAAAGCCGCAAAGCGAGGATGCCAGCGCAGCGCTTTTACAGCGTTTTCCCTTCAGAACAAGCATCAAATATGGAACCAAAGCCGTCGATCCGACAACGCTCCAACTTGTTGCACAAAGCAGCGCCACCAGCTGACCGCGAATTTGAGCACAGCTTCCGCTGAGAGCGACGATAAAGATGATGCCGAGAAGCCACGAGAACCTGGAAGCCTTTTTCCCCGTCAGATCCTCTGTCAGAGAAGCGACAGAAATGTGAAACACTGCCGTTGCCGTAGACAGTGACGCCGAGACAATCGCCAGAACAAACAGATTCATGGCCCATTCCGGCATCAGCATACGCACCAGTTCCGGCATCACAGAGTCAGGTCCGGAAACTTCCGGCAGAATCAAACGGGACATTGCCGCAGCGTAATACGCACCGCCTACCAGCACTGTCAAAATCAGCATAGCCAGAGCGGTCGATTTCATCAGCTGCCGGGGATCTGCGATGCTGAAGTGACGCTGAATCATCTGAGGCTGAGCCCATACGGCGACTGAAGTAACGATAACCAGGGAGATAATGAAAATGCCGCGATCTCCGGATGAAAGCGACGTAAAGCCCTCATTTGCAAACTTGTCAGGAGGAAGCTGAGACAGAGCAACCAGTCCATCCCATGGGCCGCCGACGTGAGAACATACGGCACAGACAATCATCAAAATGCCGCAAAGCATGACCATGCCCTGCATCGCTTCCGTAAAAAGCACGCCGCGCAGGCCTCCGACAAAAACGGCAACGCCTACGATAGCACACACTATCCAGACCAGCATGCCGACAGGAAGAGGAACGATCTGGGCCAGCAGCAACGCCGCGCCCTTCACCACTGCTGAAGCATACACGCCAAGAAACAGAGCGAAGACTGCGCCGAGCCATTTCGTCAGAAAAGGCGTGCCGTGACCTGTACCGAGCATCTGAGCTGGCGTTCTTGCCTGCAGGCGTGTTTGCCATTCTCTCGTCGGCCAGGCCACGAACCGGTATACCATCCAGGCCCCGAACCAGACATTGCCCGCAGCGATCAGCATCATCTGCATGCCGTATCGATGCGCCAGCCCTCCAAATCCGACCAGAGCAACAGCGGAAATATAGGTTGCAACATACGCAAAGGACTGCACAATAAAGCCTACATGCCCGCTGACAACGGCATCACGGCTTTTTCCTTTATGCACCAGATAGGCAAAGAGCAGAAAATAACCGGCCCATAGAAGAATTTTAAGCATGATCGTTCCTCCGTTTCAACCGACGTGGAGACGCATGGCGCAGCAGCATCCACGCCGACCAACAGAAAGATACGACCAAAGACCCAAGAGCTATGCCAACGGAAAAATCAAAGGGGATGCAGCTCATAATGCTACTCCTGCAACAAAAAAGAATGCCGCCGCAAACAATATGTTCGGCAGCATTCTTTTTTCTGTCGGCGGTATCCGGAAAGAAGGCCTCAAGCTGTATCCGAACAGGCAAAACCCTTTCCGATTTTTCGGTGATGCTGTTTGTAATAAACAGCATCAGGCTTTCCAAAAATTGGAAAACAAATCTTTTATATATTGTCAAGATCAGCGTTTTCTCGATTATCCTGCATCCGGCAAATTCTTTCTCGGACGATTCGCGCTTCCCTTTCCCTGGCGGCTTCTTTCAGTGCGGATTTCATGACCTCAAAAGATGGAGATGTCCAGTGAGCAGGCGTAATTCTGGAAGGCAGTACATTCAGCATTTCTGTTCTTCCATCTGAAGTGACAAGAACATTCACGGAACCGCCGCTCTGAACAGCCTTAGGCGAAAAAGAAGCCATCCAGGAAGCAGCATCCCGCAGGATGCTCTCACCCCACTCCAGATCAGATCGGCCGAGAGCCAGAGGACTGGGAAAGCCATTGACTCTCATGAGAACATCCCGAGGCAAAGCAAGCTGCTCCAGCATGCTGTTGTCTTCCGCGTTTCTTCCCACAGAAAGCCAGTACTTGCCACTCCAGGCCTGACGTCCTACACCAGCCAGACGCATGTCGTCCGCTCCAGCGTGCTCCAGACCGCTGAAGACAGCGTAATATCGGGCAGCATTTTCCCGTTCTGTCAGCAGACATCCTCCGGCAGGAGAAGGAATTTCACGGATGCCCATTTCATGAGCCAGACGCAACTGTTCCGAACGGCTTCTGCCGCTGATACCGTACAGTCTGCTGCGATCGACAATCCCCATACGTTCCGGTTCCGTAGGATCAAGATGCTGCGCGCAAAGCGGTCGAAGCAGAATATCCTGCACATCCGCATCCCTGCGGATTACGTTCAGGGTATCACGCCTCTGTGACATCGGTCTTTGTCCCAGCACTTCTCCAGAGATGATAAAATCCGCCTCAATGTCATGCATGATGCTCACGGCTCTGCGCATCATCAGAATCTTGCAGTCCACACACGGATTCATCACCTTGCCAAATCCATGCGGAGGAAGCGTCCTGATCAAAGCCGTCATTTCTTCGCTGACATCCACCGCTTCGATACGCAGACCGTATTCTTCCTCCCAATGGCGAATGCGAGATCGATTTCCAAAAAATGGAGATACAAAATGCAGACACCGCACATCTATGCCCTGTGCGGCCACAATTTTTGCTGCAAGCAGACTGTCCAGACCACCTGAAAAAAGCGCGACGGCACGGCTCATCAAGACGCACTCCCCAAACAGACATGTTCCTGCAGCCGCTTGAAATTGTTTCTATATCTATATAGCAATAGCATCCAGAGATTCTCCATAAATCAACTTCTTGCTGTTTTGTGAACGGCATGATAATTTTTTTCAATGAAAAAGTGAACTCATGTCCCTTTCAGATTCTCAGTTTTTTCGGATTTTTCCATGCTTATGAATGATGCTTCCCCGTTCTCTATTGCCGGTTCGTCGCCTGAAGCGATTCTGCATCCAGGATGCAAAATAAATCTTTTTCTGCGTATTACCGGCATTTTGCCAAACGGATATCACGAACTTGATACGCTTTTTTATCCTCTCTCCTATCCCCGGGACACGCTTCGTCTGCGTCAGGAACACTCCCCAACATTCCATTTGCACTGCAATGAACCGGATATCGATCCTCTTCATAATACGCTGACCAAAGCATGGAAGGCGTTTACAGAAGCATCTGGAAAGCCTGTCGGACTCCATGCTATTTTGGAAAAAGGCATTCCTCATGGAGCCGGGCTCGGTGGCGGCAGCTCGGATGCAGCTTCTCTGCTCCTTTTTTTAAACGAGTCTGCTGATCATCCTCTTTCAAAAACAGAATTACTGGCTGTTGCGACCGACGTCGGAGCCGACGTGCCGTTTTTTCTTTATGATACCCCCTGCATGGCATCAGGAACCGGAAATCTTCTCACGCCATATCCAAATATTGTCAGAGATCTTAAACTTCAAGGCCGGCATCTATTGCTCCTTTGTCCTGCTTCGGTCGTATCAACTCCATGGGCCTATCAAGCCTGGGACGCCGCACATCTTAAACAGGATTTATTGACAGACAACAAAAAGCAGAATATAAAACATGTCGAATTTTCCAGAGCCGATGTCTTTGAAAACAGCTTCGAACAGGTAGTATTTGCTCGTTATCCCGAGCTGCGACTCCTGAAAGAGAAACTGTACGCCCAAGGCGCGGATATAGCCGTGATGAGCGGAAGCGGAGCTTCTCTGTTTGGCATCTTTTCTGATCAAAACCAAGCGGAAGCGGCTGAACAATACTGGAATGACCGACACGTGACGGTATTTCATCACGTTTTGTAAGCCTCTATCCCCTAAAAGGGTGACGGCTTTGCGGCATTGGGGTGTAGCCAAGCGGTACGGCAACGGATTTTGGTTCCGTCATGCGAAGGTTCGAATCCTTCCGCCCCAGCCATTTTTTTTATGAAACCAAGGTTCGCAAGAGAAGGCACTTTCACTATGTACGGTGATCTGAGAATTCTAACCGGCAACGCTAACAAACCTCTGGCTCAGTCTATCTGCCGCAATATCGGCTGCGAGCTTACTGAAGCTCTGTGTACGACGTTCAGCGATGGAGAAAGCCGTGTAGACATCAACAGCAGCGTCCGCGGAGATGACGTCTTTGTCATTCAGCCTACATGTGCTCCCGTTGATCTCCATCTGATGCAGCTTTGCCTGATGATGGATGCGCTCAAGCGCGCCAGTGCAAGCCGGATCACGGCCGTTATTCCCTATTACGGATATGCGCGCCAGGATCGCAAGGCTTCTCCAAGAGCCCCGATCAGCGCCAAGCTCGTCGCAGATTTTATCTCGACGGCCGGAGCCAACCGCGTTGTCACGGTTGATTTGCATGCAGGACAGATTCAGGGGTTCTTCAATTGTCCCGTAGACAATCTTTATGCCTCCAGTGTTCTGCTTGAAGCGGTTCTCAATCATGGTCTTCAGCCCGAAGAAATTGTCGTGGTGTCACCTGATGCCGGCGGTGTGGAACGGGCTCGTGCCTTTGCCAAACGTATCGGAGCACCTCTGGCTATTATTGACAAACGCCGGGATCGGCCTAATCAGGCCAGCGCAACGCATGTTATCGGCAATGTGAAAGACAAGGTGGCCGTTCTGGTCGACGATATGATTGATACTGCCGGAACTCTTTGCGCCGCGGGCGATGTGCTCGTGCGAGAAGGTGCCAGAGAAGTCATCGCCTGTGCTTCGCACGGCGTGCTTTCCGGTCCGGCTATTGAACGAATCAATAACTCTGCTTTTTCCGCCATTTATCTGACGGATACGATTCCCCTGCACGGAAAGATGGAAGTCTGTCCGAAAATCCGAATTGTTTCCATTGCGGAATTGCTGGCTAAAACCATCCATAATATTCATACGGGGCTTTCTGTCAGCGCACTGTTTTGATGGCAAATGGCGGAGTGCCTTCCATTTTTTGCGAATCAAACGATTTTCCCCAATGCATGGGGATGGAGTCTATTATGTCTGATCTTCTTGTTCTTGCTGCGCAAAAACGCGCTTCTTCCGGCAAATGCAACAACCGCCGCAGCCGCAAACAGGATCTGGTTCCCGGTGTTTTCTATACTGCCGACGGCAAAAATATTTCTGTTCAGGTTCCCGTGCGCGATCTGGAAAAAGTGTATGCAAAAGTACGCCGTACGACAGTTTTTAATCTGGAAATCGACGACAATGGCAGCAAGACGGCGTATCCCGCTCTTGTATGGCAAGTGCAGCGCGATCCTATCAAAAGCACCTTCACTCATATCGATTTCTTCGGTGTCGATCTTGAAAAGCCCATTAAGATCATTGTGCCTGTCGAATTTACCGGCGTTGCAAAAGGCACAAAGGTCGGCGGCGTGATGGAAACCTATCGAGATCAGGTTCGTCTTATTGCCAAGCCGCTCGACATGCCTTCGAAAATCGTTATCGATGTCACACCTCTGGAACTCGGCACCACGCTGTCCGTGGCGGATCTTCCTCTGGCTGAAGGTGTGAAAGCGGCTTACGACACCAATTACGCCATTGTTTCTGTACTTTTGCCCGGCAAGGCTGAAGAAGAAGCGACTGCCGAATAAGCACGAACGTTTCTGTCTGATGATCTCAAAAGAGCCTCTCCTCAAGAGAGGCTCTTTTGTTTTTCACACCTCTCCCTTTCCTCTTTCACGGCAACATCCCGCATCATGCGCATCAACAACGCCAGCCGCCTGCATGTATGCATAACTGTTGTTTTCCATCCAGCCAGTTTGTGATGCCCTCTCTTTTTCATTTTGCACCTTGTTTTCATGATGATTGATTATAGGATTCTTTTTCGCTTTTTTCACTGTGTGCCGCTGATAAAACAACTGATCCGTTTTAGAAAAAATCATCTTTATAACAATAGACACTCGCATTCATACAGAGTACCATTTACCAACTTATTGTTTTTTAGGGGAGAGTTGTTATGTCAGGAACAGCTTATTTTATCTTCTGTCTCGTTCTGCTGTTTGCCGGCTATGCCGTGTATGGCAAGATAGCGGAAAGAATCTTCGGAGTGGACGCCAATCGTCCTACTCCGGTCTCAATGCATGCTGACGGCGTCGACTATGTCAAAATGCCGGGCTGGAAAATTTTCTTTATTCAGCTGCTCAATATTGCCGGACTCGGTCCGGTATTCGGTCCGCTTGTCGGTGCGCTGTACGGTCCCGCAGCTCTGCTCTGGGTTGTATTCGGCTGCATTTTCGCCGGTGCCGTTCACGATTTTATCTCCGGCATGATTTCCCTGCGCTACGGCGGCGTTTCCTATCCGGAAATCCTCGGACGGAACCTCGGCAACGGCGCACGGAACTTCATGGTAGTGTTTACGGTTCTCTTCATGATTCTCGTCGGAGCTGTTTTCGTCACAGGTCCCGCAGCCATTCTGGCCAGCATGACGCCGCTTTCTCTCGGCATCTGGTCGGCAATCATCTTTCTGTACTACATCGTTGCCACGCTGATGCCTATTGATAAAATCATAGGGCGTATCTATCCATTCTTCTCCATTCTTCTTCTTTTCATGGCCTTCAGCCTGCTTGCCGTCATTTTCCTCAATGACACACACAGCATACTGCCCAATCTGCATTTTTCAGATTTCTTCTATTCACACCATCCGAAAGATCTGCCTATTTGGCCTGGACTGTTCATCGTGATTGCCTGCGGTGCTATCAGTGGCTTCCACGCGACTCAATCTCCCATGATGGCTCGCTGCATGGCCTCTGAAAAAGACGGTCGCAAGTTTTTCTACGGTTCCATGATTGCTGAAGGTGTCATCGGACTGATCTGGGTTACTCTCGGACTGTCGTTCTATGAATCTCCGGAAGCCCTCGCTGCAGCCGGCCCTGCTCCCGTCGTCGTCAAGCAAATTTCCATAGAGCTGCTCGGTACGTTCGGCGGACTTCTGGCAATTCTTGGCGTTGTAATTCTCCCTATTTCCACCGGCGATACCGCGTTCCGCAGTGCACGACTGATTTTAGCTGATATGTGGCATATTGATCAGCAGTCTATTTTCCGTCGCATCATGCTTTCCATACCGCTTTTTGCAGCCGGTATCGCCCTGACATTTATTGATTTCAATATCATTTGGCGTTACTTCGGCTGGATGAATCAGACTCTGGCATGCATCACTCTGTGGGCCTGCTCTGTCTATCTCAAGCGCCGCGGACGGAATTTCTGGATCACAGTGCTTCCTGCGATGTTCATGACTGTCGTGACCTTTACCTTCATCTGCAATGCGAAAATCGGCTTCAATCTGTCTATGACGGTTTCTACGATCATCGGCATTCTGGTGGCAATATTCTTTATGCGTCTTTTCAGCAGGCGCGTGCAGAGAATGCCGGAACTGAATGATTAGTATTAGTATCGGAGACTTCAGTATCTCTGAAGGGGAAGGGCCAGTCTCTTCCCCTCTTTACATTATAAGAGCAGGCCTGTTTACGCTTTTCATCAAATCCGATATATCACAGCAAATAGCAGATTCGCTGTCCTTTCAACTCAATCAGGAATATTTCCATGCTGCCTACTCTGAATCTTCGCAACAAAACCATTCTCATAACCGGTGCCGCAGGTTTTATCGGAGCCAGCCTCACGGCTCATCTGATGAAACAGAATCAGTGCGCTCAATTGATCGGAATCGATAATTTGAACGATTATTATGATGTAGCTCTCAAGAAATACCGGCTCAAAGAAATTGAAAAATCATCTCGTGAGTACCCGCAAGTCCGATGGAATTTTGTACAGGGAAATATCGCCAATGCGGAAACTGTGTGCCATATTTTTGAAACATATCATCCGGATATTGTCGTCAATCTCGCTGCCCAGGCCGGAGTCCGTTACTCTATCACCAATCCAGATCAATATGTTGAATCAAATCTTATAGGCTTCTATACCATCCTTGAAGCGTGCCGACATTCCAGAGATAACGGGAAAAAAGGCGTAGAACATCTGGTCTTTGCATCAAGCTCTTCCGTTTACGGAGCAAATGCAAAAATCCCGTATACGGAATCTGATCGGGTAGACAGTCCCGTCAGTCTGTATGCTGCGACAAAAAAATCCAACGAACTTCTCGCGCATGCATATGCAAAGCTGTACGACATTCCATCTACAGGGCTCCGTTTTTTTACGGTCTATGGCCCTGCAGGACGACCGGACATGGCCTATTTCAGGTTTACCAATCGTCTTCGCGCAGGAAAATCCATTGAGATTTTCAATTATGGCAACTGCAAACGGGACTTTACGTATATCGATGATATTGTAGAAAGCGTATCCCGCGTTATGGTTCGTCCGCCTCTGAGGCATCAGGGGAAAGACGGGCTTCCCATTCCCCCATACAATATCTACAATATCGGCAACAGCTGTCCCGAAAACCTTCTGAATTTCGTCAATATTCTGCAGCAGGAGCTGATGCGATCTGGCGTGCTACCTCCTGACTATGATTTTGAAGCACACAAAAAGCTTGTGCCCATGCAACCTGGCGATGTTCCTGTAACGTTTGCAGACACATCAAAACTGGAAGAAGATATTGATTTCCGACCAAGCACGCCGCTGAGGGAAGGGTTGAGGCATTTTGCGGAATGGTATCGCGATTTTTATCTTCAACCCCAATAGAGGCTTATCCCCTCTCTGAACAATCGCACACACTGCATGTTACATAAAAAAATCCCTGAGCTTTTCGAATAGCTCAGGGAAATCCTGTTCATCCTTTACGGACGATTCAAATCCCTGCGTTCCGCCTCATCCAGACGATTCAACGCATCGGTATACTGCATCATATTGTATTTGTGCATTTCAATGCTGTTTATGCACTGCAGCACATCCGTTCCATGAATGCTTGAAGAGGCGTTTTTGCGAAGAGAAGAACTGAAGATACCATAAGAGTCTTCGCTCTTTTCCACTATTTGATCCGAACGATTCAAACCGACCTGGCGAGCATGGAGAGCCAGCAGTCTGCGAAGCCACAACCTCATGAGCGACTGCTCCGAACGAAACGCCCTTTTCAATGATTCCCGATATTCCGAACGAACAGGGCTCATATCCTGCAGTCTGTCATGATGTGCAAGAAGATATGGATCCTCAGGGAAAAACAATGCCGTATTCAATTCCCGAACCAGTCCAAACGAAATTTTTCCGTCATCCGCCCGTTTGTGATCCGCACGGAACGAGAAAATGGCTCGTCGCGTTGCGCTGTCTATTTTTCCTGAAGGTTCTCCCCGAAAATATCCAAGCTGCTTCAGATAAGTCTGAGCTTGACGTACCGTTGGTTCATCGTTTTGCACACCACAGACCACTCTGCCTGGGACAAGACGCTCTATTTCCATTGATGAGGTCAGCTCAGGCTCAACTGGCCAGTTGTTTTCCAGTAAGCAGGCATAGGCTTCAGCCGTACGTAGCGGCTGTCTCGGGATGCTGAAGCTTCCACCGTATGCTGACGCCAAGGCCATCAGGGCATACGGATCATTCTGAGCTGCAGCCTCCTCAAGGTACGGCAGAGCGAGTTTGCTGTCAGGCTGAACGCCGTGCCAACCATACAGATAAACCATGCCGATATACGTCTGCGCCTCTGTCAGCCTTTCAGCCGCCGCCCTGCGAATACTCTCTATGCCCTCTTCTGTGGAGCATGCGGCATCGCCCCGCAGGCACATTTGCCCGTAGCGAAGCATAGCAAACCGATCATTCAGTGCCGAAGCTTCCCGGTATTGCTCCGCTGCAGACTGATACTTATAGCGGCGCATGTAGTCCGCATCGCCTCGACGTCTTGTATAATCTCCCTGAAGATAATCCGTCGCAGAACACCCACTCAGCAGAGCAATTAGCAGAACAGCCAATTCCATACCGTATTTTTTCTTCATACGGACCTCCGAAAAAACTGAATGCAGCAAAAGTCTATGCTGAAAAAGGCGTTTTGTCGAATCAGATTCTTCCTATCCCGCAGTATGAAAACTTTTCTTCGCAGACAGAGTAATCGCCAGAGCGGATGATAAGGCAATCAGGACTGTCATGTCATAGATTCCCAGTCCAAAATGCGTGTACACGACAAGAGGCATATATGTTCCAACAGCCCCGGCCAGATAATATATGGAAAGATAGACGCTGTTTGTGAGACCTTTTGAAAGTCTGCTGGCTCTGTTCAGCAATCCTGGAACCATGCAGTTGATCAACGTAAAGGAAAGAGAAATACCAAGCATCAAAATAAAGGCTATGCCGGCATGCTTGAAAGCAAGCCCCTGTATAAGCAGAGCCATACATAGCAGACTGAACATAATCACATTCCACTCCCCTCTGCACCAACGAACAACTTGCCTGCACCATAATCCAACAATGCCGCTGATCAACCCGCTCAGATAAATGAGCCCGATACAGGCATCACTCATTTCTGGATCGATATCTTTCAAATAAAACGGCAAAACAGCTACGTACGATGCAACGCAGTACCCCGCGACCGGAGGAATCAGAATCAGCAGCATCAGGAGACGGCATCGAAGAACCTTCGCAATATCCCTCAAACCAAAATCATCATGCCCTATTTTTTCTCTCACTTCACCAATAAGAAAGCAGACTGTCAGAAAACTGACAATTTGCACAGCACCCAGGCACTGAAACGCTGAATGCCAGCCGTATGCCGAGGAAAGCCAGCCGCCCATCAATCGCCCCGAAAAGGAACCTATCAGCGTTGTTGCCGCGTAAATGCCCATGCAGCGCTGAAGTGTTTGTCCTTCATAGCGCAAGGCGATATGCGCCGTAATGCACATGAGTATTCCTGGAAGAGAAACGCCCTGCAGCAGCCTACAGCACAGCAGCCCCACATAGGAAGACGCAAAAGACGCCGCAATGAGAGATATCCCGCTGCAGGGAATCAGTAAAAACAGCAGACGGCGAATGGAAATAAAATGCAACACCCTGCCGTACACAAATGGACCAATGACAAAAGGAACAACGACGACCGTAACCAGCAGACCTGCCTGCGAAGGCGATATCTTAAATACCTGAGCAAGCGTTGTCATCATCGGCTGAACAAAATAAAAGCCGAGATACGTCGTCCATGTGACAAAAATCAGAGAAAAAAATTCAGCGGAATTGACGTTTTTGTTATGTTTCCGCTCTACATCAGGCAAAAGCATGCTTTTTCCTTCAGACAAAATAAAAAGGGCATCTCACAAAAGATGCCCTGAAATTCCGCATGGTGGGACGTGCGGGGATCGAACCTGCGACTCTCTGCTTAAAAGGCAGATACTCTACCTACTGAGTTAACGTCCCATGAACGTAACGAAATAGACTTATTCGTTTTTATGTTGGCTGTCAAGCTTAAAAAAGAAAAACTTTACGGATGGATTGATCCGACATACTCTCTCTTTCCTTCAACACAACGGATAATACCCACAGGCATTTCTCCATCATGGGCAGCATTAATCGTCAAAGAGCCCAACGGAGTGGGATATTTTCCCGTTGATTCCAGCGCACAGACCAGTTTTTCTGCATCTGTTCCTCCAGAACGTTCCATTGCATCCAGCAGAAGATTATAGCAGGTAAAGCCGAGTACCGCATTTACATTCGGTTTTCGGCCTGGAAAAGCCTGTTTCCACGCCCTGGTGAAGGCCTCAGCTTCCGCATTCATCATCGGCATATTGGCGTCATACGGAAATGTCGTGTGAAACAGGCCTTCTGCATCAGCTCCCATGGAAACAATGTCAGGATTGTCCATGGCATCACCGCCCATTATGGCATATTTTGCGCCAGCTGCTCGGGCCTGATGCACAAAGGCCATGCCTTCAGAAAAGTAGGCCGGCAGAAAGACCACATCGGGATTGACTTTGGAAAGGAGTCTGATTTGTTCGGAAAAATCCAATTCATCCAATGCTTGAGACGCTTCGGCAACGATGCTTCCTCCCATTTTGCGAAAGCCGGCACGAAAACAGTCGGCAAGACCTGACGAATATTCTCCTGCTCCTGACAAAATCGCAGCTTTTCGAAATCCAAGTCGGGAAAATGCGTAAGACGCAGCGGCAGCTCCCTGATAGGCATCTGTAAAACAGGCTCGAAAACAGTATTTCCTCCCCTGCGTCACCCGGGGATTTGTGCAGGATGTACCGATCATAGGAATTTTTTCCTGTTCCGCCACAGCACCGCCGGCAATGGCCGCCGCCGAACCGTAGGATCCGATTACAGCAACAGCCCCATCATCCCGAATCAATCGTTTCACGGCTGCGGCCGCCTCGCGCCTGTCCGATCGGATATCCGCTTCAGCCAGAGAAACAGGACGTCCCAGAACCTGCGGACGGAGAGCATGAGCCAGGCGGATACCGTCGAGCTCCATTTTTCCGGCAAAGCTGCCATGTCCGGACAACGGCTGATACACGCCTATCTTCACCACATTTGCAGCAAAAGAAGGTACAGATAATACGAGTACAAAAAAAAGGCAGCCAACCGTTATTTCAAACAATTTTCCACGCTTCATGCGCTATGACCTCTTGTTGAAATGCTTCTCCAACCTGCCATGATGGAAAACTTCCGTGTTTTTCACAGTAGCGAAAAACATGTCTGTCCGCAAGCTGCGTCTTGTATGAGTTTGACCGATAGTGTATATCTTGGGCGTCTTTTGCAATGTATTCTGGAGAAGTATTTATGGACGAATCCGTCCGCATCAATAAATTTCTGGCAGATGCCGGCATCTGCTCCCGAAGAGCAGCCGACGCCCTAATCGCCTCCGGCAAAGTTCGGATCAATGGCCTTGCGGCGACTCCGGGAAGCCGCATCAGGCCTCAAATCGATTGTGTTGAGGTCAACGGACGCGTCATTCAGCATATGGTGAAAAAACGCTGCTGTCTGATGCTACATAAGCCTGTTCAGGTCGTCAGCACGGCAAAAGACCCTGACGGCCGAAAAACTGTCCTGGATTTTGTGCCGAATCCTTGGAAAAGCCGAAGGCTGTACCCTGTTGGGCGGCTTGATTATTTTTCTGAAGGCCTGATTTTTCTGACTGATGACGGCCCACTGGCGCAGACTTTGACACATCCCAAATACGGTCTTCCCAAAACCTATCTGGTTCTTGTTCGCGGTGCCGTTCCGTCTGAATCCCTTGATATGATGCGCCGAGGCATGACGCTGTCTGAAGGAGAACATCTCGCTCCAGTTGAGGCAAACGTCATTCCAGGAAGCGTCCATAGACTTGGCAACCGCAGGGAAGAAGGAACGCTGCTGCAGCTGACTCTCTATCAGGGTCTCAACCGCCAAATCCGCAGAATGTGCAGAGATCTCGGGCTGACAATTCTCCGACTCATCCGGATCGGACACGGTCCGATCACGCTCGGAGATCTGCCTCCGGGATCGGTCAGAGAACTGACGGAACAGGAAGTACAGGCTCTTCGAGACGCATCTGAAAACGTAGCTCTCCGTTCTGCTGCTCATCAGGGAGGCATTCATGCATAACTCCGTGCCGAAAGTCGCCGCAATTCACGATATTTCCGGATTTGGTCGAACCTCTCTGACCGTCGCCATTCCCATTCTATCCTCCATGGGCATTCAAGTCTGTCCTCTTCCCACTGCTGTTATTTCCACCCATACCGTTGAGTATACGCAGTACGCACTGAAGGATCTGACCGATCATATGCCCGCCTTTCTCGATCACTGGGAGCATATTGGCTTGAAATTTGATGCGGTGTATTCCGGCTTCATGGCGTCTCCAGAGCAAATGCTGTCCGTAGAGCGCTGCATACGAAACTGCCTTGAAGAAAAAGGACTGGCTGTCGTTGATCCCGTTCTCGGGGATAACGGTATTCTGGATGCCACGATGACGCCGGAAATGGTTGAGGGTATGAAAAAGCTCATCCGCTGCGCCAATATCATCACTCCCAATTTCACAGAATCCGGATTCCTGCTCGGTGAACCTTATCAAAAAGATCTTCCCCTGGACAAACTTCAGGACCGTCTGGTACGGCTCAGCGACATGGGACCGGAAATTGTCGTCATTACGGGTATTCCAGATATGAAACATCCCGGGAACGATGCTTCAGTCATTGCCTATGAACGCAGGGAGCACCGTTTCTGGTTCGCTCCAGGCTACCGTTATCCAGTGCATTATCCCGGTACGGGCGACGCCTTTGCCAGTGTTCTCACAGGGGGACTGGTGCAGGGAGATTCGCTGTGCATTGCCCTGGAACGGGCGATTCAATTCGTAACGCTCGGTATCAGGACAACATTCGGACTCGGCATTCCCTCACGGCATGGGATTCTGCTGGAACGTATTCTAGACAGTCTGCAACTGCCAGTCTGTACGCAGACCTGTCTGCTGATCCAGGACTGCCGCAAGGCAGGAGGCTGCAAATGAATCAAGAGAACAACCTTCCCATCGGACTGTTTGATTCCGGTGTTGGAGGCTTAACCGTACTCAGCGCCATGATGCGCCGCATGCCCAATGAACAGTATGTTTTTCTCGGGGATACGGCGCGTCTGCCCTACGGCTCCAAAAGTTCCAAAACCATTGTCCGATACGCCGTTCAGGCTGCAGATCTGCTTCTATCTCAGCAGATAAAAATGCTGGTCATTGCCTGCAATACCGCGACGGCCGCTGCGCTTCCGGTTTTGCAGAAAAACTGTCCGCATATTCCCGTCATAGGAGTCATTCGCCCTGGAGCCAGAGCCGCATGCTCGGCATCGCAAAATGGGCGCATTGGCGTCATCGCCACGGCTTCAACCATTGCCAGCGGAGCCTACAGGGAGGCAATTCTGGAGCTTCGTCCTGAAGCGGAGGTCATCGGAATCCCCTGTCCCCTATTCGTCCCCCTGGCGGAAGAAGGCTGGCTTGACGGTCCTATTGCCGAGGCGGTCGCGGCTCGCTATCTTGAGCCTCTGAAAAGCCTGCATCCTGATACGCTTCTGCTGGGATGCACACATTACCCGCTCCTCATCCGCGCGATTCGCACTGCTGTCGCCCCGGAAATGCATATCGTCGATTCCGCAGCGACGACGGCTGAAGCTGCGTACGCCCGTCTTGAAGCCTCTTCCCTATTGCGCAATACAGCAGGAAGGGGCCATGTCAGATATTTTACAACAGATGATCCAGCCCAGTTCATCCGCACAGGAAATCTGTTTCTCGGCACTTCCATTAGAAAGGAAGACGTTTCCCATGTCGATCTTTGACACATCGTTCTTTCCGGGGATCGTGCGCTTCTTTCATGAAATCGGCATGCTTAAGCGCACGCCCAGATCTGGATTCGCCTTTCTCGGAACAGGCGGGGAAAGTGTCGCCGAACACTCGCATCGCACTGCGGCCATCGGATATGCTCTTGCCCGCGCCGCAGGAGCCGACGCACCGCATACGGCCTTGATCGGACTATTTCATGATTTGGCGGAAGCCCGTACCGGAGATATGAACTATGTCGCGAAACGCTATGTCACTGTTGATGAAAGACGGGCATTCTCGGATGCTGTCGGAGGCACAGATCTGTCTGAAGAACTTTTATCTTTATATGACGAATTTGAAGCGGGAAAAACTCCGGAAGCGCAACTGGCCAGAGACGCCGATCAGCTGGATCTCATTCTCTCTCTTAAGGAAGAGCTGGATCTTGGAAATTCCGAAGCAGAAGACTGGATAAAATCAGCCTGTCAAAGACTGATGACTCCTCAGGGACATGCAACAGCCGAACAAATCATGAAGGCACCGCATACAGACTGGTGGAAGATCGGCGTTGATGCGAACTGGTGGAACAGGAGACGTTGAATCGCGCATAACCAAAGTTTCCCCGGCATTCTCTGGACTCAAAACGCAAGAGCTGTTATAGTTTCTGTAAACTTGCGCTCAGCTTCAGGAGTTTGCCATGATGCATCGCTTCATTCTCTTCTCTCTGCTGTCCGCCAACCTGCTTTTTCTTTCCTGTTTTTCTCCCTGTACCGCCGGAGATTCTCTGACAGGCGGACGTTTTTCACAGGATCAGCTCAGCGAAGAACAGAAGATTGCCATTCAAAACGCTGTTGCGCAGAAAGGCGGAAGCGTACAATTTCAATCTCATCAGATTATCATTCGTTTCCCTAACGGAGAGAAGACCGTTTTTTCAAATATCTGGCTGGATACCCCTGAAAATCTCTATCTGCCCCAGCAAACAGAAGCCACACTGCAAAAAATGATTCTCCTGCGGGAAGGGATGCTGGCACAATTCTCCTCCGTTTCCGAACCAGCGTTTCTCACCTATAAGGAAAGACTCCGGAATCAGGGTTTTGAAATAGGATTTGAGCTGCGCAGTCCTGATGGACAGTATTTTTTCTCTGCGGAAACCCCGCAATGCGAAATCACCGCTATGTCGGAACACCATGGAATGCACATTACGCTGATTCGCAAAAAAGAAACCGGATCCCTGTAGATCAAATGCTGCAAAAGGGTCGGCGATCCTTGCTCAGTCTTTCAGCATTTCCGGAAGATTTTCCTCTGTAAACAGCGCAAAGCCATGGCAAAGGAGCCTGTCGGCCAAAAGTCCGTTTCCGGGAATTCGTGTTTTCGTAAATGATCCGTCGTAAATTTCTCCAACCCCGCAGGAAGGAGAACGAGCTTTCAAGATACCGGCCACGCAGCCATGATTCAATGCGATGCGCAACGCTTCATCCGCACCGCGCTGAAACGCTTCAGTCATATCCCTGCCGTTCCGATCAACGATGCGATCGCCGCGTTTTTCACAGGGAATACGAGGAATTGACAAATTGCCTTCAGGACAGACGGGGATTGCGCGTCCCTGTTCTACCAATCTGACTATTTCAGGACAGGCATTGCTTTTGCCATCATAGCGGCATTTTTTCCCGGCCAGACATGCGCTGACGACGAAAAGAGCCATGGCACACCTACAGAGAAAAACCCTCTCCGAGGTACAGAGAGCGCGCTTTGGAACTATCTACGATATTTTCCGGAGTACCGTTCAGAATGACCTGCCCCTGCACCATCAAATAGGCACGATCGCAAATATGAAGCGTTTCCCGAACATTATGATCGGAAATCAGCACACCAATTCCACGATCCCGCAAATCTCTGACAAGTTCCTGAATATCCCCGACCGCCAGAGGATCGATGCCGGCAAACGGCTCATCAAGCAAAACGAAGCGAGGATCACGGATCAGCGCACGAGCAATTTCCAGACGCCGCCGCTCTCCGCCTGAGAGATGAAACGCATGGGAATGCTCCAGCTTTGTCAAACCAAAATCCTCAAGGAGATGATCGGCTCGTTCTTTCTGCTCCGCGCTACTGAGCCCGGTATGTTCCAGAATGATCTGTAGATTCTGCCGCACTGTCAGCTTTCGAAAAACAGAACTTTCCTGAGGCAGATAGGAAATGCCCAATCGAGCCCGCTCATGCAGCGGACACCCGCCGATATCCCGATCATCCAGCATAACCCGCCCCGAAGTGGGACGGATGATGCCTGTCAGCATGTAAAACGACGTCGTTTTGCCAGCCCCGTTCGGTCCGAGAAGCCCAACGATTTCTCCTTGATGCACTTCGATGGATACGCCGCGCACAACTTCACGCTGTCCGTAGTTTTTGCGCAGCTCACATCCGGCGATGATACTCACTGACGCCTCCCGAAAGAGTGCGAACCGGATCCGGTAAAAACGGCCTCAACCCGTTTTTTCCCATCGCCGACGACTTCACTGCGACGTTCTGCAGCGTAATAACGCACGATTTTTCCGGAAAGCGTGCTCTCTCCATCGGTCAACACTGGATTGCCTTCCATGGTCAGCAATTCACGGCTCGGAACATACGTTGCCACAGAACAGGTTCCCCGGCGATCACCATGCTCCATCCTGACATTCTGCTCGGCAACAATTCGATCGATTTCAGCATTCTCCATGCCGCCAGGAATAACGCCTTCACTGCCATCAGGCATTTTTTTCGGCTTCAGATAGACCGTCAGACGTCCCGCACGCAGCTTCATGTCAGGCCGTTCTACCATGACATTATTCTCAAAGATCACGCGCTGCTTTTCCTCAGAATACACCATGCGATCCGCCGTGATCCGCGTCGATGCCGAAGCATCGATTCTGTCCGGAGCAGCCTGAACCGCAACGGCTCCCAAAAGAAGCAACGCCGCCCCGATCCATAATCTTTTTTTCATCCCTTATCCAGCCTTTTCCCTGCGTGCTCTTCAACAGAATCAGGGGCGCTTTCCGCTCACTGCCGTACGTCTAGAAAAATCCAAAGCAACATGACCTTCAGCGGAGATAATGTTGGAGGCCAGATTCCAGCGCACCGTATCCGCCCTTCCCTTCGCTCCCGGAGAATCATACCGGGCTCCCCGAGGGAAGAGAATCGTCCGCGTTCCGGCATCATAGCGCATTTCGGATCCCTGTACGGTATCGTCTCCCCGGCGAATCACGACATGATTCCGAAGCTCCAGACAACGCTGCCCATCGGTAATCAGACCGTCATCAGCCGTCACCCGGATAATATTGGTGTTATGCGGATCGCTCACCGAGGTTTCGCCCAGAGAATACCTCACATCAGGCTGCCTGACCGAGATTTTTTCTCCCTCTTGCTCCATATAGGCCCAGGAAGCCTGAAGACGCCATAAATCGATCCCCTTGTCTCCCTGCAGCAGACTTATCCCACGCACCGCAAGCCCGGCAGCAATACTCTCCAGTGGATTGCCGCTGTCGGCCATCCGCATTTTCTGCGCTTCGTTTGCAGGAATCTGATCGACCGTACCGGATGCCGAAGGATGCTGATCCGACGCTGAAAAAAAAGACAGCAGCACCTGGGGATGACTCGAGAGATACCATGCAGCACCTGTCCCACCGATAAGCAGTGCCGCCAGTACGGAAAGCGCGTATTTTCCCGTCCGGTTCATCTCTCACTCCGCCGATCCGTTATTCTCCCAGATGCAGCCATCGCTGAAACAGCCCATCGCGCTTGCCCTGGCAGGCAAGCAGCAGATCCACGACTTCCCGCACAGCACCTTCGCCGCCTCGATGCGTTGTAACATACCGGGCAATTGACTTGACTTCTTCAGCAGCATTAGCCACAGCGATGGGAAGACCAACGCAACTCATGGGAGCCAGATCGACCCAATCATCGCCGAGATAGGCAATCTCCTGCCATTCGACACCGAGACGCGTACGCATCCTGTCCAGAATGACCCGCTTGTTATCAAAGCCGCCGTGATATTCCCTGACGCCGAGCGTTTCCAGACGGCGCCGAACGCACTCTACATCCATGCCGGAAATGACAGCGACTTCAATCCCGGCATCAAACGCCAGGCGAATCCCGATCCCGTCCGTCACCTGAAAGCGCTTTATGCGCAGGCCTGTCTCATCAAAATACAGACCGCCATCCGTCATCACACCGTCCACATCCAGAACCAGCAACCGGATGCCGCGGGCCAGTTCCTCTACGGTATTGCAGCAGCTCATGTCCACTCCCTACTTTTTCTTATTGCGATACCGGCAGGCAGCGGCAATAAAGGCCTTGAACAGTGGATGAGGATGCATCGGGCGAGAATGAAATTCAGGATGGAACTGGCAGCCGAGGAACCATGGATGATCAGGAAGCTCCACAATTTCCACAAGATTGCCGTCGGGAGAAAGGCCGCTGAAAATCATGCCCTTCTCGGCAAGCCGATCTCTGTAGGCATTATTGAACTCATACCGGTGCCTGTGACGTTCGCTGATATGCTCCTGGCCATACGCTGCAAAAGCCAGTGTTTTTTCCTTTAGATCACACGGATAGGCTCCGAGTCGCATGGTACCGCCCTTATCACTGCTGGAATCACGATGCTCGGTCGCCTTTCTGCGAAAATCGTACCATTCCTTCATCAGATAGATAATTTTATCCTTGGCATTTGGATCAAATTCTTCGGAAGTCAGGCCTTCGATGCCGGCGACATTGCGCCCGTATTCAATTACGGCGCACTGCATGCCAAGACAGATGCCGAAAAACGGCACTTTTGCTTCGCGGGCATAGCGGATAGCCTCGATTTTTCCCTCCACTCCTCTGTATCCAAAGCCTCCGGGGACGAGAATACCGTCAACTCCGGCAAAAAAGCCCGCCACATTGTCCGGCGTGATTTCTTCGGAATTGACATAGCGCAGTTCCAGAGCAACGCCGTTGGCAATGCCGCCATGCACCAGCGATTCATGCAGACTCTTGTATGCTTCCTTCAATTCCACATACTTGCCAACAACGGCAATAACCGCCTTTCCGGAAGGATTGTGAATAGCGTGAACGAGATTCTTCCAGGCATCGAGATTGGCGTTCCGGGCAGGCAACCTGAGCATGATGGCAATTTTCTGATCCAGTCCTTCCTCATACAGCCTGAGCGGCAGCTCATAAATGCTTTTCACATCGACCGCCGAAAAAACGGCATCCTTGTCCACATTGCAGAACAGCGCGATCTTGGCTTTCAAATCATCCGGAACCGGTTCTTCACAGCGGCAGAGAATAATGTCCGGCTGAATGCCGATGGAACGAAGCTCTTTGACGCTGTGCTGCGTCGGCTTTGTCTTGTGTTCTCCGGCCGCACGCAGATACGGCACCAGCGTCAGATGAATATACAGGCAATTATCCCGTCCCAGGTCGGAACGAAGCTGCCGAATCGCTTCCAGGAAGGGTTGTCCTTCAATATCTCCGACTGTACCGCCGATTTCAATAATGGCAACGTCCGGAGGATTGTCACCTTCAGACAGGCTCAAAATGGCTGACTTGATTTCATCCGTAATATGGGGAATCACCTGCACGGTGCCTCCCAGATAATCGCCGCGGCGCTCCTTGGTAATAACTTTATAGTAGATGGCTCCGGAAGTCGTGTTGTTCCGTTGAGACAGAGAAAGGTTCAAAAAGCGTTCGTAATGGCCGAGATCCAGATCCGTTTCAGCTCCGTCGTCCGTGACAAACACCTCACCGTGCTGATACGGATTCATGGTGCCGGGATCGACGTTGATGTACGGATCGAGTTTCTGAATGGTAACGGACATGCCTCTGGTCTGCAGCAGCGCTCCGATCGATGCGGCGGAAAGCCCCTTTCCGAGAGATGACAGGACGCCTCCGGTGATGAACAGAAACTTGGTCTTCATACGCTGACATACTCCTTAAAAACGCCTGACGGCGAAAACATATATTGGTGCGGCAGGCCCCGCATCGGCGTTTTTTCAGTTTACCCGCTTTTTTTCAGGGCAACAACCGTTTTTTATAACGTCCGGCATATTCTGCCAAAAGATACCGTCGAAGAGAAAACAGATATTGACGTTCAACAAGCATACGCATACCATACTTTTTTCTTTTTGGCGAACATGCACATGTCCGCAATCCCCTTTTTCCGAGGTGGCGCATGACCAAGGTCAACACACTGGTTCTCACCGGTTATGGCACAAATTCGCATGTCGAAACAGCCCATACGGCGCGACTGGCGGGATCCGATCGCACGGATATCGTACATTTTTCCGATATCATCTCTGCCAAAACGCGGCTGGACTCATACAATTTTCTGATCTTTCCCGGCGGATTTCTGGATGGCGATGATCTGGGAGCCGGACAGGCGGCAGCACAGCGCTGGCTTTACCTGCGCGACGCCGAAGGCAAACCACTTCTTGACGGACTCCGGACCTTTTTGCACCGCGGAGGCCTGATTCTGGGTATTTGCAACGGCTTTCAGCTTCTGGTTAAGCTCGGCATTCTGCCGGCTCTTGACGGGAAGCTCTTCGCCAGACAGGTTTCTCTCGGGCACAACGATTCTGCCCGGTTTGAAGATCGCTGGGTGTCTCTCAAGCCCAATCCGGAAAGCCCCTGCGTGTTCACCAAAGGTCTTGAGCACTGCGGACTTCTGCCGATGCCCGTACGGCATGGAGAGGGAAAACTCGTCGCGCAGGATGACGAAACCCTGCAGCGTCTCGAATCTGAACATCTCATCGCCCTGCAGTACGCCGATCCGGAAACGGGGCTGCCGACGCAGACCTATCCCTGCAACCCCAATGGTTCTCCCCTGGCTATTGCCGGACTGACCGATCCCACCGGACATGTTCTGGGGCTGATGCCCCATCCTGAAGCCTTCCATCACGCTACCAATCATCCCGGATGGACTCGCGGAGAATACGCCGTGCTGGGAACGGCTCTCTTTGAGAATGCAGTGAACTTTCTTAGAGAACAGCCGTCCTGCTGCTGACGGAGATCTGAATGCTTCTTGCGGACTGCATTGCACTGATAGAGCGGACGGCTCCGCTATCCCTGGCGGCAGAATGGGATCACTCCGGTATGCAGATTGCTTCTGACAGGACGTCGGTCAACTGCATCGCCGTCAGTCTCGATCCGTTACCGCATATTGCCGAGCAGGCTGTGGCTATCGGCGCGGATCTGCTTCTGACGCATCATCCCCTGCTTCTGAAGCCAAGATTTCCCAATTATCCCGATGCCTGGTTTCGCACAATGCAGACGCTGATCCGCGCCGATATTCCGCATTATGCTGCGCACACGACGCTGGATGCCAATCCGCAGGGTCCGTCCGCATGGCTTGCCGACGCACTCGGATTAACGGATCGGCTCGTGCTTGAACCGTATGCCCAAATGGATTTCGGCGAAGGTTCTGTTTCCTGCGGCTTCGGGCTTGCCGGAACACTGCCGGATCCGATGCCTTTTGCAGCACTGATGCGCTGCATCGGCTCATTCATAGATCTCCGCTGCGCCCGGATGATTGGATCCGTTTCCACAGTACGCCGACTGGCTGTCTGCCCAGGATCGGGGAGTGATTTGGCTCAGGCCGCAGCAGATGCCGGAGCTGATCTTTTTATTACAGGCGATATGAAATATCATCCGGCACTTGAAGCCCCTCTGCCTATTCTCGATGCCGGCCATTTCAGCCTTGAACACGTTATGATAGAGAGCTTTGCCGCACAGCTGGCATCCCAGGCACCGGAACTTCGCATCGAGTTTCTGCCTTCGGATGATCCGTTCCATTGTCTGGAAGATGGCTGGATGCCATCTTGCTGTGCCAGGTAGGCCTTATCCCAATTTCATTCTGAAAAAGGAAACTGCCGTGAATCTGAATTTTGAAGAACAGATTGAGCATCTGATAGCGTTGCAGGATGTGGACAATGCGATTCAAAAAGTCGACGCAGATGTAGAAGAAGCGCCGAAAAAGCTTGAAGATATCCGCAAACGCTTTGACGAAATTGAACGCCAGCGCCGGGATATACTGGATCGCATCGAAACACTGAAGGAAAATGAACGGCGTCTCGAAAGGGAAACCATGGAGGAAAGCGATCGCCGTCGTAAAAACAGCCTCCGTTTCGATCAAATCTCCACAGCTCGGGAAATGGAAGCCTATAATATGGAAATGGAGAATGCGGAGCGCAGCAACCGTTCCCGCGCTGAAGAAAAGGCCCGCCTTCAGGAAGAGCTGCGCCTGGCAGACAAAAAGCTGCAGGAAATCGATGACGTCTGGACAGGATGCAAAGCCGAAAAGGAAGTAAGGGAAGAAAGTTTTCAGGAAATGATGCGCAGCTCAAAAGAACGCCGTACGGATTTGGAACAGAAAAGAGAGGCGGTAGCTGAAGGCATTCAGCCTCCTGTGCTGAATCGCTACGAATTCATCCGCAAACGTCTGTCCCATCCGGTGATTGTGCCGGTTACGCGCAGCATCTGCTCCGGATGCCATATCAGCATTCCGCCGCAGACCTATATTGAATTGCAGGGACGCAAGAAAATTCTTAATTGCCCCAACTGCCAGCGGCTGATCTACTTCAAGGCGCCGGAAGAAAAGGAACCTGAGGAAAACTAAAAAATTTCGGAGTTGAACGGGTCGTCGCCGCGTTTTTCCCATAAGGAAAAACGGAGAGGAAAGTCCGGGCTTCACAGGGCATGGCGCCGGGTAACTCCCGGGGGGAGCGCTCCTCGGACAGCGCAACAGAAAGCAGACCGCCGTTCTTCGGAACGGCACGGGTGAAACGGCGGTGCAAGAGACCACCGGCCGCGGCGGCAACGCAGCGGGCCAGGCAAACCCCGCCAGAAGCAAGACCGAATAGGAAAGCGGATCGGCCCGATCTTTCGCTTTCGGGTAGGTTGCTTGAGGGCATTGGCAACAGTGCTCCTAGATGAATGACGGCCGCCCGCCTCAAGCGGGTACAAAACCCGGCTTATAGTTTGACTCCGATGGCGGATGCAACTGCATCCGCCATTTTTTTGCCAGATTATCTCTGATAAACTGCCAGCGTCCCGCTATTCAGAAAAAGACAGATTGTGCAGTTCTGACATGAGTACCTCAATGCAACAATTGCCCCTTTCTTGATCTCCCGTTGTCTTTACGACATACAAGGCGGAACTGGAGAATAACGCGCATGAAAACAAGTCCGTTTGTCAAATGGGCCGGTGGGAAAAAGCAGCTTCTCAAAATGCTTGAGGCCCGCATGCCTCAAACGTATCAACGCTATTATGAGCCTTTTATTGGCGGCGGAGCCCTGTTTCTGGATCTGCAGCCTGCTGACGCCGTCATCAACGACATTAACGAGCAATTGCTGAACATCTATCGACAGCTGCAAACCGATGCCGAAATCGTCATTGCCAGACTTTCCCAATTGGACGCAGAGTCCTGCAATAGGGAAAGATACGCTTTATTGCGGGAACGCTACAATCAAAAAATCATGAATCATGAACTGGATGCAGAATGCGCTGCACTTATGATCTGGATCAATAAGCATTGTTTCAACGGGCTTTACCGCGTCAACTCAAAAGGACTGTTCAACGTGCCGTTCAATGAAAGAAGAGATGGCGCTTCCATGGATGCGGACAATCTCAGGCGTATCGGCGAGTATCTGAAAAAAGCGAACATTGAAATTCGACGGGGAGATTTTGAAACGGCCTGCAATGACGTCGATGACGGAGACTTTGTGTATTTTGACTCTCCCTATATGCCAATTAATGAAACCGCCAACTTTACAAGCTACGCAAAAGAGGGCTTTTCCCTTGAAGATCACCAGCGCCTTGCGCAACTTTTCAGGAGACTCGATACGCTTGGCGCCAAGGTGATGCTCAGCAATCACAATGTTCCGCTGGTGCATGAACTGTATCAGGGCTACAATATTGAACCCGTTGATGTGAGAAGATCTATTAACAGGGATGCGTCAAAACGGGTTGGAAACGAGATTATCGTAACGAACTTTTAGCCACTGTGCATGCCAGGAAGCAGTCTTTTAACGCCCAAGAGTGAAGCGTCTTGCCGTCAGCATCCTTCAGAATACTTCCCGCAGGAACAGGATTTCAAAGATTGAGGGGAAGAAAAAACGCACCGTTGTTTGAGGAACGGCGCGTTTGATAATGCGGTTCAATTTATTATGCTATTGGTGATATTTGTCCAGGAAGTCTGCCAGTTTCTCTGACGCATCCTTCAACTGGGCAATACGCGGCAGGAATACGATGCGGAAATGATCCGGCTTATGCCAGTTAAATCCGCTTCCGGGAACGAAAAGCACCCTTTTTTCTCTCAGGAAATCCAGGGCAAAGCGTGTGTCGCTGGTAATGTTGAATTTCTTTACATCAACCTTCGGGAAAATATAGAAGGCTGCCTTGGGCTTGACGGCCGAAATACCGGGGATGCTGTTCAGCGCCTCATAGATATAGTTGCGCTGCTCATAGATTCTGCCGCCGGGAACAATATATTCATTGACGCTCTGATACCCCCCAAGAGCAGTCTGAATGATGGACTGCCCCGGAACGTTGGAACACAGGCGCATATTCGACAGCATGTTCAGCCCGGAAATGTAATCCTGCGCAATGGCCTTATTGCCGCTGAGAATCATCCAGCCGACGCGAAAGCCGCAAACCATGTGCGACTTGGAAAGACCGCTGAAGGTCACGCAGAACAGATCCGGAGCCAGAGAAGCCGTGGAAATGTGCTGAGCTCCATCCATTACCAGCCGATCATACATTTCATCGGAAAAGATAATCAGCTCATGACGGCGGGCGATTTCCACAATGCCCTCAAGCAACGCCTTCTCGTACAGCGCCCCTGTCGGATTGTTGGGGTTTATGAGGACTATTGCCTTGGTGCGATCCGTGACCTTGGACTCGATATCCTTCAGATCCGGATACCATTCCGACTCTTCGTCACAGATATAGTGCACCGCTTTGCCGCCGGCCAGATTGACGCATGCCGTCCAAAGCGGATAGTCCGGTGACGGCACAAGCACTTCGTCTCCATTGTTCAGCAACGCGTGCATGGAAAGCTGAATCAGTTCGCTGGCTCCGTTGCCGGTGTAGATATCCTTCATGCCGACATTGGGAATATGCTTGATCTGCGCATACTGCATGATGGCCTTGCGTGCTGCAAAAATACCCCGGGAGTTGGAATATCCCTGAGAATTGACAATGGCGTCGCGCATGTCAATAATAACTTCCTCAGGTGCAGAGAAGCCGAACGGCGCAGGATTGCCGATGTTCAGCTTCAGGATGCTCATGCCATTTTCCTCCATGCGCAGCGCCTCATCTACTACCGGTCCGCGCACGTCATAGAGTACATGATCCAGCTTGCTGGATTTCGAGAAGGTCTTCATTGTACGTCCTTATTATTCCCGCCCGCTGCTGCAGGCGTGTAATGCTCAATTGAGCATACGCTCTTTCCCAAACAAAGCAAGCTTGAGGAAAAAATGTTGCTGACAGCTTGTCACTTCCACAGAAAAAAGCAAGACTTCGAGGGGTATGCAAAATGATAAGCAGACCGCAAATGCGACGCGCCTCCCGGGCGCTTTCTCCTGAGGACACAGATGCGCTGATTGAAAGAGGCGAATACGGCGTGCTCTGTCTATCCGCTCCGGATGGAGGTCCCTACGGAGTTCCTCTATCCTATGTGCATCTCGGCGATTCCCTTTATTTTCACTGCGCCGATCGCGGCTTCAAACTGGACTGCATCCGATTCTGCTCCAGAGCTCACTTCGTGATCGTCGGAGAGACCCGCCCCGTCTATGACGGAAGCTTTACGACGCTTTTTGAAAGCGCGATGGTGGAGGGAACGCTGGAACAGGTTCAAGACGGGGAAAAAAAGGCCGCTCTTCTGGCTCTGGCGCAAAAATACCTGCCGGAGTATGTTGAAGAACATGCCCGCCAGGACATCCTCCGATCCTTCGACATCACAACCGTTCTGGCGCTGCGCATCGAATCACGCACCGGAAAAGCCAAGCGCATGCGCCGCTAGATACCGCCATGTGGGACTGTGAACAGCTTTTGCAGCGTCTGCAGCGTTCGGCCTTCCGTTCTTCCTTTCATTTGAAACAAAAAGACCGTGACTGCGTGCTCCGATACGGATACGCCGGCATTCGCCGTCATGCCGAAGATTTCATCCGGAAACGCATGGCTCCGGCCTTCATTCCAAATGACGGCAAACAGACTCCCATGCGGAATCATCCTGTGTTTATCGCACAGCACGCCTGCGCCTGCTGCTGCCGCAGCTGCCTTTTTCGCTGGTACCGCATTCCCAGAAACGTGGAATTGACGGCACAGCAGCAGGAAGATATCGTCAATCTGCTCATGCTCTGGATCCGGCGGGAAATGGCCGCATATTCTGCCGGCGTTGACAACAGTCATGGGCGATCTTACGTTAATTGAAGAACAGGAAGCAATTCCGTTTCCCGCTTTTCATTTCCCGGAACCTTTTTCATCAGGAGTCAGGTTATGGCACGTTTTACGCTTCCTCGGGATATTTACCACGGCTCAGGCTCTCTGTCTGAACTGAGAAGCCTCAGAGGAAAGAAGGCCGTTATCTGCGTCGGCGGCGGTTCGATGAAACGTTTTGGCTTTCTCGATCGGGCCATCGACTATCTGAAAGAAGCCGGTATGGAAGTCAGGCTGATTGAAAATATTGAACCGGATCCCTCAGTCGATACCGTGATCAGGGGGGCGAAAATCATGCAGGACTTTGGTCCTGACTGGATTATCGCCATGGGCGGAGGATCACCCATTGATGCGGCCAAAGCCATGTGGATCCGTTACGAATATCCGGATATTTCCTTTGAAGAGATGTGCAAGGTCTTCGGCCTTCCCCCGCTGCGCGGCAAGGCTCGATTCTGCGCCATACCTTCCACCTCCGGAACGGCAACCGAAGTTACCGCCTTCGCCGTCATTACGGATAACGCCAGGGGCATCAAATATCCTCTTGCCGACTTTGAAATAACTCCGGATATTGCCATTGTGGATCCGGATCTGGCCCAGACCATGCCCCCCAAACTTGCAGCGCATACGGGCATGGACGCGCTGACCCATGCTGTTGAAGCGTTTGTTTCCACGGCGCATCAGACTTTTACGGATCCTCTGGCTCTCCATGCCATGTCCATAATTCGTGATCATCTTGCCGTATCCTGCAAAGGGGACAAAGCTGGCCGCAATGCCATGCATGAAGCGCAGTGCCTGGCCGGTATGGCGTTTACGAATGCTCTGCTCGGCATTGTCCATTCCATGGCTCACAAAACCGGAGCCGCCTTTGCCGATTTGGGCGCGCACATTATCCACGGCGCAGCCAATGCCATGTATCTGCCCAAGGTGATCGCCTTCAACGCGAAGGAACCCGAAGCCGCCCACCGCTATGCCTTCATCGCAGATTATCTCCATCTTGGCGGAGGATCGGAAGGAGAAAAAATCCAGGCTCTCATCGCCTTCATTCGTTCCATGAATGATGAGTTGCATATTCCCCAGTGCATCCGCCATTACGGATCAGACGGCTTGCCTGCGGAACAAGGTTTTATCCCTGAAGAGATCTTCCGTGCACGCCTGCACACCATTGCCGTCAATGCCGTCGCCGATGCCTGCACCGGATCCAACCCCCGTCCTGTTTCAGTTGACGAAATGGAGCGGCTCCTGCTCTGCTGCTACAGCGATACGGACGTTGACTTTTAAACGCATGACAGCCTGAACCACGGGGGCCGATCGGATGAATGCCGCCGATCGGCCTCCTTTTTTAATAAGGACCGCACTATGAAAATTGTTGTGCTGGACGACGAAACCCTGCGGAACGTCCTGCCAGATCCGTGGGCGCCTCTGCGGGAATTCGGCACCCTTGAAACATATGCCTCAACGCCGCCCGATCTGACGAAAAGCAGAGCCGCAGGAGCCGCTATCCTGGTGGCCAACAAAGTCGATCTTCCGGGATCGCTCCTGAAGCGTCTGCCGGATCTGCGCTGCGTCACGCTGACCGCTGCGGGAGCCAACAACATCAATCCCCAAGAAGCGGCGGAATACGGAATCGCAGTCTGCAACACGCCCGATTACGGAACCGATTCCGTAGCCCAGCATGTCTTTGCGCTGCTGCTGGAGCTGTGCCGGCATGCGGGACTGCACGATGCCGACGTCAAAAACGGAGGCTGGCATCGCCGGGGCGTCTTCAGCTATTGGCTGACGCCGCAAATCGACTTAAAAGGAAAGACGCTGGGCATTATCGGATTCGGATCCATCGGACGCCGCACAGCGGAACTGGGGCACGCTTTCGGCATGAATGTACTGGCCTGCGCGCATCATTCAGCGCAGTCTCCGGATTTTTCTCCCTTCGCCTTCGTTTCCAAAGAAGAACTTCTCCGCCAATCGGACATCGTCTCCCTGCACTGTCCTCTGACTTCAGAAACGTTCCGGATGATTGATGAATCTGCCCTCAGCACAATGAAACACGGTGCGCTACTCATCAATACGGCCAGAGGTCCTCTTGCCGACCCGCAAGCCGTAAACGCTGCCCTGCGGGACGGCAGACTTGGCGGCTTCGGAACAGACGTCATGGAAGAAGAGCCTCCTTCCGCTGAAGAGGATCTGTATACGGCACCGAACTGCATCATTACGCCGCATCTGGCCTGGGCTGCGGACAATGCACGGCGTCGCATGATTGCCATCACGATAGAAAACATCCGTGCTTTTCTGGCCGGAAGTCCGCAGAATCTGCTCAATCAGCCGAAACGCCGCGCGCCTGCCCTGTAAAAAACGGAGTTTTTCAAATCAGGACATACAAAAAGCTTGAATTACGCGGCAATTTGTGCAAAATTCCCGTGAGCAGTCTATATTTTTTGTATTTTTATGAGGAGAGCATTATGTACAGCCGCTTCGGCACCACGTCCGACATGGTAATTCAGACCGTTGAAGAAGCCGGTCAGGAACTGCTTCTGGCCATTGATGATAAGGGTCTTTATCTGACGACTTCGAAATATCTTGACAAAACTTCGGCCGATCCTTCCCGCTATACCGGCGCCCGCGCCAATGTTGCCGAGCGTCTTACGGCTCTGGGACTGGATCCCGTCGCCCTGTTCAATGACAACAAAGACAAAATCCAGCGCGCTTCTGCCGACGCCAAGAAGGTGAACCCCCTGAAGGCCTCCAAGCGTAACGCCCACTAGGCTACCCTTCTAAAAAAATAAAAAAGCTCCTCTGAACGGGGAGCTTTTTTATTCCCGGTCAGCCTACACCAGCCCAAGATACTTCTCAAAGAACGCCTTTATGCGTTCAATGATGCCTTTCTTCTTCTCGCCACTCTTCCTATCAAAGGGATTGGCGGGAGGCATTATCTTATCAATATCCGTGCCGATGGTCTTCAACGCTCCGTCACGGAAGGCGTTGTCTATGAACTTGCGAGCCTCTTCGGGCTTCAAGCGTTCCTGCTGGATGAGGTCGGCAAGGTCGGCTTCCTTTCGTTCGCTCACATAGCGCTTCCAGTCTTCGCCCACAGAGGAGGACACATTGATGTCCTCAATGAAGCCTTCAATGAGTTCCTTCTTGCTACGGAGTTCAATGCTGGAATTGATAGCCGTGCGGATGCTGGCAAGGATGACCTTATCCTCTCCGTGAGAGGCTCGGAACTTCTCCACGAGCATAAGGATATAGTCAATGTTGATTTCAACCTGACGCATCAATTCCATTTCAAAGACGATATCGGAATTGATATTTTCCTTATCCACAGCGGGCTTCTTGTGCTTCTCGTAGAGGTCAAGGTAGACGCTCTGGTAGTCCTGGAACTGTCGGGGCGTGAGTATCTCGTTGCCCTTGAAATCGTCAAAGGCATTGAGGATGTTCCGCACACGCAGGATGGAGCCGAACAGGACAATGAAGTCCTTCTCGTTCTGTTCGCCAAGTATCGGTTCGCCAAGCGGAAAGCGGGTCAGCAGAACATCTATGAGTTCCCGGTAGCCTTCGTGGTGCTTGGGTTCGCCGCTCGGCTTCTCTTCGTCAAAGCCTTCGTAGTAGTCCTCATACTTCTTCAACAGCACGATGCCGCCAGCGTCCTTGTCGCCGAAGAGGGCAATGGCTTCGTCCGTTTCCTGCTGAAGGTCACGGAAGCAGACGATATTCCCGAAGGTCTTCACGGAATTGAGGATGCGGTTCGTGCGGGAGAAAGCCTGAATGAGACCGTGCTGTTTGAGGTTCTTATCCACCCAGAGCGTATTGAGCGTGGTAGCGTCAAAGCCCGTGAGGAACATATTCACCACGATGAGGAGGTCTATCTCACGGTTCTTCATCCTCTGGGACAAGTCTTTGTAGTAGTTTTGGAACTTGTCGGCAGAGGTGTCGTAATTCGTGTTGAACGCCTTATTGTAGTCGGCAATCGCCCCTTCAAGGAAATCACGGGAAGTTTCGTCCAAGTCGGCGGTGTTGAAACTTTCGTCTTCGGGGTCGGCTTCGTTGGGCTGGTAACTGAATATGGTGGCGACGGTCATATCCCTGCGGAGTTCCTCCAACTGCCGCTTGAACTCCTTGTAGTAGAGCATCGCCACAGGGATGGAACTCACGGCAAAGATGGAGTTGAAGCCAGCCAGGCGCTGACCTTTGACCGTGTAGAAGAAGGAGCGGGAAGTCTTCCTGTCAAAGTTTTCAAGGATATACTTCACCACTTCGGAAATGCGTTCGGGGGCGGCAAGTGCTCGCTCAACATCAATGGCTTTGACCTGCTTGTCCCGCACGCCGTCTGCCATACGCACAGTGTTTATGTAGTCTATGCGGAAGGGAAGGACATTGCCGTCATTGATTGCGTTGACAATGGTATAGGTATGGAGTTTGTCGCCGAAGGCTTGTTCGGTGGTTTTCAACAGCGGGTTGCCGCTGGCACTTGCGTTCTCGGCAAAGATGGGTGTGCCAGTGAAGCCGAACAGATGGTAATTCTTAAACGACTTGACGATAGCGGCGTGGAGGTCGCCGAACTGTGAGCGGTGGCACTCGTCAAAGATAAGCACAAGCCTTTGCTGGAAGACAGGATGCTTCGGATACTTCGCTACGAAGATACCAAGTTTCTGAATGGTAGTGATAATGATACGGCAGTTCGGGTCTTCCATCTGCTCCGTCAGTTTTTTGACGGAGTTGTTGCCGTTCGCCGCCCCCTTCTCAAAGCGGTCGTATTCCTTCATAGTCTGATAGTCCAAGTCCTTTCTATCCACGACAAAGAGCACCTTATCCACATAGGGAAGGCGTGAGGCGAGTTGAGCGGTTTTGAAGGATGTGAGCGTCTTGCCCGAACCTGTGGTGTGCCAAATGTAGCCGCCAGCGGCGAGCGTGCCAGCCTTCTTGTAGTTGTGGGCTATCTCAATCCGTTGGAGTATGCGTTCGGTCGCCGTGATCTGATACGGACGCATCACTGGGGCTTCCTCCGTCCGTCGGCATGCTCATGCTGAAAACAATGCTGGAGAGCCATGACGCCTATTCCCTCGTCATCGGCACGGACTACTTCGGGAAGTTCGTGCTTGAAGGGATCGAGGAGGACAGGCGTCACTTCACGGGAGCTGGAATCTGCATCGTGGACGAGGTGTCCCTGAAGCTGACCGAACACTCAAGGGGATGGGCATGAAGATAGACGTCACCGCCGGCATGACCGGCATCAACTTTTCACCGCAGTCAACAGAGGCGGAAGTCATCCAGAACGTGAGGTGTATCCTCGCCACCCGCAAAGGCTCGGTCCCGTTCGACCGGGCCTTCGGTGTTTCATGGGACATGCTCGACAGACCGTTGCCCGTGGCGAAGGCGATGATGATCGCCGCCGTCGTCGAGGCGATACAGGAATACGAGCCAAGGGCTGAAGTGCGCGGCGTGAAGTTCAATGCCGATGGCGATGCTGCCATGGAAGGAATCCTCAATCCTGTGGTCACAATCGAGATTAACGAAGGCAAATCCACCTCGAGCTTGCACGGCAGACGATATGTTTCGACCGCTGCATCCGCTCCAAAGGCAGAAACCAACGCGGAAACCGAGGCTGTCACCACATCGGACGTATCCATCATCACGCAGAAGGCGGAACAGGCGATCGCTGCAGCAAAAGCGGCGACCGCGGCATTGGCCAACCTTGAGCCTCGGCTGCATGAAATCGAGGCGTCGGACTATTCCGCCATCTATGACCAGGGCTAGGAGGGATACATGCCGTATCCGAAGAAGGAAAACTACGGCTCCGTGAACCTGCGGGATTTCGCATCCCATGTGAGGCGGCACGTCGACGAGGTCACAGCCGACCCCGTGCATCTGCGCGGGAGCAAGTCGGCGGTTTCCCAGCTTCCGCAGTCGGCTCAGAACGGGGACATCTGGTTCGTGACCGCCAACGCCAGGTTTTACGTCCGGATAAATGGGGGCTGGAAAACTGTCCATACCCTCCGGGAAGCCGGCATCGTTGACAGCCTTCCTTCCGATCCAGCGGAGCTAACCGCGCTCATTGCCACGCTGGAGGAAGGAGCCCACCTCACCGTCTTGAACCCGCATTAATCTTAAAATCAGGGAGTTTCTCCATGCCAAGCGCATTCGAAAAAGTCACCGAATACCGCAAGAAGAACGGATCTCTCGTTCCCGTCTATCCCGCCACATCGACCGACAATGTCATGGACACCGACGGGGAAACCTTGCTCTCCGAAAAGCTGTCCGGCATGGACACGGCGCTGGAAGGCAAGGCTGACGCCAGCCACACGCATAATGCCTTGGACATCAACGCGGGAACCTTGGCGGCTGCTAGGATTCCAAACCTCGACGCCTCCAAGATCACGACCGGCACGATCTCCATAGACAGGCTCCCTGCGGGAGCGCTGGAGAGGCTGGTGGTCGTCGCTGACCAGGCGGCGCGGTTCGCCCTGACGTCTTCGCAGGTGCAGCTTGGCGACACGGTCAAGCAGAGCGACACGGGGCTGATGTACTACGTGGTTGACATTGCCAAACTGTCATCGGCAGCGGGATATGAGGAATACACCGCGGGATCCGCTACTTCCGTGCCATGGTCCGGCGTGACGGGAAAGCCGTCGGCTACATCCGCCATAACAACGGCGGACACTCTTAATGCTGCAGTCGGCAAGCTGGAGAAGGCGCTTGACGGCAAAGCGGCCGCCTCCCACGGGACGCACGTCACCTATTCAACTGACGATCCCCAGGCGGTAGGCGTTGCAAACGCAGGAAGCGCCGCAGCGGTCGCACGGGCAGACCATGTGCGTGACTTGCCCGCTACGGGGGTCAGTTCTGGAGCCTATGGAGAAGACGGGGATTCCCGCTCTTTATCCTATTCAAATAAATTCAAGGTCCCATATATCACCGTTGACGCAAAAGGACGTATTTCTGCCGCGTCAACGAAGGAGCTTACGCTTCCCGGACCTACCAATACCGTCACGCAGAGTCCCACCACGTCGGGCAATACCGGCGAATTCCCCGTCCTGCTGAAAACTAACACGACGGAAACAGCGGTCACTGACGGGGTAAAATTCAAGTCGGGCGTTACAGTTAATCCCGCTACCGGCACCCTTACGGCTCCTGCCTTCAATGGTGATTTGACCGGAACAGCGGAGAAAGCGACCAAGGACGGATCCGGAAACACCATCACCGCCACATATCTCACTGCCGTCGGTTCCACTCCGGCAAGCAACACGCTACAGGTCACAAAGAACGGGACAGCCTCCAATGTCGGGCTTCCGGCATGGGCGGGATACGGAACATCGCTTCCTAATGCGGCTGCGGTCGCAGCCATGCCGGATGGCGCCTGTTTCATCCTGTATGAAAGCTGAGAGGCGTTCATGGCGGACAAGATTTACCAGAAACGGAACGGTCAGCTTGTGGAAGTGACCGTGGAGGGAGATGGCGTGGACAGGTATGTCCTGCCCGTGGCCAGCGGCGACACGCTTGGCGGCGTCAAGGTCGGGACGAACCTAACCATTGCGGACGGCGTGCTTTCCGCGCAGGACACCACCTATGCAAATTTCGTCAAGTCCGGTAGCGGGGCTAAGGCTGGGCTTGTGCCTTCGCCGGGCACGACAGCGGGTACATCGAAGTATCTCCGAGAGGACGGGACTTGGCAGGTGCCTCCTGACACCAATACAGACACGCATTAGACTTCACATCTCTATGCCGGTGCCTCTGGGACGGCGGCGAACGCCACGACCACCAATGGGAACACGACGCTGGTGCTGGCGGATAATTCCACGGTCAGTGCGAACATCAAGGTCAAGGGGAGCGGAGCCACGACCGTCACTTCGGATGCGAGCGGCAACATCACCATATCCAGCACCGACACGGACACGCAGTATTCCCACCCGTCATACACCGCCCGGACCGGCAAGCCCACGGCGAACCTCACCCCGGCTTTCGGCGATGCGATCACGATCTCGCAGATAAAAAGCGATGCGTCGGGCCATGTAACGGCGGCGACTGACAGGACGATAACCATTCCTGCAACAGCCGCATCCGATACCGGTGCGGGGCTCGTCACCACGGGGGCCCAGACATGGAAAGGCACCAAGACGCTGACCGGCAACTCCCAGAAATGGGAGGGGTCACCAACGGGACGCACTCGGTGTCGCTTCAAATTGGCTCGGGCGGGACGAACCGCGGTCTGTGGGACACCACGCTGAACAAGTGGATGCTCTACGCCGACGCCAGTGCGGTGCATCTCAACGGGGATTGCTCGGGATCATCCGGATCCTGCACGGGCAATGCCGCGACCGCGACGAAGCTGGCTACGGCGAGGAGCCTGTATGTCAAACTGGGTACGGCGTATAATTCATCTTCCCCCGTCACCTTCGATGGCTCCGCGGCAAAGGCATTGCCCTTGAACGGCACCTTGCCCGTCGCCAACGGCGGCACGGGGAACACAAACGGAGCCGCCGTCTGCCTGACGAACATACAGTCCATCGCAAAGTCAGTCTCCGCCAACAGCAGCGGGAGATATGAGTTCACGCTGCCAACAGGCGGCACATGGGCATACATCGTCGCTTATTATTTCAGCAACAATCCCGGTCAAGTCGATGTCATGGTCGGGGCCAAGATAGCAGGCGGCACGGTCAGGGGCGTCAGCTCCAGCAACACAAGCGCCACCGTCCGTTTCGACGGGCTTTTCTTCAGGATGACGTAAGGGAGGATTTCATGGAACTGTCTGAATTTGACCTTTCGGTCATATATATTCGCAAGGACGGATCATTCGTCATCGACCAAGGGGCATACCATGTTCCCAATGGGGGCGAATGGGCAGGCTTGTGGGGAGAAGTCAGAGCATACGCAGCGGAGCATCCCGAAGCTATTCAGTCGGAACCAGAACCGGAAACGATAATGATTGAGCCTCCTACGCCTTCAGCGGAGGACCGGCTTGCGGACATCGAGGACGCACTCGTGGAACTGGCATCCATCATCACGGGAGGAGTATAATGGCGAAAATATACGCACGGAAAATCAGGAACGGCGAAATGACAATCGATGATGTTCCCGCCCGCTGGCGCGATCAGGTGCAGAAACTGCTTGAAAACGCGGGGGCGTGACCATGTCTGAAACTTTCCCCCGGTTCTCACTTCCGCCCGTGGACTTCCTGACAATCGGCGCGGACGAGGTCGAGGCGAACATCATCACTGGCTATGAAAAGGCATCGGGCAGGACTCTTGCCGCTGGCGATCCCGTGCGGCTTTTCCTGCTGACCATAGCGGCGGCGATCACGCAATTGCGCTCTGCTGTCAACACGGCGGCAAGGATGAATCTCCTGTCGTATGCCAGAGGCGACTACCTCGATTCCCTCGGCATCCTGTTCGGCGTCCTCCGGCTTCCGGCATCGGCTGCTGTGACCACGCTGCGCTTCACGCTTTCGCAGGCGCTCGGGCAGGACTACGCCATCCCTTCCGGGACAAAGGCGGGGAATGGAAATGTAACATTCTCCACGGACAGGGCAATGACGATTCCTGCGGGGAGCCTTTCAGGAGAAATTTCTGCCACCTGCGAAACGCCGGGCACGGACGGAAACGACTACGTCCCCGGACAGATAAATGCCCTGGTCAACCCACAGGCATACATCGCTTCGGTCGAGAACACCTCCGTCACATCTGGAGGTGCGGACGCGGAATCCGATGAGGATCTGGCGGCACGGATAAGGCTCGCTCCGAACGCCTTCTCGGTGGCGGGTCCGGAAAAGGCATACGTCTACCATGCCTACAGCGCCAACTCCGCAATTTCGGATGTTGCCGTGATGGGAGATGAAAACAATCCCGGGGACGTCCATGTCTACATCATGCTGGATGACGGGCTCCTCCCCACCGAGGCGGTATGCCAGGGCGTGAAGGAATACCTGTCTGCGGAAACGCGGAGGCCGCTGACCGACCATGTTTTCGTGTCCGCCCCGGCAGCCGTCCCGTTCGAGATAAAGGTGGACTGGTATCTCAACGCCGGAGACGTAAGCCGTGAAGTTGCGATATCGGATGCCGTCAGCCTTGCCGTGGCGGAATACCGCGCATGGCAGACGGAAGCCATCGGGCGGGAATCGACCCCGGCAAGCTCATCGAGATGGTCATGGCTGCTGGCGCCGGACGCAACGGAATTCGATGCCGAAAGCTGGGGCAGGCTCCTCGACCATGCCGTCGTCACAAGGGACGGCAGCATCATGTTCGTGTTCAAGAATGGGCAGGAAATCAAAGCCTGAGCATCTTAACCTTGAGGTTAAAAAAGCCCGTCGGCAACCGGCGGGGTTTTCGTGTTTCCGAGATATACCATCACTATTTTGAAGTCGGTGTTAAATTCATCCTGAATTTGTCGGTTTAAAAACAACGCCCCACTTATTCGAAGTGATTTGAAAGGATAACAGCCAGAACTAACCGCTTTATTCATTATCCGTTTTTATGCCAGCCATAGTAGTCAGCATGCTCATTGGTTATAATGTCATGATCACGTTCGCTGATTAAAACCATATTGCAGGGCTCGTCGGCTCCTCCCTCACTGAGGGGCACAATGTGATGGACCTCCATACCGCCAGTGTCATCGATCCCGTGGAGTTCCAGGAAGTCGGAGCGGGCGGCTTCACTGCGAACAATCCCTGAAATATGTTCAGTATCTTCCAGTTCCCCGGCTTTGATTATTTCGTCTAAGTCCCCAGAATCCCCAATAAACACTCCGTTTTCGATACCGGGAAGACTGCTGCAGGCGTCATTTCCGGGACATCCTGACCCCTCTGGGATGCTGTCTGTCATTATGCCACTAGCGATTGCCCCATAAAGACCAGTTTGACAGAGTCTTATAAGGTTTGCTTTATTGCTCTGATTTAAAAATGGCTTGTCTTCGGTAATTGATTTGCAGCCAGCCTGAGCTAGTTCTATCCCGCTTTCAGCTGTGTTGATAATGCCTGATATCATATTCTGTCCGCGTCTGACAACAATATCAGCAGCGCCGTTTAAATCTCCGGTACATAATCTGGAAATGCCTCTGCACATGTCTGCCGCAGTTCTTACCGCTCCTCCAACCACTCCTGAAACGGCCCCAATGGTAACATCAGAAACAAAACCCAAGACATTATCCTCAGAGGCGTTTTCATCGTTAAGAATGCCATCTGTCGCGTCTGAACTCTTCATAACTGCCTCCGTTATATAATTTTATTATTCATTGAATCAACTTCAATGTCGAATCC
>JAQXLA010000014.1 GCA_029011315.1 Desulfovibrionaceae bacterium
GACAGATATTGTTCCAGAGAGACTTCTGCCGCCTTCAATAATTAATGATTCCATCGCGTACCCCTTAGGAAAATAACGGCAGCTGACCAAAATACGGAAGTGATGCCGCCTCGTTCGGACTATACACAAAAAGCTCTTGACTTCAAACAGGAAAACATGTAAACGTCAGAAGTCACATATGGCGACTATAGCTCAGTTGGCAGAGCACCTGGTTGTGGCCCAGGGGGCCGTGGGTTCAAGTCCCGCTAGTCGCCCCACAATAAGCCTATAGTCCCCCTTGAGCATCTCAAGGGGGATTTTTTATGCTATTCCGCCTATCTCTAACTGGAGCCGTACGGCTCAAAACAGCATGTCCATGACTCATTTCCGACATTTTCTCAACGCTTTCGGCTATTCCCTCTCAGGATTGCATCATGCGTATTCATCCGGAACTGCCTTTCGGCAGGAAGTTTGTGTATTATGCCTTCTTTGTGTCATTTCCGCATTGGCAAACATCACAGGGACAGAGCAAATCCTGCTTCTCTCCGGCTGGATTGCCGTTATGGCTCTTGAGCTGCTGAACAGTGCGATAGAGGACATATGCAATCTCATATCTCCGCAGCGCAATCCGCATATCAAAGCGATCAAGGACATGGCTTCGGCTGCCGTCATGCTCGCTATTGTCAGCAATGTTGGCATTTGGACTGCCGTTTTTCTTCTGTGAGGATCCATGCAATCGCTCTTTTTGAAAAAAAACGAAGATCGCCGTCTTCGCTCCGGCCATCTCTGGATTTTCAGCAATGAAATCGATACGGCCCGTTCTCCTCTGTCTTCATTCACTCCAGGAGAATGCGTATCAGTCTTCAGTGCCTCAGGACGTCCTCTGGGATCGGCCTATATCAACCCCTCATCTCTCATTGCCGCGCGAATGTATGATCGCACGCAAAATTGTATGCTGAACGCAGATCTGCTGCGCCGACGCATTCAGGATGCTCTCGCTTTGAGAAAATTCCTGTTCAACCGTCCTTTTTACAGACTCTGTCATGGAGAAGGCGATTTTCTTCCGGGGCTTGTTGCCGATCGCTACGGGAACCATGTCAGCATTCAATTGACAACATCGGGCATGGAACGGGCAAAAGACGAAATTTTATCTGTTTTTGATGATCTGCTTCATCCCCATGGCATTCTGATTCGCAACGACATTCCTGTACGAATATTGGAAAACCTTCCTCTGGAAGATACCGATGCCTTCGGCGTCATTCCGGATGAAATTGCGATTGAGGAAAACAATACGCTGTACACTGTTCCATTCAAAACTGGACAAAAAACGGGATGGTTTTACGATCAGCGTCTGAATCGGGCAGCTGTTGCCAGACTAGCGAAAGGCGGAGCGATGCTTGATGCCTTCTGTTATGCCGGAGGCTTCGGAACACTGGCCGCTAAAGAAGGAGCATCATCCATTACCTTTCTTGATGCCTCGGCTCATGCCCTCAGCTATGCTGAACGAAACTGCCGAGAAAATGCCCCCCGTACGCCAGCGGAATTTCTTCAAGGCGACGCCTTCGAACAACTCTCCAAACTGAAAAATGAGGGGCGCAAATTCAAAACAGTCTGTCTGGATCCGCCAGCCTTTATCAAACGCCGAAAAGACATGGAACAGGGAATCAATGCGTACCGCAAGGTCAATGAAATCGGCTTGCAACTTGTTGAAAATTACGGCAATCTTATCACCTGTTCCTGCTCACAGCATCTTGAAGCCTCAGCATTACGCCGCATGGTAGCGTCAGCGGCAGCAAAACGGGGGCTTTTGCTTCAGGAAATCCGACAGGGACATCAGGGGCCGGATCATCCGGTTCATCCTTCCATGCCGGAAACGGAATACCTTAAAGTGTTTGTCTTTCGCGTTTGGCACGCATAAGACGCATCGGCCATCTGCCGCGAACAAAAGACTTTTACCCTTTTTTCAGTCGCGAGCAGATTTCTATCCCGCACATCAATTGAAGGAGCTTTGAACGTGCGCAATAAATCCAGACTGCTAACCCCCGGACCTACCCAAATGCCTGAGCGTGTTCGTCTCGCTTTGGCCATGCACATGATTCACCATCGCAAAAATGAATTCCGCACTATGCTTGGCGAAGTTGAAATCATGCTGCAAAAGCTCTTCGGAACCAGTCAAACTGTCATTCCGTTGAGCAGCTCAGGCACCGGAGCCATGACCGCAGCAGTCCATTCGTTATTCAACCCCGGCGATGAGGTGATCATCGTCAATGGCGGCAAGTTTGGAGAACGCTGGGTTCATATTTCAGAAACGCACGGTCTGTCGACCATCGTGATCAACGTTCCCTGGGGTCAGGCCGTTTCCGCCGATCAAGTTCGGGCCTGCCTCGACGAGCATCCAAATGCGAAAGGCGTCATGGTTCAGGTATGCGAAACTTCTACGGGTGTGCTCCATCCCGTCAAGGAAATCGCTGCCATCACCCGCACCAGAGATGTGCTGCTTCTGGCCGACGGCATTTCCGCAGTTGGCATTTCTCCCTGCCCCATGGATGAATACGGCATTGACTGCCTGCTGACCGGTTCGCAAAAGGGCTTGATGGTTCCTCCCGGACTTGGCATCATCGCACTTTCAGAACGAGCCTGGAAACGTGCGGCTGAAATTCCGGTTTCCTGCTTCTATTTTGATCTGATTGAAGAGAAAAAAGAACTGGAAGCCCGAAACCAAACGCGTTTCACATCCTCCATCAGCCTTCTTCATGGTTTGAATGAAGCACTCTGCACCATTTTCCGCCACGGTGAAAATTCCCTTGATGCGCTGTATCATGAACAATGGGCCTTAACCTGTATGGTACGCGCTGCCATCAAGGAGCTTGGACTTCAGCTCTTCGCTGAAGATCATTACTCCTGGGGACTGACCAGTGTGCTGCTCCCTGAGGGAATAGACGGCACGAAGATGATTCAGTATGCAGAAGACAATTACGGCGTGATTTTCGGCGGAGGCATGGGAGACTATAAGGGACGCATCGTCCGCATCGGCCATATGGGCTGGGTAGACTGGAGCGATGCCCTTGCAGGTCTGACGGCCTTTGCTTACTCATACAAAGCCGTTGGAGGCTTTACTTCCTCAAGAAGCTATCTTGAAGTAGCTCTTGACGCCTACCACACAGCCTTGACAATTGAACCTGGAACTCCCTGTCCGGATTCCAGAGCGTAACTTTTAAGCTTATTGAAAGGATTATCCCGTGAGTCGCGAACCGGATGACAGAATGTCCGAGCATTTATCCGACCATGACGGCTGTATGCCGAAGGTTACCTTTTCCACGTTTATTCTGTCGCTGACCTCTTCAGCACTTGTCGCATTGGGAGAGGTTCCCAATCCGGAAACGGGGCGAATTGAAAAAAATCTGCCGATGGCCAGGCATACTATCGATATTCTCAGCATGCTTGATCAGAAAACCCGTTCAGACAGAGATATCGAAGAAAATCGCCTTATGGAAAGCGTCTTGTACGATCTGCGGATGAAATACCTCCTTCATCACAGCCGATAAGCCGCTCACGGGAGTATTGACCATGTCACATACTATCATTCGCGCAGGATTGGTAGGCGTCACCGGCTATACTGGAATGGAATTAGCGCGGTTGCTCGCAATGCACCCTGCCATGAAATTAACAGTCGCGACATCACGGACAGAGGCCGGACGCCGACTTGATGCCCTGTATCCTTTTCTGAAAGGACTGCCCGGAGGGGATATTATTCTCATCGAGCCAGATCCTGACGCCATTGCTGCGGCCTGTGATGTTGCCTTTCTTGCCGTACCGCATACGGCAGCGGCGCAAACAGCATACGAACTTCTGCAAAGAAACATCAAAGTCGTCGATCTTTCTGCGGATTTCCGCCTTAAAAAGGCGAATACTTACGAAACCTGGTATAAGGCGGCACACCCGCACCCGGAACTTCTTGAACAGGCTGTATACGGTTTACCGGAGCTGTATGCAGAACATATTGCCAAAGCTCGCCTCGTTGCCAATCCAGGATGCTATCCAACGTCCGCAATTCTTGGGCTAACCGCAGCGTTAAGCGACGGCAGAATAGATTCCGCAGGGATCATCATCGATTCTGCCTCCGGAACATCCGGAGCCGGACGAGGCGCGAAGGTGTCTTCTTTGTACTGTGAAGTTGCCGATTCCTTCAAAGCCTACGGCGTTGCTTCACATCGCCATACTCCGGAAATTGAGCAGGAGCTGTCCCGTCTGGCCGGAACGGATGTCCTTGTATCTTTTACACCGCATCTCGTGCCAATGAGCCGGGGCATTGTATCCACGATTTATGCGAATCTGAATTCTTCTCTTTCTCAGGATGATATCCAGCGTATTTATGAAGAAACATGGGCAGAATCACCCTGGATTCGCGTGCTTCCCAAAGGGCAACTGCCTGAAACGCGCAATGTTCGGGGAACTATGTTTTGCGATCTCGCTGTAGTTGTGGATCAACGTACGCATCGATTGATTATCGTATCTGCCATTGACAATATTTGCCGCGGGGCTTCTGGTCAGGCTATCGCCAATGCCAACCTCATGTTCGGATTGCCAGTTGAAACAGGCCTGACGCTCTGCGCGGCGCTTCCCTAAAATTCAACCCGGCTTTCCCGGCAGGAGATATTGCGATGCATGGTCAGGAACTGACTCCGCGTGAAATCGTAGCGGAACTTGATCGATATATTATCGGACAGACTCAAGCCAAGAGAATGGTTGCCATTGCCATGCGCAACCGCTGGCGCAGACAGCAGCTGCAAGAAGAACTTCGTGATGAAGTCTCTCCCCATAATATTATTATGATGGGACCGACGGGCGTTGGCAAAACAGAAATCGCCCGACGTCTTTCAAAGTTGTGCGGGGCTCCCTTCGTCAAGGTCGAAGCGACCAAATTTACGGAAGTCGGCTATGTAGGACGCGATGTAGAGTCAATGATTCGCGATCTTACGGAAATTGCCGTTGCCATGGTTCGCGACGAAGAACGGGAACGCGTGCGGGCAAAAGCCGAGGCGGCTGCGGAAGAACGGATACTGGATCTTCTTCTTCCTGGATCAGGCAGAGAGGCCACTCGAGAAAAATTACGAGGTCTTCTGCGCGAAGGTCATCTGAATAACCGTGAAATAGAAATTGAAGTCAAGGAAAACAGCCAGCCTATCGGCATGATAGGTATGCCGGATAACATGCAGGCGGGGGGGATACTGGGAGGGCAATTCGGCTCAAACGTGCTGGAAAAGCTTTTCCCCGCCAAAACCATCCGTAAAAAAGTCAAGGTATCCAACGCACGACGTCAGCTGTTTGAAGAAGAAGCGGAAAAACTCCTTGATGAAGAACAAATCCGTCTTCTTGCCATAGAACGCGCAGAACAATCCGGCATCGTTTTTATTGATGAAATTGACAAAATAGCCGGAGGATCTGGTCCTCGCTCTTCAGACATTTCCCGCGAAGGCGTGCAGAGAGATCTGCTTCCCATCGTTGAAGGCAGCAGCGTCAACACCAAATACGGTATGGTACGTACGGATCATATTCTGTTTATTGCTGCCGGAGCCTTTCATCAGGCAAAACCTTCCGATCTGTTTCCCGAACTTCAGGGACGTTTTCCGCTTCGGGCTGAGCTGGAAGCGCTTGACCGTACAGCTTTTTACAGAATTCTGACGGAACCGCATAACGCACTGACCCGTCAATACAGTGCGATGCTCAGTACGGAAGGGGTCACGGTAGAATTCTCAGAAGACGGTCTTCAGGAAATTGCTGCTTTCGCTGAAGAGGTGAATACCCGGACAGAAAATATCGGTGCCAGACGTCTGCATACCATTCTTGAAAAAATCCTCTCAGACATTTCCTTCGATGCGCCCGACTGCCCGGGCGCGACTCTGTCCGTGAACAGGAACTATGTGATAGAAAAGCTTGCAGATGTGCGGGAAGATTCGGAACTGAGCCGTTTCATTTTATAAAAGAGAAGGTTTTTATTATGGATCAGGTTGCTGAAGCCCAAAAAAAAGCCCAGGTTCTCATGGAATGTCTGCCGTATCTGCGGCTTTTCCATGATAAAATCATTGTCATCAAGTATGGCGGCCACGCCATGAAGGACAAGAATCTTCAGGCTGCATTTGCCAGAAACATCGCTCTGCTGAAATTGGCTGGCGTGCATCCCGTAGTCGTTCATGGGGGAGGCCCCCAGATCGGAGCGATGCTGGACAAGCTCAATATTCACTCAGAATTTAAAGAAGGGCTCCGCGTGACGGATGATGCCACAATGGACGTGGTGCAGATGGTGCTTGTGGGATCTGTTAACCAGAATATCGTCAGCCTCATCAATCACGCTGGAGCACATGCCGTAGGTCTTTCAGGCAAAGACGGCATGCTTTTGCACGCAGAAAAAAAATCCATGATTGTCAATCGCGGAGATCAGCCTCCGGAAATTATTGACCTTGGCAATGTGGGGAAAGTTGTACGAGTGGAATGCTCGCTCATTCATTCTCTCATCCGTGACGGATTTGTTCCTGTCATTGCTCCTGTAGGCGTGGACGATCATGGGCATACCTATAACATCAATGCCGATGCTGTCAGCAGCGCGGTAGCCGGAGCTTTGAAGGCCAAGCGACTTCTGATGCTTACAGATGTTCCTGGAGTACTGGATCTTGAAGGCAAGCTCATTCCTTCCATTCGGGTACATGAAGTCAGCTCAATGCTGAGCAACGGCACCATCACAGGCGGCATGATTCCAAAAATTACTTGCTGCATGGACGCGATTGCGCAGGGCGTCGAAAATGTTGTCATTGTTGACGGCCGCGTAGAAAACTGCATTCTCTTGGAACTGTTTACGGAAAAAGGTGTTGGCACGGAAATCATCGGCTCTTCAAAAGCCTAAACCGCTTCTCTGAAGCAAACAAAACCTTAGGAGAAAACCATGAAAGAGGATTCGCTGATTATCGGTGGAGAAAAGCTGAATAGCCGTCTGTTTATCGGTACAGGCAAATACGTATCTGATGCCATCATTCCGGACATTGTGAAGGCCGCAGGCATTGAAGTAATGACCGTTGCACTGCGGCGCATCGATCTGAATGACATGCAGCATAATGTGCTGTCTTTTATTCCTAAGCATATCAAACTGCTTCCGAATACCTCCGGAGCCAAAACCGCTGAAGACGCCATTCATATTGCCCACCTGTCCAAAGCAGCCGGCTGCGGCAACTGGATAAAACTCGAAGTGATTGACGATCCCAGACATCTTCTTCCGGATGGCTTCCAGACGCTGAAGGCGACAGAACAGCTGGTGAAAGAAGGCTTTGTCGTGCTGCCCTACATCAATCCGGATCGATATCTCGCCCGGGATCTCATCAATGCCGGCGCGGCGGCGGTTATGCCTCTGGGAGCACCTATTGGAAGCAATCGCGGACTGAAGATGAAGGAAATGATCGGCATTCTCATTGAGGAAAGCACTGTTCCTGTGATTGTCGATGCAGGGCTCGGCATGCCTTCTCATGCCTGCGAAGCGATGGAACTCGGAGCTGCAGCCTGTTTGATCAATACGGCCATTGCCACATCCGGCGATCCTGTCTCCATGGCTTCAGCCTTTACCTCCGCAATCCGTGCAGGACGTGAGGCTTTTCTTGCCGGTGCCGGACGGGTGCTCAGTAACGGTGCTGAGGCTTCGTCGCCTCTTACCGGAACCTTTACAAAATAGAAACGATATGGAACAGACCGGTATTTTCCATCTTGAAGCTCAGGACGGGAACGCCAGAGCGGCAACTCTCGTGACGCCGCACGGTAAGATTAAAACCCCTATTTTCATGCCTGTCGGCACAGTAGGTAGCGTTAAGGGAATCGCACCGGACGATCTGAACTCGATTCAGGCTCAGATTATTCTGGGAAATACCTATCATCTGTATCTTCGCCCAGGAGATGATTTGATAGCCCGCCGGGGCGGTCTGCATTGTTTCAATGCCTGGAACAGGCCGATTCTGACAGACAGCGGAGGCTTTCAGGTCTTCAGCCTGCCTTCACTGCGTACCATTACGGAAGAAGGCGTGACCTTTCGATCGCATTTGGATGGCTCCAAGCATGTCTTTACGCCGGAAAAGGTCATCAAGATTCAGAAAAATCTGAATTCTGATATTATGATGGTACTGGATGAATGCGTGCAGGCAGACGCTGATCACGCCTATACGGCAAAGTCCATCGGATTGACGACTCGCTGGGCTTCCAGATGCAGACAGGCCTGTCCTAAAGGCAGTTCCCAGAATTTGATGTTCGGCATTGTACAGGGGGGCATGTTCCGCGATCTGCGTACGGAATCAGCCAGACAATTGATTGATCTGGATTTTGAAGGCTATGCCATCGGCGGGCTCTCCGTCGGAGAAAGCAAAGATGTCATGATGGAAATGCTCTATCATACGGCACCTCTGCTTCCTCAGGAAAAACCCCGCTATCTTATGGGAGTCGGCACGCCACGAGATATCGTGGCGGGCATTGATGCCGGAGTCGATATGTTCGATTGCGTATTGCCGACACGAAATGCCAGAAATGGAACACTGTACACTTCTCTGGGAAAAATCAACATCAAGCGCAGGGAATTTGCTGAAGATGATGCACCTCTTGATCCGACATGCGACTGCTATACCTGCAGAAATTTTTCAAGGGCTTACTTAAGGCATCTGTATGTTTCTCAGGAACTGCTCGCTCTTCGCCTGAATTCCATCCACACTTTGCGTTATTTTCTTCATCTGGTTGGACAGGCTCGTCAAGCTGTCTTTAACGGGCAATTTCAGGCTTTTCGAGATCACATCTTCGAATTGTACGAAAGATAGAAATATACTTCTATCCATTCCTTTCAATGGCTTCAGCCAGCGCGAGGATTGTGCCAGCATAGGCATTGCTGTGATTGTAGGCAAACAGCACGCGATGCTTTTCCCGTTTGCTCAAATTCGCTTTCCATCCATGCATGGCCAGATATCGGGACAAACTCGCCACAGCATCAGGCATCTGGAAAAGATCGACGACACCGTCCCCATTTCCATCCTCAGCATACTTCTCAATATTCGACGGCATAAACTGACAATACCCTATCGCTCCGTAGATGGATCCGGGAACCAATTCCGGATCCATGCCATTTGCACGCAAATACAGTATTAAGGCAGTCAATTCCCCATATGCCCAATCCGATTTGATACGCATACGCTTTTCTATCCATGATCTACGCTGTGCCGAGCCCTCAAGTTTTGCCATAAAGTCGGAAATCGCCGAAATATCCCGCGCTGAGGCCATGCTGGCCAAAGTATACAAAGCCGGAACCGCACCGAGATACGGACCAAAACCTGTTTCAACAAACAGCAAGGCTGCAGCAATAGAAGACGGCACGCCGTAACGTTTTTCAGCCCGCGCAAAAGAATCGGCATATCGCTGGATCATCGTCCTGCAGAGACGAACATTCTTTTGCGAAACATATCCAGGCCAAACCGTATCCTGCGTTACTGTAGAAGGCTTTTTTTGAGGATAAAACGCTTTTTTATATAAGGATGAAATTTTTCTGCCCATCGGGGCAGGAGACGGAGCACCGTGGCGAATCAAGTGGCGCAAGACAAAATCATCCGCCATACCGTCTTCCTTCAGGCGATAAATCAGCGTATTCCATCGAGAGTCAGGATCTTCCGATCCAACAATATCTGAAGACTGGGTTCCGTTATATTCGGCTTTTGCCGTTTCCATACATCCATCGGCCAGCAGGATACAACTTACCAGACACACTGATACACCAAGCTTTTCTAGCCGCATCTCAGATCCCCAAGCGATTCTTTTCTGAAGAAAACGCTATTTCATCGGTTTTAACAATGCATTATCTTCAGTCAAAACCATGCGCGTATTCTTTGCCAGTGAACGCTTCATGGTATCGAGCCCGCGCTGAAAAGCATAAAATTCAGGTGATTTGGAAAAAGCTTCCGCAAAGATCCGAGCGGCCTCCGCATCGCCTTCACCCCGAATCACCTCCGACTGGCGCCCGGCTTCAGCCAAAATGACAGCCCGCTCGCGATCTGCCTCTGAACGCAGTTTCGTCGCCTCCTCTATGCCTTCGGACCGATACTGTTTGGCCTGACGCTCACGCTCCGCACGCATTCTGCCGAAAATAGCCCGCTGATTTTCCTGAGGAAGATCAGTTCGTTTAATCCTCACATCAATGACTTCAATGCCGTATTCCTTCATGATATCAGAAGTTCGGCGCGTTACATCGTCCATAATGGCACCACGGCGGCCTGAAACAACCTCTGTCAGTGTCTGACGGCCTACCTGAGCGCGGAGCTGCGAATAAACAACGTCATCGAGACGAGCCTGAGCCCGGGGAATATTGCGCACCGTTTTATAAAATCTCAGAGGATCCACGATCCTCCAGCGGGCGTAGTTATCAAGAACAATATTTTTTTTGTCACTCGTCAAGGCTTCGGCCGTGCGCGCTTCATAATCCAGCACACGGGCATCAAATCTTTCAACTTTCTGGATAAACGGCAGCTTCAAATGCAGTCCGGGCATCAGGACTCTGTCCACTGGATCACCCAGCTGAATCACTATTGCCTTTTCCGTTTGATGCACGGTAAACAGAGACTCTGAAAAAAGTATTCCCAAAGCAATAAGTGCCGTAATCAGAAACCCCATTTTTCCATTCATGACTTTTTCTCCCCGTTTGCAGCGGGCTTCTTCGACTCTTTCAGTAAAGGCAAAAGCGGCAGAACACTGCCGGCTGCTGAATTGGGCAGAATGATCTTTTCCATGTTTTCATTACCCAAAAGCGTTTCCATCGTCTCAAAATACAGCCGCTTCTTCATAATATCTCCTGCGGCATTGTATTCCTTCAGCAATGCTAGAAAGCGCGTGGATTCACCTTCCGCATTGCGAATGCGGGTTTCTTTATAGGCCTGCGCTTCATTAATCAGAGCTGCCGCCGCACCTCTTGCCTTGGGAATCAACTCATTGCTATAGGCTTCCGCTTCATTGACGATACGGCTTTTATCCTCCCGGGCACTGGCGACATCCTTGAACGCATCGCTAACCTCTTTGGGAGGATGCACGTCCTGAAGCTGCACGGCGATCACCCGAACACCGACCTTGTAGCGATCGAGAATGGACTGCAGCAATTCTGTTGCTTCAGTCTGAATGCGCAGTTTGCCATCAGTCAATGCCGAATCGATTTCACTGTTGCCAATGACTTCACGCATAGCCGCCTCAGCTGCATTTTTCACCACTGCGGCCTGATCTGTAACATTGAACAGGTATTCTACCGAATCCTTGATTTGATACTGCACGCTGAACTGCACATTAACGATATTCTCATCTCCGGTCAGCATCGCCGCCTCTTCTGGCATAGCACGGTTGACCCCCTGCCGAAACTGACGTTCCTGATGCCCTACAGAACGAAACCCGACTTCTGTGCGCTGAACCTGCGTTACCTTCGGCTTATAAACCATCTCGATAGGATACGGAAAAGCATAATGCGGCCCCGAATCAACCGTGCGTACATATTTTCCGAAACGGAGCACGACACCCTGTTCGTCAGGATTGACGATGTAAATGCCGCTTAAAAGCCAAACGGCTATACCAATAGGAACAATCCATTTCATTTTGCCGAAAGAAGGCAGTCCTTTTTCAGGAATTTTCCATGAAAAGCCTCCTCCGGACTTGGAGGCAAACGGCTGATCGTCGCCATTTTCCGCTTTTTTGCCGCTGGCTTGATTCTCAGCAGGCAGCTGACGGCCCTGTTTCTTTCTCTGTTCCTGAAGCTTATCCCAATCCCAATTATCCATTGTGCAACTCGGCCCCATTGTTAATATTTTTCATGTAGTACATGACCGAAAAAACAGATGAGTGCTTTCAGTTTGAAACAGGAACCGCAAAAAGGCAAGTCCTAAGGACATCAAGCCGAATATTCCCTATGATTTATTCCATGTTTACACTGATCTTCTTGACACTTTTGAAAAACAGTATGAAGAATATTATTCCAGTCAACTCTATAGAACAGTTTGAAACCCCTAGCAAAAGGACTGTAGAATGAGCGCAGGATCCGTATTCCGCGCATACGACATCCGCGGTATCGTTGATCAGGATTTTAACGGTGATTGGGTGCAGAATCTCGGAAGAGCCTGCGGAACATATCTGCGTTGCAACCACATCGAAGACGCTGTAGTCGGCTATGACTGCCGAAATTCCTCAGCCGAATACAGCCGCAGACTGATTGCCGGAATGCTGGCTTCAGGCATCAATGTCATCAATATCGGCAGAGTGCCGACACCGGCACTGTACTATGCCGTAAGGCATCTGAATCGTCGAGGCGGTGTTATGATTACAGCAAGCCATAACCCCCCGCAGTATAACGGCTTCAAAGTCTGGGCTGGAGATTCCACGATTCATGGGGCTGAAATTCAGAAAATTAAAGATATCATGGAACAGGAAGACTATATTGCCGGAAACGGGCTCGCCTCGACTCATGACATCATGCCTTCCTATAAGCAGGACATTGTATCCCGCTTCACGCTGAAAAGGCCTGTCAAAGTTGTCGTTGACGGCGGCAACGGCATGGGAGGCGCGACCTGCGCCGAAATCCTGACGAATCTCGGTGCGGAAGTGATTCCCCTCTTTTGCGAAGCAGACGGCAATTTCCCCAATCACCACCCGGATCCAGTAGTAAAGGAAAACATGCTGCAGCTCATTGCTAAAGTGCAGGAAACTCAGGCTGACTTTGGAATCGGGCTGGATGGAGACGCTGACCGCATCGGAATAGTCGATTCGAACGGCCGTCTGCTGTTCGGTGATGAAGTGCTTTCTCTGTACGCCAGAGAATTGCTGGAGCGGCTTCCGGGATCAACAATCATTGCCGATGTTAAATGCTCGGCTCGTTTGTTCCGGGACATTGCCGAACATGGAGGCAAGCCGCTGATGTGGACAACAGGACATTCCATTATTAAAGCCAAAATGCGGGAAACCGATTCGCCTCTGGCAGGAGAAATGTCAGGTCATATGTTCTTCAGCGACAATTGGTACGGTTTCGATGACGCCATTTATGGATCCGCCCGCCTTGCCGCACTGTTCTCCTGTCAGGACAGCCCCATGACGGATCTTCCTGGATGGCCACAGGCGTTTTCCACTCCGGAAATCAATATTCCCTGTGATGATGACAAAAAATTTTCTATTGTCGAAAAAATCAAAGCGTTTTTCCGAACGAAATACGAAACGATAGAAATCGATGGTGCCAGAGTGAATTTTCCCCACGGATGGGGACTGGTGCGAGCCTCCAATACACAACCTGTTCTTGTGACCCGCTTTGAAGCCGATTCCGCTGAAGCACTTGAAGAAATCCGACAATCCATCAATGAACCACTCAAACAGTGGATTGAAGAAAGCCACAGCTAAGCGACAAAAAAGCCCCTGAAACAGGGGCTTTTTTCATGCTGCATTGCTGGTGGGCGGTGCAGGGCTCGAACCTGCGACATCCGGCTTGTAAGGCCGGCTCTCTTCCAGCTGAGATAACCGCCCGCTTTTGTTTTTCTATCCTCTTATGCTTATCTTGGCAAGCATTGTTTTTTTGATATTCTTTCGATACCGTATCACAATCTTCCGCCAGGGAATCTATCATTCTTAAATAACGGTTTTGCCATATGTTTTCAGCACTGCATCTTTACCGCATGCTATCCCCTATCATGAAGCCTTTCGCTGTATGCTATGGTATGGCAATGCGCCTGAGAAGGCACTTCCCGAGCAAAGCTTTTCGTCCTGACTGCCCGTGTGTTGCGGTAGGCAATATTTCCTGGGGGGGAACGGGAAAAACTCCGATTACAGAATATCTCCTGACTCTAACAGAATCCTGCGGCCTGAAAACAGCTGTCCTCTCCCGAGGCTATCGATCCCAATCACGCCGATTTCCTCTTGTCGTAACCCCGCATATGCCTCCGGAGATCGCAGGAGATGAGCCACTGATGCTGGCACAGAAACATCCTGAGGCAAAAATTCTGATTGATCCGTTGAGAAGCCGTTCAGCTGAACTCGCCTGCGCCCAGTTTCATCCGGATCTTCTGCTGCTCGATGACGGATTCCAGCATCTTTCAGTCCGCAAAGATCTGAATCTCGTTCTGCTGACTCCTGAAGATTTGCTGCAGGAATGGAACAAAGTCATTCCGTCTGGATCCTGGCGCGAAGACGTCTCTGCTCTCCACTATGCTGACGCTTTTTTAATCAAATGCGATCCAACGCTCTGTCATCAATATGACGATATCATAGGAAAACGCTTATCTGCTTTTGAAAAACCGGTTTTTTTCTTCTCGCTCTCCGCAACATCTCTGCGCCGTGAAGCAGACGGCTCACTGTCAATGTTATCCGAATCAGGCTATGCGCTACTGACTGCTATTGGCAGACCGCAACAATTTATCAAATCGGCGACAGCTTTTTTGCACGCCATGCCTTCCAAAACACTCATCTATCCCGATCATCATTCTTTCAGCCAACAGGATGCAGACAGAATCTCATCAATTTCGCTTCCCGTTGTCTGCACGGAAAAAGATGCCGTAAAACTTCGCAAATTTTCCCTCTCGAATCTCTATATTTTGGAAACAGAAATTTCATTCGGCTCCAATATGTACGCAAAGCAACCTTTCCCGACATGGTTTCTTCAGACATTATTTCCCGATGCATTTCAGGATAAACCATGAAAAAAAACTTTCGCTCAACTTGCCGATCCTCCAGAAAAAGGCATCGGAAAACGGATCACCAGAAAGCATTTACCCGCAGACGTTTTTCCAATGCTCTTCAGCTGCATACTTCAGAAGCGCGAAATATGCCGCGCATCATCACAGCTCGCCTCACAAAGAAAAGAACGCCTGAGGGGCTGTTTCTCTGCGCCTGTACGGATCCTCGGTTCCATTCATTGCTTCTGATGACTGATTTCAGCAAGTTCTCCGGCATTCCCGAGCCAGGTGTTACACTTCTCCTCAAACCGATGGAGCAGGTGTCTGCAACATGCTGGAAAGCTGCGGCAGTCTCAATCATCGGCCGAGAAGAATATGTATCCGTCCAGGAAACCCTAGTTAAAGGCTCAAAGGATATCCCCCGGATTTTTCCTCCTGAAGTACGTGAAGAATCTGCAAAAATTCCTGAGTTTTTCCATGCCTCAAACTTGAAACAGCCTGCTGCGGATCCTGAAGACATTTCCATCCGATCCTCCTTGACCAGACAGGATCTCCGAGTCCTTCCCTTTGTCACAATTGACGGAGAGGACGCACGGGATTTTGACGATGCGATCTATGTGCGCAGACTCAGTGCTTCGGATGCCGTTTTTGAACTGTGGGTCTCTATTGCGGATGTGTCTCAATATGTCCGTCCGGGATCAGCCATAGACAGGGAAGCTCTCAAACGAGGCAACAGCTACTATTTTCCCGCCTCCGTCGAAACCATGCTGCCGGAACGGCTTTGCAATGACCTTTGCAGCTTACGGCCAGATGAAGATCGCCTAACCTTAACCGCCAGACTTGGCTTCGACAGCCTCGGCAATCGCAAGCACACAGCGTTCTTTCCCGGAATTATCCGATCCAGAGCCCGGCTGTCCTACAATCGAGTTCATGAAGCAATTCCCGATGCAGAGCATTTCCATTGCAACGATCCCCTCCTTATGCGTTTCCCATGGCTGAAAGATGCCGCAATTCTGGCAAATATTCTGCTAAAAAAACGTCTCAAGCGCGGCAGTCTGGATTTCGACGTGCCTGAAATTCAATTTGACATCGATCATTCAGAAGACGATGTCCGCGGGGCTTGTCAAAGGACACGGCTCTTCAGCCATCGCATCATCGAAGAATGTATGCTTGCCGCCAATGAAGCTGCCGCTGAATTTCTTGAGCAACGGAATATTCCCTTTTTATTTAGAGTACATCCCGCTCCGGATGAAGAACGCCTGCTTAAGCTAAGCGATCTTCTGCACAATGCCGGGCTGAAAAAACGCAGCCTGAAACGAGATATCAGCCCAAAACTTTTGCAGGATATTCTGCATGAAGCCGCCGGTACACCATCGGAATATATTGTCAGCCGTTTTGTTTTGCGTTCTATGATGCAGGCGCGATATGACGTCAGCCCAGGAAGCCATTTCGGACTGGCATCCGAAGCCTATTGTCATTTTACCTCTCCCATACGGCGCTATGCTGATATTGTAACGCATCGAGCTGTATACAAAGCCTTAGGGGATGCCATTCACATGCCAGGCTGGAAAAGACTGGAACATATTGCGGATCAATGCAATCAGAATGAGCGAACAGCGGCCGAAGCAGAACGGGAAATCAGCAAACGCCTCGGATGTCTGCTGCTTAAAAAGCATATCGGAGAAACTTGCCGCGGTGTAATCTCCTCTGTCATGCCTTTCGGATTCTTTACAGAACTTGGAGATCCTCCTCTTGAAGGTCTCGTTCGTCTGGAAAGCCTGCATGACGACTGGTATGACTATGATGAAAAAAATTTTCAGCTTGTTGGCAGGCGCACGGGCAAAATTTTCCGCATCGGGCAGGAAGTCACGGTGCGCATCGCAGATGTCAATATCTCGTTGCTTGATACACTGCTTGAAGTCACAAAAGACAGGAGATCTCCCAATTTTCTGTCAGGAAAACGGTGCTTGCAAAGATAATATTCCTGCAATTTACAGCGCGACGGTATGCAAAAAATGAAAACGGCTTCTGTTAAAAAACAGAAGCCGCATATTTTCTCTATTAACATTAACCGTTTTTTTCATCCTTATCCTTATCGGCTTAAGCACGCTTCTCCTTTTAAAGAGCAGTACAGGAGATAGATTCCGACGATTAGCAAAGGCAGACTCAAAATCTGTCCCATTGTCAGCCAGCCAAAAGCGATATAGCCGATATGCGCATCCGGAACACGTACAAATTCAATGGAAAAACGGCCAATCGCGTACAGAACGGCAAAAAGTCCGGAAATGCGCCCTGCAGGCTGCGGCTTTAAGGAAGCCAGCCACAGGACGATAAAAAGCAAGCAGCCCTCAATGCCCGCTTCATACAGCTGACTTGGATGCCGAGGAAGTGATCCTGCATCGGGAAAGACGATTCCCCAAGGCAAATCCGTCGGTGCTCCCCATAGCTCTCCATTGATGAAATTTCCGATACGTCCGAAAAAAAGCCCCGGGGGAACAAACGGCGCTGCAAAATCCAGTACCCCTATCCAGGAACGTCCATGTCTGACCGACCAAAACCACACAGCGATCAGAACTCCAAGTAGTCCACCATGAAACGACATGCCGCCCTGCCAGATACGGAAAATATCCACAGGATCCCGCAGAAACGCCCCTTCTCCATAAAACAGCACATACCCCAATCGTCCGCCGCAAATCACACCAACCATGCCCCATATCAGCAAATCATCAAAATCATCACTCGTCCAGCCGGAATGCTTCCATGCTTCACAGCGCAAACGCAGACGAGACAGCACCAGGCAGGTTACGGCACCGAGCAGATACATCAATCCATACCAGTGCACAGAAAGCGGACCAATGGAGAAAGCTACGGGATCAATCACGGAAACCTCGAATAGCCATCGCTTTTTCTCCGATATGCCGCATCAGGACATCAAGGACATTCTGAATATCCAAATCTGACGTATCCACGATAACAGCATCTTCTGCCGGTTTCAAAGGCGCTACGGCTCTGCCGCGATCCAACGCATCACGTTTACGAATCGCTTCCGTAATTTCCTGCAAATTGGCTTCTTCTCCTCTAGTCTTTAAATCATGCACCCGTCGGAGAGCCCGAATTTCCGGTCGGGCATCTAGAAAAAACTTGCACAGCGCATCAGGAAAGATGACCGTTCCCATATCTCGTCCTTCAGCGACCAGAGGCGTTTCCAGTCCTATCTTTCTCTGAAGCACTTTCAAGCAATCCCGAACTGCTGGAATTGCCGCAATCAAAGACGCCATTTTCCCGGCTTTTTCCGTGCGAATATCATTTCCGATAGGCTCTCCATTGCATAGCAAAACTGTTTTTGAGCCGCTGCCTTCAAGTCGAAACGAAAAAGCCGCGCAACGTTTGCTCAGCTCCTTACTGTCCAGCAGATGCGCGTTTTCTCCCAGTCGCAGGGCAAGCGTCCGAAACATCGCCCCTGTATCCAGATATGCCACGCCAAGCTTACCGGCCAACTGTTTTGCCAATGTCGATTTTCCAACTCCTGCAGGGCCATCAAGGGTGATAACGGCTATACGATCCATAGCTGACTCCTGTATTATTAGCGGTTCAAGATTTCACGTACTGCGTTTAGAAATCCCGCATTCTCTTCTTCGGTTCCGACATTAACCCGCAAGTGACTAGGCAACCCGTAACTTGATAGCGGACGAATAATATAGCCGCGCCGCAGGAGCTCTTCATTCAGCTCTGCGGCATCAGGTCCTCCTGAAGGAAGAGAAAACATGAGAAAATTGGAAAGCGATGGAAAAACATGGCAACCGAGTTGGCGAAGTCCCTGAAAAAGAACGTTGCGCCCCTCGCGCACAGTGCGCAATGTTTCCTGTCGAAAATCGATATCTGCAAGGGCTGCAAGACCAGCTTCCTCAGCCAGAATGCTAACTGAAAACGGAAGTCTGACCCTCCAAAAAAGATCGGCCAAATCTTCAGGCAGGATGGCATAGCCAAGACGAAGCCCTGCCAGACCGAAACTTTTTGAAAAAGTACGCAGTACAGCAACATTCTGCAATGTATGGAGACGGGGAATCATCGAGTATTCCTCATCATTTTCCGCAAAATCCGTATAAGCCTCATCAACAAGGAGCAGGCAGTGCTGAGGCAGACGTCTGGCGAATTGCTCCAGTTCATCAGCCTTTGCCGCATAGCCGGAAGGATTGTCAGGCGAGGTAACAAACACGATAGACGTTTTGTCATCAATCTTGCTCAGCATTGCGTTCCATGGAAAGGAAAAATCTTCATTCAGGGGCGTTTGACGGAGTTCCACGCCATGAAAAGCCGTCTGTGTGCTGTAAATGCCGAAACATGGCTTAAAGGCGACGGCATTGTGTACGCCCGGATCCATACATATCCTAATCAGAACATCAATAATCTCATCCGATCCGTTTCCCACTACAATACGGGAAGGCGAGACATGATGTCTGGCTGCAAGTGCTTCTACAAGCCGTGGATTTCCGGATTGAGGATAACGGAAGGCAAAGGAAGCTTTTTTGCGCAGCACTTCCTGCACAAGCGGAGAAGTTCCCAAAGGATTTTCATTGCTGGCCAGCTTCACAATCTGCTGCAGACCATATTTTTCACGAATTTCATCAATGGATCGTCCGGGAGTATAAGGACGAAAACGACGAACAAGAGGCCGAATATGAAAAGACATGCTCGTTTCCTTTTGACAGTATATGAAATATGTATTTTTTCGCGTTACAGCGCAGACGTCAAGCTTTTCATGAAGACAAAAAGGCTCCGCCTTTCAGCGGAGCCTTTTTCAAATCAATTCAGGCAATAAGCCTACTTCTTAGGTTCATACACCACGTCAATGACAGTACCATCGCGGTATTCCACGACACCGACGATATGATCCGTATATTCAACCGGATCAGGAATGCCGGCAAGCTTTTCGCCGATCTTCTTCAGTTCTTCGATGGTCATGATCGGCAGCTTGGAATCTTTCAATTTCTCAAGCAGATCCGTACGACGGGGGTTAATAGCAATGCCGCGGTCGGTCACCAGGACGTCGATGGTTTCTCCAGGAGAGGTCACCGTCGTAACGCGATCGCGGACGAGGCAGAGACGCCCTTTGAGCAGATTGCTGACAACAATGGAAATTTTGGAACCGGCAGCCGTATCGTTATGACCGCCGGAAGCCCCCATGATGGTGCCGTCAGAACCGGTTACGACGTTGACGTTGAAATCGACGTCAACTTCCGTCGCGCCCAGAATCATAATGCTCAGCTTATTGACGACAGGACCGCAGCTATGCGGGTTGCCGTACAAAGAGCCGCTCATAGCCATGTGCTTGGGATTGGTTCCTGCAGAAGCCACGGAACGGAGGTCGAAGTCCTGCACATCGAAAATCGCGCGGAACAGGCCTTCTTCCAGCATTTGAACGATGTAAGCCGTTACGCCGCCAGCACCGAAGGATCCGACAACGCCCTTCTTGATCATGCGCTCGCGCACTCCGGCTGCCACGGCCAGAGAAGTGCCGCCGGCACCTGTCTGGAAGGACATGCCATCTTCAATATAGCCGGCTTCATCCAGCAGCTGAGCCGCAGAATTTGCAATTTTCAGACCAATCGGATCGGTAGTCACGCGGGTCGTACCGGAAACAATGCCGTTCGGATCACCGATGGAGTCCACAACGTACACATAATCAACGAGATCCTGTGTGATTTCGATAGGACAGTTCGGGAAAGGCACGAGGTTATCGGTCACTGCCACGACGTGATCGGCATAGTAGGCATCAGGATAGATATAGGACAGAACGCCGCAGGCGGATTTGCCATGCGTACCGTTCACATTGCCGTATTCGTCACAGGAAGGAGCCGCAATAAAAGCTACATCGACATGCAAGTCGCCGGATTCGACGGCACGAGGACGTCCGCCATGGCTTCTGAAAACGGCAGGCTTTTTCAGATATCCCTGAGTAATGGCCTTCGCCACAGGTCCGGGGGACATGTAGTTGCAGGAAACACAGGTGATGGTGCCGTCCTTAATGTATTCGACGATGGGTTCATGGCAGGCGAAGACGCCCGTCGCGGCCAAATGAATATCCTTGAAGCCCTTGTCATGAATGACTTTCATGACCATGTTCAGCACATAGTCACCGTTGCGCAGATGATGATGGAACGAAACGGTCATGCCATCATGGAAATTGACTTTTTCAAGAATTTCCTCGATGGACTGCACCATCTTGCTGTCGCCCGGCTGCAGTTTGTTGCTGGGCTTTACGGTACGGCCGTTGACACCGACTTTCTTGCGGTTATCAAGGCTCGCATAGGCGCCTTTAAAATGACGGACCTCGCCGTATCCTTCGATATAATCGGGGATTTCACGTTTTACAGCATTCAACATGGTCTTTCTTCCTTATTGGATAAAATTAGGCGATGCCGTTGATGACGGGAACCTGGTTGCCGTTCAGAGCCAGCTTGGCAGTAAAGCCGAGGCTTCTGGCCTTGGCGGCGTCATTTTTCAGGCCTTCAGCGTCCTTAACGTCACGGAAAGGCGTGTCAATAGCATCAATGCCGGCGGCACGGCAGGCCATGGCGATCTTTGTTCTGGCGTACACAAGCTGATCGCTGTCGCCAGTATCCGCAACACCCATGTCGCTCAACAGTCCGGAGGCATTCAGCATCACAGCCTTGATGCGAGGAGAAGCGGCAATAATATCAGCAACTTTTTCCAGAGAAGCAATGGTCTCAATCGTGGGAATCAGGGCGATGGATCCGTTTTCAATGCCGTTTTCAGCTTCAACAGCGGAAATGGCGGCATCGGCCTTGGCCACGTTCTCCACTGAACCTCTCTGAATGATAAAAGCATACGGTTTGGCAGCACCGACAGTCTGGATATCTTCCAGACCGCAGCAACACAGACGATTTACCCGCACTATTGTTTTCGTGGAGCCGAAGTCAAAAAATTTCAGAGCTTCCTGCAGCAGAATTCTGGCAGCGTCTTTATTCGATTCGTCCACGGCCTCAGCGAGGTCGTACATGGCGGCATCCGCGTCATAAAGCGTAGAATTCATCAGCGCGTTGGGATCATTGCCGTTGATTGCGAGAAGGCTTTTCATGCTTAAGGCTCCTTACTTTAACGCCCGAGCGATCGCGGCGCGAACTCTGGCTTTAATGGTATAGTCAAGAGCGCCATTATCCTTGGCGACGATGGTGACATCTTCCACACCGGCATCTTCAGCAGCCTGCTTCAGCATGGCTTCAATCTGACGGCCGAACTGCTTCAGCACAACGGACTTGCCGCTCAGCTGAACTTGAATGCCCTGTCCTTCATTGGGCTCAGCCTTAACAAGGATATCGCTTTTTTCGACGGCACCCTTAGGATTGCAGCGTCCAGCTTCGCCAATTTTGCTCAGTTTCATGATTCCAGCTCCTTTTTCGATTGAGGTCCCAACCGGCTCCCTGAAGACTGCGTTTCCATTTTCACTGCACAAAAACTTCAGAGATCACTTCGTTATAAAAGACACATTTTTTTTTGTCAAACGTTAAGAACAAAAACACGTTGCACACATCTTCAATGCTTTTTCCGGCTCCCGGATCTGTCCTCAAAAACATGCAAGTTTCGCCAGAACGCCAGACCAAATTAAGTTGATTTTCAGAGACAAGTCGCTACACTGTTCAATAGCGCAAAGATTGGCTTCAGCCTCTTCAAATATTTTTCTGGAGATATGTCATGAAAGCAAAAATTACGTCCCAGTACGCTCCGGCAGCTGTCGGCCCCTATTCCCAGGCCGTAGAAACTCAATCCCTCGTTTTTCTATCCGGCCAGATCGGTCTGATTCCGGAAACAGGATCCCTGGCCGAAGGCGGCATCGCCGGGCAGACAAAACAGGCTCTGCAAAATCTTCAGGCCGTCCTGCATGCAGCGGGACTGTCTGCGGACCATGTCGTGAAAACCACCGTTTTTCTGACAGACATGCAGGACTTTAAAACGGTCAATGATCTATACGGGCAGTTTTTTACCGGAGTATGCCCCGCCCGCTCCTGCGTAGGCGTACGATCTCTTCCTCTGAATGCCCTGATCGAAATTGAAGCAATTGCCGTTCGTCCGTAGCTTCAGTTATGATTTCAGCGCCACTACGGCCAACTTCAGCCGATCCGCCAACCGTATGGCTTCTTCCCTGTCAAAAAACAGTGTTTTGTCGGCTTCTATGGCCAGGCATGTGTAATGAAGACGGCCAAGAAGGCGAATCGTTTCCAGACCTACGGACGGCAAATCCGCACGTTCATCCTGACCAGGCTTGAATCGCTTGACAGCGATACACCCGTCTCCACCGAGTTCAGCTCCGCGTTTCAGCGCAGCATCCGTTCCCTCCAGGCATTCCACCGCAACCACCATATTCTGCTTAACGACAAGACATTGACCGATATCAAACCGGCCCAAGCTCTCCGCAATGGGCCATGCATACCGAATACTGTCCCATTCTTCATCCGTCGGTGCTCTTTTAGACAGCTGGCCAGCCGGACATGGCAGCCTCTGCGCAAAACACGACGATGAAACGACCTTGATGCCATTTTCCTCGAAAAGCCCGATGATGGCGCGCAGCAGCGCATCATCTCCCTTTCCTTTCATGGAAAACAGCATTTTTGCCGCCATCAAATCCGGTCTGAAGGAAAGTGCCCGAGGTTTGTTAATACCTCCGGCCATGCAGACTTCTTCAACACCATGATCCTGAAAAAATTTCAAAACCTTACGAAACTGGCCAAGATGAAACTGTTCAAAAACATCGGCATCGCTAAAAAGCGATGCATCCGTCTGATCATAAAATCCGCACACAATGACTCTGTATCCCTGAGCTCGAATTCCCTCAGCCACGATTTTAGGAAACTGACCGTATCCGGCCAGAATTCCGATGGATTTCCGAAACATAATCCCATCCTGAATGGTTGCTGTCAGATAAACGTGGTAGTATCTCAGCTTCTGTAGTATGGAAAAAAGGAAAAAACAACCCTGACGATTCCTCTGAAACAGCATGAAAATTATTAATCAACTGATGCAAACGCCCCGAAAAACTCTCCCTAAAACAGGATCCGGCATTCTTCTGATTACATTTGGTTCGTCATCTCTTCAGGGAAAAACCGCTCTGGAACATTTCGAAAAAAATGTACGCCATCTTCTCCCCCATCGCGCTGTACGCTGGGCCTGCACTTCAGGACATCTGCGCGAAGTACTCGCGACGCAGCACATCAAAACCGATTCTGTTTCCAAGGCATTGCTGAAAATGCATTTTGAACGCTTCCATGATGTGATCGTTCAGCCTCTTCAAGTTATTTCCGGAAGAGAATTCGAAGCCGTCGCCTCAATCGTCGCCGAATCACAGCATCTTTTTCAGAGACTTGTGCTCAGCCAGCCCCTGCTGACTGAAACGACTGTCCAAGCTGCGGCGGAAGCCCTGGCGGGGCTCATTCCTCAGAATGCCGGCCCGCATACAGCTGTGCTGTTCGCAGGGCACGGAAGTCCGCATGCTGCGGAACGCCTGTATGCCCTTCTGGAAAGGGCACTGCAGAAGCAAACCAGCCTGCCCTGCCGTATCGGAACGCTAAGCGGACGCATTCGCCTCGAACAGATCCTGCCCTATTTCTCAGCTCTCGGAATCCGTACTGTTTTGCTTTACCCTCTGCTTAGCCTTATAGGCCGCCATGCACTGTCCGATCTCGCAGGTGCTGATGAAAATTCCTGGAAATCACGCATAGAACAAAACGGCATGATTTGCTGTCCTGTTCTGCGGGGGATGGTTGAAACAAAATCGCTTGCCCAAATCTGGCTGAATCATCTTTTGCAGGCCGTTTCAGACAGGGAAACTTCTAGCTTTTTGAGCGAAAATATTCCGTAATGCCCGACGCAATGCCTTCTGCAACTGCCGCACGGTATGCGGAATTTGCCAGGCGTCGTGCGTCTTCTCTGTTGGTACAATATCCGGCTTCTATCAGAAAACTCGGCACGCGGGCACGGCGCAGAACATAAAACGGCCCGTTCTTGATACCGCCATTACGAACTCCGTACGCTTTAAGGCGACGCATGACCGATCGATGCACTGATTCCGCTGCCTGCAAAGAGGCTTTGCGATATTCCGGAAGATGTTTTTTGGACGTCACAAACCGTACAGCTCCCAAAGAAGCATTTTCTCTTTTTGCAATTCTCACAGACTCGGAATGCGCTCCTGAACAGACATAGGTTTCAAATCCCTGAACGGATTCCCTAGGATTGGCGTTGATATGAACGGATACGAATAAATCAGCCCTGGCAAGCTCGGCTTTTGTCGATCTTTCCCTCAATCCAATCCCTTTATCCGATCGGCGTGAAAAAACGACGGTGAAACCGGCAGCCCGGAGCCGTTCTCCAAGTTTCAGCGCGATATCCAGCGCACAGCGGGATTCTGTAATATTGAAATGCTGCGTACCCTTGTCTCTGCCCCCATGTCCGGGATCAATGAATATTTTTCTAGTCTCTTTTCTTTTCTTCGTTTTATCGATTTTTGAACTCTGAAGCGCATACGGACTTTTCGGATAGCTCAAAGTCAGCCTGCGATGCAGTTTCAGGCTCCCGGGCATATTATGGCCTTTCATCAGTGTTGAAGCTCTGTAAAGAGCCTGATCAGCTCTGGGATGCCTGCGATGTCGATTCGCAAACGCAAGATATTTGTTTTCAGCTGCAATGCGATCAGCGACAAGCCCGGATCGACGGCTCAATTCCTCAAGCATTTCTGCTGCTCGGAACATGGCCTCCGGTTTTTTCTGTCGGTCATAAATTCTGTCAAACCGCTCTGCCAGCGCCAGCCATACATCTCGATGACCGGAACGAATCTTGTGTTTCTTCAGGCGCTCAAAAGCCGCTTCTGCTTCTGCGCAGGAATCCTGAGCTGCCTCTGCATAAACTACTACAGAGCACAACAGAAAACATGCCATAAGAAGCATGATGAAGTGAAATACCGACACCGCTCGATTCTGTTCCTTCACCAATTCACTCCGACTTGAGAATCCCGATAATAGACATGACGTGATAATGTTCTGACAAGTCATCTTCATCAGCATCCGTTCGCACATCCCGCTTGTTTTCATTACCCTGATGCCGTAAAAAAATACAGATTTATCTTGTTTTATGAAAAAACTGACTTTTTTCCGATACAGGAGCTCCGCATGTTTGATCCTCTCCCGACATCTGACATTATGCATCACTGGGATCAGGAGACAATGAAACTGGGTATTTCCGAAGACGTGCTGATGAGCAGCGCAGCGCGAGAAGCCTTTCATGTCCTCCAGATCTGCCAGCCGCCTGCACAGAAAAATGTTCTCATTCTTATGGGCGGAGGGAATAACGGAGGCGATGCGGTCTGTCTCGCCAGTATGCTGAAAGAAGAGGGAGCCCGCATTCTCATCGGCCATGCTAAGCCGCTGAGCAGCTGCAGGGGAGCATCCGGACGCTTCGTCCGGTTCGCCAAACGCTGCGGACTGACCTTCAGCCCTCTTCTACAGGCTCTGAAAGATCCCGATTTTCAGCCGGATATCATCGTCGACGGATTTCTCGGCACCGGATTTCACGGTTCTCTCAGCCCTGAGGCACGGAAAATTGTGCAGGAAGTAAATAAGCTCCGGAGATCAGCGTTTATTTTTTCTCTTGATATTCCCTCAGGTCTCTCATCTCGAACGGGAAAGCCCTCTCCCGATGCCGTTCAGGCGCATGCTACCGTTTCCTTTGAGGCCGCCAAGCTCGGACTCTGTCTTCCTGAAGCGACAGATTTCACGGGCAAACTGTATGTGAGAAAAATCGGCATTCCTGCTGAAATTCGCACCCGCTTTCCTGCTCCGTTTCGGTTGATGACCAATCGGCTGCTCACCTCTCTTCCGGCTTTTTCGCCTTCCGGACATAAAGGAACGGCGGGAACCGTTGCCGTGATTGGAGGATCGCGCACCCGGGACGGAGATCTTACAGGGGCACCGCATCTTGCCGCCCTGGCTGCACTTCGCTCCGGATCCGGTCTGGTGCGCATCATCACTCCCGAAGTGCTGTGCCTCACCGCAAAAGGAGGCGTTGCGGATATCATGACCATGCCCGCAGGATCAGGGACACAATGGCCGGAAGAAGCCGACGAATCTGTCCGGGCATTCCTGCAGAAATGTTCCGCTATGGTTATCGGTCCCGGCATAGGGCGCGAAGCCTCTGCGGGCAGCTTTATTGCAAGTGTGCTCCGCATTCCTAATCGACCGCCTGCGGTCATCGATGCCGATGCACTGCATCATTTGCCTCGAATTGGCTTTTCTCTGCTTTCCCCACAGGATATTCTGACACCGCATCCCGGCGAGGCCGCTTTTTTGCTGAATCGCACCGCAGCAGAAGTTCAGAGCGATCGCTTTTCAGCTTTGGAAGAATTGAAAAAGCTCTGTCCTTCCGTCTGGGTGCTCAAGGGATCGGGGACGCTGGTCGGCTCTCCAGAAGAACCGATCTCTGTTTCTCCGTTCGCGACGCCCAATCTTGCTGTCGGAGGCTCAGGGGATATTCTGGCAGGATGCATTGCCGTCCAGTTAAGCAGATATCTCTCCCTCCCACCGCATCTTGCCGCCTGCGTTGGAGTCTTTCTGCACGGAAAAGCTGGAAAGGAACTGGCAAAACGTTTTCCCCGTCGCGGAAATCTCGCTTCGGAAATTGCCGATATGCTCCCACTTGCTTACGGCAATGAGTAAACGAACTGTTTTATTTCAGACGCCCTCACTTCCGTTCCTACGGAAGCCATGCAAGCTCGAATGATTTTTCTGCTACTTCTCATCACGTTATCTATAGGGAAAAAATATGCCTCTTTCCTGGAATCAAATAATGGATAATGCTATACGTTTCAGCAAAAAATTTGAAAACGTCGTTCGTGAAGAAGCGGATGGAAAATCTTTTCAACGTGAATTTATTGAGCTCTTTGGTGTGAAGGATGCCCGTGAAGTCGGCTCCTTTGAGTATCGTGTGAGCAAAGATGATTCCAGGAAAGGGTATATTGATTATCTATGGCCCGGTAAAATAGCCATTGAAATGAAATCTTCTGGTAAAGATTTGAAACAAGCCTACGCACAATTAAAGGAGTACGTAGTCCATTTAAATACCGAAGACATAACTAACTTATTAATGGTATGTGATTTTAAGAATATACATCTTTATAGCAGAACAACAGATAAACAAGTAAAATTTAAAACAAAAGACTTATATAAGTATGTTAAATATTTCTCTGATATTTCCGGATATGAATCGACAAGATTATACGATAATCAGGAAGAAGTAAATATAAAAGCATCGGTAAAAATGACTGTGCCTTTGTCTCTACAAATTCAATATGTCAAGGTGAGATGGTTCACGTCTTATGGTCTAAATTATTGGATGAAAATATTAGCATTAACTTTGCATATCGAACTTTTAAATGGAGTAATGAAGCAAAGGGAAAAGCTGCTGTTCATTGTATCATCATTGGTTTTTCAAATTACTCAAAGAGTGTTAAGAAAATATATGATAAAGAGTGTAAAAAAGTAAAAAATATTAGTCCATATCTTATAGATTATAAGAATACTATAGTTTATGCACAACGCAATCCATTTGGCAAAGATACGCCAAAGATGATTTACGGCAATAAGCCAGCCGATGGTGGAAATCTTATCATTGAAGCAGAAGATTATGACAATTTTATTACCAAAGAACCTGCTTTCGTAAAGTGGATACATCGTTATGTTGGAGCGTCAGAGTTTCTTCATAACAAAAAGAGATATTGTTTGTGGCTAAAAAATATAAGTCCATCTGAACTCAAAACAATGCCTCTTGTCCTGGCAAGAGTAAAAGCGTGTAAGGAAACGAGACTACAAAGCATTGCTGCTGGTATTCGCAAATTTGCTCAAACTCCTACTCTCTTTGCCCAATGTACACAAGTTGAAGGAGAACCATATATTATCGTTCCTCGCTGTTCCAGTGAAAACAGAAAGTATATTCCCATTGATTTTGTTGAGTCAGACGTCATTGCTAGTGATGCGGTATTTACCATTCCAAACGTATCATTGTATCATTTTGGAATTCTAACATCCTGTGTTCATAATGCTTGGATGAGAATCACCTGTGGACGAATAAAGAGTGATTATAGGTACTCAAAAGAAATGGTTTACAATGCCTTCCCGTGGCCTGATGACGTGTCCGAATCACAGAAGACAAAAATTGAAAGCCTTGCTCAAACCGTATTGGATGCTAGAAAACTTTATCCCGACAGTTCACTTGCTGACCTATACGATCTCCATGGAATGCCGCCTGAACTCATGAAGGCGCATAACAACCTGGATAAAGAAGTCAGGAAACTCTACGGCTACACCAAGGATACTACAGAAGACGAAATCGTAGTTGACCTTTTAAACCGCTATGAAAAATTGATTGAAAAAGAAAAAAAGGAACAGGCACTCCAGAAGAAGACAAGAAAAAAGAAAAATTAGCCTATCCTCTATCCTTATCCATACTTCCACACACATCAAGCAGACAAAACTCCCCTTGGGTAACATGATCCGTTCACGCAAGGAGAGTTTTTGTTTAACCAGCCCCATTCAAGCGGAAATAGTGCGCATTCTCGACCGTTTCGACGCCCTGTGCAATGACCTCATTTCCGGCCTTCCTGCCGAAATCGCAGCCAGAAGGAAGCAGTACGAATACTACCGGGACAAACTTTTGACGTTCAGGGAAGCGAAGAGGAAAGAGCCGATGTGATGGGGGGGATAAAAAGAGAGGCTGCTCC
>JAQXLA010000015.1 GCA_029011315.1 Desulfovibrionaceae bacterium
GTGCTGTTCAGCGATATCGATGGTCTGTACGATGCCAATCCGCGTGAAAATACCGATGCAAAGATTATTCCTCTTGTTCGGGAATTGACGCCTGAAATCTGTGCCATGGCCGGCGGCAGCGGATCAGAGCACGGAACCGGAGGCATGGTCACGAAGCTGCATGCTGCGGAAATCGTAATGAAGGCTGGAGTAGAAATGGTCATTGCCAATGGCAGCGACATGGATAAACTGTATGACATTGCGGCTGGAAAGAACGTCGGGACGCGTTTCCTGCCATCTGAGGGAGTGAGAGCATGACGCTGAAGGAACAGGGAGCGGCGGCCAAAGATGCTGCCAGAAAACTGGCTGTTGTCGGAACGGAAGCGAAAAACAGGGCATTGGAGCGTATTGCCGGAGCCCTGCTTGATCATCGCCACGCTTGGCTGGAGGCCAACGCCGAAGATTTGGCGGTGGCTGAGGCCGCTGGAATGCGCCGTTCTCTGCTGGATAGACTTCGGCTGACAGAAGACAGAATTGCATCTATAGCTGCCGGAGTCCGCAGTGTCATCGCTCTGCCGGATCCGATAGGCCGTACGGATCGGACTGAAACGAGGCCGAACGGACTGATAATTAGCCGCCGTCGCGTCCCGCTTGGCGTCATTGCCATGATTTTTGAAGCCCGGCCAAACGTAGCGGTCGATGCTGCCGTGCTTTGCCTGAAATCCGGCAATGCCTGTATTCTCCGCGGAGGCAGTGAGGCTTTTCGATCCAACATCGCCGCTGTGAGAATTATGCGGGAGGCTTTATCTGGATCCGATTTGCCGGAGGACTGTATTTCTCTGGTTCAGGATGCAGGCAGGGAGACTGCGCGGGAATTGATGCACCTGAACGAATATGTGGATGTGCTCATTCCCCGCGGGGGTGCCGGACTGATTCGGAGCGTAGCGCGGGAGGCGACAGTTCCCGTCATCCGTACAGGCGAAGGCGTATGCCACCTGTACATTGACGAAAAAGCTGATTTGGATATGGGAGCGCAAATTTTGCACAATGCCAAATGCTCCCGTCCGTCGGTTTGCAATGCCGTGGAATGCGTGCTGATTCATGAAAAAATTGCAGATGCGTTTTTGCGCCGGGCTGTGCCGCTTCTCGATGCCGAACATACAGAGCTGCGCTGTGACGAAAATGCCCTGGCGTTGCTTGGCTCTCGGGGCGTTCCGGCCAGGGATGCCGACTGGGATGCAGAATACGGCGATTATATCCTTGCCGTGCGCATTGTCAGCGGACTGGATGAAGCCTTGGATTTCATTGCCGAACACGGAACGGGACATTCGGAAGGCATTGTAACTGACAGTCTTGCCTCAGCGCAGCGTTTCACCCACGAAGTGGATGCGGCCGCTGTTTACGTAAATGCTTCAACACGCTTTACTGACGGCGGAGAATTCGGATTCGGTGCGGAGATCGGTATCTCCACTCAGAAAATGCACGCGCGCGGCCCCATGGGCTTGGAAGAGCTCACATCCTGGAAATATATTGTATGCGGCTGCGGACAGATTCGCTAGCCGGAGGGGAAGAAGATGGCGACATTTGGTTTTATTGGCGTGGGCAACATGGGCGGTGCTCTGGCTCGCGCAGCGGCTCGGAGCGAAGGTGGAGAGAAACTGATGGTATCCAGCCGTACGCGGAGCAGGGCGGAAGCGTTGGCTCAGGAACTTCGCTGCAGGGCTGTATCCAATGAGGAAATAGCTTCCCAGGCGGATTTTATTTTTCTGGGGGTGAAGCCGCAGATGCTTGGCTCTCTGCTTGCCGGACTGGCTCCTATTCTCAGAGCCAGAATCGATCGTTTTGTATTGGTGAGCATGGCTGCCGGAACGCCTATCGCCAAAATTCAGGCACTGCTTGGCATGGAGTGCCCTGTGATCCGCATTATGCCGAATACGCCGGTTTCTGTAGGTGAGGGCATTATTCTCCATGCCTGCAGCGGTGAAGTGACGGAAAATGAGCGGAACATGCTGATCGGATCCCTGCGTGAAGCGGGGATGCTGATCGCGCTTCCCGAAAATCAGATTGATGCCGGAAGCACCGTATCGGCCTGTGCACCTGCCTTTGCGGATCTGTTCATGGAGGCTTTGGCTGACGGAGGCGTTGCGTGCGGTCTTCCGCGAGCTGCGGCTATGGAAATGGCCGCGCAGATGCTGGTAGGATCCGGCAAGCTTCTGTTGGCGAGCGGCCGTCATCCCGGAGAACTGAAAGATGCCGTATGTTCTCCTGGTGGCACCACTATTCAGGGGGTTCGCAAATTGGAGCAGTCTGGATTCCGAGGAGCGGTGCTTGAAGCCGTGATCGCGGCGTTTGAAAAAAACAGAGAGTTTGCGAAGTAAGAGGCGAATGTCTCAGGGCAAGCTGTTTTTTTCTTCAATTATTCAATCGGCTTCGGCCGTTCAGATATAGAATGCGCTTTCATGAAAATTACCCTGCAAAATATTAGCAAGGCTTTCGGCGGCAAAGATATTTTTAATAATTTTTCTCTGGACATTGACTCCGGCTGCAGACTGTGTGTCTGCGGTCCGAATGGCTGCGGCAAATCTACGCTCATCAGGATTATCGCCGGTGCGGAACAACCGGATTCCGGACAGATTTTTCTGCCGAAGAACAGCCGGATTGGCTATGTGGAGCAGACTCTTGATCAGGACGCATTAGGCACTCCGTTGCTGGAATGGGTGCTCGATGTCCTGCCGGACTGGCATGATTTTTGGGAAGAATGGGAAAAAGCTGTTCAAAACGGAGATTCGGATGCGCTGATGCGTCTGTCTGCACACCAGACAGAGCTGGAAGCCGTGTACGGATACAATCCGGAACACAAAGCCCGAGCGGTTCTTTCGGGTCTGGGGTTTTCCGATGAGCGGCTGCATCTGCCTTTGGCGCAGCTGTCGGGCGGATGGAGAGAACGAGCCAAGCTGTCCCGTGTTCTGGTGGCTGGAGCCGATATCCTGCTGCTTGACGAGCCCACGAACCATCTTGACATAGAGGCTGTTGAATGGTTGGAATCCTTTCTGAAGGAATATCAGGGCGTTCTGGTGTTTGTTGCTCACGATCGCGTCTTTATGGATCGAGTAGGGACGCACATTTTATACGTCGGAGCAGCCCGACCGGTATTTCGCAAGGCGACTTTTACGCAGTTTGTCGCACTTCAGGAAGCTCTTGAGGAACAAAGGGAGCGGGAAGCCAAACGGCTCAATGAGGAGCTTGAGCACAAAATGGATTTTGTGCGCCGGTTCAGTGCCAAGGCTACCAAGGCCAGGCAGGCGGCGTCCCGACAGAAAATGGCCAGAAAGCTTCAGAAAGAGCTGGAAGAGTTCCGACCTGAAATCAAACGTCGGGAATTGAGCTTTCGCTGGCCTGAAGCCCCAAAATCGGATAAAACGGTACTTGCTGCGGCCGATCTCGCTTTTGCCTTTCCTGACGGAAAAAAACTGTGGCCTCCTCTGACCTTTACCATCTTTCGGAGTCAGCGTATCGCTCTCGTCGGTCCGAACGGCTGCGGCAAATCTACGCTTCTGAAAATCCTGGCGTCGCATCTGGAGCGTACAGGCGGCAATTTTCAGATGGGTTCTCTTGTGCGGCTCGGATATTACAGTCAGCATCAGACAGATATATTGAATGCGGAAAACACGGTTCTCGGTGAGATCCGACGTCTTGCCGATCCGCATATGACCGAAGAGGAACTGATGAGTGTACTCGGGCTGTTCCTGCTTGGCCAGCCGTTTTTTGATCGCACCGTATCAAGTCTTTCCGGCGGTGAGCGAAGCCGTCTTGTATTGGCATCGCTCTTTCTCAAAAGGGCGAATTTTCTCATACTTGACGAACCGACAAACCATCTGGATTTGGAGAGTCGTGAAGCTCTTATCGAAGCGTTGCACAGCTTTGACGGTACGGTGCTGCTCGTCGCGCATGACCGATATTTTCTTTCTGAAGTCACTGAAGAAGCCTGGGCTGTTTCTGAAAAGGGCATTACCGTTTATGAACGGGGATTTGCCCAATACGATGCGGCGCGTCTCGCTGCGGCAGAATCCAGAAGTGAAAAAAACGAAAGAAATCAGGCAACTCAGCAGAGTCAAGTGCGTATTCTCGATCGTGAGGAGCTGAAGAAACTGAAGCGAGAACAGGGCGAACGGCGAAATGAGCTCTACAAGCGGATCCGTCCTCTAAGAGACCGGTATGCAGAACTCGAAAAAGAACTTGAAGCTTTACTTCAAGAACAAAGTGAGCTTGAGAGCAAAATTGCTGATCCTGAAACCTATGCCGACGGGTATCCTGCGGAACTGATTCAGCATTTTGAAGCCGTCAAGGCTGACAGCGAGCAAATGTTTGAAGAGTTGTCTGGACTGGAGGAACAGATTGAATCGCTTGAGGCGCAGAGGGCTGAACTTTCTGTTGACGGAACGGTAGCCTGATTTTTTTTCAGATTGATATGTGAACAAGGACAATTGCCATTATGCGAAATACGATTACAGACCGGAGAAGAAAGAAGCTGGAGCAGGTTCTGGCGCATCGCCAAAAGGATTTGACGCTGGTTCTGGCCAATATTCATGACCCTCACAATGTATCGGCCATTTACCGCAGTGCCGATGCTTTCGGCGTTCCGGAAATTCATCTGTACTATACGGATACGCCTTTCCCTGTGCTTGGACGGAAGACATCGGCTTCAGCCCGCAAATGGGTGGACACCGTGCGCCATACGTCCCCGGAGGATCTGCGGAGCAGTCTGAAGGCAGGGAATATGCGTATTCTGGCAACAAGTTGCTCTCCAGATGCGCGTCCTGTTTCGGAGTATGATTTGACACTGCCTACGGCTATTATCATGGGCAATGAGCACAGCGGTGTTCCGGAAGAGCTGCAGAGCGTTGTAGACGGAGAGGTATATATTCCCATGTACGGTATGATTCAGAGCTTCAACGTCTCTGTCGCTGCGGCAATTTTGCTTTCTGAAGCTTCGCGTCAACGGGTAGCGGCGGGAAAATACGATGCTCCGACGTATGATAAAGAAGAATATCAGCAGCGTTTGGAGCAATGGCTTGAAAAATAAGGGAGATATGGTTCTTTTGACCGTTTTGGATAAAAACGGCGGAGAACATTCTGTTTCGGCCGATTCTGCAGATACGATCGCGGAAAGTCTTGCTCTTTCTGGGCTGTTTGAGCCTCTGGCCTTGTGTTCTGGAATCGGAAATTGTGGACGATGTCAGGTACGTCTGGAAAGGGGAATTCCGGAAACCACGCCTGAGGAAAAAAGGTTGCTCTCTGAGAGCAGGCTTCAACAGGGATGGCGTCTGGGATGCAGGCATCGGGTGAAACAGGGAATGCGCATATTTGTTCCTGCTGAGTTGCGTCGGAATGCGGCGTCAGTTCCGGAGTTTTTCGACGGAGAAACGGTGCTGGCCGTAGATCTCGGCACAAGCTCAATTTGGTGGCGGTGCGCTGATCGATCTGGCAGATGTCTTGCAGAAGGGCATTTTCCAAATCCGCAGCTGGGGACAGGAAGCGATGTCGTATCCCGCATCGCGTTTGCGCTGGATCCGCACGGACGAATCAGGTTGCGTGAAGCTGTGCTGAAAGCACTCCGGCGAACGGCCTCCAGATGCCCTGGTCGACTTTCCGCCATGTGCGTAGCGGGCAATACGGCCATGACAGCCATTCTGCTTGATGCCGATGTGCATACTCTGGCGTCGGCTCCTTACGGCATTCCGGATCCTGGAGACAGAACGGTTGTTTTTGAAGGACTGCCTCCATGCCGTATTCCGCCGCAGATTGCGCCGTTTGTCGGTGGAGATGTGTCCGCTGGATTGGCGGCCTTGTTGTTGCGGCAGAAGCCGCCTTTTTTACTGATCGATATGGGCACAAACGGAGAATTTGTGCTGGTGACAGAGCATGGAGCGGCGGTCTCGTCGATTCCGCTCGGTCCGGCTCTTGAAGGCATGGGACTGAGCTGCGGTGGTATTGCCGAACCTGGGGCTGTATCGGCTTTCAGTGTCTCGCCGTCCGGACTTCAGGCCTCCGTCATTGGCGGCGGTGAAGCGCAGCATCTGTGCGGCGTCGGCGCACTTTCCCTGACGGCACTGCTCGTTCGAATCGGTGTGCTGAATCGCGATGGCCGTCCAGCTGTAAAAGCCTCTTTGCCTTTGGCAAAGAGGCTTTTACAGAATATAATCAGAGATGATTCCGGATGGAAACTGAAGATTCCCGGCGGTTTTCTGACGGGCAGGGATGTTGAGGAAATTCTGAAAGTAAAGGCGGCTTTTTCCATGACTTTGGCGCATCTTGCTGCAGAGTATGCCGAAGAGTTTGCCAATCAGAACCTTGAGTTTGTGCTTTCCGGAGCTTTTGGCGCACATATCAGTCCGGAAAATTTGGAAACCCTGAACTTCCTGCCCCCGGGAAGTGCATCACGGACGATAGTTGCAGGAAACACTTCGTTAGACGGCGCGGAAGCATTGCTCCTCTATCCGGATATAGAATCGTCACTGCGGAATCTATGCCGTCAGTGCGCCGTGGTATCCCGCATTCCCGATCATTCCGCAGAATATATCAGTCACATGCATTTTTGAGTCTTGCGGATTTCCTCAGCGATGTCTGCTGCGGCCTCGGCCGGATTTTCAGCTTTGGTGATCGGCCGTCCAACGACTAGAAAATCACTTCCGGATTTGACCGCCATAGTCGGCGTCATGACGCGCTTCTGATCCTGCATCGCGCTGTTTGCGGGTCGAATGCCGGGAGTCAGGCAGAGGAGACCTGGATTTTCCTTTTTGATTGCTGCGGCTTCATGACCGGAGCAGACGACTCCGTCAAGTCCCCAGGATGCAGCTTTGACGGCCAGTTTTTTTGCAAATGAGGATACTGGCTCGGAGACGCCGGGCAGATCGCCGTCTCCCATGCTGGTGAGAACCGTGACTCCGAAAAGCAGCGGGCGGAATCCTGTGCGATCGGCGATGATCGCAGCTTCTTCAACCGCACCACGAATCATGCTTTCGCCGCCCATCATGTGCAAAGTAAGAATTTCAGCTCCCTGTGCACAGCAGGATCGAACGCCTCCGCGAACAGTATTGGGAATATCGAAAAGCTTCAGATCCAGCATGATGTGGAAACCCAGTGTGCGGAGTTCCCGCATAATCTGCGGTTCAGCAATAAACAGTTCCATGCCGACTTTCATCCAGGAATCTTCAGGATTCAGTTGCCGGGCGAGGTTCAGAGCGGCGGAAGCGGTTGGATAATCCAGTGCGGTAATCAATTCGGCCACTGTTATGCTCCAAGAATGCCGGCAAGAAGTGCCGGGCGAAGGTTTGGACGAAGACAGGCCGCCGCATAGACGGATCGCAGTTCTTCGTAAGCCAGATTGAGATCGTCGTTGACGATGACGGCATCAAACTTTGCAGCCTGCATGATTTCCCTGCGGGCATTGCGCAGACGCTTGCTAAGGCTTTCTTCGGTTTCCGTGCCTCTGGAGCGCAACCTCCGTTCCAATTCATCCAGTGACGGCGGAAGGATGAAGACAAAGCAGGCATTGGGAACAGTTTTGCGGAGCTGATCGGCTCCCTGAACGTCGATATCAAACAGAATATCTTTTCCGGCATCGAACTGTTCTTGAAGAGCCTTGAGCGGTGTTCCGTAGAAATTGCCGTGTACGGACGCCCATTCGGCAAAATGTCCGTTGTCTCTGAGACTGAGAAATGTTTCCTGAGAGAGAAAGTGATAGTCAACATCCTGGATTTCTCCATCGCGCGGCGGGCGTGTTGTACAGGAAACGGAGTAGGAGAGATTGGGAAATTCGCTGCGGAGACGGCCTGTCAGCGTTGTTTTTCCCGCTCCGGATGGAGCGCAGATAACAAGAGCGATGCCCTTTCGAGCGGAGCCGTGAGCCATACGCACCTCTGTTTTCATTTCCGTAGTTGGCATTGAATTTCGCACCTGGCTATCGATTGATTGCAGACGGATAGAATTTAAAAATTCTAAAACGGAATAAGATAGAGAGCAAGCTATTTGCATACGTAAAGTGATGAATACTCCGAAGACAATATCCTGATATTGCCATGAAGAATTTTTGTGAGATCTTGTTGGATAACAGCTACAAAATTCGCAAATTATAAGTAAGACTGTGATAGCCCGAGGGGTGTTCTTGCCAAAGTATGAGGAAACGGATAGAAGAGAAGAGTCTTTTTCTACCACTGAAAATGTATGAATATTCAGAATGCGTCCGCTTTCCGGAGCTGGACGCTGTTTGATTTTTCAAGTAAGGAAGTGTGATATGCCTCATAAAGGTCCGCATATTTCCATTCATCCCGATTTTGTCGTCAACCGCATTCTCCGGATTAATTTGGATGATTTTGCGGCATGGCCGGAATCTGTTCGCAATTTTGCTGCTGAAATTGCTGAAGAGCTCTTTTTGGTCGCTTACAATCCGTTTATCAGAGCGCAGGAAGTCAAGCGCAGCGTCAATGAACGCTTCGAAAAAGAAAGCTTTTCCCTGGCTCATCACTATGCCAATTCCATCAGCGAAGGTATTACGCTGTTTTGGAGTGCCCATGAAGCTGAAAATGCCTTCCGGGAAGAATTGAAAGGACATCTGAGGACGATTTTGCCTGCTGACGCGATCGTGACCCGTCCGAGTGCCCTAGTTGCCTGTGTTACCGATGCGACGGATTTGCGCATGGAGCTGCCGTTGATGGTCGTTGAGCCGGAAACCGTGGATCAGATCAGCGCCTTGATTCGGATGGCCAATGAGCTGAAATTTTCCCTTGTGCCTCGCGGCGGTGCATCTGGCATGACTGGCGGTGCTGTTCCAGGCCGTCAGCGCTGCGTGATCGTGCGCATGACGAAATTTGCGAAAATCAATCCAGTCGATCGCGGCAAGATGACAGTGACCGTCGGTGCAGGCGTGATAACCCAGCAGGTCATTGATTCCGTTGATCGGGATGGATTCCTTTTTACGGTGGATCCGGCTTCAAAAAGTGCTTCGACCATCGGCGGCAATATCGCGGAAAACTCTGGCGGTCCTTATGCCTTTGAATACGGCACTACCCTCGACAACCTTCTTGCCTGGCAGATGGTGACGCCTACAGGTGAAATTATCACCGTGGAACGGAAGGATCATCCACGGCATAAGATTCTGCCGGATGAAACCGCTGTTTTTGAAGTCAAAGATTTGAGTGGCGGCGTGCGCAGTGTGGTGGAGCTGCACGGCAGCGAAATTCGCCTTCCGGGTTTGGGCAAAGACGTTACGAATAAGGCGCTTGGCGGACTTCCGGGCATGCAGAAAGAAGGAGTGGACGGTCTGATCACCGAAGCGACGTTTATCGTCCATGAAAAGCCGACGCAGTCCCGGGTTATGGTGCTTGAGTTCTATGGCCGATCCATGCAGCAGGCGGCTGTGGTGATTAGCCGTATTGTGGAATTGAGAGATCATATCCGCAGAGAGGGAGACTACGCGCATCTTTCGGCACTGGAGGAATTTAACGCCAAATATGTGCAGGCCATAGAATATGTGCCTAAAGCGCACGGGCGCAGGGAGCAGCCTGTATCCGTGGTCATTATTCAGATTGACGGAGACAGCCCTGAGCTTTTGGATAAATGTATTCAGGAACTGAAGTCAATTGTTTCCGAATACGAGAATATTGAAATCATTCTGGCCAGGGATGAACGGGAGGCTGAGCTGTTCTGGGAGGATCGGCATCGCCTTTCGGCTATTGCCAGGAGGACTTCCGGCTTCAAGATGAATGAAGATATTGTCATTCCGACGCAGCGTATTCCGGATTACGCGGAATTTCTTGCCAGTCTGAATGTTTCCTGCGCTGCGGCCGCCTATCGCAAGGCTCTTCTCGCCGTTGGTCAGCTTCCCGGGATGCCTCTTGAAGAAGGCCGAATGACGGAAGAATACGCATTGGCTATGCGGCTGGAGAAGGGAAGAGGATCGGATGAGGAAAATTTGCTGACCGATGACGCTGTTGAAGCCCGTGCCTGTGCCTTTTTAGAGGAGTGCGCTGAAGCCAATCCCGGACTTTCCCGGCAAATACTTTCCATTCGGGATAAAATGCGCGCTGGACGTGTAATCGTTGCCAGTCACATGCACGCCGGAGACGGTAACTGCCACGTGAATATTCCCGTCAATTCCAACGATCTTGAGATGCTTCGTACTGCTGAAGAAGCAGTCGTGCGAATTATGAATGAGGCTAAAAAGGTCGGTGGTGCGGTGTCTGGAGAACACGGCATTGGCATTACCAAAATCAGCTTTCTTGATGAATCTAAAATGGAGGCCATTCGCCTTTTCAAGGATCGGGTCGATCCTCGTGGCGTGTTCAATCCGGCCAAGCTGACTATGAGAGAACTGCCGGTTCGGCCGTTCACATTCTCTTTCAACCGGTTGATTGAAGATATTCGCAACAGCGGCCTTCCTGACAAGGAAAAGCTGATCGGGCCTCTGCAGGCAGTGCAGGCTTGCACGCGTTGCGGCAAATGCAAGCAGGTGTGCCCGATGATGGCTCCGGACTGCTCTTATCATTATCATCCTCGCAATAAAAATATGGTGCTGGGTGCGATTATCGAAGCCCTGTATTATTCTCAGATTACGACGGGGCATCCGGATATGTCGGCACTCAGCGCGCTGAGAGAGCTGATGGAGCACTGTACGGGATGCGGCCGCTGCACATCGGTCTGTCCGGTAAAGATTCCGTCAGCGCAGGTTGCTATGGATCTGCGGGCTTTTCTGGAACACGAAGGTGCCGGCGGACATCCTCTGAAATCGCAGATGCTGCGCTGGATTGTCGAAAATCCGAATAAACGGGTGCTTCAGGCCGCAAAGCTGGCGTCTCTGGGACAGATTACGCAGAATCGCATTCTCGGTGTTGTGCCGTCGCTGTTTCTGAAACGTCTCTACAATCCTCTTCTTGCTCACAAGGGGCCTGTTCCTGGATATCGCAATCTGTATGAGATGCTGCATCCGGAACAGTGCAATGTCTTTCGTGCGGTTTTCTCCTCGCCGGAGGAGCAGAAAAAAGTTGAGCCGAACCGTGGAACGGCTGTACTGTACTTTCCGGGATGCGGCGGAGGCGTACTGTCCCGTTCTATCGGCATTGCCGCGTTGGCAGTGCTGTTGAAAACGGGTGTTACGGTGATTGTTCCGGATCGCCATCTGTGCTGCGGATATCCGTTGATGTCTTCCGGGCAGGATGAGCTTTTTCAATCCAATCTTGAGAAAAATCGGGAAATTCTTCGCAACACAGTGGAAAAGGCCAAAAAGCTCGGTCTGCACGTAACACATCTTCTGACGGCATGCGGTTCCTGCCGCGAGGGGATTGAAAAGCACGGCAACTTCTGGAATGACGAATCCGAGCATGAACCGTTGGCATTGATGAACGTGATGCAGTTTGCTTTGCCCCGCCTGTCTGAAGGGGAGGAACCGCTTTTCGAGGGCGATGCCGTGTATCATGTTTCCTGTCATGCGGAATGGTCAGGCATTCATCGCGTGAAGGGGATTAAGACACAGAAATCGGCACTTGAGAAGTTTTCCGGCGCGGCACTTCATCTTTCAGCGGGATGCTGCGGCGAGTCGGGTATGGGGGCGATTGCCTCTCCTCTGGTTTATAATCCCTTGAGAAAACGGAAAAGTGAATCGCTGTCCCGGATGTTGGCGGATCTTCCTGCAGAAACACCGGTTTTGGTGGGATGTCCGTCCTGCAAGATAGGCATTTCGCGCATTTTAATGACGAACAGATTGAGCAATCCCGTAGGGCATGTTACTGAATGGGCTGCGTCGCTCCTGTTCTCTTCAACATGGGGCAAGAACTGGTATCGCATGTTCCGCAGACGCTTAAAATCCTCAGAATCCTCCGGAGGTATTCGGGAAATTCATTTTGATTCTTAAAGCATACGCAGTGCAAGAAGAGGGATCGCAGGCTCAATACGATCCCTCTTCTTGCGCAGCGCTGGCGATGCGCCGGCAGAGAAAAAACATTTCTTTTATTTTTTTGCATATTCAGCTTTTTTCAGGTATACCAGTCTGAATGGTACCGCGTCCGTGTACGCTGTGTCGAAACGGTTTTGTCCGGAGTCAGGCACGGCAGAAGTGCAACGGCGATTCTCCTATTGGTTGGGGTGCGGTAGAGTTTGCAGACTTTGCCGCGCTCCTTTTTTAAGCCGTTGCATCGATTCAGAAAGCAAAGAAGGAAGTATCTGCATACCTCGCAGAGTTTTTCTTGAATCTGGTTCAAACATTTGGAAAGCAGTTCCCGCTGTTTGCGGCTGCAAAACGTCGTCTTACTCTGCTTCAGCTGTTTTGCGCACGACTTCGATGACATTGGGGATATGGCGAAGACGATCGATGATCTGATACAGATGCACGAGATCCCGTACCATAATCTGCATATCAGCTTCGCTGCGTCCGTCCACCATGGCCTGAATCATGCAGCGTTCAATATTGACATCTTCGTCCCTCAGAATAATGGCAATGCTGGCCAGCATGCCTTTTTCATTCTTCATGAGCATATGAATGCCGACAGGGAAGGGATGGTTTTCCTGTCCTGCCCATTGCGCCGAAATCATGCGCTCGGGTTCCATCGTCTGGATAGTAGGGCAGCTGGCTGTATGGATGATAACACCGCGTCCGCGGCTGATAAAGCCGACAATCTGATCTCCGGGAACAGGATTGCAGCAGCGGGCGATGCGGATCAGCATATCATCCATTCCGCGTACCAGAATCCCGGAAGATGGCTTCTTTTCCTCTGGATCTTTTTCTTTTTCCTTTTTAGCTTTGATGTTCTTTCTGTGCAGCGCAACGCCGTCAATGCTGTCTTCAGAATGGTTTTCGTCCAGTCCCATCAGTTTCTGCAGTCTTCTCAACACGGGTTTCGCCTGAAGACGGGCGTACCCCAGAGAAGAGAACAGTTCGTCTACAGATCCGGCGGCCAGAACATTGGTCAGCTGAACAAGCCAGCCATCCTTTTCGGCACGCTGGATGTTGATGCCCATTTTGCGGCCTTCTTTTTCCAGAATTTCCCTGCCGAGGCCGACAGATATGGCTCGTTCTTCTGTGCGCAGATACTGCTGAATGCGGTTTCTCGCCTTGGCCGTCTTGACGATTTTCAGCCAGTCTCGGCTTGGATGCCGGTTTTTATCCGTAAGCACCTCAACGGTATCTCCGTTTTTCAGAGGCGTGGAAAGAGGCTCCAGTTTTCCGTTGATTTTTGCTCCCGTACAGTGAAATCCCACTTCGGAATGGATCAAAAACGCGAAATCCAGGGGAGTGGCTCCTTCCGGGAGCTCCTTGACAGCTCCTTTTGGCGTGAAAACATACACTTCGTCGCTAAACAGATCCATGCGTAGTGAACGCATAAATTCCTTGGAATCGGCCTCATCTCCCTGGCGGCTGACTATTTCGCGCAGCCATTCGAATTGCGGGGCATCCTTGATATTGACTGCATGATTCCTTTCCTTGTACAGCCAATGCGACGCAACGCCGTGTTCCGCCATGCGGTGCATCTCTTCGGTACGGATTTGAATTTCAATGCGTTCACCTTCGAGCCCGATGACCGTTGTATGCAGACTTTGATACCCGTTGGCCTTGGGCATGGAAATATAATCTTTAAAGCGGCCGGGAACGGGTTTCCATTCGGCATGGACCAGACCAAGCACGGCATAGCAGTCCCGTACGTCCCGAACGATAGCCCGGAAAGCGAGAATATCGTGCATATCATCCAGCGTAAGATGCTGTTCGGTCATCTTGCGATAAATGCTGTAGATATGCTTGATGCGTCCAAAGACCGTGCCGGAGATGTCATTGTCTTTGAGAATTTTTTCGATATGGCTGATGATTTTGGAAATAATCTGACGTTCAACGACCTGATTGGTCGTCAGCCATTCTTTTATTTGCGCGTATTTGTCCGGCTCAAGATATTTAAAGCTGAGTTCTTCAAGTTCCAGCTTGATGCGATGCAATCCGAGACGGTTCGCCAGAGGGACATAAATATCCATGGTTTCCCGTGCGATACGCTGCTGCTTGTGCACTTTTTGAAAGTCAAGCGTACGCATATTGTGTACGCGGTCAGCAAGCTTGACAATCGGAACCCGAATATCATGCGATGTGGCAAGAATCATCTTGCGGATGCTTTCCGCCTGCTGTTCTTCTTTGGAATCGAAGATAAGACGGCTTATTTTGGTAACGCCGTCTACAATATCGGCAACCTGTTCTCCAAATTCCTCATCAATGTCGTCGATAGTGGCACCGGTGTCTTCAACCGTATCGTGAAGCAGGCCTGCTGAAATGGCATGAACGTCAAAACCCAGTTCTGCGAGAATTTCTGCAACAGCAACAGGATGCGAAAGATAGGGTTCCCCGGACAAACGCATCTGCCCAGCATGCGCTGCGGCGGCATAGGCATACGCTTTCCGAACAAGATTTTTTTCTTCTTCTGTGGAACCGACTGAAAGCTTGTTGAGAATATTTTGAAGCTGCTGAGGCAATCCGTTATCGGAATCTGAAGTAGGCATTGCGTGACATCCGAACGTAAAAAGGTTCTGATCCGCCGGAAAGAACCGGATCCCTATCATCTTTTTTCAGTATAGGACGTTTCCGCATACCTTTCAACGGGTTCAGATTTATCCCTCTCAGAGAAAGATATATCTTTTCCCTGGCGCATGCTGAAGCAGAATCCATCACAGATAATGAGATGATCGAGGAGCTCAATGCCGATTTGATCCGTCATGCTTTGGAGAATCCCGGTAAGCCTCTGATCCTCTGCCGATGGCTGACGTGTTCCTCCCGGATGATTGTGTATCAGAACAGCGGCACTTGCCTTTCGCCTGAGAAGGCATTCCAGCACAGCGCGGGGTGAAACATTGACGCCGTCAGCCGTTCCACGCGACAGGCATTCCCAGGCAATTTTTCGGCATCCGGCATCCAGAGAGAGAATCCAGAATTCCTCAGTGAGTCTTCCGGAAAGTCTTGCTGCGGCTGCTGCAGCCACGGATTCAGGCGTGAGGCTTTTTTTGCTGTTTAAATGGACTTCTTCCGCACACCGAGCTTGAAGTTCATGAAGAATGCGGCGAAAGACAGCCAGTCCCGGACCAGCATCCGGAATCGCAAGCAGCACCTCATCATCATCGGAAGCAAGAAAAGACTGAATCGATCCGAAATGGGAGAGAAGGCGCTTTGCCAGAGGTTTGGTATCAATACGGGGTCTGGCATATCCGAGAAGCAGTTCAAGAAATTCGTAATCGGGCAGATCGGAAGGAGATGTGAGAAACCGAGAACGGAGACGTTCTCGATGCCCTTTGGCACTGTCATCCATGGATGAGATGTCCTTTGGGGACACTATACTTCTGTAAAAAGCAGGCAACAAGCCTTTCCGTTCCCTGTTCTGGTGACAGCATGCCGTTTTTGATTTTTGTTTCATTGTCAAACAAACAGTCAAAAAGCTGAACGATTGTCCGCTTCCCGAGCCGCTGCGCCAGACTTCGTTTTTGCCTTTCCTCGGCTGGAAAAAGAAAGCGGAGAGCCGGATCGTTGCTGAGAATCTGCCAGAGCTGGCATAATTCTCTATGCAGAAGAGTTTGAAGAAGAAAGAAAAAATCGGATCCGCGACTTTCTTCCCTCAGGAGCATTTTCCATACTTCTGCGCTCCGACCTTCACGGAGCATGGTCATAAAATCAAAAATGTTGAAAGTCCCGCTGTCCGCACTGTTGATGTCTTTACCCGGAAAAACACGATGCAGCAGATCGATCCGATTGAGTTCATTGTAAACGGCCGAAGCCTCAAGAGGGAGAGCTGATACGAGTTCATGTATTTGCCGGTCTGACAGCTTCAGTCTCATACCTGCGGCCTGTTCTGTGACATACCGGCGCATGGTCGCTGCCGTCAGCCCAGGTCGGCTCCAGATCCAGTTTTTTTTCTGGGCAAAAGCGAAGCAGGGTGATTTTTTAACGTATTCCGGCAGAACGAACTGATTTTTTTTCCAGGGGCTTTCAAAGCAGAGGACTATCCAGATTTGCCTGAGTGGACGGCTCAGCAGTGTTGAGATCCTTTTCCAGGTCTTTTCATCGAAAAGGTTGGCTTCCCGAACGATGATCATTTTATTGGCAGGAATGAGAGAGAACGATCTTCCAATATTCCAGAAGTCATCGGCGAGTCCTTCCCTCTCTGCCCAGAACACCTGTCGTTCCCATTTTGGAGAAGCGGGAAACAGACAGCAGAGTTCCTCCTGTCGTGCGCGGAGAAACCTGCTGTCCGGACTGATGAGAATGGAATATCCAGGGCGATCAGGCATGGCTTTTATCAGAATTGCTGCTGCATTCTGTCAATGCAGCGGCGTACCAACATGGTGAGCATATTTTTGACCGATTCCTCTTCGTCCATATTTTCATAGCGATCCGTATAGACGATGGATCCTGAACGCCAAATTTCTCTGTTCGAAGCGTCAAACAAGGAGATTTCAGCGCGGATTTCAGCCTCAAAAAGCAGCGTTTGATTACGGTATTCTCCGGCACTGGAAATCTTCAGACTGCGGACATGAACGGCTAATGCGTAATCTGCCATGCCGGAATCAACCCATTTGGCCATACCTCTTGCATTGATTTCATCGCGGAATTGCGAGCGCAGGCGATAGGTCAGCCACGGATAGATTGTGGCATGATCCACTTCCTGAATCTTGAGTGTCTTGCCTGGAGGGATGATACGGTTTTCTGAAGAGTCAATTTCCTGACCTCTCCAAGTATAGCCGCATCCTCCCTGCAAGATGACAGAAAAAGCCAGCAAAGCGCAGGCGGCACCGTTGCTCAATCGGCGAAAGATCGTCATCAGTTGGCAACCACGTTGACGAGTTTTCCGGGAATGACAATGATCTTGCGTACGGTCAGATTTTCCAGATGACGGGCGATATTGGGTTCGGCCAGAGCCAGTTTCCCTGTTTCGTCCTTGGAAGTATCTGCCGGAATGTCAATCTTGCCGCGCAACTTGCCGTTAATCTGAACCACAATCGTTACAGTATCCCGTATAAGCGCATCTTCATTCCACTGAGGCCAGGGTTCACTGTTCAGCAGCGTTTTGTGGCCAAGATCTTCCCACAGTTCTTCGCACAGATGAGGAGTGACGGGATAAAGAAGCGTGATAACGGTTGCCATAGCGGAAGAGAGCACTTTCGGGCCTGCAGGATCTGCCATCAGGCTTTCTTTTGCCTGATAGATGCTGTTGACCAGTTCCATGACTGCGGCGATGGCTGTGTTGAACTGGAAGCTGTTTCGATCGAGATCGGCAATGAACTTTTTGACAGTCGCATGCTCTTTCAGTCGGAGTTCCCTGGCCAGAGAGCCGGAAGCTTCAGAAGCTGAGGAAGAACAGGCATGTTCGGGACGCAGAATGCTCTTCAGATCCTGATGCAGACGCCAGACACGGTTCAGGAAGCGGAAGGATCCTTCAATGCCGGTTTCGCTCCAGTCGAAATCTCTTTCCGGAGGCGCAGCGAACAGACAGAACAGGCGGACAGTATCGGCACCATATCGTTCAATCATTACGCCAGGATCGACCACATTGCCTTTGGATTTCGACATCTTGGAGCCGTCTTTCAGCACCATTCCCTGTGTCAGGAGATTGGTAAACGGTTCGTCCAGTTCCCTTGGAAAATATCCCAGATCCCGCAGAACCTTCGTAAAGAAGCGGGAGTAGAGCAGATGCAGAATAGCATGTTCCACACCGCCGATATACTGATCGACGGGGAGCCAATAGCGCAGAGCTTCTTCGGTAAAAGCCGAAGTATTGTTGACGGCATCGGTATACCGGGCAAAGTACCAGGAAGATTCCACAAAGGTATCCATGGTATCGGTTTCCCGTCTGGCTTTGCCTCCGCATTTGGGGCAAATGCATTCCACAAAAGACGGCGTATGCGGCAGAGGAGAGCGTCCGTCATTAAATGTCTGCACATCGAGCGGCAGTCTGACAGGAAGATCCTTTTCAGGAACGGGAACCATGCCGCAGTGTTCGCAGTACATGACAGGAATGGGAGCCCCCCAATAGCGCTGACGGGAAATGTTCCAGTCGCGGAGGCGCCAGTTGACAGCTTTTTTGCCCTTGCCCTCTTTTTCCAGTTTTTCTACGATGCTTTTTTTGGCTTCTTCACTGGCCATGCCGTCGAACATCCCCGAGTTCATGAGAATACCGGAATCGACATAGGCTTCAGTCATGCTTTCTGCCTGAATCTCTGCGCCTTCAGGACGGATGACGGCAATGCGGGGAATGCCGTATTTCTGTGAGAAATCAAAATCCCGCTGATCATGAGCCGGAACAGCCATGACTGCGCCAGTGCCGTATCCAGCAAGGACAAAATTGCCCAGCCAGATGGGAACGCGGCGTCCATTCAGCGGATGAATACAGTATTTTCCGGTAAAGACGCCTTCCTTTTCCAGCGTGTTGGACTGTCGATCGATGCGATCCATATTACGGGTTCGCTCAATGAACTCTCGGGCTTTCTGTTCATCAGGCTGCCCGGCAATCAGCTTTTCCGCCAGCGGATGTTCTGGTGCCAGCGTCAGGAACGTAACGCCGAAAAGGGTATCGGGACGAGTTGTGAAAACCTGAATGGTTTCATCGCTGTTCTCAATCGGGAACAGAATTTCCGCGCCGATGGATTTGCCAATCCAGTTGCGCTGCATACTGATGACGCGTTCAGGCCAGCCTTTGTCAATTTTTGACAGATCCGTCAGCAGTTCATCGGCATACGCCGTAATTTTCATAAACCACTGCGTCAGATCCTTCTGCACGACGGGGGTGTCGCACCTCCAGCAGAGACCGTCCACGACCTGCTCATTTGCCAGGACGGTATGGCAGGACGGACACCAGTTTTGCGGAGATTTCTTGCGGTATACCAATCCTTTTTCCAGAAGTTTCAGAAAGAAACCCTGTTCCCAGCGATAATAGCTTTCATCGCAAGTAGCGACTTCCCGATTCCAGTCATAGGAGTACCCAAGGCGGCTGAGCTGGGAGCGCATGTTGTCAATATTGGCATGAGTCCAAACTGCAGGATGAATGCCGTGCTTGATAGCCGCATTTTCAGCAGGCAGACCAAAAGCATCCCATCCCATGGGATGAAGGACGTTAAATCCCTGCATGCGCTTGTAACGAGCGACGACATCGCCTATGGAATAGTTTCGGACATGCCCCATATGAATGTTTCCGGAGGGATAGGGAAACATTTCCAAAACGTAATACTTGGGTTTGTCCGGATCGATACGGCACTGAAAAACACCGCTTTCCTGCCAGCGTTTCTGCCATTTTTCCTCAATGGCTGCCGGATTGTACTTATCGGAATCTGTCATCTTTTCTGTATTCCTTAAAGGCTTCTGCCGCTGATGCGGCTGCGGAATGATTCGAGGTCTCCGGCTTCCAGAGCCTTCAGACCGGAATCAAGAATGCCGTTGATGAAACTGCCAGCCTTGGCGTCCACGAAACGAGCGGAAACTTCCATGGCTTCGTTAATGGCAACTTTCGGCGGCACTTTTCCCTGAAGAAGTTCAAAAAATGCCAAGCGCAGAACTGTCAGCTCAAGATGCCCCAGACGTTCGACGCGCCAACGTTTGGAGAAGAGTGCGATGACTTCGTCGATATCGTGCAAATGCGTTCTGACACCTTCGACGATTTCCCATGCAAAGGGATCGGGCTGACGTTCCTCACCTTCGCCGCAGCTGTCAGGCATCGGAAGTGAATCAAAAACTTCGTGCAGCTGTTCAGCCGTTGTCTTTTCTGCAAAATGCAGGCTGTACAGGCATTGAAAGGCATAAATCCGGGCTTTGCGGCGGGATTTGATTTTGTCTGTTTTGACAGTGGCCATCAGAAACCTTCTTGCTTACAGCTGGCGGAGAACCTGAACGGTTTCCAGAACAGCGGCCGCGGCTTCAACGCCCTTATTGCCGGCTTTTGTACCGGCTCGTTCTATAGCCTGCTCAATATTGTCAGTCGTCAGCAGACCGAAGCCGACGGGAACGCCGCTTTCCAAAGAAGCAAGAGCCAGACCCTTGGTTGCTTCCGCTGCCACATATTCAAAATGAGGCGTTCCGCCGCGAATAACGGCTCCGAGTGCGATAACGCCGTCATATTTTCCAGATCCCGCCATTTTTTTGGCGATAAGCGGCATTTCAAACGCGCCAGGAACACGGACAATAGTCATCCGATCCGGATCGGCGCCGTGGCGAACCAGATAGTCGACAGCACCGCTGATGAGACGATCAACGATGAAGTCATTGAAACGCGTTGCCACGATGGCAAAAGACAAATCGGTTGCGACGAGTTGACCTTCAATGGTCCTGATTTCTTTCATAGTGTTCGTCCCGGGTGTTATTTGCAGGTTGAAGGGGTCACGCAGCAATGCAGCAAATGCCCCATTTTTTCTTTTTTCACGCGCAGATAGTCGCTGTTGCAGTCACAGGTTCCCGTTTCAATGGGTTCCCGAGAAACGACCTCAATGCCGTAGCCTTCAAGCCCAATGATCTTTCTTGGATTATTGGTCAGCAGACGCATGCGGCTGATGCCGAGATCAACGAGAATCTGCGCTCCTACGCCGTAGTCTCGCAGATCTGGCTTGAATCCGAGTTTGATATTGGCTTCAACGGTATCATATCCCTGATCCTGAAGTGCGTATGCGCGAATTTTGTTGGCCAGACCGATGCCCCGGCCTTCCTGACGCATGTAAATCAGTGCGCCCCGTCCTTCTTTTTCAATCAGCGACAGAGCCGCTCCGAGCTGGCTTCCGCAGTCACAGCGAAGAGATCCGAAGGCATCGCCGGTGAGACATTCGCTGTGTACGCGCACCAGAACGGGATCGTTGCCTCCCTTCTGGGAAACATCTCCTTTAACGATCGCGACGTGCGTATCAGGGCTGATATCGTTTTCATAGGCAATAATTCGGAAATCGCCGAATTTTGTCGGAAGGCTGGCTTCAGCTACACGGCGCACAGACAGCTGCTTGATACGCATATGGTAGCGAATAAGATCCCGAACAGTGGCGATCTTCAGTCCATGTTTTTCAGCGAAGATTTCCAGATCAGGCATTCTTGCCATCGTGCCGTCTTCGTTCATAATTTCACAGATGACGCCGGCGGGCTTCAGGCCTGCGAAGCGTGCCAGATCGACACTGCCTTCGGTTTGTCCGGCACGCGTGACGACGCCGCCAGGCTGAGCACGAAGAGGAAAAATATGACCTGGAGTTACGATGTCTTCGGAGCGAACGTTGTCAGCGATGGCTGTCTGAATGGTGTGCGCACGATCGGCAGCCGAGATTCCCGTCGTGACACCTGAACGAGCTTCAATGGAAACAGTGAAATTCGTGCCGAAACGGGATCCGTTTCTCTGGGTCATAAGAGGAAGATGGAGTTTGTCAACCAGAGCCGGATCCATTGACAGGCAAACCAGGCCGCGGGCGTGCGTTACCATGAAATTGATGTGTTCTGCTGTGACAAATTCCGCAGCGATGGTCAAATCGCCTTCATTTTCGCGATCCTCATCATCCACAAGAATAATCATTCGTCCCTGACGAATTTCTTCAATCGCTTCTTCTGCCGTGCAAATAGCCATCTGTATAGCTCCTTCCTTCTTTGTTCTGCCTTTGTTCTGCTTAATGATCAGATATGTTCTGTTAAAAGCCGTTTTCCCTCAGGAAGGCTTCCGTAATGCGGGATTCCCCGGATGAATCTGTTCCGTGCGTATCCATACCGATCATATGCCGCACATATTTGCCGAGCACATCCGTTTCCATATTGATAAATGATCCGGGCTTCCACTGGGAAGCCGTCGTATTTTTCTGCGTTTCAGGGATAATATTGACTTCCAGATAATTACTTCCGCAGGCATTGATCGTAAGACTGATGCCGTCCAGAGCTACTGATCCCTTTTCGATGACTTCAGGACCACGTTCCTTGGGAAAAGTGATGCGAAATTTTTTAGATTCTCCCGCCACTTCTACATCGGCAATCGTCGCGACGCAGTCAACGTGTCCACTGACGATATGGCCGCCAAGCCGATCCCCTATGGCCAGAGCCCGTTCTAAATTTACAACGCTGCCAGATTTGAGTCTGGAAAGAGTTGTCCGGTTCATCGTCTCTTCCGATATATACACAGAAAACTGGCGCTCTCCGGGAGTTTCAACGGTAAGACAGGCTCCGTTGACGGCGATAGATTCTCCAGGAATGATATTGTCGAGCTGAAAGAGAGCCTGAATTGTCAAGCGGTATTCTTTGCCCGTCCGGGCAAGAGAGATAATCCTGCCCTGTCCCTGTACAAGTCCGGTAAACATTAGTATTGCCTCCGCATGCGTAAAAAGCAGTCCTGACCGCAGATGGATGCCTCCGCAAGGCGGAAGTTCAGTGCCTCATTCATGCTGATCGGACTTCGCCCCTTGAGAAGCGGAACGGCCTGATCATCGCCGAGAACCTTCGGAGCGAGGAAAACCTGCCATTCATCGACAAGATCCGCTTCAAGCAGAGAAAGCGCGAGCTGTCCGCCGCCTTCACAAAGGACATATGGACATCCTTCATCCTCTTTCAGTTGCTGAAGAGAGCTGCGCAGTGCTTCAGCCCCTCTTGTCTTGCCATAGGAACGTACGCGTACGCTATCTCTGCGTAGTGCTTCAGCCCGGGAGCTCCGGGCTTCCTCGAATCCTGTGAAAAGTATAGTATCTTCAGGGCGTTCTCTGAGAAGTTTCAGCGTTCCCGGTTCAGGAAGACGGGAAAGGAGAACGGCAGCCATCGGCTGATATTTGACGTTGTCGATGCGAGCCGTAAGCTGCGGATCATCTTGCAACAGTGTGCCGGATCCGATCAGCACGGCACCTCCTGCCAGGCCGATATTGGCGCGAAGCTCATGAACTCTGCGTCGGGATTCTTCGCAGGAGATCCAGCGGGAATGGCCGGTTCTTGTGGCGATGCGTCCGTCAATGGTTGAGGCCTGCTTGAGAAAAACGTAAGGACGATACGCCGTCTGCCAAACCAGAAAATCTGCGACAAGATCCCTGCATAATGCCTCGCAGACCCCTGTCTCCACACAGATCCCCGCCTCGCGAAGATGCTCGGCTCCACCCCTGGCTTTGGGGTTGGGATCGCGGAGACCGATAACGACATGCCGAATGCCGGCTTTGACTACAGCCTCGGAGCAGGGCGGAGTTTTGCCATAATGGTTGCAGGGTTCCAGGGTTACCACAAGAGTACAGTCCGCCGGATTGATGCCTTGACGCTGTGCATCGCGCAGACATTCGACTTCAGCATGGGATTTTCCGAAACAGGTATGCCATCCCCGGGCTACAATAATGCCATTTTTTACCAGAACGGCTCCGACGACGGGATTCGGAGCTGTAATCCAGCGTCCCTGTTCCGCAAGGCGGATGGCTTCCTTCATGAAAGGAATCCATTCAGACATAGACAGCTCCTTTTTCAATCATGGGGAAGCGTAAAAAACAGGGCTCCGCACACGGAAAAGCATACGGAGCCCGGAATACTACCAGGCAAACAGCGGGAACTGACGGGCAAAAGCGGCCACTTCCTCGCGGATAGCATGGAGACGGGTTTCATTGGTGCGATTTTCAAGAGCCGCAATCATCCATGCCGCAACTTTGCTCATTTCCTCCTGCTTGAATCCTCTGGTGGTCAGAGCGGCTGTGCCGACGCGAATGCCGGAAGTCACGAAGGGAGAACGCGTTTCGAAAGGAATGGTATTCTTATTGACGGTGATGCCGGCGAGATCAAGAGCCTGTTCAGCGTCTTTTCCGGTCATATCCTTATTGGTCAGATCCACAAGCATCAGATGATTGTCAGTGCCGTCGGACACCAGCTTGAATCCGGCTCCCATCAGTTCATCGGCAAGGAATTTGGCATTGTCTTTAAGCTGCTGCTGATATACGGCAAAGCGGGGAGCCAGAGCTTCCTTGAAAGCGACAGCTTTTGCCGCGATGACATGCATGAGCGGTCCGCCCTGAATACCGGGAAAAATCTGACTGTTGATTTTTTTTGCAAGATCTTCACCGGCCAGGATGATACCCCCGCGGGGACCACGCAGCGTTTTGTGCGTCGTAGAAGTGACGATATCTGCCACGCCGACCGGAGAAGGATGCAGACCTGCGGCTACAAGACCGGCGATATGAGCCATATCCACCATCAGCTTGGCACCGACCTTGTCGGCGATAGCGCGGAAGCGATCGAAATCAATAATACGCGGATAGGCACTGGAACCGGCAACAATCAGAGCCGGATGATGCTCTTCAGCCAGTTTTTCGACCTGTTCGTAATCGATGCGACCGGTTTCACGGCTTAACCCGTAGGCAAAGAATGTATAGGTCTTGCCGGAAAAACTGACAGGGCTGCCGTGAGTCAAATGTCCGCCGTGGGAAAGATCCATGCCCAAAACCACATCTCCGGGCTTGATGAGCGCGCCGTAGGCCGCCATATTGGCCTGGCTGCCGGAGTGAGGCTGGACGTTCGCGTATTCGGCACCGAACAGCTTGCAAACGCGTTTGCGGGCGAGATCTTCCACGATATCGACGTATTCGCAGCCGCCATAATAGCGATGTCCAGGATATCCTTCGGCGTATTTATTGGTCAGAATGCTTCCCTGCGCTTCACGCACAGCAGAGGAAACGAAGTTTTCAGAAGCGATCATTTCCAGTTTGCTGACCTGGCGTTTGCTCTCAAGAGCAATAGCCTCGGCAATTTCAAAATCCTGAAGCAGAATATGATCCATACGAGTTTTCCTTCAAGGCGATTAGCCATCGTATCTTTTGAAAATCAGGCTTCCATTGGTTCCGCCAAAGCCGAAAGAGTTCGACATGACGTATTCGGGATTTAATTTTTCGGAACCGGATCCCATGTAGTTCAGATCGCATTCGGGATCAGGCGTTTCATAGTTGATTGTGCCCGGAATAATGCCGGTGTGCAGAGCCAGAACGGAGAAGATGGCTTCGATTCCGCCGGCAGCTCCGAGAAGATGCCCCGTCTGCGATTTGGTTGCGGAAATGGCGATATCTTCGGCATGTTTGCCGAAAACAGCGCGGATGGCCCGCGTTTCACACAAGTCGTTTAAATGCGTCGATGTGCCGTGAGCATTGATGTGAGTGACGCATTCCGGTGTCAGTTCTGCATCCTGAAGAGCACGGCGCATGGATGCGATCATGCCTTCAGCGTCTTCTCGCGGAGCTGTCATATGAAACGCATCACAGGATGCTCCGGTACCGACGATTTCCGCATAAATTTTTGCGCCGCGTTCCAGAGCATGATCCAGACTTTCGAGCAAAAGCAGCCCTGTTCCCTCACCCATGACAAATCCGTCACGATTTTTTTCAAAAGGTCTGGAAGCCTTTTCGGGATCATCATTATGAGCAGTTGAAAGAGCTTTCAACGCCGTAAAGCCGGACATGCCCAATGGCGTGATTGTCGCTTCAACGCCACCGGTAATAATCGCATCGCAACGCCCCATGACAATATCCGTATAGGCCATTCCGATAGCATGCGTTGAAGAGGCGCAAGCACTGGTCACAACATAGTTTGGCCCTTTTGCACCCACGGCAATGGCAATATGCCCCGGTCCCATATTGGCAATCATCATTGGAATCGTGAACGGCGTCACGCGATTCGGGCCTGAGGAAAGCAACTTTGAATGGGAACTTTCCATCGTGCTGATTCCGCCCAGCCCGATGCCAAGCAGCACGCCGAGACGTTCTGCGTTTTTTTCAGTAACCGTATATCCGGAGTCCTGCATCAGCATATTGCCCGCAGCAACAGCAAACTGGGAAAAACGATCCAGCTTGCGGGTCTGCTTGGGATTCATGCCGTACTGCTCCGGCATGAAATTTTTGACTTCTCCGGCAATTTTTGAGGTGAATTCCGAAGCATCAAACAAGGTAACGGGCGCAATGCCGGATTTTCCAGCTAGAAGATTATCCCAGGTCTCCGTCACATTGGCGCCGATCGGCGAGATGGCGGACAGACCGGTTACAACAACACGTTTTCTGTTCATGCTACTCCCCTGAAACAGAATCTGAACATTCTCTCTCAAAAGAGAATTAGTACAATACAACGGACTTCAATTCAACGATTATTTTTTTTCTCATACGATGCGCGGGCGGAAACGGCATAAGACCGAAGCAGCCCGCGCGCATTCACAATCAAACGAAAGGGTATTTTTTTCAGTACAGGCAGCCCTGAGCCTTTCTTTGGGCGATAAGTGCTTCAGCCTGTTCTTCGAATGACGAGAATCCTGCATGGTGCAGCGCATCGGAGACAGTTTCGTTCCAGTTCCAGGAAGCGTAGATAACCGGTTTATGGAATACGGAACGGAAATGTTTCAGAGCCTCACGTGCCGCAGCCTCGCGCGGAGAGGCGAGAGCGGCTTTGAGTTCGGCATGCAGACGGCTGCTTTCCCGTTCAAACCATGTCTTGATTTCTTCAGGATTGCGAGTCTGAACGGTATTTTCATAGCCGTTTTGCACAAGGAGCTTTTCCAGTTTTGCAGCGTGCTGTTCGCTGAGCCAGGAGCCCAGATCTGCGGCCGTAAGGCCTTCAGCTTCTACAGCGGCCAGATCCTGCTTCGTGCGAAAATAGGTATCGGGTACGACGGAAGCGGAAGTGATGCCGCTGATGGCGACAAGCCCCCGAAGAATCGGACTGTTGGCAACGCCCTGTCCGCAAAATCCGACTTTTTTGGCGTATTTTGTTCCGGTGAAGATGGTGACGAGGATAGCCCAGACCACTGCGGGATCTTCTTCATCATAAATATGAGAAAGCGTAGCATTGTCCCGGTCTGTCGCAAGTACCATTTGAGTCATGTCATTGGATCCTATGGAGAATCCGTCGAATTCACTGATGAATTCCCTGGCAAGAATTGCGTTTGAAGGCAGTTCAGACATCAGAATGAGCTTCAGACCGTTTTCGCCGCTGCGCAAATCGTGCACATCGCTCAGATAGCGGCGCATGGATCTGGCCTGTTCAATAGTACGGACAAAGGGTAGCATCATCTGCAGGTTTGAAGCCCCGTATACGTTGCGGGCCTGTTTGAACGCCTCGATTTCCCAGTCATGAATGTCGCGAGCAACGCCTCGATATCCCAGCATGGGATTGGGTTCGGTCTCTTCAAACAGCACCCCTCCGAGGAGATTGCGGTATTCATTGCTCTTGAAGTCCGTAGTCCGGTATACGATTGGCTTGCCGTAGAAAGCCATGGCAAACATGGCGAGGTTGCGGGAGAGTGTTTGAACGTAATGCTCATGTCCGGTTTTGTGGCCTTTGGAGCGGATAAGAGTGCCGATTTTTCCGGGAATAGAGCGCAGTTCCTCTATTTCCCGAGTCAGTCCGCACCTTGCTCCGACATCAGCTCTCAGTGCTTCGATACGCTTCAGATTTTCCTGAACCTGAGGATTCAAGGCCGCATCAGCAACTTTTTCAGCAATATTTCGTTCGATAGCTTCGCGTTTCCTGCGAATTTCCGGATCATTGCCGCTTAAGAGAGCCAGCTCTGCGTCATATCCCATAATCAGTCGGACATGCTCTTCAAGATCGGCACTGGTTTGGAGAAGCGCATAGTATTTCGCCGCCGCTTCCGTAGCCAGAACAAGCTGCTGTTCCACTTCACGTGTCCTGCGGTATACGGCCATGATTTCTTCCGGATTGTGCAGATCTTCCCGGGCAGAAAGTCGGGCCAGTTCCTCAGAATACCCTGTAATGCCGCCTACATGTTCGCGCAGGGAGAATTCCAGCGCGACAAGTCCGGCATCCAGCTGTTCCCGTACGGTTTTTCTTAGGCGGCTTTCCAGCTCGTCAACTTTTTTCTGAACGGCCTTTTCCAGCTCTCCGGAGTCAAAGGCGCGCAAGGCGTCCGGATGCGCCCCGATGCTTCCCAGCATGAATTCCGCACGAAGCAGTCCGATTTCAAAATCCGGAACATTGCGCAGTCTGGAGAGAAAGAGAGCCTGACCGACATCGGCAAGAACCAGACCAACTTTGGTTTTTGTGGTCGGCAGAGTCGAGACGTCCATCTCTCCGCCCACTTCGCGCAGGGGCAGAAGGCCGCGGTAGACTCGTCCCCTGGTTCCATCCACTGTAACATCGAGACCGTCAAGAGCCTGAAGTGCCGTAGGATTTTGAATGCCGATAACTGCTGCTATTCCCAATTCTCTGGATGTAATGGCGGCGTGGCTGGTGTCTCCGCCGACATCAGCGAGAATGGCTGAGGCAACGCGCATCCCGGGAACCATATCGGGATCCGTCCGTCCGGCGGCTAAAATATCGCCTTTTTTGACGCGATTGAGTTCGAGAGCGGAGCGCAGATAACGCACTGTCCCCTGACCTGCTCCCCGTGAAGCACCATTGCCTTTCAGCAGTGTTTCTGCTCCTGCCAGAGCCTTGGGATCCACTTCCTTGCGCCGCATGAAAATAGTGTGGGGATGCAGTGCGAGTTCTTCATTCCAGCGGGTTTCCGGCCTAGCCTGTACGAACCACAGATCTCCTTTCGCATCAATACAGAATTCCGTATCCATGATCATGCCGCCATAAGCCTTGCTGACGGCGCGTACACCTTTTGCCACCTGTTCAGCCTGTGTGACGGACAGGGCCCAAAGCTGAGCTTCGCGTTCCGGCACGTCGACGCTGCGCGTGCCGCCGTTTTCGTCGTAAACAATCTTCATGGATTTGGCACCCATGGATCGCAGAACAACTTCCGTTCCGTCATCGCGCTGATAAACATACAGCTTATCCGGCGTTACCATGCCGCCTACTACAGCTTCGCCAAGGCCGAAACTTGCATCAATGCTCACAAGATCGTTTCGTATCGTGCCGCGGCAGCCCGTCGCCGTATCCGCACTGAACGCTGTCCCGGCGACAACTGGATTGATCATGCGCATGATACAGACAGAGAGGGAAGTATTTTCGATAGCCCATTCCGATCGCGCCTGCATTGCGATCGCTTCTTCGCCGGTTTCTTCCGATTTGGCGACTGCATCCAGAATAGCTTCTCGGCGGTATGTCATGGAGCGGAGATTGTACGCCGAAGCGCAGTCCCAATGGTAGGCCGTAACCACGGCATCTTCTCCTGACATGTTCAGGAACGTATCCTGAAGACCGGCGAACGCTTTTTTGCGGGAATCTTCTCCGGCGGCGGAGGATCGAACGGCTACAGGCACATCGCCCTCTTCACCGGATTCTGCGCAGATATCGCGATATGCCTGACGTACCACGGCATCGACTTCTGCGGGGAGAGGTGTGGAAAGAATTGCGACCTGCACAAGCACAGAAATTTTGCGAAGATGATCGATGCTTTCGTGCGAAGAAGCAAATCCGTCAACGACGTTATTGATGAAGGTCCGGAGACGAACCCTGCAGGAATCAGGATTCAGCCGGGTTTGTTCTCTGACTGCGGCGGCGGTTTCGCGTACGAATCTGGGCAGAAAATCATGATCGCGGGTAACATCTTCAGAAGACCAGTCTACGCTTGAATAGGCCTGTTCCACCATGGATCTGACCAGGGCAGCATTGACCCGGCACTGATTCAGGACAATATGAAAAGCTGCTGAGGAAATGGCGCGGAACTGCGGCGTATGTACGCCTGCATTGCTGATGATGGCGGTATTGTAGTTCTTGCCGCCTACAAGTGTTTCTGCCTCGGCACCGATCGAAATGATTTCGGCTCCGGTGAGCATCAGTTTGTTAAAAAGATCCGCTTTTGCGGCGCTGGATGCCGCTGCATCGTCCTTTTTCTTCATCATGGCTGTGTTTCCCTGCCGAAAACGGCATCGAGTCGTATTGAGGCATCAAATTTCCACATAAAAAAGACGTTCCTTCATGACCTGAAAGGAGGATGCCTCCATCTTCATTCAAGCCGAGCAGGACGCCACTGTATGTTTTCCTCCCATCATCCAAGATAGCAGGACATCCGCGAAGAAGCAGAAATCTTTCGGCTTCAAAACGCCAGCTTTTTCCGGAAATATCATTCTGTGCGCAGTGTGCAGGTAAAAAAGAGGCAATATGCAGCCACAGTTCGAGAAGGGTTGCTGAGCAAGGTTTGAGTATGCCGGCCGGCATCATGCGATCTCTGCGCATGGCTTCGTCGGAAGGTGAGGACTGGAGATTGAGTCCAATTCCGGCGATGATGCAGGGCTGTCCTCCATGGGGGTCGGGTCGTTCCTCAATGAGAATGCCCCCGACTTTTCGCCATACTCCCTTTTCATCCTGCTGGATAATGTCATTGGGCCATTTCATCATGACAGGGATGCGCAGCGCATCTATGGCTGAAGCGATCAGTCCCCCGGTTGCCGGTGCTGCAGATGTTGACAGAAATGTAGTGGTGAAAGGCAGACGGATAGCCGCATACAGATTCCCTTCGGGCGAACTCCATTTTCGTCCAAGTTGTCCCCGTCCGCTTTTTTGCGATGACACCAGGATACTGCTCCAAACTGGAAAAAGATTGTTCTGAAACAGATAGAAAGCCGCATCCATGGCGGAGGAGACTTCTCCGCAGAGAATGACGGGAGCCGGAAGAGTGTCGGGAATTTGAAGCCTGGCATCGTTCCCGGGGACAAAAGAAGAGTCGGGTGCATTGAAAAAAATATGCGGTGCATCAAACGGCTTCCGTACGGCGAAAACGCCGTGCAGATCCGTTTCGATAACATGAGGGTCGTCAGACAGGTTCATGAAAAATCCAGGCCTCCGCAGGCAGGATGGTGATGACGCACAGACACGCGATCGTGCCGTTTAAGTTTGCCCTCTCTGGATATAGTAAAGTGAAATTTCAAAAAGGCAAGATCTTTCCCTTATTGCTGCTGAGTGTTCTGCTCGGTTTTTCGTCCAGACAGATTTTGCCGCAGAGAATCTGTCTGGGCGAAAAAGAAGACGAAACGCCTTTTGCGCTTCGTCTTCAGCTTTTAGTTTTGTTGAGTCCAGAGTTGCATGAACGATTTCGGAGTCTTTCCCGATGCGATATGCGTCAGCAGCGAACTGCCGAATACCGCGGCATCAGGTCTGGTTTCTGAGCTGAGAGCGTTGAGCTGCTCGGGCGTTTTTAGGCCAAACCCGAGGGCTACCGGCAAAGAGAAGTTTTTTCGAGATCTGGAAATCACTTCGGGAACTTCCCGGGGCAAGGCGTCGCGCTCTCCAGTCGTGCCCATGACAGAGACGACATATACATAGCCTTCCGAAACATCGGCATACAGCTTCATGCGCGCATCATCAGTATTTGGGCCGACCAGAGGAATCAGGGCGATACCGTGCTGTTTGAGGATGGTGCGGAATTCTGCGGCCTCATCATAGGGCAAATCGGGCACGATGCATCCTTTGACGCCGGCTTCTGCCGCTTCAGAGGCAAAATTTTCCAGACCGTAGCGTAGAAATGGATTGAAGTAGCCCATCAAAACCAGTCCGGCCTGCATTGCTCCGGCATATTTTTTCAGATCGGATAAAATGCCGCGTAACGTTACGCCGTCTTGCAGTGCCTGGACGGAAGCGGCTTCCACGACAGGACCATCGGCAACAGGATCAGAAAACGGAACGCCGATTTCAATGATATCGGCTCCGGATTGATCCAACTCCATGACGGTTTCCCAGAACCTGTCTGGAGCAGGAAATCCGGCGGTCACAAAGGGAATAAGAGCTATGCGACCCTCTTTTCGAGCGGTCAAAATTTTTTCTTCAAGAATATGCATGATGTATTCCTTCTTATAGGCCAAGAGCGTGTTCGATAATGTCCATATCTTTATCGCCGCGTCCGGAGAGATTAATCAAAACTCGGCTGCCCCTGCGGAATTCCTCCGGATGGGCTAGCACATAGCCAAGAGCATGAGAAGATTCCAGAGCCGGCAGAATGCCTTCGTCATGACAGAGAGCCTGAAAAGCATTCAGAGCGTCTCTGTCATAAGCAATAGTGTACTGTACACGGCCGCTTGTGCTCAGATGCACATGTTCGGGACCAACGCCCGGATAGTCGAGGCCAGCTGAAATGGATCCTGAAGGCAGAATTTGGCCCTCGCGATCCTGAAGAAGCATCGTATATTCTCCATGCAGAACTCCGGGAACTCCGAGATTGATGGCGGCGGAGTTGAGACATCCAGGTTCACCCGTGCCGCCGGCTTCAACTCCGATGATATTGACTTCTCCGTCCGGGACAAATGCATGAAACATGCCAATGGCATTTGAGCCTCCGCCCACCGCAGCAACCACGTAATCCGGCAGCGATCCGGTTTCCTCCAGCATTTGGGATCGGGCTTCGCGTCCGATGACGCTTTGAAAATCTCGAACCAGCTGCGGAAACGGATATGGTCCGGCTGCTGTGCCGAAGCAGTAGTGCGTCGTTTTCTGGGAAGATATCCAGGCGCGCAGGGCAGCGTTAATGGCGTCTTTCAGCGTGCGGGATCCGTTTTCGATAGGTCGAACTTCAGCTCCGAGAAGTCGCATGCGGCGGACATTCGATGACTGGCGTTCTACGTCTTCAGCTCCCATGTAAATGGTGCAGTCCATACCCAGACGTGCTGCGGCTGCTGCTGTGGCGACGCCATGCTGGCCGGCTCCTGTTTCAGCGATCAGAGCCGTCTTGCCCATATACTTAGCCAGAAGAGCCTGACCAAGGGTGTTGTTGATTTTATGGGCTCCGGTATGCAGAAGGTCTTCACGCTTCAGCCAGATTTCAAATCCGTATTTTTCGGAGAGCGTCGGGCAGAATGTTATCGGAGTCTTGCGTCCAGCATAGTGAACGAGGAGGTCATCCAATTCCTTTTGAAACGATTCGGTCGGCAGAATGTCGGCCATGGCCTTTTCAAGTTCCAGCAGGGGCGGCATCAGCAGTTCCGGAACGAAACAGCCTCCGAATTTACCGAAGTAGCCTTTTTTCATGAGAGTCCAGTCCTTATTATTCGTTATTAAGTTGAAGATCAGAAGAAAAATCCGTGTTTTATGACTGCAGGGAACGGATTGAGGACAGTGCCTGCCGCATTTTATGCGGATCCTTTTTCCCGGGTGAGCTTTCCAGCCGTGAATTGAGATCCAGTCCGTCCGGATGCAGAATGCTGAGGGCTTCAGCCGCATTTTCAGGGCCTATTCCGCCGGAAAGAAACCAGGGATGGGGAAAGTGCAGGGAGGAAAGACCTTTCCAGTCCAGTATTTTTCCGCTGCCCATCCCTGCATCAAGAAGATAAAATCCGCAGGTATCGGCAAAGCTGTCAATGGTCCGCTGCAATGCTGCTGCAGAGGTGTGCTTTCCGGGCCAAAGCACGCGGATCACTTTGTCCCGGGGAAGTTTGGCGGCTTCCTCAGCACTTTGAGACCCATGCAGCTGGAAAAGATCCAAAGAGGCGATTTGTGCAATATGCAGGATGCGTTCTGCGTCCTGATCGACAAAAACGCCTGTTCTGAGCATGGATGACGTTTTCAGGCCAGCGGCCTGTTCCGGCGTCAGGTTGCGCGGACTTGGAGGATAAAAGATGAATCCGCATAGATTGAAGCCCAGTTCTTCGGCGAGATTCAGCGTCTTCTGATTGATCATGCCGCAAATTTTAACAAGCATCTCTGTCCTCCTGACGAAGCATACGGCGCAGAGAAATACCGGGCATTCCCTTTTCCATTAATGAAGATCCCACGAGAGCCGCATCGTATCCGGCATCAGCCGCATCCCGCAAATCCTGATTGGAGCGCATGCCGCTGGCGGCAATCCAGAGCTCTCCGCGTTCTGGGGGGCAGCTCTGAATCAGCTTCAGACAGGCAGTGCGGTCAACGTGCAAGGTCTCCAGATCTCTGGCATTGACCTGAATGATATCGGCACCGCTTTCCCGTGCCAAATTCAAATCCTGCTGATTGAAAACCTCTGTCACGCACTGGACTCCGCCGCGTTCAGCCTGCTCACGCAGGGATCTCAGAAGCCGGACATCCGGAGTCAGCCGTACAATGAGCAACAGGGCGGAAGCCGGCGTCGCAATCGTTGCTGCAATCTGCACAGGATGCAAGATAAAATCCTTGCGCAACAGAGGTATCAATGCGCCTGTTTTGGAAAAATGGCTGGAGATCCGCTCCAAAAAAGCGATATCGCCGTGAAAATACTGTCGTTCCGTGAGAACGGACATGGCAGATGCACCTGCCTGAGCGTACTGAGAGGCGGTTTCCTCCGGGCTCAAGCTTTCACAGATGACTCCGCGGGAAGGCGAAGCCCGTTTGTATTCCGCAATGACAGCTGGAAGCCCGTTATGTGCTCCTTTTTTCAGAGCTTCGCGGAAGTCCGGCCGAAAGCCTGTATAGGGCTGCGGCAGAACCTCTGCACAGAGAAGCGCCTTGATTTCCGCTTGTTTGGCTTCATGAAAGCGTGCGAGATCCATCAGGCCAACACCCGACTTCCTGCGCCTTCCAGAACGCCTCGGCGTGCCTTGGCGACAGCTTCTTCCAGACTGACGGATCCGTCTTCCAGAAGGAAGACGGCAAATCCGGCATTCAAGGCGATCATGTCCTGCATGGCTTTGGGACCGTTGCCGGACAGAAGATCGCGCAGAATCTGCACAGCTTCCTCCTTTGTATGAACTTCCAGATCCTCGGGACTGCAGGGGGAGAAGCCGAACGACTGCGGATCGACAATCATTTCATCCCTTTTTCCGTCAGAAATCAGGATGACGCGGTTTTTCCCCATGCAGGTCAGTTCATCGTATCCTCCGGCTCCATGGAATACCGCAATGCGGCGGATGGGACGCTGTGAAAGGGCTCCGGCAACCAGTTCGACGGCATCAGGAGATCCGACGCCCATCATGAGGTGATCAGGGCAGGCCGGATTGATCATTGGGCCGAGAATATTGAAGATGGTTCGGATTCCAAGCTGTTTGCGGACAGGCGCGATGTTGGCAAAAGCCGGATGGAAATAAGGTGCGAACTGAAAGGTAAAGTTTGTGCGCCTGAGAGCGTCAAGAATCGCTTCGGGATCTCTTTCCAGTTTCATTCCCAGGCCTTCAAGAGCATCTGCAGCCCCGGATGTGGAGGAAACAGCTCTGTTGCCGTGCTTGACACAGCGGTATCCCATTCCGGCAATTGTCAAGGCCGAAGCGGTAGAGCAGTTAAAGGAATGCTTGCCGTCGCCTCCGGTACCGACGATATCAATGCAGTGCTCGGGAATATCCCGGACGCGTACGGCGTGATCCAGCATGACGTGAATGGCTGCGGCGACTTCCTGCGGTTTTTCCCCTTTCATCCGCAGAGCCGTAAGAAAACTTCCGGCCTGTGTGGGAGACATCGTGCCGTCAATCATGGCATTAAAGGCTGCCTCTGCCTGTTCAACCGTTAGATCGCGCTGATCAGCCAAAGTATTGAGAATAGACGTTACGGATGGAATTTCTGCGGCGGGCATAATATTCTCCGGGAAGTTTTTCAGCAGTTTCAGGCCGTCTGGTGTCAAAATGGATTCCGGATGATATTGAACTCCAACCCATGGGCGATCTTTATAGCGCATGGACATTACTTCTCCCTGCGGTCCGCGCGCTGTTACTTCCAGATTGCTGTTGGGATGTTGTTCGTCGATACGGACGACAAGAGAATGGTAGCGCCCCACGGTCATGGGATTGGGTACGCTGCGGTAAAGCCCCCTGCCGTTGTGCACGATATCAGATGTCTTGCCGTGCATGATGACCGGTCCGCGCACCACTTCGGAACCGGCGAAAAGGCCGAGCACCTGATGACCGAGGCAAACGCCGAGCACGGGGATGCGGGGGCTGAGACGGCGGAGAAATTCCATGCAGAAGCCCGCTTCAGAAGGATGTCCGGGACCGGGAGAAATACATACGGACTTCAATCTGGGATCCGTAGCCATGGCAACAAGTTCGGGATCGTCATTTTTTATGACAACAGGCTGTTTGCCGAGACGGCAGAATGCCTGCACCAGATTGTAGGTAAAGGAATCATAGTTATCGATGAGAAGGAACATACTGATCTCCGGAAAGTGTGCATACCTTGCGCATGATGGCCGATTTGTTTCGGACTTCCTTCCATTCCAGGGCAGGATTGGAATCAAAGACAATGCCGGATCCGGCCTGCCAGTTCAGCTTGCCGTCTCGAACCCACATGCTGCGGATGGTAATGCCCGTATCGAGATGAACGCTGTCTTTATCCAGACCGATCCAGCCGATGCATCCTGCATAAGGTCCGCGGGGAAGGCGTTCTGTCCGTGCGATAATTTCCATAGCGCGCAGCTTGGGTGCGCCGCTTACGGTTCCTGCCGGAAATGTTGCTGCCAGAACATCCATCGCGTCCAGTCCGTCACGAAGTTCAGCTGTGACATTGCTGGTCAGATGCATGACATGGGAAAAGCGTTCTACGGCCATTAAACTGTCGACATTGACGCTGCCTGGCTTGGCCAGACGGCCAAGATCGTTGCGTCCCAGATCAACGAGCATCATATGCTCCGCCCGTTCCTTGGGGTCGTCAAGCAACTCTCTGGCCAGTCTTTCGTCTTCTTCTGACGTATGGCCTCTTCGCCGCGTACCGGCGATGGGAGCTGTAAGAAGTCTGCCGCCGGTGCAGCGAACCATGACTTCGGGAGAAGCTCCGAACAGAGTGATGTCAGGAAAGCGCATGAAAAACATGTAGGGAGAGGCGTTGTCGCACCGCATGCGGCGGTACAACGTGATGGGGTCGCTGTCAAAAGGCATGCTGAAGCGGGTTGATGGCACAACCTGAATGGCTTCACCGTTGCGGAGCATTTCCCGAATCGCGTCGACAGCGGCCATATAGCCCGCACCGTCCGGGGTGGACTGAATAGAAGATTCGTCAAGGGGAGCGTTGTTTGCGAGACTTTCCGTATAGAATTCCGATGAATGTGCGCCGAAGACCGGGGCATGTCTGCCAAGACTGACCTGTGCCAGCTTATTGTAAAGATGGTCAAACAGCATCAGCGTGCCAGGAAGGCAAAGCGTGCATTCCGCTTCTTCGGGAGGAAGAACAGATGACAGCTTGCTGTTAAACAGTCCTGCCATGCCGAATCCGAAATAGCCGCAGAGCGAACGCGTAATGGGAGGAAGATCCGCATAGAGGGAATCGGGCAGAATATCGAGATTTCGCATCACTCCCCGAATGCCTTCGACAAAAGGCAGACCGTTGAAGCAGGACAGAGGCCTAAGCCTGTCATCTTCGATGCGGAGTTCTAACAGACCCTGTTTGCAGGACAGCGTTAATGCCATATCGCAGGCTAGAACGCTGTATCGTCCCCAGCGTCCGTCAACTTCAGCACTTTCCAGAAGAATGCCGGTTTTGTTTTGGGCCATCCCCATAAACAGACTTATGGGCGAATCCATGTCCGCTGGAAGCCAGCGGACATGCTGCCTGAGTCGTATGGGAAATTTTTGTGTATCCATTTGCCGATCCTTTTGTTAAAAAAAATACCGTCCCCGAAAGAGGACGGTATTTGATGATATCTTTTCTTCTTATGGTATCAGTCTACGCACAAAGACCGCATCCTCTTCTTTATGAAGGGGATACGCCACCACTGGATACCAAAAAAATTGCATACGAACGCTTGCATACTAATAACTCCAAAAGTATGTAAAATACATAGTCGATTTCGGATAGGTCGTCAAGTTTTTTGTCCAATTTTTTGGGGGATGAAGGACAATTTGTCAGAGAACGGAAAAAGGAGTAAATGCAGGTATTCACGCTACTGAATTGTCAGCTGCGGCAGCTATAGTTCGATCAGTTCAGAATATGGAGAAAATATGCGCAGAGGAATGATCTTGATTTTTGCGGTGCTGATTTCTGCAGTTGGTTTTTCAGTTTCTGATGTATGGGCTGATGCGTGGGGAGATCCCCGTACGGGTATTTATCATACACGGGGCTGTCCGTTCAGCCGCAATGCCCATGTGCATTTCAAAAAGGAAAAGGACGCGAGGGCGCACGGATTTCGATCTCAGTGTACAGAATGCCGCCGTATAGAAAAATGGGAAGCTGAACGGCGCCGGCGCCAGAAATGGGATAGAGAACATGGATACGGACATGCCAGAGATTGGGATCATCGTCCTTCTCACCGTTCCCGTCATTGGGACGACTAATCCTGATCAATCCTAAGAAGGGAGGAAAGGGGAACGATGGAAGATCGCATGCCTTGGGAAGAATACTTCATGCGTATTGCGTTCATGGTATCTGATCGATCTACCTGTCTCCGCCGTCATGTAGGGGCTGTAGCCGTTCATAATCGCCGTATTTTGGCGACGGGATACAACGGTGCTCCGGCAGGCTTGGCTCATTGCCTGGAAACAGGCTGTCTTCGTCAGAAGCTGGGCATTCCTTCGGGGCAACGGCATGAAATCTGTCGGGCTATTCATGCGGAGCAGAATGTAATCGTTCAGGCCGCGACGCACGGCATTGTCCTGCAGGGATCGGATCTTTTCTGCACGACGTTTCCCTGTGCGCTGTGCGCCAAAATGCTGATAAACTGCGGTATTCGGCATATTTATTATGTTGAGGGCTATCCTGATGAGCTTTCCCGCTCTATGTTGCAGGAAGCGGGAGTTGAGATGACAGCTCTGCCAAGACCGAGTGGATGCTGAAGACTAGATAAGCAGGATGGACGTTGCGTTTTTTCAATGATACGGCTGCGAGTAATTTTCAGAACATCCTATTTCAAAATCCTTTCAATAAACAGCGCACGGAGTTAGTTCTTTTTCCTCATCCGTTTTGGCTTTTCAGGTTGAGCAAGTTTTTCCTGCTCAATCAGCTTTTCATAGCGATTCAGAAGATCGGCTACGATCTTTGGTTCGGTTATATTGGAAGGAAGACCGTATAGAGACAAAACGGCGACATCAAGTTTTTTGTGTGCCTTGAGTAGGTCGGAAGGTGTAAACAAAGGGTCATACAGGTCGGCAAGTGACCTATCAGCGTATCGGTTGCGGATATCAAGAATTTGTTCAGACAACGTTTCAACGTTGGTCCTTTGTTCGTCTGTCACGTTTTCAGGCCAAGGGAAATTATTATACACAATATCCTTGGAGTAACGGTAACGCATTTCTAAACGACCGGCTATTACCTTCATCCAAGCCATATGAACGATAGAACTAAGAACCCCAAAATGATAGTGACTGGCGTTGGCGATAATCTGTATCTGATTTGTAGGTATAGTATCCTTATCAAAGTAACACATTGGCAAATATGTTCTTCTTTCTGAAGATACCATAGGTAACGCAATATAAAATTCAGGATTATTGGTATCTCTGAAAGTTGTCGGCCTGTCTGCCAATTTCTGAGTTCCTTTGTCTTTCATAGAAAGACGATTTTTCCTACAAAGTTCCACACGTCTCAACACTTCTTTGTTTGCTTTGATTTCGGAGGGAGAAGCGTCAACGAGCCACAAAACATATCTCTTTTCGTTATGTAAGAGTTCACGACCGCCAATTAGACGCTTTATATATTTGAAGTCTCCAAATTTATCTATATCTTCACATTCAATTTTAAGAGCATCACCGTCAAGAGGAACATTGCCATTCTTCATTTGTGGAACATCACAAATAGGTTTTGAACGAATGTTGATATACACATCTGGAGCATCTATTAGATAACCATTGATATTTGTTGCAGTATTAGCATTACCAATTTCATCATAGATAGTCTTATTAATATTATTGTAAAAACTATATCCAATAATGACACAATGAACGGCGGCTTTTTCCTTTGCTTCATTACTCCATTTGAATGTTTTATATGCATAGTTTATGATAATGCCATTATTATTAAGTTCATTCCACAATGCTTGAACTTGTTCTCCCTGAGAAATAGAATTAGTTGCAACAAAGCAAGTTTTGATTGCTTTGTTTTGAAGCATAAAATGATATGCCTTTTTAAACCAGCAACAAACATAATCTATATCTTTGTATTCAAAATATTGAGCGACCTCTTTTATTTGTTCTTCTGTTCTATATCGTCTTCCAAGAAACGGAGGATTACCGAAGATATAAGACAACTCCGAGGAAGGAACAACGTCATTCCAGTCTATTCTCAGGGCATTGGCATTAACGATAGAGGCAGACTGTTTCAGAGGCAAGCGTGCAAAATATTGTCCGAATTGCTCCGATACTTTCATGTTCATCTGATGGTCGATGAGCCACATGCCGACTTGCGCGACCTGGCAGGGGAACTCCTCAATTTCTATGCCGTAGAACTGCCCTACGTTGACCTTCACATAGGGAGAGATATCTATAACACGTTGGCGAGTACCAATTTTCATTTTGAGGACTTCAAGTTCCAATTTGCGAAGTTCCCTATAGGCAATGATGAGGAAGTTGCCGCAACCGCAAGCAGGGTCGAGAAACTTTAGGGAAGCAAGTTTTGTATGGAACTGCTCAAGCTGTAATGGACTGGCCTTCACGCGCTCGAACTCAGCATAAAGGTCATCCATAAACAGAGGATTGATAACTTTCAGGATATTCTCTTCAGAGGTGTAGTGCGCTCCAAGGTCATGACGTTCCTTTTTATTCATCACACCTTGGAACATAGAACCGAAAATAGCGGGAGAAATATTGTTCCAGTCAAAACTGCATGACTCAAGCAGAGTTGCCCTCATTTTGGCGTCAAAGTCCGCAAAATCCAACTTCTCGGCAAAGAGACCACCATTGATATACTGGAACTGAAGCAAGTCCTGTTTCAGCAAGGATTTCTTCTTGCGTACATCGACTGGCATATTAAGGACTTCAAAAAGCCTTTCCAGACGCGCCGAAAGATTAGAACCATCCTCATTTGAGTTCTCTACATAGCTCTGAAAACTTCCCTTTGGGAAAATGCCTGTGTCATCAGCAAAGAGGCAGAAAAGAAGCCTTACAAGATAAACTTCAAGGCTATGCCCTTCATAGCCGATGGACTCCATAGCGTTATGGAGGGCAGCCATTTTGGAAGCCGCTTTGACATTGACTCCCTGCTGCTTCTCATAGGTTCGTGTTGTTTCGTAGCCTGCGATATCGGCAAAATGTCTTATATACTTTCTGAGGTCTTTTGTTTTGAAGGAAACTTTTTCTCCAGAAGTTCTTTTGTAGAGAATGATATTCTCAAAGTCGCAGACCATGAGAAGACTGGGGATTTCATCGGCCTTTAGATGGATAACGTAATTCTGAAGTTGTTCAAAAGCCTTTTTGAGGTCTTTCTTTGAACTCTTCATTTCAACGGCGATTTTCTGGGGAAACAGATAATCTATGTAGCCATTGTGATTATCATCGAGAGGGACTTTATATTCAAAAACACCGAAAGAAATCAGGTCATCAATCCCAAAGACTTTGAAAAAGTCTCTCAGAAACGATTGGACTTCTGCTTCTTCGCGGTGTGCGGTTTCCCATTTCTTAGAGAACGTAATTGCTCTTGCCTGAATTTCCTCCCATGAGAGTTGCATATCACGCCTCACTTATATTTGAGCGAGGCGTTTTGTATTGAAATAACAGGATTTTTGTGTTGTCCTGTACTGCGCATATTCTATTCCTCTCAGGAGGTTATCGGTAAGAAACTTTCCGTATCTCTAATCTTATTTCTCGATATATGGAATTTTCGTTAGCGATGTCTATTTCTAGCTAATCTGACTTCCTATGATTCAGCAAAAAAGATGCCGGAATACCTTTTCAGGAAATTCCGGCATCTTTTTGAGTTCGCGAAAAATTAGGCAAGCTTGGAATTGATGTAGTCGACAGCGTCTTGGACTTTCAGGATCTTCTGAGCGGCGTCATCGGCGATTTCAATGTCAAATTTTTCTTCCATCGCCATGATCAGTTCAGTCAGATCGAGAGAGTCGGCTCCAAGATCTTCAATGAAGGAAGCTTCAGGTTTGACGGCGCTTTCATCGGCACCGAGCTGTTCAACAATGATGTTTTTCACTTCAGCAAAAACGTCCATGGTAAACTCCTTAAAAGGGTTGATTCAGAAGAAGCGGCTGGGCTTCTTCGTATGTTCTAGCAGTACATGCCGCCGTTGACGGCAAGAACCTGCCCTGTGATGTATCCGGCCGCGGGGGAGGCCAGAAATGCAACGGCATCCGCGATGTCCTGAGGTGTCCCCAGACGCTTCAGCGGAATACTGTCAACATACGATTTTTTGACTTCTTCGGGAAGTACGGCGGTCATATCGGTTTCAATGAATCCCGGTGCTACCGCATTGACCGTAATGCCCCGTCCAGCCAGTTCCTTGGCCGCGGATTTGGTCAAGCCGATCAGACCCGCCTTGGCAGCGCAGTAGTTCGCCTGTCCGGCATTGCCCATCTGACCGCAAACTGATGAAATATTGATGATGCGTCCGCTGCGCTGCTTCATCATGATCTTTGCCGCTTCACGCAGGCAGATGAAAGATCCGCGCAGATTGATTTGCAATACGCGATCAAAATCCTCATCCTTCATGCGAATGAGAAGTGTGTCTTTGGTAATGCCGGCATTGTTCACCAGAACGTCAAGAGAGAATTTGCCTCGGATTTCATTGTTAAAGAAATCACTGACGGCTTCCGCATCACCGACATTGAGCTGAAAAGCTTGCGCGTTTCCTCCTGCTGAGGCAATTTCTGCAACAGTTCTTTCTGCCTCTTCAGGACGGCTGACATAGGTGAGCAATACTGTGTATCCGGCTTTGGCTAGTGTAATAGCACAGGCTTTTCCGATACCCCGGGAGCCTCCTGTAACGAGTGCTGCGGACTGAAGTTCGTTCATACTTCCCTCTCTTTTTCAAAAACGGATACGTTTCCTAGTCTGCCGCATCGGGAGCGGAGAACTGCAGAATGGCGGAACCATAGGTAAAGCCTCCTCCGAATGCCGTAAGCAGAACACGTGCGCCAGCCGGGATGCGTCCAGCTTCCATCGCTTCATGCAGCGCAATAGGTACAGAGGCTGCCGAAGTGTTTCCGAATCGATCAAGATTCACAAACACCTTATTCATAGGTGCTTTGAGCCGGGAAGCAACCGATTCCACGATACGCAGATTCGCCTGATGCGGAATAATGACGTCGATGTCTTCTGTCGTCAGGCCTGTTTTTTCCAGAATCTGCACGCACATTTCCGTCATGCGGCGCACGCCGTTGCGGTATACTTCACGCCCCTCCATGCGGATAAAGAAGTTTTCATCCACAGGATCCCCGTTTTTGACATGGAAGGCCGTGCCTCCGCCGATCGACAGTGGATCGGGAGAGCGGCCGTCAGCATGACAGCAGACTTCCGTAACCTGAGCAAGACCTTGGGGGGAACGCGCTAAAACAGCAGCTGCGGCACCGTCTCCAAATAGAACGCAAGTCGTGCGATCTTCCCAGTTTACGCGTCTTGTCAGAGCTTCGGCACAGACGAACAGTACGACGGCATCGGGACGGTTGGCCAGAATGCCCCCGGCCACTTCAAGTCCGTAAAGAAATCCGGAGCAGGCTGCGTTCAGATCAAAGGCCATAGCCCCTTTGATGCCAAGCTGATAGCTGACGAGGCAGGCCGTGTTTGGGCAGAGATGATCCGGAGAACAGGTGGAGACGATAACATGCGTGATCTGATCCGGAGAAATATGTGCATTATTCAATGCCTGCTGTGCGGCAAGAGCACCCATATCTGACGTATTCTGCGAATCATCGAGGACATGACGGGAACGGATGCCAGTGCGCGTGACGATCCATTCATCATCGGTATCGACGATTTTCGCCAGATCATCATTGCTCAGGCTTTTGGCAGGAATAAAGGACCCCAGGCCGAGAATCTGATAGGGAGTCATAATGATCCAACTTAGGCGGTTTTCTGGCTTCGGTTCAGTTCTGCACTGGCGCCGATGGCCTGAATGAGCTTGTCATTAGTACGCTTTTCAACAAAAAGACTGGACATGCGGATGGCACTGCAGATTGCCTTGGAATTGGAACGGCCGTGACAGACGATGGAAACGCTGCGCAGACCGAGGAGCAGTGCCCCGCCGTATTCTGCGTAGTCAACCACGTCCGCAAAACGACGCAGAGCGGGCTTTGCCATCCAGATGCCGAGCTTGGGCAGAAGGCCGGAATTCATAATTTCCCGTTTCATAATGCGGGTGATGGAACTGCCGAGCCCTTCGCTGAGCTTAAGAGCAATATTGCCGACAAAACCGTCGCACACAGCGACATCAACATCGCCGGTAAAAATGTCGCGCCCTTCGATATTGCCGATGAAATTCAGATGTTCTGCTGCTTTCAACAGGTCATACGCTTCTTTAACCTGAGCATTGCCTTTGCCTTCTTCCTCGCCAATGCTGAGAATTCCAACGCGGGGAGCAGAACTTTCAAACAGATCCTGAGCAAAAGCGTTGCCCATTAAAGCAAACTGAAAAAGATGCTGTGGGCGACAATCTACGTTTGCTCCGACATCAAGCAAAATAATGGGTTTTTTTTCCGTAGGCAGCAGAGTTGCCAGAGCAGGACGTTCTACGCCGGGCATCCGGCCGATGGTAAACATGCCGCAGGCTACACAGGCTCCTGAATGACCGGCACTGACGACGCTGTGCGCTTTGCCATCTCTGACAAGTCGGCAGGCCACCTGAATGGAAGCGTCTTTTTTATGCCGTAGAATATCAGACGGCTTTTCATGCATCTCCGCAACCTGCGAAGCGTGAACAATTTCAAAGTCGACGTCTGTACAGTCTGCTGAAGCAAGCTCCTTTTCAATATCGGGTTGCCTTCCCACTAAAAGGAGCTTCGCACCGGTTTCCCGTCCTGCCTTTAAGGCCCCAGGAATCACCACGGAGGGACCGAAATCTCCCCCCATGGCGTCGACGGCAATAACGGCGGAACTAGTTCTGCTCTTCATTATCGGGTTTCTTCTCCACGACCTGGCGGGAGTTATATTTTCCGCAGGAGGGGCAGACGGAATGAGGCACGGTGGGTTCGCCGCAGCTGCAGTAAATTACGGTAGGAACGGCAATGCGGTCGTGGGAACGGCGCATACCCTTCTTGGAATGAGATTTTTTATTTTGCTGAACCGCCATGGTCGTATCTCCTTGTAAGCGGCCGAAACCGCTTCGTTTGGTTCGGAACAGATCCGAGTTATTTTTGTATTTTGAGCTGACGCAGAATGGCCAGACGGGGATCTCCGCCGTTTTCTTCGCAGCCGCACGGCCCGTCGTTGAGATTCTTCCCGCATTCGGGGCAGATTCCTCTGCAGTCCGGTCGGCAAAGAATTTTGACAGGCAAGGCCAGAACAAATTCCTCCCATAGCAGTCCGGCGAGATTCAGCACGGGGACACCATTCTCTTCGGACATGACAAGATCGTCGATGCCTTCTTCGGAAAAGGCATTTTCTTCAGATTCGTCCTCAGAACTGCCATAGGGTTCAAAGGAATCAAAGCGGTGATCAATGGGGATGGCGGTCTCTTCAGCGCACCGCGTACAGGGCACGACGACTTCGCCGCGGAGTGTTCCCCGGATCAGACAGCCGTCTTCCTGAGGAAGCACAGTGAGTTCTCCTCGAAGAGGCGTTACAATGCGGCAGTGCATGGAGCATTCGCGGATGGGATCCGCCCAGATGGAGGGATCCTCAAGCACGAAAGTCTTGCCTGTGGCAGGTATGGAATTCAGGGCAACAGTGCGTGACATGATACACATCCTCAGACCGGAGCCAAATGACTCCAAATCGAAAAAAATTACTTACACATATGAAGAAAAAGTGTCAAGACGCAAAAAAGAAACAAAAAGAGAGCCTCTCCGCGCAAAAAATCTGGAGAGGCTCGAGAATGCTGGATTTTAAGAGAAGCTATTTGTTCCAATCGTCCGTGAATTCGATATTGCCGTCATTATAGGTCCATGTAATCTTGGAATAGGTGAAGGACACGGATTCCATATCATGGTACGGCTTGTTTTCAGGCAGGAAAGTCAGAGGCGTTTCCTTCTTCATTGAAACAATGATGGCGTTTTCCATCTTGATAGTATAGTATTTTTCTTCTGTTCCGTCATCCTTAATACGGTAATGATCGATAGTTACGGTGCACTGTTCACCCTGACAGCAGGCCTTGTACAGCTTGGGACTGGCCTGATCAAGATGTTTGGAAACGGTAAGAGGATGGTGAATGCGCTGCCCCGTGGGAAGGCCGGTATGCGTATCCTTCGGAACTTCGACGACGTGATCGACAGCATACAGGATAATCTTATCCTTCTTATCGCCGCCCTGACGACAATCACCCTTGATTTCGCCCTGAGCGTTTCCAGTAACCTGCATGTATGCGGTAAGTGCCATGATCCTGACTCCTCGAGGTAAAATGTTTTGAAACTCTGATTGCGGAGAGGTTTGCTGTGAAAAGCTTTGAATCCTTCTCTTATTTGAGAAATAAAGCTTTTTTTCCTGCTGTCAATACGTTTAATTTTTGTCCAGCTTGCCGACCAGAGAAAGCGTGAAGCTGGCGCCCATGTATTTGAAGTGAGGACGTGCCATAATGCTGACAGTGTACCAGCCGGGTTCTCCCTCCACATCGCTCACAACCACTTTGGCTTCGCGCAAAGGACGTTTGCTTCGGGTAGCTGGATCGGGATCGTCCATTTCAGTCACATACTGGCCTATCCAGGCGTTCAATTCTCGATCCAGATCGCCGCGTTCTTTCCACGTTCCGATATTTTCTCTTTGAATTACCTTGATATAGTGAGCCAGGCGATTCATGATCATCATATAAGGGAGCTGTGTTGAAAGACGGAAATTGAGTTCTGCCGCCTTACCCTCAGGCGTATTGGGAAAAACCTTGGGTTTCTGGCAGGAGTTGGCGGAGAAAAAGGCTGCATTGTCCGCTCCCTTGCGCATGGTCAAGGCTATGAATCCCTCTTCAGACAGTTCGTATTCCCGGCGTTCTGAAATGAGCACCTCAGTGGGGATTTTTGTCTGAATCTGTCCCATGGCTTCAAAATTGTAGATGGGAAGATTTTCTACAGTACCCCCTCCCTGAGGTCCGATGATGTTGGCGCACCAGCGGTATTTGGCAAAGCTGTCAGTCAGGCGGGCTGCGAAAGCGAAGGCCGTATTGCCCCAGCAGAAATCTTCAGTGCAGTTGGCTTCTTCCTCGAAGACGAAGGTCTTTGCAGGCACTGTGTCGCTTCCATAAGGCGTACGCAGCAGGAATCGGGGCAACGTCAGTCCAACATAGCGAGCGTCTTCCGATTCCCGGAAGCCGCGCCATTTCGTATATTGAGGCATTTCAAAGATAGATTTGAGATCTTTGAGATTGGGAAGCTGTTCCCAGGAATCAATGCCGAAAAACTCTTTGCCGACAGCGGCGATAAACGGCGCATGGGACATAGCGGAAACGGAAGCTGCGTACTGCAGCAATTGAATATCCTGCGTTCCCGGACCAAATTCATAATTGGCGATGACAGCTCCTACAGGCTGCCCGCCGAACTGGCCGTATTCCGCCGTATAGATATGGCGATACAGACCGGAACGCATGATTTCCGGCGTATCCTCAAAATCGTTGAGAAGATCCTCTTTGGAGACATTAAGAAATTCTATTTTGATATTCTGGCGAAAATCGGTATTGTCAACCAGATACTTTAGTCCGCGCCAGGCGCTTTCCATTTCCTGAAAGGCTTTGTCATGCATGATGACATTGACCTGACTGGAAAGCTTCGCATCGAGATCGGCAAGCATGTTGTCAATGAGACGAGGAGCGACCTTCTGATCACCTGAGGTATTGACCAGCTGTTTCAGAAAGGCTTCAAGGCCGACACGAGTGGCAGTATATCCTTCGTCTCCGGGTTTGAGACGGGTAGCTTCGACAATTTCATCCAGCAAATTCAGCTCGGCTTCTGCTGCGGCCTGAGGCGTGGTCTGCAAATCTGTTTCGTTCATACGTTTGAAATCCTTAGATTTAGCGGTTTTCAGGCATTCAGCCCGAGAGCCTTGAGCAGCTCTTCCCGGGCCTTTTCATCAGTGATGGTTTCCTGAATGCGGCGCCGAAATTCGGGAATATTGGAAAGAGGTCCTTTAAGAGCCTTCAGAGCATCACGGAGTTCCAGCATTTTTGCCAGTTCCGGAACCTGCCTGGCGATAGCGTCCGGCTCGAAGTCACGCAGATTTTGAAATTTCAGATCGACATTCATTCGGCTGTCTGGATCGTCGGATAGCCGGTTGGGAACGCTGATTCTCAATCCCAGATTCTGGGCGTTCATCACATTGCCGAAATTGTCTTTATCTACAGAAACGACATCGCGATCCTCGACGGAGCGATCATCCGTGCGCATGGTAAAATCGCCAATCACCATCAGCTTCAGAGGAAGTTCCACATCTTCCTTGACATCGCCTGCAGAGGGTCGGTACACGATATTGACGCGTTCCTTGGGAGCAACGGATCCTTCTTTTGCCATGATAGAATTCCTTTCGTATACGTGGTGTCTGTCGTTATCGGCCAGGTCACAGATTTTTTCTGTGCATCCGGGCATCCTGCTTTTTTGTGCCTCTTTTATTTTGATGAATACGCTGCTTTGCTATTTTTTACAATAGGATAAGTAAGTAAGATGTTTTTATTTATTCCCGCAGGGCTTTGGCCAGACGGAGAGCGGATCCTGGAGCGAGAGAGGTAAGTCGTTCGAGACAGCAGGAGGCTTTTTCGGGGCGATTGAGGAAACGCCAGACATCGTGCAGAACAGCCAGCGATTTTGCTGTTTCTTCCGCGTCCCAGCGTTCCATATCCTGAAGAACCTTCTCCAGCTCCGTGGCCATAGGTGTCAGAAGCATGGACTGCTTCAGCCGCAAAACCCCGGAAAGAGCCTCCGTTCGGAATCGTACGGAAGCTGATCCACCAAATTGCGGATTTCTGGCTGCCTGATGCAGGAGTGTCAGTGCCTCTTCGGCTTTGTCTTTTCGGAACAATCCGCGGCTTTTGAGAAGAATTGTTTCTACAGGATCTTCAGGCGTGGTGTCATTGCCAGCGGATTCCCTTTGCAGATCTCGAACCCACTGCAGCGTTTGGGGATCGGCAAAGGGCGAACTGTCAGAAAAGCAAAGCTGTTCCGCTCCGGGGAGACGACGAAGAAAGAGGAGGATTTCTCCGCATACGGCGGCACGGGCGGATGCATAGGATCCCCCCATATTTTTCAAGGCATTTTCAATGATTCTATGGGGAGTCAGACAGAATGGAGACTCCGGAGCAAACCGTACAGCAGCCAGAGCTGCAGCGGGGTCATTTCCGGATCGTGCAAGCTTCTGCAGGGCTTCCAGTCGTTCACCATCCGGAGGAGGAAGCAGTGTTACTCCGTTTTCTGCGGGAGGCAGGGATGCAATCCGTCCCCAAAGAGCGATGTAGAGCGCTTTCCAAGGCAGAACGGATGTCGGACATTCTTCAATAAAGGCATAGCTGAGATACAGATTCGCCGCATCGCATAGACGTGCGGCTGCTTCAGCGGCATCTTTGGCATCTTCTGCCGGAGGATGGGGAAGAGGAGGAATCGCTTTCTGGACGGGCAGTTTTTTTTCCGGATCCCTGGGAGGATCTGTTGTTTCGGCAGGAGAAATCAGATCCGGCGATGGGGCAGGGGAAGTTTCGGGAATGGGTTCCGGCTCTTTGGCAGGTTCCGGATTGCTGACTTCCAGGCGGGAAAGCCATTCACGGAGTTCCCGGTTTGGGGGAATATCAAGATCTTTTTCCGCAGCTATGCCATCGAATATGGAAATGGCATCCTGTATCTGCGCATACAGAGGCGGCGTGAGCGGATCATCGGTACGTTCGAAAATAATGAGGCTTTGCTCCTGCCACCACTTCAGAATATTGAGTCTGGCGCGCATGCGGCTTAATTTGGGAAAACCGTCCTCCCACCAGGAGGAGAGAACATCGCAGAGCACAGTTGTTCCTGTGCACCAGCCTTCCAGTCCTTCCGTGCGTCCGAGGGCTATGGAAAGATAGACGGCCGCTGCAATGTCCTTAGCTCTGGAGCGAAGAATTTCCGCTGCCATGTCGCGCACGACAGTCCAGTTTACAGAAGCCTCCCCCTGCAAAGAACTGATTTTTGCGATTTCCTCCGCCATTTTTTCGTATTCCGGAGAATAGCGGGCCTCTTCACCCGCAGGATGCTCATCGGAAATGGGGATTTTGCCGATGTCTTGCAGCAGTTCGTTCATTTGGCTTTCCTCCGGATGTGTTGTACGTGGATTGTCTTTGTCTGTTTCATGTCCAGATGAACAACTGATCATGCCAATTGATTCGGGCGGCAATATCGCATATTCAGTGTTTTCATTATAGAAAAGAATGCACAAGAATAAAAGACTTTATCCATAGCTTGGAGTTCGGAGATTCTTTTCTTGCGGATCAGTGCAGTTCTGTCCGCTTGCTTTTCTTTCGGCTTACGCATAGCTTTGCTGCATAGTGTGTTTTTTTCAATCTGAGAGGGAAAAGAAACATGAGCAGCGGGAAACGTATCGGGTTTGTCCTTGTTCCGGGAGCATGGTGCGGCGGCTGGTGTTGGCGTCCAGTTATGCGCCGGCTGGCTGCTGCCGGATATGAGGCACAGGCGGTCACCTTTACAGGCGTTGGGGAGCGTCGGCATCTTCTTTCCTACGACATCAATATGGAAACACATGTGAACGATGTGCTCAACGCGGTGCGCTATTCCGGTTTTGATGAAGTCGTTTTAGCGGCGCACAGCTATGGCGGTGCGCCGTCTCTCATCGCGGCGGATCGGTATCCGGAGCTTTTTCGAGCACTGGTTTTGCTGGACAGCATGGTTCCGGAAAATGGAGAAACCTGCCTCGAACTGCTTCCTGAAGAACAGGCTCGAGAGCGCATGCTGCGATCCAGGGCGCATGACGGACTGCTCAGCATGCCCGTTCCGGAACGGAAAGGACGTTTTGCCGAAACTGAGGCCGGCAAGCGTTTTTGGGATATGATGACTTCTCAGCCAATTCGTCCATACAGGGATCGAATCGTTCTGCACCGTCCTGTCGGAGCAGGTATCCCGACAACGTTCGTATCCTGTCAGCCTCCGCGTTTGCATGCTCCGGCTGCCGGCGCTATCCGTGCGGCCTCGTATGGGTGGAAGGTTATTCCGGCAGAATCCTCACATAACATCCATCTTCAGCATCCTGATTTGGTCACGGAAATTCTCGTCCATGCGGCTCAGTCTTCTGATCAAAATCGCAGTTAGCGTGCGGCCCAGCGTTCCAGATCCCGGAGCAGATCCTGACCCGGATTCACTTTCCAATCCTGGCCAAATTCTACGCGGCAGATAACACCGTCTGGAAATGAGATGTCCAGCTGAAATACTGTATCGCCTTTATGCTGGCTCAGCAGCGCCTTCAATTCTCGGATTGCGGTATCGTCAAGCTGTGTCGCCGCAATGGGGAAGTCCTGAGGTGAAGCGTGATTGCTCTGGCTCATTTCCTTGAGCAGGGTGAGCTTCGTGCCAAGCAGACGGATGACTCTGGGCGCAGAATCTTCTTCGAGGTCGCTGTCCTGCTTTTCATCCCGACTTCTGTCGACTGTTGCGCTGAGCACAACAGGCTGCTCCGAGGAGATCAGTTCCCGTGAGGCTGACAGCTCTTCAGCAAAGAAGGTGACTTCTGCGGTTCCGGTCAAGTCTTCCACGGCGGCGAAAGCCATGCGCTTGCCGGTTTTGGTCGTGATTTCCCGAACAGAGGTGATAAGCACGGCGCACTGCACGGAAGTTTGATGGCTTAGCTCTCTCACATCTTCCAAAGTTTGCAGTCCAAGCCGCCGCAGTTCCCTGACATAGGGCTTAAGTGGATGACTGGATAGGTAAAATCCGAGTGTTTCCTTTTCAAACCGGAGTTTTTCTTCATTGCTCCATTCTTCAACTTCCGGAAAATCAATACCCAGACCTTTTTCCTCTTTGACAGGCTGCTGCGGCAGAAGACCAAACAGGGAGATCTGATTGGAGTTCTGTTCCCGGCTTTTTTTCTGACTGCGCGAGATAATATTGTCCAAAGCCTGAAGCATGCGGGCGCGGGGTTCGCCAAAACAGTCGCAGGCACCGCTTTTAATCAGATTTTCCAGAGTGCGCCGTGTGATTTTGCGGGGATTGGTTCTCAGGCAGAGATCGGAAAGCGATTGGAATGGACCGTCCTGTTCGCGGGCGCGTTCGATTTCCTGTACAACTTCTGCGCCGATGTTGCGAATGCCTGCCAGACCAAATACGATTTTGCCGTCATGGACTGAAAAGCGGCTTCGACTGAGCTGGACGTCCGGAGGAAGGATCTGCACTCCCATCCCGCTGCAGACATTGATGTATTTCAGGATATGATCCTGATTGCCGATTTCCGATGTCAGTACCGACGCCATAAATTCAACGGGATAATAGGTCTTCAGATAGGCGGTGTGATACGTAATCTGCGCATAGGCTGCAGAATGGGATTTATTAAACCCGTATTCGGCGAATTTTTCCATCAGATCGAAGATTTCTGAAGCCTTTTCTTCGGATGTGCCTCTCTCAATAGCTCCGCTTACAAAGCGTCCACGTTGTTCGGCCATCGCTTCGGCGTTCTTTTTGCCCATGGCGCGGCGGAGCAGATCGGCACCTCCGAGGGTGTATCCGGCCACAATCTGCGTGATCTGCATAACCTGTTCCTGGTAGACAATGACTCCGTAGGTATCCTTCAGGCATTGCTCCAAAGAAGGGAGAGGGTAGGTAACAGCAACTTCGCCGTGCTTGCGCTTGATAAATTCGTCGACCATACCCGAACCGAGAGGTCCTGGACGGTAAAGTGCCAGCATAGCGATGAGATCTTCAAAGCATGTGGGGCGGAGCATGCGTAGATATTGCCGCATGCCCGAACTTTCCACCTGAAAGACGCCGTCGGTATCGCCTTTGGAGAACAGATCGAAAACTTTGGGATCGGATAGAGGCAGCGTATCGAGGTTCGGCGGGATTTTTTCTTGCTCGGCAATAGTTTTGAGGGTGCGATCGATAATCGTCATGGTGCGCAATCCGAGAAAGTCGAACTTTACAAGACCGACTTTCTCCACCATTTTCATATCAAATTGCGTGACGAGTTCGTTTTTCTTGCCCCGGTACAGAGGCAGGTAATTTTCCATGGGCTTGTCGGAGATCACAACCCCGGCCGCATGTGTGGAAGCATGGCGTGAAAGACCTTCGAGCCGCATGGAGATATCGATCAGCCGCCGGATATCCGGATCGCTCTTGTACAGCTTCATCAATTCCGGTTCGGCATCGAGAGCCTTGGAAATGGTGATTTTGAGATCTTCGGGTATCATTTTGGCGATGCGGTCAACATCTTTCAGGGGCATGTTGAATACGCGCCCCACGTCACGCACGACGGCTTTGGCCTTCATTTTTCCGAATGTAGTAATCTGGGCTACGGAATCGGCCCCGTATTTTTGCGTCACGTACTGAATCACTTTCGTTCGATTCTGTTCGCAGAAATCCACGTCGATATCAGGCAAGCTGACGCGTTCAATATTGAGAAACCGTTCAAAAATGAGATTGTAGGGGAGCGGATCGAGATTGGTAATGCGCAGAGACCATACCACGACGGAACCTGCAGCCGATCCTCGACCCGGACCTACAGGAATGTCATGGCTTTTTGCCCAGTTGATAAAGTCCTGGACGATGAGAAAATAACCTGGAAAGCCCATTTTGCAGATAACGTCGAGCTCCATTTCCAGTCGATCCCAATAGGCCTGCTGATTGATATGATCCCGATCCGGATGTTCCTTGAGCCGACGTTCCAGTCCTTCCCGAGCCAGACGCTGAAACTCCGTTTCCAGCGTCATCCCTTCAGACAATTCATAGACTGGAAAGAAGTGCTTGCCGAAATCCATGGTTACATCGCACTGTTCAGCGATTTTCACAGAATTTTCAATAGCTTCAGGGCAATCTGCAAAAGCTTCTGCCATTTCCTGCGGAGATTTGAAATATAGATCGTCGGCAGCGAAGCGAAACCGATCGGTATCTTCGTAATGTGCCTGCGTCTGAATGCACAGCAGCACATCGTGAGCCTCAACATCGTCACTATTCAGATAATGGCAGTCGTTTGTTGCGACGAGGGGCAGACCTGTTTCCAGAGCAATCTGCCGCAAACCACTGTTGACACGGGCCTGTTCAGGAAGACTGTTGGCCTGAATTTCGAGATAAAAGCCGTCACGGAAAATATCGCTGTATTCTCCAGCCAGATGGACAGCATCTTCATAGGTTCCTCCGCCGGGAATTTGGCGGTTTTTGCCCATCAACGTACGGGGAATTTCTCCTGCAACACAGGCCGAAAGAGCGATAATGCCGCTGGAAAACTGCCGCAGCAGGGACTTGTCAACTCTTGGACGATAATGGAACCCTTCGAGCCAACTGCGAGAAACGAGTTTGACGAGGTTGTGATAACCTTCGTTGTTCTTCGCCAGAAGAATGAGATGATGGCGAACTCTTGCAAGATCGGATGTCTTATCCAGGCGATCAGGAGCAACATAGACTTCGCAGCCAATGACTGGATGCACACCGTAATCTTTGCACATGGAATAAAAATAGGCAGCGGCAAACAGATTTCCATGATCCGTCACCGCAGCGGCAGGCATACCGAATTCCCGTGTTTTGGCGCAGAGATCCTTCAGGCGGATTGCGCCGTCAAGCAGGCTGTATTCCGTATGGCAATGAAGATGGACAAAGCTGGACATGAATCCAATCCTTACAATCTGACAGTTTATTTTTTTATCATTTTGATTATGGCCTGTTTTTCTTGTAACGGTTTCAGTCTTGCGGTGCAAGCCAGCTAATCAGGTCAAAAAAGGATCCTTTCGGGAATAAAACTTTACATAATCTTTATTGTAATTTTTTATTAATTTCATCATCAATATTCAAAAATCCTACAATAAACCAATCCATAAAGGAAAAGGCCTTGATCTTGAAAAAGCCTCAAAACCGGATCATAATTCCGCACAGAACATTTTATTTGCGAACGGAGGATACCATGTCCGCTCAGAAACCATGGGAGCTGGCGTCTTACAGTACAGAATCTCCTGCGCCAAAATCAATGGCGGCTCGTTTTTTTACCTCGATTTATTTTTACAGTAAGGTTATGGGAACAATTTGGCGAGCTTCGTCTTTGGCGCAAAAAAATCTATATTCCGGCAAAGAATGGATTGAAAGCAGTCGGGAAATTTTTCAATGGCTTGAAGAAGTTGGCTGCACGATAGAAATAGAGGGAATGTCGAATTATCAGAAACTTGATGCCCCCTGTATTTTCATTGGCAACCATATGAGCACCTTGGAAACTTTCGTTCTTCCCTGCTTAATTCAGCCGTGGAAGGATATGACTTTCGTCGTGAAGGAAAGTCTTGTGCATTATCCCTTGTTTGGATCTGTTCTTCGAAGCCGGAATCCCATTGTCGTTGGACGGGTTAATCCCCGTGAGGATTTGGCTGCCGTGCTCGGGCAGGGCATGGAGATTTTGAATAAGGGGCGCTCTTTGATTATTTTCCCGCAAAGCACACGAACCCAACGCTTTGATCCCAAGTATTTTAATACAATTGGGATAAAGCTGGCAAGAAAAGCCGGAGTGCCGGTGATTCCGTTGGCATTGCGAACGGATGCTTGGGGGACGAGCCGTCTGACGAAGGACTTTGGTCCGATTACGCCGTCTTCAGTGATTCATTTTGCTTTCGGCGAACCGCTCGTTGTTTCCGGGACTGGCAGGAATGAGCATCAGCAGATTGTTGACTTTATTTCCAGACGTCTGAAGTCATGGGGACTGCCTCCGGTTGAAAACGCCTGAATCAGTGAATGACAAAGCATCTTTTCTATGGCATATTGCCATGAATCATCCGGACTTTATTCTCCGTAGAGAATTTTATGGGCTGTCCGGTAACCTTAAACAACCGTATGGAGTTTTTCCATGAAAGTAACGCTTACACCTGAAGCTCTGAAGGAACTTGATGCTTTTTTTGCCGATAAAGAAAAGGAACCCATTCGTATTTATATCCAGTATGCCTGTTCTGGCGCGTATCTGGCTATAGCGCTTGATCCGGTAGACAGCCGGGATTTTACGGCTGAAGTCAATGGCTATACATTCTGCATGAATCAGGATCTGTATGGCAATACCGGTGACATTACCATCTCGAAGGAAGAAGGCGGTTTTGACGTTCAGTGTGAAAAGCCTCTTCCCAAACCGGCTGTCAGCCCTTGTGCCTCCTGTGGAGGCGGGTGCGGTACGACCCATTAATTTTCAGATATTTCAAGGCGTCAGCATCAATCCTGCTGACGCCTTTTGCTTTTTTGCGTTCCCTTTTGACCTTGTGAGATGCGGATCTCATTACTAGCTCTGCAAATCTGGAGGCAGTCGATGAGTCGGGTAAAAAATCTTGCGATCATGCTGTGTGTTATGGGCAGTCTTGCAGTTTTTGCCGCATATGAGCTGCATATGGATGACAATGAAGGGAGAGAAATAAAAATCAATCCGTCTTCGGGCGGGGTACTGATGAAATCGCCCGAGGTATCTGAAGACAAAATGGCTTCTTCCGAAAGTATTCCCCAAGTTTCCGGAACGCTGATGCCTCCACCTGTCGAATCTTCTGAATTGACTCCTCCTCAGGTTCTGCAGCTGCCCGATGATATGTTTAAAGCGGAGGAAAAGAGTAGCGGATCTCTTTCTGACGGAAACAGTGCTTCGTTGAATTCCGCAGCCACTGGTTCTTCATCCGATCCTGATTTGCTGGAGACATCTGACAAAAATCAGTCGGAATCAGGGCAGTCATCTGATGCGCTGGCCGGAGCAGAAGAGAGAGCCGTGGTGCAGGATGCCGAAACTGCAACTTCGGATCGTCCTGCTGGACCTATTGTCCGGAAACAGGCATCCGGACCAAAAAATATCGTTGTCACCACCAAGTCTCCCAGGAAAGTTTCCGGAACACAGAAGATCGTGAAAGCGACACGTCTTTCTCTGGGAAAAAATATTGTTTTTCTTGTTACCGGCGAAGAAACGATGCATTGCAAAACAATGTTTTTGAAGAATCCGTATCGTTACGTTGTCGATATTCGCGGTAATTGGATTATTGATGTTCCGGATGTGCCCAAAAACAGACTGCTGAAGACGATTCGAGTCGGAAGACAGAGCAATGGCTATACACGTGTTGTGCTGGAATGTTTGGGAAAACCGATGAAAACAGCTGTTCGCGGCAAAGATACGACGACGCTTGAAATTCGTGTAGAATACTGACTCCGGTATGACCCTTATCTCGTATTGAAAGAGCCGCGAAATTCGCGGCTCTTTCAGATCTATGCAGAATGCTAAACATTGAAGAGAAAGTGCATGATATCACCGTCTCGAACGACATATTCCTTGCCTTCTGTTCTGAGGACACCTGCCGTTCTGCAGGCTGCTTCTGTTTTATGTGCAATAAAGTCCTCATAGCTGATGACTTCTGCCCGGATGAAGCCTTTTTCAAAATCTGTATGAATAACTCCGGCCGCCTGCGGTGCTTTCCAGCCGATGCTGATGGTCCATGCCTTGTTTTCTTTATCGCCTACTGTAAAATAGCTTTGCAGACCGAGAGCTTTGTATCCGGCCTGAATGACGTTTTCCAGGCTGCTGCGGGTAATATCGTAAGAAGAAAGGATTTCTTTTTGGTCTGCATCCGATAAACCCTGAAGTTCTTCTTCAAGTCTTGCACAGACAATAACGGTTTCTGCTCCCTGGGATGCAGCGATTTCCCTGAGTTCCTGTACATAGCTATTGCCTGATGTCAGACTGTCTTCATTCACATTGGCACAGAAAATTTTTGTTTTGGCAGTCAGCAGACCCATTTCCTTCATGATTCCGGCAATGGCGTCATCATCTTTTCCGGAAAAGCTGGATGCCGAATGTCCATCCATAAGATGTTGGAGGAGCTTTTCTAGAAGCGATACGGCACCTCGGGCGTCTTTGTCAGCCTTAGCGATTTTTTTCAGACGTTCCAGACGCCGAGACACGGTCTGTGAATCGGCAATCAGCAGTTCGAGTTCAATCGTTTCTACATCTCGGGCTGGATTCACGCTGCCGTCGACATGGGTGATATTGTCGTCGTCAAAGCAGCGCACAACCTCAAGAATGGCTGAACAGTCGCGGATATTGCCAAGAAACTGGTTTCCGAGTCCTTCGCCTTGGCTGGCACCGCGTACCAATCCGGCAATATCGATAAAATCAACAGTGGCTTGTACTGTCTTTTGCGGATGCACGAGTTCCTCAAGAACAGCAAGTCGTTCATCCGGAACAGGCACCGTGGCCTTGTTGGGCTCAATTGTACAGAAGGGATAGTTAGCTGCCTGAGCATTCTGGGCTTTGGTCAGCGCATTGAACAGCGTGGATTTGCCAACGTTCGGCAGTCCGACTATACCGATGCTTAATGCCATGAAATACCTCGTTTTTCATTCATTATTTTTTCAGCCAGGTTTTTTCCCGTCCTTCGAGGAGACGTCGAATATTGTCCCGATGGCTGTGCAGCACAAGAAGAAAGATAGCGCAGGACAGCGGAAAAGGACTCCATTTTCCGGAAAAGGCAAGGAGAAGCGGCATAACGGTAACAAGAGCCAGGGATCCAAGGGAAACAAAACCGGAACGCCAGATCAGCATAATGCAGATCAGGGCAGAAACAATGAGCTGCCAGAATGCTATGGGAATAAGGACTCCGATAGACGTGGCCACAGCCTTGCCTCCTCTGAATCGGAGAAAGCAGGAATGAAGATGGCCGATAATGGCTGCAAGTCCGACAGTTGTCAGAAACACAGTATCCTGATCAGCCAGGGAAACGGCGATGCTCATAGGAATGACACCCTTCAGAATATCGCAGACAAGGGTCATGAATCCCCATTTTTTGCCACATAAGCGGGCGACATTAGTAGATCCGACATTGCCGCTTCCAGCAGTGCGCGGATCGATGCCGCAGAATGTTCGAGCCAGAATCAGGCCGAAAGGAATCGATCCGAGTACATAGGCACAAAAGGAAAGAAGCAATGTCATCAATTCAGTATCTCCTCTATTTCCCGTGTTTCCAGAAGTTGAAAATCATTCTGAAGAGGATTGATTTTGCCAATGCGCACTTCAATCGGCATGCCAATATGAGCTTTTTCATTAAAGAGCGCACGACGAGCTCTGACAAATATTTGTTCCTGAGGAAGTGTAGCCGTCAGGAACATGTCGTTTTCATCCGTAATAATAGCCTTGCGCCACACTTTGTCTCCCTGTTGTTTAAGCGCAAGAAGTTTCCAGTAACGGGGGCGCATGCGTTGAACCTGCGTTACGGCGTCGAGGCGGGCATTGAGACGAATGAGAAGAGCATCCAGTTCATCTGTAGTGAGAGCTGCAACGCCATTTTGCAGTATCGAAAGGATCTGAGCTTCATTGACCAAATCCGCATAGCGTCGCAAAGGAGAGGAAACTGTTGCGTAAACATCTGTTCCAAGTCCGGCATGCGGTCTTGGCGTTGTTTCCATAACAGCTGGTGCCAGAGCACGGACAACACGGGAGATATCGACCGGATCATTCCATTCTCCGGCAAATTCCTTTGGAATGGCCACATCCTGTGTGCGGTACAGCAGTCCGGCATTGTGATCTATAGCCCAGCGAGCCAGTGCCGTATTGATAAGAACCATCTGTTCTGAAACAATGAGATGCGCACGCGGACAGGGCGGTTCCTCATACATCGAAACCTGAATTTCCCGGCCTGTTCCGGAAAGTTCGATATGAAGATCCGGACGATCAATAATGACGGCTCCCTGTTCAATTCTACGGCGTTTCAGAATCTCTGCCAGTTCCAGTCCAAATCGGAGTGTCTCCAGATAGGGAGAAGCAGGGGTCGTTGCCCCATCCAGAGCCGTTTCGCATTCCGTATAGGCAAGATTTGCATTGACGGTAACTGTCGCGATCGACGGCTCGCAGGACAGAATTTCTCCGTTGGTACTGATATGACAGACGACGATCAGAGCCGGACGCGGTGATCCGGATTTGAGGCTGAAAGCATTTTCCGCCAGCTCATTTGGAAGCATATTCCATGTGCCTTCGGGAAGATACAAACTTGTAGCTCGGTGCGACACTGCCTTGTCAAATGCGCTGCCAAAGCTCCAGTTCAGAGCAGGGCAGGCCAGAGCGACAGTCAGTTTAAAGGAGCCGTCTGTATGCTTTTCCAGAGTAAAGGCATCATCCATGTCCTTTGTCGTCTCGGCATCGATACTGAGCAGAGGCTGGCCAAAGACAATACTTTCTCGGTATGATTCCGCCAGTGAGCTTTTTTCCCGCAGCGTATCGGCAAAGACTGACTGCCAGTCCGGAACGGGGTCGTAATCGGCTCGATCGAGCCAGAAATTATGATGCGGCGGCACGATGCCCCAGGATTCAGCCAGCAGAAGCGGAAGATACGGTGTCTCGGCAAGACCTCTGGTCACGATATTCCAGAGAGCTTCTTCCTCTTTTGTGTCAGGATCAGCAATCCTGGTCAGGAGCATCCGTCGCAGTGTTGTGGCAATATCCTGAATGTCTTCGTCCGGGACAGGAACATCAGGGTGACTTCTGCCGTGTTCCTGCAGCCGTCGGAAAAATGCGCTGCCACGACTGATAAGCTGTTCCCTTTCTTTTTGCTTTTCCAGTTCCTGAATCCGCCGAGTTACGGTTGCCGCATCGTAAATTTCAAAAACAGGCGGCGTGAAGCGAAAATGCGTTTTTGCCTGCATCAGGGCATGACCGCAGGCTGCGATATCGTCTGCCGTTGGAGCTGGAAAGATCAGTTCGGCAAACCATTGCGCCGTAGCTCTATCAAGATCTCCTGATGCGAGTTCCCACAGTTCCTGCGTGTTGATTTCTTTTTCTGCTTCAGCACGGATTTCCCTGCGGCTTTCGAGAAAGCGGATCATATCCTCCCTGTTCGATGCGGAGCAGACAGGTCCGGACCAGGGCAGGACGCGCGAAGATGAAATAACCGATTCGCGTCGATTAGGCAGGAGAAGCCGGAGTCTTTCCTTTTTTTCTTCCAGGACGATGCCTATTTGTGGAGCATTGTCCTGCATAAATTCCACAATGCAGCCCTGTCCGGGATATTGAACGGTGCCTTGAGCCATGGAAATTCTTCCGCTCCTGTCTAATGTTTGAAGGAGCGCTGTCCGGTGAAGACCATGGCAACCTGAGGCGTCTTTTCGTTGACAGCCATAATGACTTCATGGTCGCGCAGCGATCCGCCGGGATGAGCAATGGCGGTCACGCCTTCGGCCATACACAGATCAACACCGTCCCTGAAGGGGAAGAAGCCATCGGACACAACGACGGAACCGATTAGTCCGCCGCGGGCTTTCTGTGTTTCAATTTGAATCGCCTGCAAGGCTTCCTCGCTTGCCGCATCGCTCAGAGCTTTTTGCTTCAATTCGTAAAGGGACAGTCCATGTCGGTCAAAGCAGAGTCCGTCGGCATATTTTGTATAGGCCTTGAACACAGCGATTTCCACACAGCCTACGCGATCCTGCTCACCAGTTCCGATAGCGACTGTCGCTCCGTCCTTGACAAAAATAACGGAGTTGGAAGTGACTCCAGCTTCAACGGCCCAGGCAAAAAGCAAATCGTCAATTTCCCTGGCGGAAGGTTTGCGGGCGGTTACCGTCAGTCCGTCTTTTGTAGTGGCTGCAGCTGGAATGAAATCTTCGGCTGTGCGGATGCGGTTGAGAAAAGATTGCTGGAGAATCAGGCCGCCGTCCATCAGGCTCTTGATATCGAGGAAGGGGCGTTCGGCAAATGGTTCCAGATTGGCGAGCGCGGGAATTCGAAAGATTCTCAGGTTCTTGCGCTGTCTGATGATTTCCAAAACGCCTTCTTCGAAATCCGGAGCGGCGACGACTTCAAAATAGTTGGAACCGATCAAGTTTGCGGCTTCCATGTCAAGCGATCTGTTGACTATCACCGCTCCTCCGAAAGCAGCGATTCGATCACATCGAAAAGCCTTATTCAGCGCGTCGCCGACGCCTTTTTCAGACCAGGCTGCTCCGCAGGGATTGTTGTGTTTCAAAATGACAGCAGCAGGGCGTGCGGTAAGATACTGAAGAATATTGCAGCCGTTATCAACGTCGGTCAAATTGGTTTTTCCGGGATGCTTGCCTGCCTGGATCATTTCTGCTTCGGTTACAGCAGAGATTATGCCTCCTGGAGCACGCCATTCCTGGCCGTCAACGGACAGGTATCCGTCTTTGAGGCGGTAAAGTGCCGCTGGCTGATCCGGATTTTCACCGTAGCGCAGGCCGCGGATTTCTCCGTTCAGTTCCCAGGTACGCCGTTCATAAATCAGGGTCGTATCGCCGATCGTTATTGTCAATGAATCAGGAAAGTGATCCCTGACGATGTTTTTATACATATCTTTCAATGCCATGATTTTTATCTCCGAAAAATGTTCAGTTATGGCCGGAAGCGATCTTCCGTGCTCCAATGATATTGCGGTTTTGGAGCGGAAAGACAGTAGCAGATTCTGCATTCTGTCACAAGTCGCGAATCTTGATATTTTATTCAGGTAACAGTATGATATGGATCTTGCCTTGATTAACGAGGCAACATCATGTTTGCAGAAAGGAGCAGTTTCCTCATGAATATCTTGATTTTCGGACCTAACGGAAGCGGCAAGGGAACGCAGGGCTCTTTGCTGAAGAAGCAGTTCGGGCTGGCGCATATCGAATCCGGTGCTATTTTCCGTGAACACGTCGGCGGCGGTACGGAGCTTGGCAAAAAGGCCAAGGAGTATATGGATCGCGGCGATCTGGTTCCGGATTCCATTACCATTCCCATGGTTCTTGAAACGCTGAAGAAGTCAGGATCAAACGGTTGGCTTCTGGATGGCTTCCCAAGAAATATGGAGCAGGCCAAGAAGCTTGACGAAGCTCTTAAGGAACAGGGTGTTGCTCTGGATTATGTCGTGGAGATTGAACTGCCACGTGAAACGGCGAAAAACCGGATTATGGGGCGCAGAATCTGTAAAAACGATGGCAATCATCCGAATAATATTTATATTGATGCCATTCGCCCGGAGGGCGATGTTTGTCGGATATGCGGAGGCGAACTTTCTACCCGTTCCGACGATCAGAACGAGGAAGCGATCAATAAGCGCCACGATATCTATTATGATACTGAAAACGGAACGCTTGCTGCGGCGCACTATTTCCGTGCCGTATTTGCTGATCGTCCGGATTGCTATATTGTTCTTGATGGATGCGGTAGCATCGACAGCGTTAAGGAAACGCTTTTGAAAAAGTTAAAGTAATAGATTAATTTTTTTTGATGCTTTTCATGATGTCGGCGGAGCAGTACGGAAACGGACAGCCCCGCCGTATTTTTGACCTTTACGCAACAGGAAGGGCAGTATGCCTGTATATGGCGAACTTGTCATAGTGGTCACACCGAGAGGCAAACGCGGACTGCATCGGGTGCTTGAAAATCAGGATCTTCACACAAGAGACGGCGTTCTGCGCATGGCTGATATCGCTCAGGCTGAATACGGATCAGAGGTGCTGACCTCCCAGGGCGTTCCGTATCGTCTTTACAGACCAACACTTTCGGACCTGGTTCAGGGAGTGAAACGTCAAACGCAGATTCTGTATCCGAAGGATATTGGATACATTTGTACCCGTCTCGGTGTCGGTCCTGGGCGGACAGTTATCGAAGCCGGTACCGGATCGGGAAGTTTGACGGCGGCACTGGCATGGTTTTCCGGGCCGACCGGACATGTGCATACGTTTGAGGCTCGCGAAGAATTCCAGAAGTTGGCTGCCAAGAATTTGGACAAGCTTGGTCTATTGGGTGAAAACGTTACCATGCATCTGGGAGATATCGCCGAGGGCTTTGACGGCGTGACGGGGGCGGACGCGTTGTTTTTGGATGTTCGGACGCCTCAGGCATATCTTGAGCATATTCCTGAGGCCTGCTGTCCAGGGGCGGCACTGGCTTTTCTCCTGCCGACAGTCAATCAGGTCACTTTGCTGCTGGAAGGATTGGAACAAGGCCCATTTGACGACGTAGAGGTTTGTGAGCTGATGATTCGGAAATGGAAGCCGATTGTCGATCGTCTGCGTCCCGAAGATCGTATGATTGCTCATACTGGCTTTCTGATTTTTGCGCGTCTTCAGGAAAAATCTGATCTTTGGGAGCGTTTCCGTGTGCAGTCTCTTGGAACACGGGAGCGGAAGCAAGAGGCGTCCAGAAGACAGCGACTCGGTTTGCCGCCTTTGGAATCTCTAGAGAGCGCAGAGATAACCGGATCAAGTACTGAGGATTTATAAAACTTTTTCTGAACTTGATACGGCAGGAGGCAGATATATAATATCCGCCTCCTGCCGTATAGTTTCTTTATGTGTTTAGCGGAGATCGATGACGCGTTTGGCCTTGCCTTCCGTTTTTGGAAGAACATTTTTGGGGACAAGTGAGACTTTCGGTGTGATGAGGAGCTCTTCACGCAGGGCTCTTGTAATTTTTTCTTCGATATTTTTCAGTGCATGGAAATCCTCAATAAAGGATTCATCTCGAATTTCCGCCTGCACCTTCATATTATCTCGATTGTTGGTTCTTTCCAATGTGATGAGATAGTTCGCGTCTATTTCAGGGAACTTCATCAAAATGCGTTCTACCTGCTGAGGATAGATATTGACGCCCTTCACTATCAGCATGTCATCCGATCGTCCGAGGATGCGATCGATACGGCGATGTTTGCGTCCGCAGGCGCATTCGCCGGGAATAATACGGGTGAGATCCCGAGTGCGGTAGCGGAGAATGGGCATTCCCTGTCGGCACAGTGTGGTCAGCACCATTTCGCCGATTTCACCGTCAGGCACTTCTTCACCTGTTTCCGGATTAATGATTTCCAGAATATAGGCATCTTCCCAAACATGCATTCCGTTCTGCTCAGGGCATTCAAATCCAACGCCAGGACCATTCATTTCCGAAAGACCATAGGAGTTATAGACCCTGATGTTAAATGTCTGCTCAATACGCCGGCGGGTTTCTTCCGTATACGGTTCGGCTCCGACCATGGCTACGCGCAACGACGTAGACTTTGGATCAATACCGTAGCTTTCCAATTCCGATCCGAGATAGAGTGCATAAGAGGGAAGAATATGTACGGCAGTCGTACCAAAATCCATCATCAGTTTGATTTGCCGACGAGAATTGCCCGCGCCAGCCGGAATGGTCATACATCCAAGTCGTTCCGCTCCGAAGTGAATGCCAAGCCCGCCGGTAAATAGGCCATATCCGGACATATTCTGAAAAACGTCTGACTTGCGCACTCCGACCATATGCAGGCAGCGAGCCATCAGATCTGCCCATGTGTTTAAGTCCAACTGCGTATAGCAGACAGCTACTGGTGTACCTGTTGTACCGCTTGAACAGTGCATGCGCACGAATTCTGAGTGCGGAACGGTCGCAAGACCGTAGGGATACTGTCCCCGGAGATCGTCTTTGGTTGTGAAGGGGAGTTTTCTGAAATCTTCAAGGCTGTTCAGATTTTGAGGTGAAATCCCTGATTCACGCAGACGCTTGGCGTAAAAAGGCGTCAATGCCGCGCGCTCCAAGGTTCCGCGCAAGCGGATAAGCTGATTGGCCTCGATAGTTTGGCGATCCCAGGTTTCGGCGATATTGAAATACTCCATACGTTCCTGCATCTGTAATAATGACTTTTCGCTTTATCCCGAAAGCTATGCCTTCGAGCATTCCCTTTCTCGTTTTTTCTGCATTGACTCTGCAGATTCGCAATGTGAAGTACATTGAACCAGGAAAAGCAAAAAGGCAAGCTGTAATCTGTTTTTTATTCTCTGGCAGCAAGGATTAGTCCCCTGCAGGGATCCTGCGTATGGGGATCTGGTTCAATAAGCCGTCCTGTTGGAATTAAATTCGCCCGGGAGCCGATCTTGAAAATTGGGCCGAATCCTTCAGCCTCGTCCGGAGCAGGGCGAAAGAGAGAACAGCATCCTCCTGAAGATTGGACGGATTCGTTTGGCAGCCATGTTCTGGAAAATTCCTGGAGATCGAAAAGCAGATCGGAGGTGGTCAGACGCGAGGTAAATTGTTCGTAGATACCGAAGATCTGTCCGCGAAAGAGCAGGAAAGCCGTGATAAAAATTTCACCGGCTAAAAGTAGAATGATCCCCTGTCGTGCGCTTCGTCCGGATATAGATCGATGCTGAGCTGCAAGATGCAGCAAAGCCGCTTCTTCAGGGATAACTGAGCAGGGAATACGTTGCTTATCATAATTGAAGTCCGGCAAAGAGATTCTAAGTCTCAGCAGTCTTTTCGAACCGAAAGGCAGATCAGGAGCAACCTCGAGAACTCGCCGCCAGAAAGTGCTGCGCAGATCGGGATCGAGCAATGCGGGATGTTCTCCTGCAGCGGCGCACGTAGCCAAAAAAGCAGGGTTTACGCCTTGTTGTTCCGCGTTTTCAAGCCATGCTTCAGGTAGAAAAGGGGTATTCTTTGGAATAGTGAGAGGGCTGATTTTCGCGCCGTCTGCATAAAGAGCATGATATTCGCTGAAATTTAGAGAAATAGCTAGAAAAGTATCAGAAAAAGAAGAAAACATGAAGACGGTTCCTTGTGCAAAAATACACGAACAAATAATACAGAAGTGTTTATCGCCCAAATAAGACGTTTTGTCTATTTTCGATCTTTATCGAAATAAGCATTTTTTCAGAGAAGAGCAGCGCTATCAGCACATGGTATCGAAAGCTAGGATTGCAAAATTCTAGATTCTTCAGTATACTTAGTATGATACGTATGCTATCTGCCATTCTTGCAGACCAAACTCAAGTTTATGAACAGGAAAAATATTAGCACGAAAGGTTAGAGTGGCTATGAAAAAAATTCTTTTTTTTATACTGACAGCTTTAATGGTTCCGTATCCAGTCCATGCGGAACGGGAAAGATTGAGCGACGGTTCATACGTCGATGAATACGGCGGAATACACGATTCCAAGTTTGAAAATCGGGATATGTTTGCTCCTTGGAATAATCCTCTTTATCGGGATGATCCTCTCGCGCCATGGAACAGTTATCTCTACAGAGATGACATGATGGCTCCATGGAATAACAGCTATGCCGATCAGCGGGATACGAATCGGTATCTTCGTGAAACTGGCGAACGGAATGCAGACTATTATTGGAAATAGTGTGCCGTGGAAGATCATTTTTGCTGCTATACAGGCGGCAGAAAAAATGAAAATCTACAGATATGAAAAAGCTCCGAATATTTTCGGAGCTTTTAAAAGCATCATATGGTGCCGAGGGACAGAATTGAACTGCCGACACGGGGATTTTCAGTCCCCTGCTCTACCAACTGAGCTACCTCGGCGACAACAAAATAAATTTATAAACTTGTTTGTATTGGAAGGCAAGCATTTTTTTGGTTTTTATACGATTTTTTTTAGAAAAGCAGCCATATCCTTATGGATGCGGACTATTTCCGGAAGATGGCGCAGATATTTAAGATCAAATCTGGAAATGAGTGCAGCAGCAGAATGCGAACGCAGGCTTTCAGTTAATCCGGCTTGAAAGGCGAACCAGCCCGCAATCTGTTCTGGAGATACGCCTGCCTGGCGCAGAGTATGGAGAGAAAGCGATCCATGTCGTTTGGCCAGTCGTTCCCCCTCTGTATCGCAGAGCAAAGGGAGATGAAGATAAACCGGGTGCGGAAAGCCGAGGCAGGATTGAAGTGCCAGATGACGGGGGGTTGAAAAGAGCAGATCTCTTCCGCGGACGATGTGAGTCATGCGCATTGCACCATCATCAATGGCTACAGCAAGATGATAGGCGAAGACACCATCGGATCGGCGCAGCACAAAATCTCCTCCGCACTCCTGAAGCGTGCACTGTACAGATCCGCAGACTTGGTCGGTAAAGGCAAAACGCGTGTCTGGGCAGCGGAAACGCATTGAAGCGTGTCTGCCCGATTGAAAAAATCGGTGCTGTTCTTCAGGTGAGAGCGTAGCACATGTTCCCGGATAAAAAACGCCGAGATCTTCGCTGTGCGGAGCCGAAGCAATAGAGCGCAATTCTCTGCGCGTGCAAAAACAGGGATAGCAAAGGTTTTGCCGATTGAGTCGCTCAAGAGCTTCAGCATAAAGATCGACTCGGCGACTTTGCTCGTAAGGCCCGCACGATCCGCCAACATCGGGTCCCTCGTCCCAGTCCAAACCGAGCCAATGGAGATCCTGTATGGCATTGTTGATAAATTCCTGGCGGCATCGTTGGGGATCAATATCTTCAATGCGCAAAATCATGGTTCCGTGGAGGCTGCGGATATACAGCCAGTTCCAGAAAAAGGCCCAGGCATTGCCTAAATGGAGCAATCCTGTTGGGCTTGGTGCCAGGCGACCGCGGATTTCTGCCATTATGCCTGCTCCGGAAGGACTGTAGCGGGCAGAGAAGAAACATCTGGACAGGGAATTTCGATGACAATGCTCAGGCCTCCCTGCGGTATGGCTTCGGCATGCACTGTTCCATGATGATCCGAGATGATCGACTTGACAATTGTCAGTCCTAGTCCCGTTCCTGTTTGTTTTTTTGTAAAATACGGTTCAAATACGGCATCAAAATCTGCATCCTCAGCCAAACCGGGACCATTGTCATCTATTGAGCAGCGCAGGCATCCGGCAGATCGATCAAATACAACAGTTGTCAAAACCCTTTTTTCTCTGTCGGCAGGCTGTTGAGAGAGAGCATCAACGGCATTGGTATAGAGATTTAGAAAAGCCCGGTACAAAGCCTGCTGATCCAGTTCGATAGGAGGAATATACGGATCGGTATTCAGTTCCCATAGAATGCCGGGATGCGCATTGGAAAATGTTGTCACGAGTTCTTCGAGAATCGGTATTAGGTTGCCTGGAACAAGATGGATTTCGGGCAGTTTTGAGAATGAGGAAAATTCCTGTACCATATTTTGCAGGCGTTCCACCTGTCGGACAATCATACCCGTACATTGCAAGAATACGGGGTCACTGATATCTGAACTGAATTTTTTTTCCAGTCGCTGGGCGGAAAGCTTGATGGGCGTAAGCGGATTTTTGATTTCATGAGCGATACGCCGCGCTACTTCTCTCCAAACGAGCATGCGCTGCATTTTTTCAAGTTCTGAAATGTCATCCAGAGCAAGAACGATAGAAGAAAAACCGTCTGAATTATGAGGAAATGCCATTGCGTGCACAGAGAGTTTCCATGTTCGATTTCCGGAATGCAGATCGATCTGCCGGTGCCATACTCGTTCAGGATACAGAGAAAGCATTTTTTCCATAGAGGTATAAAGTCGTCGATACCGTTCCGGAAGCAGAGAAATGGCCTGCATACCTTCAAAACGTTCCCTGCTCATGCCGAACATTTTACAAAGTGCCTGGTTGACTGTACGTACGCGTCCTTCTCCGTCAATGGTGAGAATCCCTGTCGTAATATTGTTGAGGACTGATTCAATATATCGGCTGTGCGCTTCCAGTTCGCGGTTGGCTTGAGTCAGGCTGGTTCGGCTGACAGCCAAATCTCCAGCCATGCGGTTGAATGCGCGCACCAGGGTATTCAGTTCGTCATTGCCCTGATCATTCAAGCAAAGATTTAAATCGCCGCGGGCTACCTGTTCAGTTGCCTCGGCAAGCTGGACAATGGGAGCTAGAATTTCTTTTGAAAGACGAAAGCCGAACCAGATGGAACCGAAAATAATGGTCATTCCCAGTACGCCGAGAATCAGAGAGAAGGAAACTTTTAAAGGCTTTTTGAGCTGCTTGACGCGGGCATATTCGGCAAATCCGTCAGACATGCGATCGAGCCGTGTCAGCAACCCGCCCCCAAGGTATTCTCCTTCAATGAGAAATCGATCATTCGATGCAAGCGCTGTAATGAAAATGATGTAATCCGCATCTTCTGTTGTCCAGAGCAAAGAGGTACTGCCTGCAGTACTGAGCTCTTTCCAATTGATAAGATTGCGAATATTGTCCCATAAAGGTGCTGTTTTATCATTATTAGCATGCCATGAAAAAGCCTGCTGCCGTGATGTCATGCCGACGAAACTCAGGCCAAACTTTTGCTGTGACGCCAGCAGAGCATCAGGATTTTCCGTATTTTTCAGCATTTCGGCTAAAACCTGTGCCCGCTGTTTTAATCTGTTTGCTGCTGCATTGTAAAATTGCTGACCTATATCAATAGCAGACTGCTGAACGTTTTCGGTTTGTGATGTAAACCAGTAGTCCACACTTCTGACGACAAGCCGGTTGGAAGTGAGAAACATAAGAATCGTAGGAATCAGCGAAAGACAAACGAAAGTAAAAACCAGTTTCGTGCGTATTCGGGATCCGAATACATTGCGACGGCGTTCCAGAAGCAACTTGACAATGTTACGGATGACAAGAAAACAGATAAGAAGCAGAATAATGAAATTCAGATTAAACAGAATAAGAAAAGTCCAGGAATCGAGGCCATAAATCGTCAACTGAGCCCATGTTCCGCACAGGGAAAACATCAGCAGCAGCACGGCAATCCATATTTCCGGCATTCGGCGTTTTTTATGGTATCCACCGTCATTTTCAGAAGAGAGGTTGCGCTGCATGGACACAGTCTCCTTGTGCTGTACGGATATTTTAGTTCTGTTCGGAACTCCGGCGTTCAAAATAAGTAGCTGACTGTTTTGGTGTTTCAGCAACGGTCGCCCGAACCATGCGGATATGATGGGGGAGACGGGAGCTCATCTGCTGCCAGATATAGCGCGCCAAATTTTCAGAAGATGGATTGAGCTTATCAAACGGCGGTGTTTCGTTTAAATAACGGTGATCCAGGCTGTTTGTGATTTCTTTAAGTAAAACTTTAAGTTCTGTAAAATCGCATAGGTATTCTGCACCAGGAAGCAGTTCTTCGCCTTCGACGACAATTTCGACAGTATAGTTATGACCATGCAAATTCTCACATTTGCCATGATAGCAGCGGAGCGCATGTGCCGCAGCAAAATCTCCCCTTACTGTCAGCTGCCAGACGCCGTGACTCATATTGTTTTCTCCTCATCGTGATGTCTGCGGGATATGCGAACCTGTGGATCCCTGTCAAGATCGAATAACCGGCGGATGAGCTGAACACGCTCATCTTCGGCGGATTCTCCCTCTTTAAGGAAAGTAATCAGTTCATGGGAAAATTTCCGTACTAAGGAGTGGAGCATGACTTCAAGCGCTTCCTTCACCTGTTCATCTGCAGGGCCGATGCGCTTCATGGTCTTTTGGAATTCTTCATTGGCATGTCTCTGAAAATGCTGGATAAGCTCGACTATCGTCGGTTGGATGCTCAGGGAATGTTGCCATAATTCAAATGCTTCGGTTTCTTCTTCGATAATCTGACTGGCTTTTTCAGCCTCTTCCCGACGATGCGCGAGATTTTCCTCAACGGTTTCCCTTAGATCATCAATGTCATATAAGTAGACATTATCAAGATTGTTGACTTCAGGTGCGATATCTCGGGGAACAGCGATATCTATAAAAAACATTGGACGCTGTTTTCTTTTCGGCAGTGCTTTCCTGACATCGATTGCCGTGACAACAGGATCGGTGGATCCGGTAGAGCCGATGACGATATCGGCATGAATAAACTGTTCTGGAAATTGATCAAAAGGAATGGCCTGTCCATGAAAGCGTTCAGCCAGCTCCTGTGCTCTTGCAAAAGTGCGGTTTGCAACGTAAAGGCGGCTGATTCCAGCCTGAAGCAGATGCGTCGCGGCCAGCTCTGCCATTTCTCCAGCACCAAGGAGCATGGCTTCGTGGCCATTCAAATTGCCGAAAATACGTTTGGCAAGCTCCACAGCTGCATAGCTGATAGAAACAGCATTAGCTGCTACGGCCGTTTCGGTGCGAACTCGTTTGGCAACGGAAAACGCACGGTGAAGAAGTCGGTTAATAACTGATCCTGTTTTGTGTGCTGTAGCAGCTTTGCGGTATGCTGCCTTGAGCTGTCCGAGGATCTGAGGTTCCCCCAACACCATGGAATCAAGGCTGGAAGCCACTCGAAAAAGATGGCGTACTGCATCTTTGCCTGTGTGGATATAGGCGTGGGAACGGAGTTCTTCACAGGATTCCTGTCGGGCCTGTGACCATTTGCTGAAAATTATATCCGGAACCGAACCTGATCCGACAGCGAGAATTTCAACTCGATTGCAGGTAGAAAGAATTAGGGCTTCGGAAATACCATAATCGTCCTGGTCATTGCGGAGAGGAATGGCCCATGTCTCTTCGTCGCAGCATGCCGTAAGCGCGAAGCGTTCGCGGATATTGACTGCAGCAGTACGGTAATTCATGCCGACGAGATAAATCTGTTCTTCAATCACAATGCGCCGCCTAAAATCCGTGCCGTGTTTCGGCAAAAAGGTTTACGACCGTCATGGAAAAAATACAGACGGCAAATAGAGCCACAGCCAGCCAGGCAGGTTTTTTGCCATGCCATCCAGCGGTCAGACGCAGATGAAAAAGCGCGGCATATAGTATCCAGATCAGCAGAGATACAAGTTCTTTCGGATCGCCGCTGAACATGTATCCCCAGTTTAGTCGGGCTGCAATCAGGCCAAAAATAAGCCCCGCCGTAAACAGGGGAAAACCAGTCGTTGCAGACAGCGCACTGATTCTATCCAGCGAAGCGAGCGACGGCAGATCACTGCGAAATCCAATCAACCGCAGTTTTCTTTTTAATCTCCGGTTTTGGATAAGAAACAGAACTGATGCGCCGAAGCCAATGGAGACAAGCCCGAGACTGACAATCATACAAAGAAGATGAACCAAAAAAAATGTTCCGGAAAAGTAGGGCGGCCATGGAGAAGCAACGTGAGCCAGAACGGCTGAACCTGTAAAAATGACAAGCGTAAGCGGCAGTCCGATGGGGGCGAGTGTTCCGCAATCTTTTTTGAACCATCCAGCCAAGCATCCTAAAACCATCAGCCAGGACAGAAGCTGAAGCGAAAAAGAACGAGTGAGTTCTCCGGCAGTCAGATTGAGAATCAAACAGGCTGTATTCCCGATAAAGGCTGCGGCTGTCAGCCAAAGAGCAGCCTTTTTCAGTTTGGTTTGTGGGGAAATAATGCCTCCGACAGCGGAAACGGTGCCGAAGGCGTACAGGTGCAGAACAAAAACCAGAAGCGCATCATATAAGTTCATGAACTTCTCCACGCAAAGACATTTTTTAGACAAAGATGATGCAATGACAATGTGTTCTCTTCACGGAGAGTCACCGTTAAGGTAAAAATCAGAAGCAGAAAAATTCTTAAACCATTGTGCGTGAAAATGCAAATTAATGGAAAGAATTGAACTTCCTGACCGTTGCAGGTTGCCAGAGATTATAAAGAGCAGACATGAAGAGGTATGTTTTATTGGGGACGATATTTCTGTACGAGTTCATGAATCAGCGTTCTGCATAAACTGTGCAGCGATGCCGGCAAAATGCTTTCAGCAATTTGCCGGCATCGATCTTCATTTCTTCTGTTCAGCGCTTCATGCAGAGGCGATTCTGCCAATGCCCGAAAAATCGCTGCATTCTGTTTTTGAGGCAAGCCGAGTTGAAGGATTGGAAAACGAATCATTGCCATAAATTCTGCAAGATCTGCCAGTCCGTCTGAAAGAAAAAATTCTAGTCGTTTCCGCAGAGAGCGTGCCAGAGCTGGCGAGGCGCCGTCTGTAGAAACCGCAATGGATATTCGTCCTTTTTTGACTACAGCGGGCACGAAAAACGTGCTTTTTGCCGGATTATCGGCGCAGTTGCAGAGAATATTTTTTGCTTTGCACAGATCTGCCAGCATTTGGTTGACATCGGAGTCTCCCGAAGCGGCGAACACGAGATCTGATGTCAAAATATCCTCTTTTTCAACCCTGCGGCTGAGAAGACTTACCACAGGCAACCTCTGTGCCAGCTGCTGAGCCTCCGGAGAGGGATGCGGATCAATGACAATGATTTCCGCAGGTTCAGCTTCAGCCAGAGCCATAATTTTGCGGCAGCCGACGTTGCCTGCTCCAGCAACCAGACAGCGGCGTTCATGCAAATCAAGAAAGATCGGATAATGCAAAATACTTTATCCTTTCAGGGAATTATTACAAAAAGGTGTCTCAAAGGCTGAAGAAAGAAGATCGTCAATATGTGACATGGTATGGACGCGGATTTTTCCTGCCAGATCTGCGGCTGCTTCTTCCAGATCCCGGGCATTTTCAGCTGGAATAATCGCTTCCTTCATGCCGTGAGCTACGCCGGCCAGCAGTTTTTCCCGAATGCCTCCGACGGGAAGAATACGCCCACGGAGAGAAATTTCACCAGTCATACACAAATCATGCCGTACTGATCTTCCAGTCAAAGAGGATATCATGGCGGTCACCAGCGTTACACCGGCTGAAGGCCCGTCTTTCGGTATCGCTCCGGCAGGGACATGGACATGAAGATCTGTTTTTTGAAATATTTCGGCATTGAGTCCGATGCGCTCGGAATGAGAACGGATGAATGTTAACGCTGCCTGCGCACTTTCCTTCATGACCTCTCCCAGCTGTCCGGTCAGAAGCAGCTGTCCCTTGCCCTCCATGGCCGCGACTTCAATATGCAAGATTTCACCGCCTGCGGGCGTCCATGCCAGACCTATGGCTACTCCGGGGATCAGTTTCTGATCGGTTTGTTCCTGCATAAAAAGAGGGGCACCAAGGTATTTTCCAATGGCTGCTGTTGTTACGCGTCCTGTAATCGGCTTTTTTTCCGCAAGGTTTCTCGCTATTTTTCTGCAGATTGCTCCGATTTGTCGTTCCAGATTGCGGACTCCGGCTTCCCTTGTGTAACGGGTCAGCAAGGTATTGAGTGCTCCATCAGAAAAGGAGATATGCTTATGCCCAATTCCATTTTCCACAGCTTGTCTGGGGATGAGATGTCGTTTTGCGATATCCTTTTTTTCCTGCTGAGTATAGCCGGAAATAGAAATGATATCCAGACGATCCCGCAGTGCTTCCGGAATTGTTTCCGGATGGTTTGCCGTGCAGATAAACAGCACTCCTGACAGATCGTAAGGCGCGTTAAGATAGTGATCTGTAAAAGTTGAGTTTTGTTCCGGATCGAGCACTTCGAGCAGGGCCGAAGCCGGATCTCCCCGGAAGTCGTTGCCAAGCTTATCGATTTCATCAAGGACAATAACCGGATTGATTGTTCCGGCATTTTTCATAGCTTGAAGAATACGCCCGGGCATTGATCCAATATAGGTTCGACGATGGCCGCGGATTTCCGCTTCATCTTTCATCCCGCCAAGTGCGATTCTTTGCACTTTTCGTCCAAGAGCCTGAGCAACGGAAAATCCCAGAGATGTCTTGCCTACGCCTGGAGGCCCCGCAAGGCAGAGAATACTGCCTTTTGCTTCGGCATTGAGACTGCGTACGCTCAGATATTCAAGGATGCGTTCCTTAACTTTTTTTAATCCGCAATGTCCTGCTTCAAGAATTTTTTCCGCTGCGGCGATATCAAGACGATCTTCTGTTTTTTTATGCCAGGGAAGATCGATAATCCAGTCGAGATAATTTCGGATAACGCCAGCTTCCGCAGAATCACCGTGCAAATTGGCCAGACGGGAGACCTGTTTGTCGGCTTCGCGGCGGACTTCTTCAGGAAGCTTCAGCCTTTTCAGAGTCTTTTTCAGTTCTTCAATCTCATCAGTGCCGTCACCTGATTCTCCAAGTTCCTTTCGGATGGTGCGGATCTGCTCGCGCAGGAAAAATTCCCGCTGCGTTTTGCTCAGGCTTTCCTGTGTTTCCTGCTGGATTCGAACCTGAAGCGACATAACTTCGGTTTCATGCATGAGATGAGAAAGAACGCTGCGCAGACGGCGGACAGGATCCGTGCACTGCAGAATTTTTTGCGATACGTCGGTATCCAGTTTGAGATTTCCGGCAATCATATCCGCCAGCATGCCGATATTTGTGACCGGATTGAGCAGATTCATAATTTCCGTCGAAGGCAATCCACGGAGATTGAGCATCTTTTCACACTGTTCTTTCGCAAAACGCAGTAGAGCGGACTGCTGTTCCGTTGTCAGGGAAACAGGCTTTTCTGGTAAGATACGAATCTTTGCCACAGGGAATGATCCATTGCGATCCAATCCGAGTAGCCGGGCTTTGAGCAGTCCCTGCACAAGAATTTTAACATGATTGTCAGGTGCTTTGACAATGCGCAGAACCTGAGCAACTGTGCCGACATTGTAGAGATCTTTTTTGGTAAGCGTTTCCCTTTGATTTTGACGCTGCGTGCAGAGAAAGATCAGTTTGCTTTTGCCGGCATACGCAGCTTCAGCAGCCTGTACGGACGACGCACGATTGACTCCAAGAGGCACGACGACGTAATTAAAAACTACGGCATCGTTGACCGGCAGCATCGGCAGACGTTCAGGAACTTCTATCTTCCCATTGATTTTCTGTTCCACAGATTTTTCAGAATCGAGATCTGCAAGCCTATTCTGTGAAAGCATTTTCTTACGGATACGAAAGAGTCTGACAGATCCGTCTTTCCCATCATGTCTTCTTGTTCGCCGGATTTTTCTTAACGCAGTCCTGGCAGATGCTTTGGTTTCTCTTTGTGCTTTATCTGTTTGCGAGATCGGCGTGTTCTTGGCGTCGCTACCCATAGGTATTCATTCCTTAAAATATAGTGGGCGTGAAAAATATCTGCCTAAAAATCCCGAAGCGGCGCACCCTGTTAAGGTGTACCGCTTCTGACGGACAACGGATAATGTTAAGCATGAAATGTAAAAAGGCAAGACTTTATCAGTAATCAGTTCCCTAACTAGAAAAGCAGTTGAAGTGCTGATGTCAAAGAAGCCATCATGAAAAGTACTGCAGCTGCGAAGCTGAACTTCTTTCTCATCGGATTTTCGCCTCTGGCAACAAAACTCCAAAGCAGAGCGGAAAGCACAAGAGGTCCAAATATGCCGCTAATGAGCCAGAGATTTCTTACAGAGACGGTTTGCAACGCACCTTGCATATACATTCTGATGCCAAGTCCGATACAAAGTACGCAGGCAATCCAGGCAGCCCATGAGGCAGTTTTTGCGCAGGCGGATGAAGCATAGGCGTAATAGTCCCGACCGTAGTCATCCTTGTTGCGGCGTATGGCGAACCAGAGCAGAGCTATACCCCCTGCAGAGGCCAGAGAAACAGGGATAAATGCCGCCAGTGCAATCCAGATTTCCGGAGCTATGGCGATAGCGGCATTGCTCAGAGTCGGAGCGTTGATCTTTTCCGGAATTACGCCTCCGGCTGCTGTATAATTTGCAAGAAGAAATGCTGAACTTCCGGTAAACAGCAGGCATCCTCCAGAAAGAAAAAGAAGAAGAAGCTGAAAACCCTTCTGCTCTTTGAAACTTTTTTCAGCAATAGCCATAATCCAGACGAGCAGTACAGCAGTCAATGCAAAAATCGCCAGAAAGAGGCAGACGGTCAACAGTGGAATGTTTTTTTGAGGATCAACGAGATAAATGGAAAACAGACCGGCTGTTCCCACAATCAGCCAAAGCCAGTTTGAGGTGTTACAAAGCTGAATCAGGTGCCTGGCGCATAAGCCGCGCATGGCTTTGCGTTGTTTCCCGCCGCATAGAAAGCCTGCGGTAATGGGCATCAGTCCCAGTGCCGCTAAAAACAGGAGAAGAATAAAAGCGAATGGAAGAATCTGAAGCCAGATTCCGGCGTCTTGAGAGAAGAAAATCCGCAGACTTTCGCCTATCCGGGCTGCCATTTGAGCAAGCCAGGATGACATTCTGTCTGCTGTTTCCACAGGATTCATAAGGCGTGAGGTCCTCCATACAAAAAGAAACTATCGGAAACAGGGTAAATCTTTTACGAAAGCACGACAATCTTTTTTTCAACTTTTTTACGTATGAAAATTTTGTGTTTGTTGCTTTTTGATTTTTTTGAATTCAAAGCTAGCTGCGATGGTATTGATAAAAAATTAACATAATTAATATAGATAATTTTAGATATAAAAAACTATACAATTACCCCCTCTCTACATAACAACAATCCACAATGAAACACCTTGACAAACTTCAAGGTGAACAGCACACGTTGAAGACATCAATAAAATTTTTAAATCAGGAAAATGTCATGGCAGACTATGCCGAAGAAACGACACGTTATACAGATATTTTCAGCAAAATTCTGGCTGGCAAATCAGTCGTTTTGCGTACAGGCATTGCGAGTGCGGCAAAACTGGCTGCAGATCTCTCTCAGCATGAACGCAGCGTTGTCATTGTCGCAGCGAGTAGAGATGAGACTGTGCAAGTCGGCGAGCTTATCCGTCTTTTTTCTCCGGAGCTGTCCTCAGGGCAAAAGCAGCATGAATCCGGCAATGTCATTGTTTTTTCTCCTTTTTCAGACAAACGTCCTTCGATTGAAATCGAATCCCGCCGTATGGCCGCATTGCATGCGGTGCGCTATGCGAGAAACTGTTGCGCTGTGCTTCCGGCTGAGTGGCTGCTTATTCGGCTTATGTCTGTTCATTTTTTTGATGACAGGACAGAATATTTTGAAAAAGGAAGTGAATGTTCCCCAGATTTACTGTTGGAGCAGGCTGTAGAATGGGGATATGTACGAACAAATATGGTAAGCGGCGCAGGAGAAATCGCACGGCGCGGGGACATCGTTGATATTATGCCGCCTGGAAGCCTGTCTCCGGTGCGTTTGGAATTTTGGGGTGATACGCTGGAAAGCATTCGCATTTTCAATGCCGCGACGCAGCGTTCTGAGAAGGAGCTTCAGCATCTTCGAATGATTCCAATACGATCCTTTTCTCCGCAAAGTCGCAAGGTTGTGCATTTCTGGGAAAATATGGCGGCGCAAAATCGACTTACGGGCAATGAACTTTTTGCCTTGAAGAGTCTGTTGGAGAGAAATTCTTCTTTGCTGTTTCCGGGATGTTGTCATGAAACAACGTCTTTTATTGAAGACTGGGTGCCAAAAGATGCGATTTGGATTCTTCCGGAGGATACAGTCCTCCATGAAGCTCTGACACAGGCCAGAAACAAATTTGAAGCAATACTTGAAGGAGAAAATCGATCAGATCGTCAGCCGTCACGAATGGCGTTGCGCAGAGAAGAAGATGTCTCTGCGTTTGTGAGCGAAAGGACATCGGCGCGCATAGTTGCCTTTGATGTCGGTCAAACCGATAAATCTATGGAATTGAAAGAAGTGACGCTGCATCGGTTTGAGGATCTCTTTCCCTTGCCTGAAGATCGGGATAGACCTTGGAAGACTTTGATTGCCGGTCTTCGCCGTTGGCAGAAAGAAAATCTCCAGGTTATTCTGGCTTTTTCCTCTGCGCGCAGCCGGAGCAAATTTCTTGATATGGCTGCGCAGGAAAATATTGTCCTGCATGGAAGATACCGAAATGAGCGCGGCATTTTTGCCTTGGAAGCCTCATTGAGCGGAGGATGCCGTCTGATATGGAATAGAACGCTTATCCTTAATGAGCAGATGCTGCAGCCCAATCAGAACCGAGGAGGGACTCGGGCAGTCAGCGGAGCCTTTCGAGGATTGGACAGGCATGAAGATCTGCGCCCTGGTGATTTACTTGTGCATCGTGATTACGGCATCGGCCGCTTCTGCGGTCTTCAGCATATGACACTGGGAGGTATTCCGAATGATTTCCTTGTGTTATCTTATAGCGGTGATGACAGACTGTATCTTCCTGCAGACAGAATGAATTTGATCCAAAAGTTTAAAGGCGGCAGTGATGCGGAAGCAGAACTGGATAAGCTGGGAGGATCATCCTGGCAGGCTGGCCGTGACAAAGCGAAAAAAGCCATTGAGAAAATCGCGGAAGACCTGGTGGAAATGTATGCCTGGCGCAAGGCTGGAAAGGGATTTTCATACGGTCCTATTGGAGATCTATACAGGGAATTTGAAGCTTCTTTCGTCTTTGAGGAAACTCCTGATCAGGCCAGAGCCATTCAAGATGTTCTTACAGATATGGAAAAGCCGCAGCCTATGGATCGCCTTGTATGCGGAGATGTGGGATTTGGCAAAACTGAGGTTGCCATGAGGGCTGCGTTCAGAGCTGCGTCAGAGGGACGTCAGGTCGTTCTTCTTTGTCCGACTACCGTACTTGCCGAGCAGCATTATCGAACGTTTCGATCAAGAATGTCTGGTTTTGCTGTAGAAGTCGGAGTGCTAAGCCGGTTTATTTCTCCTGTAAAACAGAAAGAGGTCCTTCGTAATGTAGCTCACGGAAAAATTGACGTGCTCATCGGTACGCATCGGCTTCTTTCAGACGATGTTTCCATTCCGAATCTTGGACTGCTGATTCTGGACGAAGAACAGCGCTTCGGGGTGCGTCATAAAGAACGTCTGAAGCAGATACGGCGCGGCGTGGATGTTCTGACTTTGTCTGCAACGCCTATTCCGCGGACTTTGCAGCTTTCCATGTCTGGTGTACGGGAGCTTTCCGTGATTGAAACGGCTCCGCCCGAACGCAAGCCTGTTGCGACGGCTGTCATGGAACGTAATGAATCTGATCTCAGATCCGTTGTCCAACGCGAACTCCAGAGAGGAGGACAGATCTTTTGGGTATACAATCGGGTCAGAGGCATTGAAGCGGAAGCGGATTATGTACGGAAACTGGCTCCGGATGCAAAAATCGGCATTGCGCATGGACAGCTGACCGAGAAACAGCTCGATGATACCATGCATGCCTTCTGGGCTGGAGATCTTGATATCCTGGTTTGTACGGCAATCGTGGAATCCGGGCTTGATTTTCCTAAAGCCAATACATTGATAGTCGATCAGGCTCAGATGTTCGGTCTTGGTCAGCTTTATCAGCTTCGGGGCAGAGTCGGGCGATCGGATGTGCAGGCGTTTGCCTGTTTTATCGTCCCGGATTTAAAGCGAATGCCGCAGGATACCAGGGAACGGTTGCGCATTATTTTGGATCTTGACTATCTGGGAGCAGGATTTCAGGTTGCTATGGAAGATCTGCGGCTCCGCGGGGCGGGCAATATTCTTGGAGAAAGTCAGACTGGACATATGAACCGTATCGGCCTCGATATGTATCTTGAATTGCTGGAACAGGCTGTTGTTAAACTGAAAACGGGGAATAATACATTGCAGCTTGAACCGGAGATTCAACTGAAGGTTTCGGCCTTTATTCCAGAATCTTATATAGAAGATGGGAGAGAGCGCCTTCGCTGGTATCGACGTCTTGCCACGGCTGGAAGTGCTGCAGATCGGGAAGAGGCCGTGTTGGAATTGAAGGATCGATTTGGAGCTGTGCCGCTGGAAACAGAAACCTTGCTTGCCGTAACGGCCTTAAAAAAAACTTTGTCCAGCTTGGGAGTCGAAAAAGCGGAAGTCGGTCAAAAATTTGTCCGTTTGGACTGGGGAAATCGGAAATCTTCAGTTTCTGCGGCAGCAATGCTTCGTTTTCTGGATGCAAATCGTTGCCGAATTCGACTCCTTCCTCCTTCCGGAATGGAAGTTTGTGCATCATCAGATCGAAATAATATCGCCGAACAGCTTGATGAGATTCGTTTTTTGCTGGAAGAGCAGCTATTGGGTGATACTATAGTAGAATGAATGCCGTTTAAAGACGAGGTATGTGGATGTCTGGTTCCGCGGCTTCTTGCAAAACACGTGAAAACAGGCTAAACAGATTCCTTATTGAAAGTATTGGCAATAGGTTAATAGAAGGAGATTCTCTTGTGAAGATCCGTCATTATATCTGTTCTCTGTTTTTTTGTCTGTTGCCTTTTCAGGCAGACGCGGCTTTAAATGAGATCGTTGCCGTCGTAAATGGCGAAATGATCTCGTCTTTTGATTTGGAAAGGGAAGTTGCTCCGGAAATGCTGCGTCTCGGTATGGATCCGAAAAAGAAAGGCTACGATGAAGCTTTTGATCGGATTTCCCGTATGACGCTTGATCGGATGATTAACAGTATGGTGATGACTCAGGAAGCCAAACGACAGAATATTTCTGTATCAGAAGATGAAGTTCAAGCAGGACTTCAAGTTTTTATGCAGAGATCGCGTCTGACCCCTGAAGAATTTCGCAAACAGCTGAAAGCTCAGCGTATTACAGAAGAGCAGTTTCGAGAGCGTATTCGTGAGAAAATTCTTCAGGAACGATTGCTGATGCACAATGTGGGCATGCGGGTTGTCGTGACAAAAGATGAGATCGAAGCGTATTATAATGCACATCGCGGTGCTTTTTCCCGTCGTGAAAACGTCCATTGCGCACTGATAGTCTATCCTCCTTCTGTACAGGCTGAACAATGGGCAGGCAAGATCCGTTCGGGAAAAATCTCGTTTGAAAAGGCTGTGCGGGAAATTTCTGTTGGGCCGCGTACTGAAGTCGGTGGGGATATCGGTACTGTAGCCAGAAAGGATCTCGATCCTTCTTGGCAAAACAGGCTGATGTCGATGAACCCCGGAGATGTCTCGCCTATTTTTGAACTTCGCGGACTCAAGGCGCAGATTAAGCTTCTCGATTTTTCCGGAGAATCGGATATGACCCTTGAAGAGGCGTCTCCTCAGATTGAAGCGATCTTAAGAGAACCGAAAATTCAGGAACGGATGAAGGATTTTGTCGAATCGGTTCGCAAGAAAGCTGTTGTAGACAGACGGCTTTAACCTTGATGAAAAGCGGTGATAGCATGGATTTCATCGAATACGGTTCGTTACTTCAAGAAAGGCGTCAGGCTTTAAAGCTTTCTCTGGATGAGGTCTCATCGCATCTGAAATTGACGAAGAGCCTACTCCAGAGCATTGAATCCGGAGAAGTGTCGCATAGTACAAGCCCTGTATATTTGCGGGGATTTATTCGATCATACGCCTGTTACCTTCAGATTGATGATGAAATAACTCGGGTATTTCTTGATGAATATTTCCCCTTGGAGCAGACAGGAGAAATGACTATTGTGGTGCCTCCGCCAACATGGCATATCGGTTTTCGGTTTGCTGTCTTACGGATCCTACCCTCAGTTCTGGTATGTTCTTTATGCATCTGTATTGGATGGTATGCTGTATCATCCGGAATATTGGATCGCATCATTGACAGAACTCAGCCTCAGGAGGTGAGGCTGTTGCCAGAGGAACAGCCTAAACCCGGTACGTCTGGTTTAGGCTCTGCTGAATCCGTGCGTCTGCTGCCTCCGGAAACGCATCGTCAACAGACTGATGATGCGCGACACCTGATTCCTGAAGCGAAGGCAACAACGGCGCAGAACAGAATCGCTATTCCCGTTGCTTCCATGCCTCATGTCGTTGTCTTGACCGCAATGGCTGATTGCTGGTTTCTCTCTCAGGCCGACGGTGTTCGAACGGAAAAAATGATGCATGCCGGCGAAGTGCTGGAGCTGCCTTTCAAGAACAAGTTGGTTTTGCGTCTCGGCAATGCGGATGGCGTACGCGTCGAATATGACGGCGTTGAACAGCATCTTGATACGGGAAAGAGCGGAAGGCGCGTCCGGACGATGCAGTTTCCTCCAGATGTTCAGCAATAGATTTTTCTGGACCGATACGGGCATCGTGCTTCGTGCCATGCTGTTTCGGGAGTCTGATGTCCGTCTGCGTTTGCTGACACGAAATCACGGTATTGTAACCGCCTATGCTTTTGGAGGCAGAAAAAGCCGGAGAAGATTTTGCGGCTGTCTGGATTTCTGCAATGAACTGTGTTTTACCGTTCAATATTCTTCAGTCAGGCGCTATCTTTCTATGCAGGAAGCGAGATTGATTTCCGGTTCATCACGCATGAGAGTAAACCGCAGTGCTTTGGGCATGATGGTGAACTGCATGAAATTTATTGAAGCTGCAGGCGTGCCAGATGAAAACCGTGAAGAAGCTTATGCCATCGTCCATGGAATACGCTGTGTTCTGGAAGGGACGAGAATGGTGGACAGTCGAATGCTTCCAGAGCTGTTTCGCTTACGCATCGCTACCATGCATGGCTTTATTCCGTCTTTTTCTGCCTGTTCCGTCTGTTCAGGATCTGTTTTTGACGGCGCCTTTCTTTCTGTTTCTGACGGAAGCCTGATTTGTTTGAATTGTGCGCATCGAATGCAGGGCGGAGATCGACTGAAATTGAGCGGGGAGACTGTGAGAGCCTTGAATGCCGTCCAGTTGGAATTGCCGCAGCAATGGCCTGTGTTCACGGATGCAAAGCTTGCTGATTTTCAGATACGGGAATGTTTTCAAGCTTCGGACAGGCTTGTGCGCTATCATTTGGGCATTGTCTGGGAAAACGGAGCCTTTCAGCGATATTGAAAAGTTTTTTTAATTTTTATGTGGAGCGGAGATCCATGCGGCTTATTTCTGGTGCCCTTGGCGGGCGAATTCTCAAAACAGCAGAGGGAGAAGGATATCGTCCTGCTACCGCAAAAGTACGGGGAGCCATTTTTTCCATGCTCGAATCACGCGGTATGGTTTGGAACGGATCCCGAATACTGGATTTGTTCGCAGGCAGCGGAAGCTTGGCCTTTGAGGCGTTGAGCCGTGGTGCGGAAGAAGCCAGTATGGTAGAACTCGCCGATTTGGCGATTCTCTGTTTGGAGCAGAATGCGTCTTCTCTTGGTGTTCAGAATCGATGTCGCATCATTCAGACAGATGTGAGGCGTTTTCTTCGCGGCAGGGTGCGTCAGTATGACGTTATTTTTGTAGATCCGCCATATGGTAAGGATCTCCTCAAGCCGACGTTTCAATCGCTTGTCAGAAATGATTGGCTCATGCCCGGAGGATTTCTTATTGCAGAGCTTGAGTCTGTGCTGAATTACGTACCGCAGAATAGCGGAGGGCTTGAACCCGTAATCGACAGATTGTACGGACAGACGAGAATTATTATATGGGAAAAGAAGAACGCATAGCGATTTATCCCGGTACTTTCGATCCTCTGACCAATGGCCATGCCAGCATTGTGCGGCGCGGTCTTCAACTATTTGATAAAGTTATCCTTGCCGTTGCATCTGATACGCCGAAGACAACATTGTTTTCTCTGGATGAACGGGTTTCCATGGCAAAAGAAGCGTTTAAAAACGAACCTGAAATTTGCATAGAGCCTTTTCGCGGATTATTAGTTGACTACGCCAGAGAACGGGGCGCCTGCGCTTTATTGCGCGGATTGCGTGCAGTATCTGATTTTGAATATGAATTTCAAAGTGCCTTAATGAACCGCAGGCTGAATGCGGATTTGGAAACGGTCTTTCTTATGTCTGATTATCGCTGGCTGTATATCAGCTCTACGGTCATTCGGACTGTGGCGGAACTTGGAGGGGAAGTTGAAGGCCTTGTTCCGGAACCTGTTGTGCGCAGACTGCGTGAAAAATATCCGAAATTTGCCGAAAAAGGTATAAATGCGTAGACTGATTGTCGCATAAGCAGGGTATGTTTGAATTTTTCTTGCCTTTTTCATGTTCTTTCTTCAGAGTAGTGTGCTACGGTGTGTTTCATGCTGTGGGCAATGTTCTGCAGGGAACTTAGAGTTCAACATGTTTTATATTAAGGAGTACAGATAAATTCATGGCGGAACTTCAACCGAAAGTGACAAGACTGGAGCCGCAACCGGAAATTGCCCGGGAAATTCAGGCTGAAGTGGCGGACGAAGCAACTCCACTGTTCAGTTTCGTGCTGCGTCATGCCCGCGTAATTGCTGGAGGACTTGTACTGACAGTCGCTGGATTTAGCGCCGCCGGAATTTGGCATTGGTACGACGGTAGGAAGATTCAGCAGGCAGAGATTGAAATTGGCAGAATTTTAATTCTTGAAGATGATGCCAGTAGACTTGAAAGACTTGAGCAGCTTTTATCTTCGGTACCTTCCTCTTTGCGTATTGGTTTGTTGCTCGAAGCTGCAGGATCTGCTGTTCGCTCTGGCAAAACAGAACGAGCTGCGGAACTGTACGGCATGGTACAAGATGCAGATCCACGCGGAGCAGCAGGTATGTCTGCCGGCTTGACCCGCACAGATTTGCTCCGAGCTCTCGGACGGTCTCAGGAAGCATTTTTGCTGTTGAAAGCCCTGTCTGAGATTGTTCCAGCCGATCGCAGAGCATCAGTTCGGGCTTCGCTTGCCGCCTGTGCTGAGGAATGCGGCAGAGATGCTGAAGCCCTTGAAATTTATACGGCACTTGCGTCTGATCCGAAACTTCAGGACTCCGCATTTCTGCAGTCTCGCATTACGGCGTTGACGCAAAAGCTGTCCAGCCTCAGATAAAAACTTTTTATGGAGCTGTTTGTGCATGTTTGACGATATGATGCTTGAAAAAGAAGCCGGTGGACGCCATCTTTTGCTCGGCAATGAAGCTATTGTTCGAGGGGCTCTGGAAGCAGGCGTCAATGTGGTGACCTGTTATCCTGGAACACCGTCTTCTGAAGTTCCCGATCTGTTTTATCATCTTCAGTCTTGCGGCCGATACAGGATGGAATATTCCGTTAATGAAAAGGTCGCTGTTGAAGTGGCAGCCGGCGTCGCTTTGGCAGGAGGCATGTCATTGACGACCATGAAGCATGTTGGCGTAAATGTCGCTGCCGATCCGCTCTTTACTTCCTGTTATATTGGTATGCCTGGTGGCATGGTGTTGATGTCCGCTGACGATCCTCTGTGTCATTCCAGTCAAGATGAGCAGGATAACCGAACATACGCCCGCTTTATGGGAATGCCCTGTCTGGAGCCTGCGACGGCTCAGGAAGCCAAGGACATGACAAAGGAAGCGTTCCTTATGGCGAGGGAACTTCAGCAGCCTGTCATGCTACGTACTACGACTCGAGTCAGTCATCTGAGAGGAGCTGTGACTTTTGGCGATCTTGGGGAACCTGCGAAGACTGTTCCGTTTGAGAAAAATCCCATGCGCTTTGTTCCGGTTCCGGCTGTTGCCAGTCGTCGCCACTATAATCTCGAGGAGCAATTGGCGAAAGCTTTGGAAAAATCCGAGCATTCTCCTTGGAACAGCACGTCTGGAAGTGGTCGAATTGGTGTCATTGCCAGCGGTATCGGGCGTGCCTATCTGGCCGATGCTCTTGCGGAACAGGGATGGGAGGACCGGATCCGGATTTTGGAACTCGGCTTTACATGGCCGCTGCCGAAGAAAAAGATCAGCGATTTCCTGGCAGAATGCGATAAAGTTTTGGTGATTGAAGAACTTCGTCCTCTTGTCGAAGACGCTGCCAGAGCCATTGCCCAGGAATGTGGTCTTCAAACGGCAATTTTCGGCAAGGGAAAATATCTGACGCCTTTCGGCGAATATTCTACGGTGCTGGTTGCCAGGGCATTGGCAGATTTTCTGGGAGAATCGCTGCCTGAGAGAAAAGCGGAGGGACTCCCTGATATTTCTGCATTGCCCGGCCGTCCTCCGAATCTGTGTTCCGGATGCTCACATCGCGCCGTATACTATGCTGCACGCAAGGTTTTTGGAGATGAGGCCGTATATTCCAGTGATATCGGCTGTTATACTCTTGGCATCATGCCACCTTTGCGCACTGCAGATTTTCTGCTCTGCATGGGATCATCCATTTCTGCGGGAAGCGGTTTTGCCATGATGGATGATCGTCCAGTCGTCGGGTTTATTGGCGATTCTACTTTTTTCCATTCCGGAATGACGGGACTGGCAAATGCCGTATTTAATCGTCATAATATGCTGTTGGTGATTCTGGATAACGGCACGACTGCCATGACTGGCCATCAGCCTAATCCTGGCGTCGCATCTCCCGTGCTTGGCGGATCCTGCGAACATCTGGATATCGAGGCTGTCGTACGAAGTCTCGGTGTGAACGATGTTGAAAAAGTCAAGCCTTTCAATGTCAATGCGACGATCAAGACTTTTGAGGCCATGAAGCAGCGCACCGGAGTCCGTGTTATTATTGCGGAAGAACCCTGTATGCTGTTCGCCAGAAGAACCTTAAAACAGCAGAAGCCGCAAGTCGCGTATGTAGCACAGCAGGGAGAAAAAGCCGTTTCCTGTCTGAATGATCTGGCATGCCCGGCTTTCCGCAGAGAAAAAGATGAACAGGGCAAGGATATTGTAGGTGTTGACGAATCGCAGTGCGTTGGATGCATGGTGTGTTTGCAGATTGCTCCAACGGCTTTCAAGGCACGGAAGCGGAGCTGAATATGAATCGTATTCGTATTTATATGACTGGTGTCGGAGGGCAGGGGACGTTAACGGCAACGACGCTGCTGTCCAGGATCGCCGTTGATGAAGGCGTTGATGTCGTAGCCGGTGAAATTCATGGGATGGCTCAGCGTGGCGGTGTTGTCGAGTCTACTGTTTTGATGGGCGGCTGGAAAAGTCCGAAATTGGATCTTGGTGAAGCTGATATCGTTCTTGGCTTCGAACCGCTCGAAGCTTTGCGCGGATTGCGCTATCTCCGCCAGGGCGGTTATGTTTTCGGATCTTCTGACGCAATTCCGACTCCCGGCATGTCTTCAGGTAAAGAAAAGGGACCGTCTTACGGAGAAATTATCAATTTTGTTAAAAAGTCATCTTCAAAAGCATGGTTTTTTCCTGCCAGAACGATCGGGTTGGAATTAGGCTCACCTCAATGCGGCAACAACATTCTTTTAGGAGCGTTGTGCGCTTCAAATTTGCTTCCATTTGGTCTTGAAGCGTTGGAAAGAGGAATCTGCCGCTATCTTCCGGGCAAGTTGCAAGCCTGCAATATTGAAGCTGCGCGGCGCGGTGCAGCGTTGCTGACTGAGAGCCTTCTGTAGCAATACGGGCGGATCCGTGATTGTCGTCCTGTGCAATTGCGTTCCGCCCGGTTTTTATGGCGAATATGAATTTGACCTTTGAAGATCGAATGGACTATTTGGAAACATTGCGTGACATTGCCGCTGCGATGGGGCCCAGACACGCCTTTCAAGCGTCTCTCAGGCTCTTGCTGGAAACGCTGGCTGCACGTCATGGCTTTCTTCGTCCTCACTTGGTAATTTTTGATCCGGAGACAGCCACGCTTCGCCTATGCGTTGCGGAAGAAGCGGCCGTATCTACAAATGCAGTATATCGTCCAGGTATGGGAGTGACGGGCCAGGTTTTTTCTTCAGGCAAGCCGGTCGTCATTGAGCGGTTAAAGGATAGCCCGGAATTTCTTGGCAAATTTTTTCGAAGAACCGAAGATGAACTTGATACGCTTTCCTTTATCAGTGTGCCTGTGCTGACGCCAAATCCTGAGCCGGATACGGATGGAGATACGCGAAGGGTCATCGGGGTGCTAAGTGTCGATACGCAGCGGGCGTCTGTGCAGGAATTGAAAGCACAGCGTCTTTTTTTGGAAGTTGTGGCGGGACTCATTGCTGCAAGAGCAGCGTATCTTCAGGAAAGCATGAGACAAACACATGCTGTTGAGGACTATCTTTCCGGAGCCGTTCCTCATAGCCTTACAGCATATTCTCCGGTTATGAAAACGCTGATGCGCTGTGCGGAGCAGATGGCTGGCACACGCCTGCCTTTGTTTTTGACCGGTACTCAGGGATGCGGTAAGGGCTATCTTGCTGTATGGATTCATGAAAAAAGCGGCAGAGGCGGTATGGATCCTGTTCGCTATAAGGTTCCTGATCTCGGTAAAGTTGCGGATCCTGCCGGTTTTGATATCAAGATCGAACGGGAGCTGTTCGGATACCGAAAAGGATCTTTTCCCGGAGCGGAAAGAACACATAAGGGCTTGATAGAACTTGCGAACTGCAGCACGCTGATTATCGAAGACATCGATCGCCTGTCAAAACGTCTTCAGGAACGTTTGCTTGTTTGTATGCGGGAACAGCAGGTTCTGCGTGCCGGTGGAGGAGAACCTGTAGCGATAGATGTCCGTTTTCTGTTTTCATCGCAAATGTCTGGTCATGAATTGATAGATGAAGGGTTTCTGATTGACGACCTGTCTCAGATGCTTATGGAACATTGCCTGGAATGTCCTGCACTGAGCGAACGTCGTGAAGATATCATTCCCTTAGCTGAACAGATTTTGACGCAGATTGCGACGGAAAATGGTGAATCCGTTAAGCGACTGTCAGAAAATCTGGGCAGAATATTTCAGAACTATGATTGGCCGGAAAATATTCATGAAATGTCGCATTGCCTGCGCGTTGCAGTCAATAACAGCGGAGATGCTCTGGAATTGACCCAGGAGCATTTGCCTTATGAACTGAAAAAGAATGAAGTCAGCTGCGGTCCACGTCGATCCTTTGGGGATGCTGTGGAGGCATTTGAAAAACAGCTTTTGGAAGATGCGTTACAGCGTTCACATGGCAATATGCTGCAGGCTGCCCGGGATTTGCAGGCCAGCTACCGAATTGTAAATTATAAAGTCAAGAAATACGGTCTTGATCTGCGCTGTTTTCAGGATCCTGAACTGAAACGATGAAAACTATTTGATTCAGGAATTTTTTATTCTTCAGTTTTTATGCGGCTTATCGTATAAGAGGCTTGACGGAAACTCAGTAAACACACGAAACTTTTTCGGATTGAATTGAACGGAGGAAGCATGTTTTTTCAAGACGTCATCCTCACCCTGCAGCGGTATTGGGCAAGCCGCGGGTGTGTTATCGCTCAGCCCATGGATATTGAATGCGGTGCCGGAACATTCAATCCTTCGACATTTCTACGTGTCCTTGGTCCGGAACCATGGAATGCCGCATATGTTGAGCCGTCGCGTCGTCCTACGGACGGAAGATATGGAGAAAATCCGAATCGCCTTCAGCACTACTTTCAATTTCAGGTCATTCTCAAGCCTTCACCGGAAAATGTACAGGATCTCTATCTCGATAGCCTGAGGGCACTTGGCATTCATCCAGAACAGCACGATATCCGTTTTGTAGAGGATGACTGGGAATCCCCCACGCTTGGAGCCTGGGGTCTTGGCTGGGAAGTGTGGCTGAACGGTATGGAAGTTTCGCAGTTTACCTATTTCCAGCAGGTCGGCGGCATTGACTTGTCTCCTGTCAGTGCCGAGATTACCTACGGTCTTGAACGCTTGACCATGTATCTGCAGGGAAAGGATTCTGTCTACGATTTGCAGTGGAACGAACATGTGACCTACGGTCAGATGTATCACGATAACGAAGTCGAGCAGTCCAAATATAATTTTGAATGCAGCGATGCTTCTATGCTGCTGCATCATTTCGGAGAGTTTGAATCGGAATGTCTCAGGCTTGTAGAAGAGGGCTTGCTGCGACCGGCTTATGATTACTGTCTGAAATGTTCGCATACATTCAATCTGCTCGATGCGCGGGGGGCGATTTCTATTACGGAAAGAACTGCATATATCGCCAGAGTGAGGAATCTCGCTTCCCGAATTGCCAAACTGTATGTTCAGCAGCGTGAAGAGATGGGGTATCCCATGCTCGGAGGAAACAACTGATGCCTACGTTTATTCTTGAAATTGGCGTTGAAGAAATGCCGGCTCGTGTTTTAGAGAATACTGAACGGGAGCTGAAAACGTTTTTTACGCAGCGTCTTGAGGACGCAGGCTATACGGATTTCGTCGTATCTGCTTTTTCTACGCCTCGCAGAGCGTTGGTGAAGGTTGAAAACCTATCAGAATATCAGCCTGTCAGAGAAGAGACTGTTTCCGGTCCTCCAGCCCGTATTGCCTATGATGCGAACGGGAATCCAACCAAGGCCGCAGAGGGATTTGCTAAAAATCTCGGAATCAGCGTCACGGATTTGATTACTGTCAGTACCCCGAAGGGCGAGTATCTGGCAGGAGTACGTAAAAGCGGAGGCATTCCCACACAGGCAGTGTTGCAGGAAATAAGTCCGTCAGTAATGAACAACTTGTCCTTTCCCAAGAAAATGCACTGGGGCAGTTTGAGCGCACTGTTTATACGGCCTATACGCTGGATTGTGGCTTTATTCGGTCAGGATGTCGTGTCATTCGAATACGCAGGCGTCACTTCAGGACGAAGCACATGCGGGCACCGCGTGCATGGCTTTGGCCCCTTTGAAGCACAGAATGCAGATATGCTGGAGAATGTCATCAATGTACAGGGGCATATCGTTTTGAGTGCTTCAGAACGCCGCGCGAGCATTATTGAAGGTGGAAACAGTCTTGCTCAGAAGCAGGGAGGGCGTGTTATTTGGATGGATTCCCTGCTGGATGAAGTTACTGGACTGTCCGAAACACCTGTGCCGCTTCTCGGCAATATCGATCCAGTTTATCTGGAACTGCCCCGAGAAGTTTTGCTCACCAGCATGCAGGTGCATCAGAAAAGCTTCGGCATAGAAAATAGCGATGGCAAAATTCTTCCGTATTTTCTGACTGTTTTGAATTTGCATCCTGAAAAGGAAGAAGTTGTCCGTAAGGGATGGGAACGTGTTCTCCGCGCCAGATTGGAAGACGCCCGATTTTTCTGGAAAAGTGATCTTGAGGATACATTTGATCATTGGCTGGAGAAATTGGACAATGTTATTTTCTTGGCACCTCTCGGAAGCATGGGAGATAAATCGCGCCGTATTGCCGCCTTGTGCACAGCTCTTGCTCGTGAACTCGGCATGGATGAAGAGAAAGCTGCACGTGCAGGACGGTTGTCCAAGGCTGATCTCATGTCAGCTATGGTCAATGAGTTCGATACGCTTCAAGGTATTATGGGCGGTATTTATGCTGCCTATAAGGGAGAAGCCCCTGAAGTCGCCGCAGCTGTTTCGGAACAGTATCTTCCGGCAGGCCCTGATACCACTGTGCCTACTTCCGATTTCGGCGCAATTCTTTCCATTGCAGACAAAGCAGATACGCTGGCCGGATGTTTCGGCCTGGATATGATGCCAACGGGTACGGCTGACCCGTATGCCTTGCGCCGGTGCGCTTTGGGTATTATCCGCATCATGCTGGATCGTGGCTGGAGTTTAAATATTGCCGATCTGTTCGCCAGAGCTCGATCTTTATACGGAGATCGTTCCTGGAAGCTGAATGAATCGGTTGCTTTGCAGAAGTTGATGGAATTTTTTGAAGGTCGTGCCAAGAATCATTTCTTGACGCTTGGCTTTGAGACACTTCAGGTTGAAGCTGTTCTCGCGTCAGGAGGATCCGATATTCCATCTGATGTCAAGCGGCTGAAAGCTTTGAAGCTTTTTTCGGAATCCGATACGTTTGAAGCAGCGATTCAGACCTTTAAACGTGTGGAAAATATCATCAGAAAGCAGGGCAGCGGACGTTTTGATCTGGATGGTTCCATCGATGTCTCATTGTTGCAGGAACCGGCAGAAAGAGAACTTGCAAACTGCCTTGAAACGTTTTCCGAGGCTTATGAACAGGCATTCAAAATGGGAGATTATGACAAGACTCTGACTCTGCTGTCCGAACTTCGTCCCCATGTGGATGCCTTGTTTGAAAATGTTATGGTGATGTGTGAAGATCAGAACCTTTGCCGCAATCGTCTTAACATGCTGCGGAAGATTGCGTTAAAAATGGAACAGTTTGCCGATTTCTCAGCTCTGCAGTATTAGGCAAGGCGAAACAGCTTGACTTGCATTGGATTTCGCTATACATACCCTTTTTACAACACTCAAAATTGCCATGTTCGTGCGTGACAAGAATCAGATTCGGAGGAAAAAGTGGCTAATCATAAGTCTGCTCTTAAAAGACATAAGCAAAGCGAAAAACGTGCGGCTCGCAATCGCGCTGTAAAAACTCGCATCAAGACGGTCGTAAAGTCTGTCCGCAATGCTATTCGCGAGAATGATCAGGAAGCAGCGTCCAAGGCGTTAGCGCTGGCTACTTCCACGATAGACAAGGCTTCAACCAAAGGCGTTATCCACTGGAAGAAGGCTGCTCGTAAAATCTCCCGTCTTGCCAAGGCATTGAATGCTGCTAAGCAAGATGCTTAAAATACCTTCTTAGGTATATAAAAAAGACCGCATAAGCGGTCTTTTTTATTATGAAAGTAAAAAGATTATTGAATGCGACCAGCCATTCTGGCCAGTTCATTTTCTCTTGCGGAACCGTCAACACGGCGGCAATGTGTTTCCGTTGATCCTTCTCCAATAATTTTTTCTACGCAGAAATGCGCTTTCGCTCTGGCAGCAAGACGTTCCCAATGGGTGACAATGAGAATCTGTCGGCGTTGTGCCATCTCTTCGAGATAATTTGCCACGTTATTCAACGTCATGCCTCCAATTCCCGCATCAATTTCATCCAGAACGAGCAGAGCACTGTTTTCTGCCTTTAATGACAGCAGCGCAAGAAGAAATCTGGAAAGTTCTCCTCCTGATGCAATCTGCGACAATTCTCCTGGTTTTTGACCTGGATTTGGAGCCCAAAGGAATACAGGCGTTTCTTCACGATCTGCTATGCCGGATCCTTTTTGCTGCATGACACATGAAATTTCCAGATGATCAGAAAATCCAAGCCGGATAAGAATATTTTTTACTTCTTCACATAAAAGTACTGCCTGCTCATGACGCTGCCCATTTAAACAGACTATCACATCGTTTAATTCTGCGACTTTTTCTTCCCTTTGTTTTTTCAGATGCTTGAGATCGAGACGACCGGAATCAAGCAGTGAAAGATCTCTTTCTATTCGCTCTTTCATTTCCAGAATTTCCGGAATCGTTTTATGAAATTTTCGTTTGAGCTGAGAAAGACGAAAAAGTCGTGATTCAACAGATTCTCTATCAAGATGCGAGATGGAAGACGCAGAGGGAAGAAGTTTTTCTTCCAAATCTTCCAGTAAGGCACGGTATGCAGATGTTTCTGTAACGTATTCCTGCAAATCGGAATCCTGTGCCAGGCATCGTTCTAGAACGCGATCCAATTCTCGAACTCTGTGAAGAAGTCCAGGTGTGTTTTCATCTCCGGAAAGAATTCGGCGCAGCTCTGCGTTTCGCCGCAGTTTGCTTTCTTCATCCCTGATGGCTTTTCTGGCTTCTTCAAGTTCAAGTTCCTCTTGAAGTTTTGGAGCAACTTCTTCAATCTCTTTCAAAACAGATTTGAGGTAGTCCTGCTGATCTTTGATGCGTCCAATTCGGTCATTGAGATTGGCAATGGCATAATCAATGTCTTCAATTTGATGCTGAAGATTTTTTTTCGTATTCGGGATCGATGAATCCGGGAGACGTTCATCAATCAAATCCGCAAGAAATGAACGCTGGAGCAATCTAGAGACTTCATGCTGTGAGGCATGGAGCATCAACGCTGCACGCAAATTACGCACTGCAGCAGCTGTAATGCTTTTTCCATCATATCGAAAAAGGCTACGGCCATTTGATGATAGCTCTCTGCGCAGACAATGTCGCTCGCCAGCATCATCGATGAACAGAGCTTCGGCAATAGCTTTTTCTGCTCCTGGACGCACCATGCTTCCTGAAGTTTTGTCTCCGAGTAAAAAATCCAAAGATCCGATAATAAAACTTTTTCCAGATCCGGTTTCACCCGTCAGGACATTCAGTCCCTGGGAAAAATCTAACGAGACATTACGAATTAATGCAAAATCAGTAATACGGAGAGAACAGATCATAAAATACCCGCTTTATGTCTGGAGACCGGATCGATCATGTCCTGCATGCTTTCTCCAATAAGATTAAATCCCAAAACCGTACATAAAATTGCCAATCCGGGACAGATTGACATCCATGGCGCAATTTCAATGACATCTTTTCCTTCCATCAGCATATTGCCCCAGCTGGCATCAGGAGGCTGAATGCCTAATCCAAGAAAACTGAGTGAGGATTCAGTAAGAATAGCACCAGCTATTCCAAGTGTTGCAGATACCAGGACTGGCGGCATGACATTTGGAGCGATATGTTCCATCAGAATCCGAAAAGCGGATATGCCGGAAAGACGAGCTGCTGCAATGAAGTCTCTTTCACGAAGAGTAAGTGTTTCGGATCGAACAAGACGGGTGACTGCCATCCATGAGGTCAGGCCAATAACAGCCATAATTGTTGTCAGGCTTGGCTCCAGAAAAGCGATCACGCTGAGAATCAGAAAAAAAGATGGAAAACAAAGCATGACATCTACGAAACGCATAATGATTTCATCGATAAGTCCTCCGAAATAACCTGAAATCACTCCAAAAAACATGCCGATGATAATGGAAATAGAAACGGAAATAAAACCGACCCAAAGAGAAACTCTTGCTCCGTATAGAAGCCGGGAAAAAACATCTCTTCCCAGAGAGTCAGTCCCCAGCAGATATTCCCGGCACGGATGTTCAAGAATAGCGTTCAAATGCAGTTCTGAAGGATCAAACGGGGCCAAAATAGGCGCGAAAATTGCTGCGATGAAAAAGGGGAGAATCAACAAGAGGCCAATGGGGAGAATACCTCCGCGTGGCAGAAGCCGGAATATTCTGAGATGAAAAACAAGTGACATATCAGAGTCCTTCTGTCTTTCTTATGCGGGGATCGGCAAGAGTATAGCCGAGATCGGCAAGAAGACTTCCAAGCAACGTCAGCACTGCGCCAAGGATCAGATTGCCCATAATCAGCGGATAGTCCCGTGCCATAACTGCAGAATAAAAGAGCTGTCCAAGTCCGGGCAGGGCGAACACATTTTCAATAATGACACTGCCGCCGATCAGGCCGGGAATGGATAGGCCAATCAATGTAATCACTGGAAGAAGCGCATTGCGCAGTGCATGATGAAACAGAATAGTCCGTGTCGGAATACCTTTGGATATGGCTGTCAGGATATACGGCTTTTCAAGTACATGGATCATGGATGCACGCATATATCGCGACACTGAGGCAACCCCAGATATGACTGTTACCAGAACAGGAAGGAAGGCATGTGCGCACAGATCCGCAATTTGTTCTGGAAATGTCATATCATGAAAATTCAGAGAAACAATGCCTGAAAGAGGAAGCCAGTTATGTTCAAGCCCCATATGCTGCATCAGCAGCAGGCAGAGCCAGAATCCTGGCATTGCGAATCCGATAAAGCAAAAAATTGTTATGATACGGTCGAACAGAGTGTCTCTTTTCCAGGCCGACAGAATGCCTATCGGTATGGCCAAAAAAAAGGTCAGCCCCATAGAGATTACGTTCAGACTGACAGTCAAAGGCAGCCTTTCGCAGATCTTTTCTATGACAGGTCGGGCATCTGCCGACATGGAATTGCCAAAATCCAGCTGAATTATGCGTATCAGCCAGTCCCAGTATTGCACAAGGATCGGCCTATTGGTACCGTATATCGCCTCAAGTCTGGCTCTGGCCGCTTCTCCTGCCATGGGGTTCAGTGTTGTTTGGAGATCAGTAGGGGAGCCTGGTGCAAGATGAATTACGGCAAAACTGATCAGAGATACTCCCCACAGCACAAACAGCAGCCAGATAATTTTTACGGCAAAATGTTTCAGCATTATCATACGTATGTGAGTGTTTAATCACGTCCGGAAATCCAGCGTGCCATTTCCTTGATTTCCGGAATCCATTTATCAGAAAAGCGGATGTTCAGAAAATCAGCATATGCTGATTCAAACATCGTGATGCCGCGCTCTATAAGGTACATTTTTTCTAAAAAAAATGCATCCGGATCGTCATCATCTCCCATTTTTTCGATTTTTGGAGTTTTAAAAGAGGAAAACATGAAACTGTCTGCAGAAACGATAGTCTGCCATGTCAGTTCATCTTGTTCAAAACAGAGCAGGGCACGAGTCACTTTTTTTCCTGTTCTTAGCCCCATTTTGGCCTCTCGGAGCTGAGAAAACGATCCAGAGACTGTCGCTGTTTCTTTTGCTTCGCCTTCGCCACCTTGAACAACCACCCTTTTTTCAACCGTTACGGTAAAGGCATTTCCCTGAGATGAAAAAGTGTCTGGATGGGCTTCGCTGCGAAACCAGAGCCATGTAAGAAATTCCTGTCCTAAAACTGCATCTACAGTGAGTGTCTGTTCCATAGATCTGCACCTTTCTGTTCTGTGAAATATATAATTAAAGTATAACTTTAAGATCTTTATTTCAAACACGCCGTAAAATCTGACGCTTCAATCATGTCTAATTGTTCGGCATCGGCTGGATCCATCGTTTTTTCAGCAAGGGCATAGGGAGTGAGCGGGTCCAGATGCAGACCGAATGTCAAAGTAAAATGACTGACAATCAGATCCAGTAATTTGGGCTGAACGGAAGAAATCATCACAATGCCGGAATCAACAGACCAAATAACATCAAAAACAGCTGGAACAGGATACACATGACGCAAAAGCCGTAGTTTGACCAGCTCCCGAAGTTCCTTTTTCCGCTCTCTGGCGATAAATTTTTTGCCTTTTTCTTCAATTTTTTTGAGTTCTTCACGCAATGCCAGCTGCATATGCTTTTTCATTACAGCTGGAGGAATGCTGCGTGTATCAAGTCGGAAGCCGAAAGCCAGATAGGAACCTTTTTCAGGAATATCGTTTTCCCATGTCATATCCAACATGTCTTCAAAAGACACCCAGCCCCAAGAACGTTCTTCAGGAATTTCATCAATATCCTGAAAAGCATATTGTCTCAGTTTGCTCAGAATATTCGGCCAAAGATCCTGAGGAATTTCATCAAGTATTCTATAGCGGGTAAAGGCACAGCCAGAACCAGAAAACGACATTGTTTTCTCCTTGGTTGAACAGGAACAAAGGTTGGTTAATCATGATTATTGCTGAAGAATAAACCGAATTTGTAGAGCTTACAAGGAACGGTTAGAGAGAAAAAATAAAAATGTCTCATAATGTAAATTATGTTAACTTTTTAATGAGCTCTTTCTTTAGTTTATATACCCTGTTTTTATCCATAACGCAATAACGCAAAAGTTTTTTTTAGCTTCTTCAGTATTCACACGGACAACTTGCTTGACAGCAAGACCGTTGGAAAAATACAAAAAGGCATCGCTGCACATTTCTTATGGAGTTATCATTGATGGATATTGCTCAAGTCATCAGACAATATGCAGAAGACGGCAATGCCGTCAGAACGGCTTTTTTTGCATCATCCTGTGAATTGGTAGAACAAGCCGCGCATCTCATTGCCAATGCTATCCGAAATGACGGAAAGATTCTCATTATTGGAAACGGAGGCAGTGCGGCTGATGCGCAGCATTGGGCTGCGGAATATGTCAATCGTTTTCTGATTGATCGCCGCCCTCTTCCAGCTCTTGCGCTAACAACAGATTCATCTGTGCTGACGGCGATTAGCAATGACTTTGGCTATGATGCTGTCTTTTCCAAGCAGATTGAAGCTCTTGGAAAAAAAGGAGATGTGCTGCTGGCAATTTCGACATCCGGAAACAGTTCGTCCGTCCTCAAGGCAGCTGAAACGGCGCGGCTGAAAGGCATCTCCGTCATCGGATTAACTGGCAAAACTGGCGGAAAGCTGGTCTGTCTCTGTGATGTGCTGCTCAATGTGCCCAGTGACAGGACACCGATTATTCAGGAAGTACATGAAACGATCGGGCATCTGCTGTGCGATCTTACGGATCGCTTACTTTTTTCTGAAAAATATTAAAGTATAACTTTAGCATTTTTTAAATGCTTTTCTAACAATATCCATGCCAAAAAACGCTTTCAGAAAAATTTCCTGACGGGTCTTTTGGCATGGTGTATAAATACAGACTGAACTGCTCTGCTCTTATCCTTATAATTTTGCAGACAGGATGGAAAGGATTTCTCTGTTCAGCTCAACAATGCGATCACGCAGTTCCGCCTGAACTTCCCAGGATGCGCTACCGGCGTTCTGCACCTTTTTCTTAAGCTGATTGAGCTTGTATTCCGTTTCATCCAGAAGGAATGACCAGTCTACTTCAGGAAGTTTCGGTGCCTCAGTGACGCGAACCGATCTTGTCTCTCCAGACGCTGTCAATTCAAGTTCTTCAAGATACTTGGGAATGCTGACCTTCAGTCCATATTTTTCACGGATCAGATTTGCCAGAGTTTCCTGAGCCTGCGATTCTCCGTGAACCAGCAAAACCTGCATTTTGCTGTTGTCAGCAGCGATATCTTCAACCCATTTCAGAAGCTGTGTCTGCCCCGCATGCGCGGAAAAGCCGCCGATGGTGAAGATTCTTGCCTTGATGGCGATATCTTCATTGAAAAGACGAAGCGATTTCGCACCGTCAACAATATGCCTGCCAGGGGTTCCTATCGCCTGATATCCGACAAAAACGATGCAGGAAGCCGGATCCCAGAGATGATGGCGCAGATGATGCTTGATTCTGCCGGCATTGCACATTCCGCTTGCGGAAATAATAATCGCCGGCCCTTTCAGCGTATTGAGTGCCTGAGATTCCGAAGCCTCGAGCAGAAAATGCAAATTCGGTAGCAGACGATGCGCGCCGCCGAACTCCTGTAATTCCGGAGTATCAAGAAGCTCTTTGTACTTTCTGAAGATTTCTGTCGCCCGAATTGCCAGAGGACTGTCTACAAAGATCGGCATATCTTCCGGAAGACGTCCCTGATGCAGCAGAAGAAGCAGGCTGTACAGCAGTTCCTGAGTCCGTCCTACAGCAAAGGCAGGAATGATGACCTTGCCTCCATTTTTGCGACTGTATTCAATGGCTTCGGCCAGTTCATCCAGAGACATCCCTTCATTTTTATGATTTCTGTCCCCGTAGGTGCTTTCCAGAAAAAGATAATCTGGCCTGATCTGAGGAATTGAAGGATCAGGCAGAAGCAGCGTTTCAGGACGTCCAAGATCTCCCGAAAAGACGACAGAAAGTTTTTTTCCGTTTTCATCAATCAGAATCTCAAGAAAACCGGATCCAAGAATGTGGGCGGCATCCCGATACGTGACTTGAATTCCTGGATGCGGTTCAAACATTTTGCCGTATGCTTCCGGACGCCATAACTCGGCAACTTTTCTGGCATCATCCACCGTATACAGCGGTGCCACATCTTCCTTTTGTTCGGATGCTGCGCCGTTGCGGCGTTTTTCCTTCTTTGCTTTCCAGGCTGCTTCAGTTTCCTGAATATGCGCACTGTCTTCCAGCATCAGCGTGGCCAGATCCGCTGTAGGAGCCGTGCAGTAAATGGGCCCCTTGAAGCCTTCAGCGACGATACGCGGAAGAAGTCCTGAATGATCAATATGCGCATGCGTGAGAAGAATAAAATCAATATCCCCTGCACGGTAGTTCTTTGTATCAAAATTTCGTTCTTCGATTGCTGAATTGCCCTGATGCATGCCGCAGTCAACGGCAAAGCGCACACCGCACGCTTCAATAATAAAACATGATCCGGTTACCGTTTGCGCGGCTCCCATAAATTGAATTTTCATATCGCTCCCTATTATTGTTAGGAAAAAGAATGAAAAGAATATTTTTTATAACACGTGATAACTATAGCTGTTTTTTTGAAAAAAAAAAGATGTTTTTCTAAAGCGATGTGCACAAGGGATCCCTTCTTTCTAAGAAATAGAACTATTGAAAAAAAATTGGGGACAGCGTATGAAAATACTGCTTTAATCTGTTTTCATCATGTTTCTTGCAAGAGAAACGCGAAAGCCTCTTCTCCACACATAACACTTCAAGGATAACCTCATGGACTCTACTGATTTGAAGGATATCGTTACCCAGCATGGCGCCTGGAGAATCTTTACGGTTATTTCCGAACTGGTCGATGCTGTCGATCGCCTCAAGGACAAAGGTCCCTGCGTTTCCATTTTTGGTTCCGCACGCACCCCTGAGGACTCCCCTCTGTATCAGGAAACCATAGAAGTAGCGAAAACAGTTGCGCAGAATGGCTTCAATGTCATTACCGGAGGCGGTCCCGGAATCATGCAGGCGGCGAACGAAGGTACGCAGGAAGGCAACAAGCTTTCTGTCGGTCTGCATATTGATCTTCCGCACGAACAGCACTGCAACAAGTTTGTCGATCTCCGTCTGAATTTCCGCTATTTTTTCATTCGCAAGACAATCTTCATTCTCTATTCCAAGGCTTTCATCTGCATGCCCGGCGGTATGGGAACAATTGATGAACTTTCGGAAGCCTTCGTTCTGGCTCAGACTCATCATCTTGATCCTGTACCGATCATTCTGTATGGCAAGAAATTCTGGTCTGGATTCCTTGACTGGATTCGCAATACCATGATTGCCGACGGCTATTTGACGAATGAGGAAGTGGATAAATTCATCCGTGTATGCGACTCCACGGAAGAACTGGAAGAAATCCTCAAGTCGCTTCTGGTCAGCACGGTCAATAAAAAGGCCTGGTCGTGATCCATGGCGTAAAGCCGCCTCACCCTCCGCTTCATACATGGGAGGAACTGATGTGTTTCGCCCTGCATGAAGCGGAAAAGGCCGAAGCAGAAGGTGAGATCCCCGTTGGGGCTGTTGTCGTCGATCAGGAAGGCCATATTTTAGCTTCAGAACACAATCGTTCCATCGCCGATTCCAATCCCTGCGGACACGCAGAAATACTTGCCCTGCAAGCTGCCGGCAGAAAAATCGGCAATTATCGTTTGGAAAACTGCTTTCTTGTGGCCACCTTGGAACCGTGCATGATGTGCGCCGGCGCGCTAGTGCATGCGCGCATTTGTGGTGTAGTCTACGGTGCCTTTGATTTGAAATCCGGTGCGGTTTCTTCCTGTTTTAATGGCACGGATCTGCCCTTTCTGAATCATCGTGTCTGGCATATGGGAGGCGTGATGGAAGAAGAATGCCGTGCACTCCTCAGTCGTTTTTTTGCAAAAAAATAGCCAAACAGAGCAGAATAGCCGGTTGTCATGTGGCTACTCTGCTCTGTTTTTTAATTAAAGTGATACTTTAATTTTATCAGTGTGCGCTTTCTGTCATAAGGATGATTTTGTCGGCAAGATCCAGAAAAGCTTTGCCGGCGGCACTGTCCTTGCCAGTCTTATCCCATACCAGCGGCCTGCCATTTTCACCAGATCGTTCAACGCTGATATCAATCGGAATTTTAGAAAGAAAGGGAATGCTGAACTGCTGTGCCAGCTTTTCGCCGCCTCCGCTTCCAAAAATTTGGACTTCTTCGCCGCAATGCGGGCAAATGAATCCGCTCATATTTTCTACAAGGCCAAGCAAATCGGCTTCCATGCGGCTGACAAAGTGCAGGGCTTTTCGCACGTCCGCAAGAGCGATTTCCTGAGGCGTAGTCACCATGATGCACGAAGCGTCTGGAATCATATCAAGAACAGCGAGATGCTCATCTCCTGTTCCGGGAGGCGAATCAATGACCAGGTAATCCAGCGCACCCCATTTGGTTTCTGTCAGGAACTGCCGAATGGCACTGTTTTTTTTCGGTCCGCGCCAGATAATCGCAGAATCCGGATCGCTCAGCAGCATATTCACGGAAAGGCAGCTCAGATTTTCAGCGCAGGAAGCGGGAATCATTCTGCCCTGATCGTCTCCGGTAATGCGATCGGAAATACCGAGCATCCCCGGGATGCTCGGCCCATGCAGATCAACGTCCAGAATACCCGTCTTCTGCCCTTTTTGCGCCAAAGCTGCCGCAAGATTGACCGTAACGGTACTCTTTCCAACACCGCCTTTTCCGCTCATCACAAAAAGAATGTGCCGGACGTCGTGAAGATTGGCCATCGTTTTCTTTCGGGCCATGGCTTTTGTTTCCGGAATGCCTGACTGCATGTTCTCACTCCATCTGCTGAAAATTGATTAAAAAGTTGGATGCGTGCGATCTGTATGCCAGCCGTGTTCTCCAAGAAGTTCCACAAAGGATACTGAACGGGAAGCTCTGGCGGAATACTTGCCGTTCTGATAAAAGACACGCACAATTCTCTGCCTGTTGCGTTCATTGCCTACCGGAATAACCATAATACCCGGATCTGCCATCTGCATCACCAGCGGCTCCGGAATGTCAGGACCTCCAGCCGTAACCAGAATGCGATCAAAAGGCGCATAGTCTGGCAGGCCAAACGTCCCGTCTCCAAGAAAAAGATTGATCGCTGCCGATTCCGTTCCCATGCGGCGAAACCGCTCTGCTGCAGCCTTATGCAATTCCGGAATCCGCTCAATACTGTAGACTCTTGCTCCCATGGAAGCAAGAATAGCAGCCTGGTAACCGGATCCTGTCCCTACTTCCAAGACTTTCATCCCCGGACGGAGATCAAGCAGGATGGACATGCAGGCAACGATAAAGGGCTGCGAAATCGATTGGCCGAAGCCGATAGGTAACGGGCAGTCTTCATACGCCAGATTTCTCATTGCTTCGGGAACGAACAGATGCCGGGGCACATCGCGCATGGCTTTTAAAACAGACAGGTTTCTCAAGCCGCGCCCCATCAGATGCTCGCGGAGCATTCTTTCTCTGGGCAATGCAAAAAAAATATCGCTGTTCCGCAATACACTGCCTCCACTGGCACAAATTGCTGCCGTTTTTTACATACCTGATTCACAATAAAGCCGCAATCCCCTTTCTTTTCTCTCTTTTCACGGCTTATCCGATGTCTGGAAAACTTGACCTCATTACAAGGCGAATATATCATGCGGTGTTGGAAATTTTTACATGGAGGGAGCGCATATGTACGGTATCGGTATGCAGGAACTGCTTGTACTCCTGCTGGTTGCGGTAGTCGTTTTTGGTTCCAAAAAGCTTCCTGAAATCGGAAGATCCCTGGGAAAAGCCATCAGCAATTTCAAGCGAGCCGGATCTGAAGCGGACGAAATCAATATTTCAGGCAATACCGACGAGACTGGAAAATCGGATCGCCATCCGCATTGAGTCTTTTCGGAAAACCATATAACGGATAACGGAGGCCTTTTATGCAGGTTGAACAGCTTTCCATTTTTATTGAAAACAAGGCCGGGCGTCTTGCTGAAATCACAAAGACTCTTGCTGATGCCAAAGTCAACATTCGTGCGCTTTCCCTGACCGATACGTCAGACTATGGCATTCTGCGTCTTATCGTCGACGATACCGAACGAGCGAAAGCAACGCTGAAGGAATCCGGATTTACGGCCGGAGTTATTCCTGTCGTCGCCGTTCTGGTTCCCGATACTCCAGGCGGACTTGATGCCATTGTGCAGCTTCTGGGTGAATGCCGGGTCAATATCGAATACATGTACGCTTTTGTAAAAGGTCGTGGCAATCAGGCGACGATCATCTTCCGTTTTGATGATATTAACAGAGCGATTGCTATTCTGAAGGGACATAACGTCACCATTCTTGGCCCCGATGATATTCTGGGCGATTAGTTCTGTCTGTTTCACCAAGCCAAGGCCGCAGAATATGCGGCTTTTTTATTGTCCGGATTTTTTCTTTATGGATGGAGTGTTGTTTTTTTAGAGTGTGAGTTTTTATTAAAAAATATCTCTTTTACTATGTTTATTATGTTATTTTTATGACGTCATGCAGCTGACAGCTGAACACGCATTGCGAAAAGTCAAAAAATACCCTAGATCTTTACCTCGCAGATAAAATCAGGAGTCACAATATCATGAATAAAGTTGTCAAAATCTCCGTTGAGCAGCTTCAGTCTCTTTCAGCCAGTGCACTGCAGAATGGCCTGACTTCAGAAGAATGGCTGACAAGGATGCGTGAAGAATATCGGCGCATTCTCAGTGAAAACAGAATCCTCTATCGTGCATTTGGACCATATTGGTGGCTGTTGAAAAAGGAATTTCTGGATTCCGGCATCACATCTTTCGGATATGAAATGAATGATGTAATGTTTGAGGCCTTTGACTATGGCGACAGAATGCTGAACATGCTTGCCGCATGGGCCTACTCCGATGCACGGGAAGATCAGACTTCCGATGCGCATTATCTTTCCATTATCCAGGAAGATGGATCTGTAGAAACCGCAAGAGGACATTTTATGGATGGAGATATGGAATCCTCCATTCTGCTTCAGTCGCTTGGCCAGTAAGAATCAGGTATCCAAAATGGCGAACAGACATTCCAATCTCATTGCGGCAAAGAAGGCGAAGAAAGATGAATTTTACACTCAGCTGGCGGATATTGAGAAAGAGCTTCGGCACTACCGCCAGCATTTTCAGGGAAAAACCGTTCTCTGCAACTGCGATGACCCTTTTGAAAGCAATTTCTTCAAGTATTTCGT
>JAQXLA010000016.1 GCA_029011315.1 Desulfovibrionaceae bacterium
ATTAAAGATCTGGCTGGGGACGGCATGACCATGATCATCGTGACGCACGAAATGGGCTTTGCCAGAGAAGTGGCGGATCGCGTCATCTTTATTGACGGAGGTCAGATTCTTGAAGAGGGCTCTCCAGAAGAACTTTTCAACAATCCCAAGGAGGAAAGAACCCGTTCCTTCCTTTCCAAAATCCTGCATTAACAGTCTTGCTTAAATAGATTCTCCCTGCGAAGGTCCGCCTGCAAGCGGACCTTTTCTGTTTCAGAGGCTTTTAGCAGCATATCGACTTCTGTTTGAAACAATTTCAAAAATCCGTTATGGTAAACGCGATGCCGCTGTTCGCGCCGCATTGCCGCAATAACACTCTGCCCGCAGCTTCAGAAAAATCCCTATGAAAAAAAACTCGTCTTTCCCTGAAAAAAATATGGAAGAACAGCCGATCCTCGCCGGCTTGAAACCGGTTCTGGAATTTTTGGAACAGTCCCCAGAACAGGCGGATGCCGTCTATGTCCGTAAGGGACAGCGCACCGCAGACACGGATCGCATTCTGGATCTCTGCCGCCGAAACGGCATCCGCTTTACGCTGTGTGAATCTGCCTTTCTGGATCGTCTCTGCCCGCATACATCGCATCAGGGAGCCGCCGTTCGACTTTTTCAGGCAGGATTCATAGAACTCGAACAGCTTACGGAGCTTCTGTATACCGCCCCCTTGCAGCTTATCGCCGTTTTGGATCATGTGCAGGATCCCGGCAATATCGGCACGCTGGTTCGAACCCTGTATGCTTTCGGTGCTGCAGGAATCGTCGTTCCCCGGCATAACAGCGCTTTTCTCGGATCCGGAGCCCGTCGTTCCGCTGCAGGAGCTCTGGAAAAACTGCCTGTATGCAAAGTCGCCAATATTTCTTCTGCTCTGGAGTTTTTCCGGAAAAACGGCCTGCCCGTTTACGGATCCGCCTGCAGCGTCAACGGCCTCAACGCGCTGACAGATCCTCTGCATCTTCCGGCGGTTCTCGTTCTGGGCAATGAAGACAAAGGGCTCGGGCCAACTGTTCTCAAGCACTGCGATCATCAAATTTTCATCCCTATGCTCAGATCTTTTGACTCCATCAATGTTGCTCAGGCAGGAGGCATTCTGGCATCCTGCTTTCTTCGTCATCAGCTCTGATTTGTCTTTTCCCTAAACAATTATCGGAGGGCGCTTTTTCTCCCGGATATCCGGGAACGCGCATCACTGCCATGATTCAGCCTTCTCATTTCCTTCGCATTCCCACTCTCGGCAAAGCTGTCTTTCCCACTCCGCTGCCTTATCTGTCTGAAAAAAAATCGGAAAATGTCCTGCTCAGTTTGAACCGCAATTTTTCCGAAGACATCGCGGAACCCGGTCTGTATGCCTTTGAAGCTGCTGGTCCTTCATCCAATCTGTTTTTCAATCCTGCTCAAGTCAGCTGTGCGATTGTCACCTGCGGGGGACTCTGTCCAGGTCTCAACGACGTCATCAGGGCTGTCGTACATGAAGCCTGGCATGCCTACGGCGTTCGCCGCATTCTCGGCATTCGCTACGGTCTGGAGGGATTTATTCCAGACTACGGACATGCAATACTGACGCTCACGCCGGAAACCGTAGAGCACATCCATCAATTCGGCGGGACGCTCCTCGGCTCTTCCAGAGGACCTCAGGATCCCGAAAAAATTGCCGATTTTCTTGAAGCGCAGCGCATTGACATCCTCTTCGTGATCGGCGGAGACGGATCAATGAAGGCCGCAAAAAGCATTTCCAATGCCATCACGGCCAGAGGAGGACACATTGCCGTTATCGGCATTCCCAAAACCATTGATAACGATATCAACTTTATCACCAAGTCCTTCGGCTTTGATACGGCTGTCAGCAAGGCAACAGAAGCTGTTTCCTGTGCCCATGTGGAAGCTCTGGGAACGCACAACGGCATCGGAATAGTCAAGCTCATGGGGCGGGAATCAGGTTTTATCGCTGCCCAAACAGCTTTGGCCATGCGCGAAGCCAACTTTGTCCTGATTCCTGAAGCGCCTTTTGCCCTTCAGGGAAAAGGCGGTCTTCTTCCCGCATTGGAACGGCGGCTGAAAGAACGCGGCCATGCCGTCATCATCGCGGCGGAAGGAGCGGGACAGCATCTGATGCAGACCTGCGGTGCCCGCGATGCTTCCGGCAATATCGTTCTGGCTGACATCGGTGATCTCCTGCGGCAGTCGATTCGGGAGTATTTCTCCGGACGCATTCCCTTCAGTATCAAGTACATCGATCCGAGTTACATCATCCGATCTGTTCCTGCCGATGCCAATGACCGCGTTTACTGCGGCATGCTCGGTCAGCTTGCTGTTCATGCTGGAATGGCCGGAAAAACAGATATGGTCACGGCCAGCGTGATGAACCAGTATGTCCATATTCCTCTGGAATGCATTACCCGCCGCCGAAGACGCCTGAGCCTCCATTCCGATACGTGGAGAGCTGTTCTGGAATGTACAGGCCAGAGAGATCTGACAGGCATGATGCCGTCCGATGCCGCACGATAGGCAAGATCGCGACATGACCAGTCCATCCATGGAAAGGATCAGTGCCTCTGCGGGATCCGGAAAAACCCATGCTCTGACACTGAAAGTGCTTGATATTCTGGAATCAGGTCTGCAGCACGGCAGGCCTGATTCCTGGAAGAATATCATGGCTATTACCTTTACCAACGCTGCCGCAGCGGAAATGCGGGAGCGCATTCTGGAAGGGGTGCGTGAACGAGCTCTGGATGATCAAAATCCGTACAGCGACCGCTGGTCGAAACTCTACGAGGACATCCTCCGGCATCTCCAGTTATTCAACGTCCGGACGATTGACAGTCTGCTCTATACTATCGTACGCATGTCAGCTCTGGATTTGCATATCAGCCCTGCTTCTCAACTGGAATTCGACCCTTTTCGCACGCTCCATCCCTATCTTGACAGACTTTTTGCCATCTCTTCAGCTCTTTCAACAGATCAGCAGAAAGACCTTATCCAGCTTCTGGATCAGGCGTGCCGGCAAATGGTTCTGGACAGCAACACCGTACCTTTTTTCACCTCGCATCAGAACCGGTTGCGACAGGCAATCGCGAATCTGTACCCTCTGATGGCCTCAGGAGAGGAAGAGTCGCTTTTCGAACACTGCAGGCATACCTTCGAATCCATTCCCCCAAAATGCCGGCATCTGAAAAAGCTGATCCGGCATCTTCTGTCAGGGATTGAAACGGAAAAGTTCGACGTCAAAAAGGCAGCAGCAAATGCCTTTGACACTTTGGAAAAAGCACTGGATACCGAGTATCCTGCCGCATTTCCGCAAAGCATCTGTTTTTCCTACAAATCCCTTTCCCAATGCCTGAAAAAATCTTCCAGGCCTGTTTCCCAACAGCTGGAAACACAATATGAATCTGTCAAAACCGCTTTTGCAGAACTGCGGAGACTTTGTGGATTTCAAAGCCTCTGGCCATACATGCAGGTTGCTCATGCCGTGATGAACGGATACAGGGAAGAACTTCTCTCTCGCGGCATCATTCCATCGCAGATCTTGCCTGCCTGCGCAGCCCGGGTTGTCAAAGAGTTCGGACCGTCTGAAGCACTGATGCGCCTCAATGCCAGTTTTCAGCAAACGCTGATCGATGAATTTCAGGATACTTCAAGGGAGCAATGGGAATCCATCGAAGATCTTGTTGTCGATTCTCTCTCCCAAGGCGGATCATTCATTTATGTCGGGGATCCCAAGCAGGCTATTTACGGATGGAGGGGAGGCGATGCCAATCTGATCAGGGATCTGGAAAATCCCTACAGACACCCTCTTGCGAATATTGCGCATTTCCGTTCTCAGGCGCTCGGCACCAACTACCGCAGCCGGAAGTATGTTGTTGATTTTAACAACGGCTTCTTCGGTCAGTTCCGGGAAAAAAAGGTCTGCCAGAGCTTTCTTGAAAACGCTTTGACAAAAAACAGCGTTATCCCTGAAGATGAGGTTGAAGACCTGCGTCAAACCTTTGCGGATGTTGTGCAACAGGCTCAAAAAACAGACGGCGGCTATGTTCGGCTGCTCCGTCTGCCAAATGAGGCACCTGCTGAAACAGATGCTTCAGACAGTCCGGACGATGGCGAGTCTGTCGATGCGCAGCTTTTGAGCTTTGTCTGCTGGCTGTTGAAACGCGAAGATGACCATGCTGGCAGGACATCGGACCCGGATTTCGACCTCTCGGTCTGGAATGAACGCTGGACCAAGCTTCAAACTGAAAAAATTATCAATCGCTACAGCTATAGAGATATAGCCATCCTGGTTCGCAACAATACACAGGCGGAAAAAACGGCTCGGGCACTGGCAGATTTCGGCATTCCATTCATCACCAGTGAAAGTTCGTATATCAAAAATCATCGAGATGTGATTGAACTGGTCGATTTTCTCCGTTTTTTGAACGATCCCAGGCAAGATATCGCATTCTGGACCGTTCTGCACAGCCGCATGCTCAAACCTTTCCTGCCACAAAGACGCTTTGACAACTGGCTGTACTACCGCTGCGGCAAAAGCCAGACCGGTCGAAACGCGATTCCCCTGTATCTCCTTTTCAGGAAAAGCTATCCCAAAACCTGGGAAAAATGCTTTGCGCCAGTTGATCATCAGGCAGGCCTGCTCACGGCATACGATACGGCAAGAGAACTCATCCGCATTCTGTCTCTTTTTGAGAGATTTCCGGAAAGCCGTCCCTTTCTTGAAGGTTTTCTGGAAATTCTCTTTTCCCTGGAACAAAAGGGACAGGACACGATCGCAAAAGTGCTCGACATATGGGATTCTGAAAACAACACCTACCGGATCCAGCTCTCTGAAACGATTAACGCCGTTCGCATCATGACGATTCACAGCGCAAAGGGTCTCCAGTTCCCCGTTGTGATCATTCCCTGGAACAATATGCAGGGAGGAAGCCATGCGGGGGAACTGCAAATCTGCCTGCCCTGTTCGAAAGACGGCAGAGAAGGCTCGATGCTTTCCGTTCCTGCACTACTGAGCAAAGAAAACACACCTGAAGCCTATCAGAGAAAAAAAATCAGAGAACTGCGAGAATCACTGAATCTTCTGTATGTCGCCTGGACGCGTCCTGAAGATGAACTGTATATCCTGCTGCCTCCCGTCTCGCCTTCCGGAAAAAACAACTTCATAAAGGCTCTGAACGAACTGTTGACAAAAAACGGAATTGAAGATTCCGCCCAGCTTGGCGAACGCAGGAAAACGCAGGACTCTGCCAGAATATGGAAATTTATCGATCTCTGCCGCAACCGGCTTACCGGCGTATCTCCAAAGGACATTGCAGAGGCCGTTGAAAAAGCACGGTGTACCTTCCCTTATCCGATCAGTGAGGACTGGATCGAAAAAACGAAAAAAACACTGAAGCAGGAAAGCCGCTTACGGGAAATTCGCTGTCCTCTTCCGAATAACGAGAGTGGATCCGCCCAGCGCAGCATGTTTATTGAACGCTGTTGCAGCCGACTTGTCGGCACATCAGCCAGAGATATCGCCGATGTCATCCAAAAAACGCAGTATGACTTTCCCCAGATAGATTCGGAAAGCATCAAGCAGGCTGAACGCGCTCTGCAACGATATGTCGATTTTCAGAACCCGTCCGGACCGCTTATGAAATGGCTTCCTGACCGCAATGTTTTCAGCAATCCCTTTCATCGGACTGACAGCGTATCCGCTCAGCGCGGAGAATTCATTCATCTTTGCTGCAGCCGGCTTGCCGGCACATCAGCCGGAGATATCGCCGATGCTGTTGAAGCTGGACGCTGCGATTTTCCCCTGCAGATTCTGCCGGAATGGCTTGAAGAGGCCCAATCTGTCCTGACCTGGTACGCTTCACTGCCGGAAACAGCCAATGTCATTCATTTCGGCTCTCCTGAGCAAACGCTCATTAACGAAAGAGGAGAAAGGCTCCGTCCTGACCGCATCGTCCGCATGAATGGGAAAATCATTGTTATTGATTACAAGACCGGGATGCCAAGAGCCAGCCATCATACTCAGATCACAGCATATATGCGCCTGCTGCATCGGATTGATCCGGAAAGTCTGATTGCCGGCTCTCTGGTATATCTGGATCGCCGCACTGTTGTTCCCGTTGCGCCGCCAAGCTGAAAAATAACCGTTGACAGTCCGTTTTCCTCAACGTAGTGAATGGAGAAACTGGATTGGATCCCGTCATGAACATACCATACGCTCTGCTGTCTGTATTTTTCCTTTTTTTCGCTGCTGTCCCTGTCTATGGGGCAGGATCTGCAACGGCGCAACCCGCAGCAGATCCGCTTCGATCTGCAGCACGGTCTGATGCCTTTCTGTTCAGGAACGATCAGGATCTGCTGCAGCTCCTTGACGGAGGTTCCAGTGCCTCTGCCGCACTCAGTGACGGAACAACGGTTCTGCATGCGGCATTATGGAAAGGCTGTCGACGGGAAACCATCCGGCTTTTGCTTGAAAAAGGAGCCGATCCGCGTGCCGCAGACAGTCTCGGCAGAACGCCTCTCCGCTTGGCGGCTGCTCTAGCCGATGCCGGAACCGTAGAGCTGCTGCTTCAAAACGGCGCAGATCCCGCAGCGGCGGATGCCTCCGAAACCCTGCCGATTCACGGAGCTGCCCGGCGTGACAATCCAGCAGCACTGCGTCTTTTGCTACACCATCCCCAAACTCTGTCAGCCCGCACGGCAGACGGGCGCACTCCTCTTCATGAAGCCGCCCGTTCAGGCTGCGCAGAAAATATTCGGCTGCTGCTCGATGCCGGAGCTTCTGCAGATCTTAATGCCCGCACGGCAGACGGGCGTACTCCCCTCCATGAAGCGGCACTGTACGGCGATCCCGCTTCGGTCAGGCTCCTCATTGCTCGAGGATCCGACATCCGCGCCGCAGATCGCTTTGGCGATACGCCTTTGCATCTTGCGGCAGAACATTCCTTTCAGGCTGTCGCCATGCTGCTTGAAAAAGGAGCTCCCGCTGCGGAACCCAGTCTGTACGGCGATACGCCTCTGCACCGCGCCGCCTTCTTCGGCAGACTCCGATCTCTGCGTGCTCTGCTTGAAAAAGGAGCCGATCCCAATGCAGCAGACTGCCTGGGTGATACGCCAATCATCTACGCCGCTCGCGCAGAATCACTCCAGACAGTCTCCCGGCTTGCGGTATGCTCTCGCGTCTCCTATCTGGCCTTTTCCCGCTTTCAGGCTCTCAGACCGAAAAAGGACGCCATATACTGGCTGATCAATGATGCCTTTTACCGCTGATTTCTGATTTTACTACGCCTCCTCTCTTAAATTGCATCAATTTTATCACCATGTTCCCTCTCTGCGAGCTCCTTCCTTCCATACTTGCAAGAAAAGCCTTTTTTCTATAGGGTTACGACATATCCTGAAAAAACAGGGGGAGGACTACCAATGTACAAATCTCTTCTCGCCGTTATGCTCGGCGCAGGTCTGCTGTTAGGCGGCATGGTTTCTGAAGCGGCTGCAGCAGTCAAAACAACATTTGTCACCATCGGCACAGGAGGCATTACCGGAGTTTATTATCCTACCGGCGGCGCGATTGCGAAAATCGTCAATGCGAAAAAAGCGCAGTACGGCGTTCGCGCTACGGTCGAAGCAACCGGAGCTTCCGTGTTCAACATCAATGCCATCATGAAAGGCGATCTTGAATTCGGTATTGCTCAGGCTGATCGCCAGTATCAGGCCTATAACGGTCTGGCAGAATGGGCCGGCAAGCCGCAGAAGAAGCTGCGTGCAGTTTTCGCTCTGGCTCCGGAAGCCGTAACCTTTGTAGCCGCTGAAGATGCCGGCATCAAGAGCCTCAAGGATGCGAAGGGCAAGCGGATCAACATCGGCAACCCCGGATCCGGCAACCGTCAGAACGCCATTGACGTCTTCAATGCCGTCGGCATCGATGTGGAAAAAGATCTGCATGCCGAAGGCATCAAGGCCGCAGATGCTCCCCGCATGGTTCAGGACGACCGCATCGACGGATTTTTCTACACCGTCGGTCATCCCAACGGCAATATCAAGGAAGCAACTGCCGGCAAAAGAAAGTGCCGCATCGTCTCCATTACCGACATCGAGCCTCTGCTCAAGCAGTTCCCCTATTATTCTTTGACCACGATTGACATGAAGAACTATCCCGAAGCAGCCAATGCCAATGAAACGGTGCAGACTGTGGGAATGCTTGCCACATTCGTAACCTCTGCTGACGTTCCGGACGACGTCGTCTACGCCATCACCAAGGAAGTCTTCGAAAATCTCGAAAGCTTCAAGAAGCTGCATCCGGCTCTCGGTTCTCTGACCCGACAGAGCATGCTTGAAGGCCTGACGGCTCCTCTTCATCCCGGCGCTGAACGGTACTACCGTGAAGCTGGACTGCTGAAGTAATTTTCAGAGTCTTTGCGGTGCTCACAACGGACCGGATTTCGTTCCGGCCCGTTTTTTTCACTTTCTATTTTCTGCACGGAACTGCTTATGTCTTTTCAATCGGATTCAGCAGAGGAGGCTGCGGTCATCAGGAACAGCCCCGAACTATTGACCGTTATTTCCGGAGTCATCGCTTTTCTATGGGCCGTATTTCATCTGCTGACAGCCCATACTGTTTTGCTCAATGCCGTCACCATACGCGCTGTGCATCTGGCATTTGCCATTTTTCTGGTTTACATCAATATCCCCATGCGCAAAGGTGTCGATCATCTGCCTCAGCGCCGCCATACTCTTTTCCCCGGGCTTCTGACAGGAATCCTCGCCGCCTTCTGCGCCCTGTATATTTTTCTTGATTACGAAGGAATAGCTTCGCGGGCCGGTACGCCTCTGCTGCGTGATATTGCCATCGGCATCACGCTTGTCATCCTTCTCCTGGAAGCAACAAGGAGAGCCATCGGCCCGGCTCTGCCTCTTATCGCATCAATCTTTATTGCCTATGTCTTTACCGGACCGTATCTTCCGGATTTTCTGGCCTTCAAGGGAGCCTCCCTTTCCCGATTTGTTTCTCAGATGACCATGGATACCGAAGGGATTTACGGCGTTCCTCTGCATGTGTCGGCTACTGTAGTCTTCCTTTTTGTCCTCTTCGGCACCATGCTTGATCGCGCAGGAGGCGGGGCTTTCTTCACCCGTCTGGCTCTCAGCGGACTGGGAAAATATCGAGGCGGCGCGGCAAAGGCTGCCGTTTTCGGCAGTGCGCTGAGCGGTATGGTATCCGGATCCAGTATTGCCAATGTCGTCACAACAGGAACATTTACTATTCCTCTGATGAAGCAGCTTGGCTACCCTGCCAAAAAAGCGGCTGCCATTGAAGTCGCGTCTTCCATCAACGGACAGCTGGCACCTCCGGTTATGGGAGCGGCAGCGTTCATTATCGCGGAATACGTCAACGTTCCCTACATTGACGTCGCCAAGGCAGCCGCCATCCCGGCGTTCGCCTCCTATGCGGCATTGCTCTGGATCACGCACGTAGAGGCATGCAAGCTGGGGCTTCAGGGACTTTCCAAAGAGGACACCCCTGTTTTTCGGCAGGTCATGCGCGAAGGCGCACATTTTCTGATTCCTCTCGGCATGCTGCTTTATGAACTGATTGTCCTTCAGCATTCCGCTGAGCTCTCCGTATTCCGCGCGATCATCGTGCTGATGTTCATCATTGTCGGGCAGCCTGTAGTCCGGGCTCATGTGCAGGGAACCTCAAAAACTGCGGCTTTGAAGGAAGGAATCCGGAATCTTCTCAGCTCAATGTCCGCCGGAGGCACGAATATGACGGCTGTCGCCATGGCGACAGCGTCGGCCGGCATCATCGTCGGTTGCGTCTCGCTTGGCCTTGGTCAGCAGGTGACGGCGTTTGTGGAAATCCTTTCCGGAGGCAATATCTTTCTTTTGCTCATTATCACGGCACTTGCCAGCCTGATGCTGGGCATGGGACTTCCGACGACGGCAAACTATATTATCATGGCTTCTCTGACAGCTCCGATCCTGGTGGAACTCGCTTCAGGCATGACCATCCATGGCTATGAAATAGCTGTTCCCCTCATGGCTGCGCATCTGTACTGCTTCTACTTCGGCATTCTTGCAGATGATACGCCGCCTGTCGGCCTTGCCTCATACGCCGCAGCGGCCATTGCCAAGACATCCCCGATTGCAACGGGTATTCAGGGTTTCCTTTACGATATCCGCACGGCAATTCTGCCACTTACCTTCATCTTCAATCACGACATTATTCTCTGGGGCATTAACAGCGTATGGGAAAGCCTGTTCATCTTTGCTATGACAGTTCTCGGCTGCATGTCGTTTGCATCGCTGACACAGAATTGGTTTCTGAATAAAAATAACCTCTTCGAAAGTCTGCTGCTCTCTGCGGCAACTGTTCTGCTGCTTTTCCCTGCTCTGCTGACCGGCTTTTTCCTGTCATATGATCAGCGCTGGTGGGGCTACGCGGCCGGCATTGTTTGTCTTATGCTGACTGCCTCGCTTCAGCTTCTGAGAACCCGTCTGTCTTCCGTTCCCGTCCATACGGCTGGATAAAACCTGTAACCGTCGCCAGACCGTCTTTCTGCGGTCTGAGCGCACAAAGGATGGCTTTATGTCTACTGAAACTTCTGAAAAAAATACGGCCAGAGGCCTGTTTTCCGGCCATATCGGCTTCATTCTCGCCGTTGCCGGTTCCGCAGTCGGATTAGGAAATATTTGGAGATTTCCCTACCTTACAGCAAAATATGGCGGAGGCATCTTTCTGCTGGTCTATCTTATTCTGATGCTGACTTTCGGATTTGCTCTGATCGCTGCAGAAACGGCTCTTGGACGAAAAACCAGACTCAGCCCTATCGGAGCTTTCCGGGCTTTTTCCGGATTCCGACATAACAAATTCCTCATGACCGGCGGCTTTATCAATGCCGTCGTGCCCATGATTATCCTTCCGTATTACTGCCTGATCGGCGGCTGGATTATCAAATTCCTATTTGAATATCTCTGCGGTAATTCTGCGGCTATGGCTGAAAGCAGCTTTTTCGGCGGATTCATCAGCTCGGCCTGCGAGCCGATTATCTGGCATCTGATTTTCCTGGGCTTCACAGCTTTCATCATCCTGCGCGGTGTTGAAGGCGGCGTTGAAAAGGCCTCCCGTATCATGATGCCCATACTCCTGATTCTTGCCGTCTTCGTTTCCATTTATTCAATGACCCGGCCGGGAGCTGGAGCCGGCATAGCTTACTATCTTGTGCCGGATTTCTCAAAATTCTCCATTATGACAGTCGTCGCGGCGTGCGGACAGCTTTTCTTCTCGCTCTCCATCGGCATGGGTATTCTCATCACCTACGGGTCCTATATGCGGAAGAACGTGGATATTGAAGCCGCTACAGGGCGTATTGAACTGGTGGATACATTCGTCGCGCTTCTGGCCGGATTCATGATCATTCCCGCCGTCTTCGTGTTTTCCGGAGGCAGTGCCGAGGCACTCAATGCCGGTGCCGGACTGATGTTCATCACGCTTCCGAAAGTTTTCGAATCTATGGGCTGGGGAGGCTTTATCGGCTTTGCCTTCTTCCTCATGGTCTTTTTTGCGGCCTTGACCTCCAACGTTTCCATTATGGAAACCTGTGTTTCCACGCTCTCCGATGAACTCCATCTTTCCCGCAGAACGGCAACGATGATCATGTTCGGTGAAGCCATTGTGCTCGGCGTACCTTGTTCGCTCGGATTCGGGCCTCTGGACTTCATTTCCCTGGGCGGCATGTCCATTCTGGACATGATGGACTTCCTCGCCGGCTCCATGCTCTGTCCCTTCGCAGCCCTCCTTACATGTCTGCTTATCGGCCGTGTCATTGGTGTGGACGTGGTTGCCAACGAAATCAAGCAATCTTCTCCTTTCAAAAGAGAAGGCGTATTCCGGGCCTGCATCCGTACCTTCGGCCCCATAATCCTGCTGATCGTCTCGGTTTCCTCTATGGCAGCTGCGCTCGGGTTCATCAAAATCTGACAGAAAAGCTCGCTGTCACAACTCTCACGCTGTAAAAAAAGCCCCGGAGGGATCAACCTGCTGGGGCTTTTGCCGTCTCAAACTTCCATTTTTAAAAAGCCAGCCTTCATATCCGCATCTTCTTTGGCATATCCGAAAACTCGTTCAGGCAGGCCTGCGCTCTCAGACATTGAACAGGGCTCGGCCTTTCTTGCGCAGGTTTTCACCCACAGGCATTCTTTGCTCTTCTTTTTTCATATGCATAATCAGACAGTATGCGCCGAAAATAAACGTTCCCGCGGCAGAAAGCGGATCCACGACTTTCATCGCCGTATATTGAAAAACAAAGAGAATAATCGAAATATAGAGCATAACCGGAAACATCCAGTGCGCCTTGCCGCGAACGATCTGAATATCCTTCCTGGCCAGCCAGCCAGCTTCTCTCAGTGCCACTTCCAAAGCAACACGGGCCATTTCACCCTTGTTTGGAGTACCTTGAGCAGCGCGAATTTTCGCTTTACGCAAAATCAGCATGCATTCCGCAATATCCGCTGGAATCGCACCCTGCGCTTCCATTTTTTCAATCAGCGGACGCGTATCCCGGACATTTTCCGTTTCAATATCATTCAGCTCGCAAACACGACGGATAATAAGGTCATTCAGCTGACCGAATTTTGCCATGCTTTTTATAGGTTCCCGGTTCAAAAGCTGAGCCCCCTGAGCAGCGACAGCTTCCAAATTCTCAAAATTTTCATGCAAAAAAGCAAAGCGAGCCGGATCATCCGCTTTGATCTGCTCCCGGGATTTCTTTTCTTTGTCATTCATGAACGTGCATGCCTCCGCAAACCGGCGCTGAAAGGCCGGGAATACCTGTTTCAAAACAAACAATGTATGAAGTATACTGCAAAAAAGGCAGTGGGAAAAGGATTTTGTTTTTTGGGAAGATAGAACGGGGGGAGACGGGGATGAATCAGGCAGAAGCGAAGATTGAGGAATTTCTTTTAAGGAAAGGAAAGGAAAGGAAAGGAAAGGAAAGGAAAGGAAAGCGTTCTTTCTTCTTTGCTTTCGGAACTCTGCCCGAATGGGGTGGAGTATAA
>JAQXLA010000017.1 GCA_029011315.1 Desulfovibrionaceae bacterium
TCGTGCTGAACTTCAACCGTTTGGGGTTGAAAAAGCTGATCGCCACCTGCTATGCAGGCTCCTGCATTGCCAATCGGCAGCTTTCCTTCTTTGATATCGCAGGAACCGTGAAGGAAGGAAGGAAGGAAGGAAGGAAGGAAGAGTCCCGGAACATTCCGTATAAAGCCGTCGTCACGACTGTCTACGACACGACCGGAGACGGCAGCGTGGATATGCTCGACGTGGCCGAACTCTTCCGCTCCGGAGAAAATTCCCTCACGGAGCTGAGGGAAAACGGAGATTTCCGTTCCGATGAGTGCTTAGCATTGTTGGATGAAGCCGATATCGTCGTTACCAATCCCCCCTTTTCCCTCTTTCGGGAATACGTCGCAACGCTGATTGAACATGAAAAGAAATTCATCATTATCGGCAATCAGAATGCTGTTACATACAAGGAAATATTCCCGTTGTTGAGAGATAATAAAATGTGGCTGGGTTCAACAATGCCAAAAGAATTTCTTACCCCTGACCTTCCGGAAGACAGAAAAAATGTCTCTGTTCGGGAAGATGGAAGCCATATTGCCAAATTTGGCAATATCTGCTGGTTCACCAATCTCGATTTCAAAAAGCGTCATGAAGAAATGATTCTGTTCAAGCGGTACAGTCCTGAGAATTATCCGAAATACGACAACTACGACGCGATCAATGTCGACAACACAGCCGATATCCCCTGCGATTACGACGGCGTGATGGGCGTGCCCATTACCTTTCTGAACAAGTACAGTCCCGATCAGTTTGAAATTGTAGGATGCTCTGAAAGCGAAGGAAAAGGGTTTTCCGGAGATCTGTGGGACAAATCGAGTGGCGTAGCTCAACCTGTGGTCAAAGAACGACGAAAATACAAGCGTTTATTTATTAAAATAGTATAATTAGGTATTGAAATACGCCCGGATTCTGATCATGCGCAAGCATAATCCGACGTAATGCCGGCATGCGTGGTTGGGGGGGCGTATTCTTTTGCATCCCGGCCGGTTTTGCTGTAACAACACTGACATGTCAGCATGATCCATGCAAAGGGAGAATTTATGAACTTCATCGAATCGGTCAGAACATGTCTGTTCAGCAGCAAATATCTCACCTTCAAAGGACGGGCATCCCGCTCCGAATACTGGTGGTTTCAGCTGTTTACCTTCGCAGTCGGCATTATTTTCGGATTTCTGCCTGACGATTTTGAGCTTCTCGACAACATCGTAAGCCTTCTGATGTTCATCCCGACTCTGGCCGTTGCTTCCCGGCGTCTGCACGACTGGAACCGCTCTGCCTGGTGGATGCTGCTTCCGGGGCTGAATTTTGCTGCGGGCATGATTCTCATCGGCATATCCGAAGTGATACACGAAGTTGAAAGCGAAGCGTTGCCGCTGCTGAGCATATTCGGCTGCCTTTTCTGCATCTTCGGATTCATTTCCTCTATTGTCCTGTATGCGCACAGGCCTACACCCGGAACAAATCGCTTCGGAAACAACCCGCTCGATCCGCCTGCCATCTGCACAGTCAAAAATGTCTGAGATCGACCGTCCTGTCTAGAGTCCGATGCGCCGCTTCTGCTCAGCCCGGAAACGAAACCGGCTTATGCACAGGCAAAATCCCATAGGAACGATAAAGATTTCAAGCCGTCCGAGAATCATGCCGATTATTTCCACAATCAGCGTTGCATCGTTCGTTTCAGGACCGGTCAGGCCGATGGAAACGCCGACTGTACCCAAGGTGGAAGCGAATTCAAAAACCGCTTCCGTCAGCGTACAGTCCGCCGTCAGCGTGAGCAAAAGCGAGCCAGCTACGAACAGCAGCAGATAGCTCCCAACAAAGCCGAGCGTATCGGACCGCAGATCTTCATCGATTTCCGTTCTTCCCTGTGCCTTGAAGAAGGCAGGGCTTTTCACCTGGCGCACCGAAACAAACCTTTTCTGCACATCCTGCCAAATGATTCGCAGCATCAGATAAGCTCGAATGAGCTTTAATCCTCCGGAGGTTGATCCCATGCCTCCGCCAATCAGCATCAGCAAAATCAGCAACCCCAGAGCAAACGGCGGCCATTCCGCATAGGAAACCGTGGAATATCCGGTTGTAGTCAGCACTGAAACGACATTGAACAGTGCATCGCGAAAGGCTTGGATCAGCCCGCTCTTCCCTGCCCAGAAAAGAGAAAGGGCTGCTAAAGGCACGAAGACAATCAGCAGCGCAGCCATGAAACGCACTTCGCTGACCCGAATGGTCTGATTCCATTTCCAGCGCGCCGCAAGCAGAATAACGGCGAAATTCGTCGCGCCAAGAAGCATCAGCAGCACCGTGACCAGTTCAACGGAAAGGCTGTTGTACCATCCAAGGCTTTCCGTCCTGACGGAAAAGCCGCCTGTGGCAAAGCTGCACATTGCATGGCACAGGCTTTCAAAGAGAGGCATGCCGCAGAGCCTGTAGGCGGCACTGCCAATCAGAAGAACGATCATATAAATCGCGACGATGACTCGCGCTGTTTTCTTCAAATTCGGCAAAAGCTTGTCTGGATGACCTTCAGCTGAAAAAAGAGCCATGGACTGCCGGTCAGAGATCAGAAAAAGCATCATCACGATAAACCCGATGCCGCCGCAATACTGCATGAAGCTTCTGTAAAATAGAAAAATCGGTGCTGCAGACGAAGGATCCATGACGGAAAGACCGGCTGTTGTCCAGCCGCTGACCGATTCAAAAAGCGCCTGCACAAAACGCAACTGCCCGGACAGAAAAAAAGGCAGCGCGCCGATCACCATGCTCCAGATCCAGATAAACAGTACTGTTCCGATGCCGCTCTGAGAAGCATCAAAAAGCGTAAGATTTTTGCGCCGGAAGCAGCACATCACGCCTGCGGCAAGAGAAAAAAGCGATGGCAGAAGAAAACAGAAGAGGAATACCGAATTTTCCGGGTAAAAAGGAATGACAAGGAGAGGGACCGCCTCAAGAAGCCCGAAAATCATCATCAGCCTGCTGAGAACGCTCCTTTGCGTCACTTCCGCCATGATAGCTCTCCCTTCAGCTTCCGTATGGCCACTTCATCCTGATCACTGCTGGAAATCAGCACCAGAATATCGCCTTCAAAGATTTCCGTATCGCCCTTGGGAATAAGCGTCTGGCTCTGACGCAGGATGCAGCCGATAATGACTTCTTTTGGCAAATCGAGATCCCGAACCAGCTTCCGCACGGCTCGATCTCCTTCTGCCACGGGAAGCTCACAAATTCTCACGCGCCCCTCGCCGATGGGCACAGAACTGATCAGCTCATCCATAAAAGCCTGCTGCTCAATAATGCCGGCAACGACGGAAATCGCGCAGATCACGCGATCGACTCCCATTTTGTAGAAAAAAGCCGTTTTCTTCGGATCGGAAAGCAGGGAAATCGTTTTAGGAATCTGAAATTTTTTCTTGCACAGCTCGCAGATAACCAGATTGTCTTCATCTGCAGGTGTCAGGGCTATGGCGATGTCAGCTTCTCCAGCTCCGGCATCTTCCAAAACGCACGGTCTGGAACCATCTCCCGCAATCACCTTCAGCCGTTCATTCTGCGCCAGTTTCTCGCAGTCGGCATAGCTGCTGTTGATCACCGTAACCTGATACCCTCTTTCAAGGAGAGACTGCGCTAAAATTCTGGCCTTGCTCCTTCCGCCTATCAGCAAAACTCTGGTTTTCATTATTTTGCCTCCATATTGAGCAGACGGCTGATCTCTCTTGCGGAAAGAAGTACAGGGCAGACGGTATCAATACCGAATTCCTGATAGACGCATTCCCTCTTGGGATCAAACAGGCGCGAAATGACCCGCCTGACATGAAAATATTCCCTGGCAAGCTGGGCGATCATGATATTGACATTGTCGCTGTTTGTGACAGCGACAACCGTATCGGCCCTCTCAATTCCAGCTTCCCTCAGAATATCCGGACTGGTGCCGTCACCCTCCACGGTGAGTCCGCCGAAAGAAGGAGACAGCCGCCGAAACGCCGCTTTATTCCTGTCAAGAATCACAACGTCTCCTCCAGCTTCAGACAAAGCGTCGGCCAGTGTGGCACCGAGACGCCCGCAGCCGACAATGATGGCATATGCGGGATGATCAGCTTTGACAAACAGATTCATGGACTCTCCTGCTTTTCAGAACGGTGGTGAAGAAAAAGCCCCGCATTCAGGGGCTTTTCTGTTCAAATTTCGTCAAAAAGACTAGAGAAGAAACGCGCTGGCCAAACCGAGAAAGATGAAAAATCCGCCGCTGTCAGTCAATGCCGTCAGGAAAATGCTGGACGCTTGAGCCGGATCCCGGCCAATAGCCCGAAAAATCAGCGGTATCGCACTGCCCGCAAGAGCTCCGAGCAGCATATCGCCCAACAGAGCCGCAGACATCACCAGCCCGAGAGAAAAGCTGGACGAGAATACGCACACGCCGACGCAGGCAATCATCGCCATAATAAACCCGGCAAACAGGCCGATTTTTCCTTCTCGCAGCACAGCGCACCAGGCCTTGCGCGTTTCAAAACGCTCGGTGGCCAGCTGCCGAATCATCACGGCCAATGCCTGCTGTCCGGTATTGCCGGCCTGATTGGCTACCATGGGCATCAGGACGGCAAGAAGTGCCATGTCAGCGATAGCTCCCTCAAAAAGATAGACGACAAAGGCCGAGAGAGCCGAAGTCGCCATATTCACCACCAGCCAGGGAAGGCGCATCCGCACCGAATCCCGCCACGGCGTATCAACAGTTTCATCCTGACCTGCGCCCACCATGCCCAGCATATCTTCGCTGGCTTCATCCTGAATAATATCCATGATGTCGTCATAAGTCGCCACGCCCAGAAGCCGGCCTTCGTAATCCACTACCGGAAGAGCCATAAAATTGTAGCGGCTCATAACCCGAGCCACTTCCTCCCTGTCCGTATCGTAGCGCACAGTGATCACATCCTGATCAACAATTGCATCTCGCAGCATCGTTCCGGGTCTGGAAAGCATCAGATCGCGTAGCGAAAGCACGCCGGTCAGGATATCCTTCCGATCCACCACATAGGCATAGTAGGCGACCTCACGGTCTTCCTCCATGCCGTGGCGTATTTCCAGAATGGCTTCATCCGCAGTCAGGGTTTCCCGCAAACGAATGATTTCGGTATTCATGATGCCGCCAGCCGTATCGGCGTCAAACGACATCAGGCGGCGCAGCTCTTCCGCGTCTTCCTCGTCCATGCGGCTCAACAGGACATTGCGGTGCTCCTGCTGCACTTCATCGAGAACATCCGCCGCGTCATCAGGCGACATTTCCGAAAGAATTTCCGTCGCCCGTTCCGGCTTCAGCCTTTCCAGCACATCACCGGCAAGATCCTCATCAAGTTCCGCAAGAGCTTCAGCCGCATCTTCAGCCGGCATATTCTCCAAAACACTGAGCTGCTCCTGAGGACTGAGATTTTCCAGATGATCCGCCATGTCGGCAGGATGAAAAAAATCCGTTTCTCCCTGAACGGCATTCTGCAGGGACGTATCCGATGCCGCAGAATCCACGATGCTTTTCTCTCTTTCCTTTTCTTCCTGCATTGCCATGATGTATCTTCCCCCCTTCTTTCCAAAAGGCACACAGAATGCGTAAAGAAGCCAATAAGAACACATACGCATGGCATCTTGACGAAAAGCCGCGATCTCACTAGTCTGAACATCTATGTCAACAGGGCAAATCTCCTCTGGATACTGCTGTATCCAGCACAGGCTGCCCTTCACTTTTTTTATCACTGCACAAGGTACGGGACAAGGATGAAACTTCCAGAATTTTCGGAATATTTTAGCGGCGAAGCGCGCAAACACCTTTTGAAACTGCTTGAAGTTGCCGTGGAGGAAGATGGTCCCGATCTCACATCGGATGGCATCTTTAGCCCTTCTGATACCGTGACGGCGGAAATCATTGCCAAGGAAGCTACGATCGTGGCCGGACTGCCAGTTATTCCCATTATCATGGATCTCTGCGCCGTCATGCCTGACGATCTTGGATATACCTGGCAGGCTCTGGCGTCCGAAGGCGAAAGGGTTGCCGCCGGAACACTTGCAGCCCGGATTTCCGGATCCGCACGGCGCGTACTGAAAGCCGAACGCATCATCCTGAATTTCATCAGCCGCGTTTCCGGTATCGCCCGGCTGACATCAGAATATGTTCACGCTCTGGAAGGAACCGGAACCCGTCTTCTTGATACCCGCAAGACGGCTCCTGGCCTGCGCTATCCCGATAAATACGGCGTGTTGTGCGGCGGAGGCACCAATCATCGCCGCAATCTGGTCGAAATGCTGATGATTAAAGACAACCACATTGACGCAGCCGGATCTATTTCTGCCGCCGTTGCCAAACTGCGATCCGTTTATGAAAAATGCCCTCCCATTGAGGTCGAATGCCGCAATGCTGATGAAGTCAGGGAAGCCGTTGCCTGTGCTGTCGATCGCATCATGCTCGACAACATGCATCCAGAAGATCTCCAGACTATGTTGGCTCTCATTCCCGCCAAGATTGAAACAGAAGTTAGCGGGGGCGTAACGCTGGAAACCATTCGCACATTCGCTTCTTCAGCTGCGACTCGCCGTCTTGACTTCATTTCCGTCGGGCGCATTACCAATTCAGCTGCTGTGTCGGATTTCAGCATGCGCATTTCCCAGGACTTTTCAAACCGGAGAAATCCCCAATGACCACGCTTTCCGAAACCGCCGCGCAGATCGAACAGCTTCGCCGTGACCTCGGCTCTACTCTGACGATCCTCGGACATCACTATCAAAACGACAACATCGTCGGACACTGTGACTTTCTCGGCGATTCGCTGGAACTGGCTCGCCGCATCGAACACATTCAGTCCAAACATATCGTATTCTGCGGCGTGCATTTTATGGCGGAATCGGCCGCTCTGCTTGCCGGATCCGGACAGCGGGTCTACATCCCCGATCCAGAAGCTGACTGTCTGATGGCCAGAATGTCTCCGGCTGGGGCGCTGGATCGCACCCTGGCCTTTCTGACGGCCGGCGGCCAACGCCTGATGCCTCTCGCCTATGTCAACACCACGCTTGCTGTCAAAGCCGTTGTCGGCCGGTACGGCGGCACGGTATGCACTTCAGCCAACGCAAAAAAAATGCTCGCCTGGGCTTTGGAACAAAGCGGAAGAGTGCTGTTTCTCCCTGACAAAAACCTCGGCCGGAATACGGCGCACGATCTTGGCATTGATGACAGCGAAATTTTTCAGCTGACGCTCCGCAACGGGGAAATTGTCAATGCCGATCAGGCAGGCAGCGCCAGAATCCTGCTCTGGCCCGGATTCTGTCCCATCCACGATATTTTCATGGAAAAAGATCTGCAGTCTGCCAGAGCAAAGGATCCAGCCTGCAGAATTATCGTGCACCCCGAAAGCTCTCCGGAAGTGACTGCTATGGCTGACGCTGCGGGATCGACCTCTTTTCTTATCCGCTGCGCCGCCGAAGCCAAAGCCGGAGATCATCTCGTCATCGGCACAGAAAGCAATCTGGTCTGCAGACTGAGAGATCTTCACGCATCCCGAGGCGTCATCATTGATGAACTGGATGCTTCTTACTGCAAAAACATGGCGAAGATTACGCCTGAAAAACTGCTCCAAACCCTGCAGGACATCGCCAACGGATCTGCAGAGGCTGTTGTGCTGCGCGGAGAGGAAATTGAACCGGCAAAAGCCGCGCTGGAACGGATGCTCCAGGTTTGCGCCTGATTCGTTCAGCACAGTTCAAATAAATGCGAAAGGGCCATCCGGAAGCATCTTCCGTCCCTGAAAGGAAAAAGGGCTATGAGCGATATCAGACAGCATTCACAGGTTTTGATCATCGGAGCCGGCTTGGCCGGCAGCACAGCAGCCTTGACGCTGGCCGATGCCGGCTATGAAGTCACGCTGCTCGTCCCTGACGAAGAGCCCGACGGAGGCAATTCCGCCCTGGCTCAGGGCGGCATCGTGCACCGCCCGGCTCAGGACGATATTCCCCTACTGGAAAAAGACATTCTTGTCGCCGGACATCATCACAACTATCTCAAGGCTGTCCGGCATCTGTGCAAATTCGGCCCCGATGCCGTCAATGACATTCTGATCAACCGCGTCCATGTGCCGTTCGATCGGGAACCTGATGATCAGTCCAGGCTGAACTATACCCGAGAAGGCGGACACTGCCGCCCTCGCATTCTACATTGCGCCGACCACTCCGGCGGAACTATTATGGAATACGTGCTGGCCGAAGTGAAAAAGACGCCAAACATCCGTATTCTAACCAAGCGTACAGCCATTGATCTGATCACGACGCACCATCATTCCGGCCAGAAGGAAGTACGTTATCAGCTTGAAAATCAGGTCGTTGGATCATACGTCTATAACGATCATTCCAAGCAGGTGGAAACGCATCTTGCTGACTGGACGATTCTGGCGACAGGCGGCGTCGGGCAGATTTATCTGCATACCACCAACTCGGCAGCCTGCACAGGATCCGGCATTGCCATGGCTCAGCGCGCTGGCGCACGTTTGGAAAATATGGAGTATGTGCAGTTCCATCCCACGGCTCTCTATACCCGCCAGCCGGGGCGTTTTCTGATTACCGAAGCGATGCGGGGCGAAGGCGCCCATCTCGTCAATGACGACGGCATTCCCTTCATGAAACGCTATGACAGCCGCGGAGATCTCGCTCCCCGCGACATCGTCGCCCGATCCATCATGGATCAGATGCTCCAGACCGGAAACGAATGCGTATATCTGGATCTGTCCGATGTACACCACGATCTGCCGACGCGATTCCCCACCATTTTTGAGCACTGTATGGAAATAGGCATCGACATCCGCGAAAAACGCATTCCCGTCGTTCCAATGGCGCACTTCTTCTGCGGCGGCATTTTGGTTGATCAGCGCGCCCGAACCAGCCTCTCCCGCCTTTACAGTGTTGGCGAATGCAGCTGCACGGGCTTGCATGGTGCCAACCGTCTGGCCAGCACTTCGCTTCTTGAAGCGCTGCTCTGGGGATACAGTGCCGCCAGAGACATCATTTCCAGAAACCGGCCGGGGCTCTGCCTCGCAGCCCGTCTTGCGCAGTCCATTCCCGACTGGCAGATGACCGGAAGTGAACAGAATGACGATCCCGCCCTTATCGCGCAGGACTGGAGCACGCTCCGCAACACCATGTGGAATTATGTCGGCATCAGCCGCACGGCCAGCCGTTTGTACCGCGCCCGCGAAGAGCTGAACGACCTTTCCCGTCACCTTCATGACTTCTACAGAAGCACGCCGATTTCCAAGCCGATCGTGGATCTGTTCCACGGATGCCAGACGGCCTGCCTCATTACCGATGCGGCCATGAGAAATCCCAACAGCCTCGGCTGTCATTATCGCATCAATTAGCCAGCGGCTTTTCCGTAACGCCGCCGATCTCCTCTTCGGCGGCGTTCTTCCATGCCCGACACCTCAACAAGGAGCCTGCGGAAACCATGGGCCTGAAAAAGACTAACGCAGCCAGAATCCTGGAAACCATGGGGATCGCCTACGAAATTTTTGAAGTACAGGTCGATGAATCCGATCTTTCAGCCGTACATGTGGCGGAATTGCTTCACACCGATCCCGACACGGTTTTTAAAACGCTCGTCGTACGCGGCGATCGCTCTGGCATTTTTATGGTCTGCATTCCCGCAGCCGCTGAACTGGACCTCAAAAAACTGGCTGCGGCCTCTGGTAACAAGCACGCAGAGATGGTTCCTCTGAAAGAGGTTTTTCCGCTGACCGGATATGTACGCGGAGGATGCTCTCCGCTCGGCGCAAAGAAAAAATACCCCGTTCTTCTCGACGAACATGCCATCCTCGAAGAACATATCTATGTCAGTGCCGGACACAGGGGGGTTCAGCTCCGGCTGAAGCCTGATGATCTGCTGAAAGCTGCCGAAGCTTCCTACGCGGCGGTCATTCGAGAGTCCTGAACGGCTTGACAGCCCGACTGTTCTTTGCAACACAACAAGAAAAAATGAGGTAAGAGCGATGGAATCTGTCGAAAATCAGTTGAAAATTTTAAAGCGCGGCTGCGTCGATCTCGTTAATGAAGAAGAGCTGCGCAAAAAACTCTCGCGGGGAACGCCTCTGACCATCAAGGCCGGCTTTGATCCCACAGCTCCGGATCTGCATCTCGGCCATACCGTTCTCATTCATAAAATGCGGCATTTTCAGGAACTCGGACATCGAGTTGTCTTTCTGATCGGCGACTTTACCGGGATGATCGGAGATCCGTCCGGAAAATCAGCTACCCGTCCTCCGCTGACCAGAGAACAGGTGCTGGCCAATGCCGAAACATATAAGGAACAGGTTTTCAAAATTCTCGATCCGGAAAAAACCGTCGTCGAATTCAATTCCCATTGGTGCGACAGGCTTTCTCCCGCAGATTTCATCCGTCTGGCTTCTCACTATACGCTGGCCAGAATTCTGGAACGCGATGATTTTGCCAAACGCTACAGGGAAAATTCCCCCATCGCCATGCACGAACTGCTCTATCCGCTGATGCAGGGATTCGACTCCGTCAATCTCCGCTGCGATGTGGAACTGGGAGGCAAGGATCAGCTTTTCAATTTGCTGGTTGGACGAAATCTCATGTCCCAGTACGGCATGGAACCGCAGTGCGTGCTGACTATGCCTCTGCTCGAAGGACTCGACGGCGTCCGCAAGATGTCAAAATCCTACAAGAATTATATCGGCATTGACGAACCGGCTCAGGATCAGTTCGGCAAGGTCATGTCCATCTCTGACGATCTGATGTGGCGCTACTATGAGCTGATTTCTGTCAAAACGCTTGACGAAATTGAAACGATGAAAAAAGACGTTGCCGAGGGACGCCTGCACCCGAAACTCGCCAAGGAAAATCTGGCTATGGAAATAGTCACCCGCTATAACGGCGAGGACAAAGCTCAGGAAGCCAGACAGGGCTTTAACGCCGTTTTTGCAGGCAACAGCAATGCGATTCCAGAAGATACGCCGGAATTTTCCTGTGTTTCCGGAGAAGAAAGCAGGCCTGCACATTTTCTGACAGCCTCCGGACTGACCGCTTCCCGCGGAGAAGCCAAACGTCTGATCCGGCAGGGATCCCTCTCTATCGACGGCGAACGCTGTGAGGATGCCGATGCGGCTCTGCCCGCAGGACAATACGTCATTCGCCTGGGCAAAAAGCGCTTTTTGCGCCTGACGGTCTGCTGATGTTCGCTTCTCTTGATGTGGCGGCAGCGGTACAGCGGGCAGCCGTTGCTTTTGTGCCCATGCTGCTCGGCATTATTCTGCATGAAGTTGCCCACGGATGGGCGGCCTGCAAGCTTGGAGATCCAACGGCTAAGCAGCTCGGCAGACTGACATGGAATCCACTGCCTCATATCGATCCTCTCGGATTGATCTGCTTTTTCCTGACAAGTCTCACCGGATCTTTTATCTTCGGCTGGGCCAAACCCGTTCCCATCAATCCCCTGCGCTTTCGCAATACGGCACGGGACATGATGCTGACTTCGTTTGCCGGACCAGCAACAAACTTCCTTCTCGCCATACTGTTCGCTCTGATACTCAGGGTAATGCTGGCCGTTTTTCCTTTCGCCTCCTATGGTGGATCCTCTGCATGGAATTTCGGCCTGAACATGCTGCTTGCGGGCATTTCCGTGAATTTTACATTGGCCTGGTTCAATCTTCTGCCCATTCCGCCTCTGGACGGCAGCCGGATTCTTTGGGGGATTCTGCCTCCGAAACTGGCCTTTCCCTACATGCGATTTGAACGCTACGGCTTCATTGTTTTACTGCTTTTGCTGGCATCCGGAATCCTGAATTTTATTCTTTTTCCACTGGTACGCTTTTCCTTTGACATGGCTGTTACGCTCCTTGTACAGCCTTAACGGAGCTTTTTATGAATCACGACCCCAATTCCCGTACGCTGTCCGGCATGCGCCCCACAGGACCGCTGCATATCGGCCATTATTTTGGTGCATTGAAAAACTGGATTCCCATGCAGCATACAACAGCGTCCTTTTTCTTCGTCGCTGACTGGCATGCTCTGACCAGCGACTATGCTGACACCTCGCATATCAGGGAATATGTCAACGGTCTGGTTATCGACTGGCTGGCTGCAGGACTGGATCCGGAGAAAAGTGTTATTTTTCGCCAATCAAAAATTCTGGAGCATGCCGAACTGAATCTGCTTTTAGGGATGCTGACCCCTGTCAGCTGGCTTGAACGCAATCCAACCTATAAAGAACAGCAGCAGGAAATCACCACAAAGGATCTGAGCAACTTCGGTTTTCTGGGCTATCCTGTTCTCATGGCTTCAGATATCCTCATGTATCGCCCAAAATGGGTTCCGGTCGGACAGGATCAGCTGCCGCATCTGGAACTGACCCGAGAAATTGCCAGACGTTTCAACAGCTTTTACGGAAATGTCTTTCCGGAACCTGAAGCCCGACTGACTCCTGCTGCAAAATGTCCGGGTCTGGACGGCAGAAAGATGTCGAAAAGCTACGGCAACGGCATTTTCCTGAAGGATACGCCCAAGGAGATTGAGCCAAAAATACGAGGCATGTTCACCGACCCCGCTCGGCTGCGCCGTTCCGATCCCGGCAATCCCGATGTCTGCAATCTGTATCCTTATCACAAGCTCCTTACAGATGAAGCAACGCAGAAGGAAATCTGCGAAGGCTGCCGCAACGCCACGCTGGGATGTGTGGACTGCAAAAAAATCTTCATGAAATCCCTCGAGGCTTTTCTGGAGCCTCTGCATGAACGCAGAGCCTATTACGAAGCGCATCCGGAAATCGTCAGCGATATTCTGGAAAGCGGCAATAAGGCCGCACGTGCTGAGGCCGCAGCGACAATGGCCATCGTTCGCGACGCCATGCACCTGTAGGACAGAACAAGAGGAAACCAGGGATGACTTCCGCTTCCAATCGCTTTCTGGCGCATCCCAAAATCCAGGATCTGCCAACGCTGCGCAGTTCGCTTGCCAAATGCCGCGACCATGGCAAACGGATTGTCTTTACCAACGGTTGCTTTGATATTCTGCATTCTGGGCATGTGGATCTGCTGGCTCGAGCCAAAGAACTGGGTGATATTCTGGTTCTCGGGCTGAACAGCGATTCTTCCGTCCGTCGTCAGGGCAAGGGATCCGATCGCCCCATCAACAGCTTTGAAGATCGCGCTTTCGTGCTCGCGCATTTGGAAAGCGTCGATTACGTTATCGGCTTTGATGAGGCTACTCCAGCCATCCTGATTGACGCTATTCTGCCGGATGTCCTTGTAAAGGGGGGTGACTGGCCAATCGACCGCATTGTCGGCGGTGATACTGTCCGCTGCCATGGGGGCACTGTCGTCAGTCTGCCTCTCCTCCAAGGCTATTCCACAACCGGCATCATTCAGAAAATCCGAGGCAAGTAAATCGTCTCCGGCTCAGCATTGTTTCGCTGAAATCATCTGCAAGAAATTCCGAATAAAAAAAAGCGGCCTCCGGAAACGGAGGCCGCTTGCAATATCAGTCAGAAGAATAATGCCTGATTAGGCACGGCTCTTGCAGACTTCTTCCGCAATAGCGTTCGGCACTTTTTCATAATGATCGAACTGCATGGTAAAGGTCGCACGGCCCTGAGTACGAGAACGGAGGTCTGTCGCATAGCCGAACATTTCAGCCAAAGGCACCTGAGCGCGAATAACCTGTGCGCCGGCGCGGGCTTCCATGGACTGCACGCGACCACGCCGTCCATTCAAATCGCCCATGACATCGCCCAGATATTCTTCAGGCGTCACATCTTCAACATCCATGATCGGTTCGAGTAGCGCAGGAGCGGCCTTCCGCATGGCGTCCTTAATAGCCATGGAACCGGCCACATAAAACGCCTGTTCGGAAGAGTCGACTTCATGGTACGAACCGAATACCAGATTGACCTTCACATCAACGACAGGGAATCCGGCAAGGACACCGGACTTCAGGGCATCCTGAATACCCTTATCAATGGAAGGAATATATTCCTTGGGAATAACGCCGCCGGTAATCGAGTTGATGAACTCGTATCCCTTTCCGGGATTCGGTTCGATTTCAATCACGCAGTGACCGTACTGACCGCGGCCACCGGACTGCTTGGCGTACTTGGTATCGGACTTGGAAGGCTTGGTGATAGTTTCTCTGTACGCAACCTGCGGCTTGCCGACGTTTGCGTTCACATTGAATTCACGCACCAGACGATCCACGATAATTTCCAGATGCAATTCGCCCATGCCGGCGATCAACGTCTGTCCGGTTTCTTCGTTGCCCTTGACGCGGAATGACGGGTCTTCCTTGGCCAGCTTATTCAATGCGGCAGAAAGCGCGTCACGGTCGCCTTTTGTCTTGGGCTCAATGGCCACTTCAATAACCGGTTCAGGAATATCGAGGGATTCAAGCACCACAGGACGCTTTTCATCGCAAAGGGTGTCACCCGTAGAGGCCTGCTTCAGACCGACCAGAGCAACGATATCGCCAGCTCCGGCCCATTTGATGTCTTCGCGCTTGTTGGCGTGCATACGGAGGATACGGCCGAGACGTTCACGCTTGCCATTGTTGGCATTTAAAACCGTCACGCCGGCTTCGAGTACGCCGGAATAAATGCGGAAGAAGGAAAGATGGCCGACGAAGGGATCGGAAGCCAGCTTGAACACAAGACCGGCAAGAGGTTCCTTGTCGGAGCAGGTACAGGTGATTTTCTTTTCCTCATCATCGGGATCCGTTCCGACCATATGATCAATATCCGCAGGAGAAGGCAGATAATTGACAACTGCGTCAAGCAGAGGCTGCACGCCCATATTGCGGAAAGCCGTTCCGCAAAGGACAGGCACAACGCGCTGATCAATGGTCGCCTTGCGGATGCAGGCCTGAATTTCTTCGACGGTCAGTTCCTGCCCTTCGAGATAGCGATTCATCAGATCTTCATCTTCTTCGGCTACGGCTTCCATCAGCTCCGTACGCTTTTCCTCGTACAGATCCTGCATGTCTTCCGGAACCGGTCCATAGATGATCTTCAGCCCCTTGCTTTCCTTGTCGAAGCGGACGGAACGGCCGCTTACAAGATCAACTACGCCATCAAACTTGTCTTCCTGCCCTATAGGCAGCTGAAGAACCAGAGGCTTCGCCTTCAGACGCTCGCGAATCATATCTACAGCACGGAAGAAATTGGCTCCGATGCGATCCATCTTGTTAATAAAGCAGATTCTCGGAACGCCGTAACGGTTTGCCTGCCGCCATACCGTTTCCGACTGAGGTTCAACGCCGGCGACGGCATCGAACACAGCCACAGCACCGTCAAGTACCCGCAGGGCGCGTTCCACTTCGATGGTGAAGTCCACATGACCGGGGGTATCGATGATGTTGATCTGATGATCAAGCCAGAAGCAGGTCGTCGCAGCGGAAGTAATCGTAATGCCGCGCTCCTGTTCCTGCTCCATCCAGTCCATGGTGGCGCCGCCTTCGTGCGTTTCACCAATCTTGTGATTTACTCCCGTATAGTAAAGAATACGTTCGGTTGTGGTGGTTTTGCCGGCATCAATATGCGCCATAATGCCGATATTGCGCATCATGGAAATAGGTATCGTGCGTGACATTGCAGTGCTCCCGAATTACCAGCGGAAATGAGCAAAAGCCTTGTTGGCTTCAGCCATGCGGTGCGTATCTTCCTTCTTTTTCACCGCGCCACCGCGATTATTGAAGGCATCCAAAAGTTCGGCCGCAAGCTTGGTAGACATGCCCTTTTCACCGCGAGAACGGGCGTAATTAATCAGCCAGCGAATGGAAAGAGAGATCTGCCGATCAGGCTGAACTTCAATCGGCACCTGATAGGTGGCACCACCGACGCGGCGGGATTTGACTTCAAGATGAGGCTTGACGTTTTCCAGCGCCTTTTCAAAGGCGCGGATCGCTTCTTCACCGGTTTTTTCAGCAAGGCTGTCGAGAGCGCTGTAGAAAATCTTTTCAGCAGCACCCTTCTTGCCGTCGTACATCAGACGGTTGACGAAACGGGCGACAAGAGTGCTATTATATATCGGATCAGGCAGAACCTTGCGTTTCACCGCACGACTTTTGCGTGGCATAAAAAACTCCAAAATTTGGCGGGATCAAACCGCGATGGGGTTGCAGTGTCTGTTTTATCCGCTTGAAAAAGCGGACGCCAAGCATATCCCCACTGCACCGGTGTTCCAACCGGTATGGGATTATGCTCAAGGCACACTGAAAAATTTTTGTTCTCCAAACGAATCGGGAACCTATTTGGGACGCTTGGCACCGTATTTCGAACGGCTCTGACGGCGATCCTGCACGCCGGACGTATCCAAGGTGCCGCGCACGATGTGGTAGCGGACACCGGGAAGGTCTTTGACACGGCCGCCGCGAATCATCACGACGGAGTGTTCCTGCAGGTTATGGCCTTCACCAGGAATATAGGCCGTAACTTCAAGTCCGTTGGTCAGGCGCACACGGGCGACCTTACGCATAGCGGAGTTAGGCTTTTTGGGGGTTGTCGTATACACACGGGTGCAAACGCCGCGACGCTGAGGACAGGCCTGCAGAGCGGGAGTCTTCTTGCGTTTGACAACCTTTTTCCGCACATTGCGGATCAATTGATTAATGGTAGGCATACCGGATCCTCCGATATAATGTTAATGAAAGAAATTTTCTTATGCTGTTTCAAAACTGCTGTCAACATCAAAGCCTCAAAGTAAGGCTCCAGCACGCTTTTTTTCATTGCCAACGGTCGTTGAAAAGCATATTCTTATTCTTCGCTATTCGCTATTTCAGGCACTCACTTTTTCACTGACAAAATCATAGAGAACAGGCATGAACAGTACCGGAAAATCCGATATCCGCCATTCCGGCGAACCCGGCAGAAAAAATACCGGCAGAGATTCTGGCAAACGGCCCTTCCGTAACAACAGAGACAAATCAAGCAGACAGGAACGGGGCTCTTCTGCATCCCGCACCCCTATTGCAGAATTGAAAAATATCGATCGCGATATTCTGCGGCTCATCGTGCGCCGAGTCCGTCTGGCAGAAAACGTCGGCAATGTCTCAGCTCCTGAAATCGAGCGGGAACTGCGGGCATCCTGGGAAAAGCATGTCGCATCCATCAGCCGCGATCCACGTCTGGTTCACCGTTTCTTCGCACTTCTCCAGGAACTGGAAATCAGCAGCGATGCAGACAGCTCTTTCGCCTTCAATCTGGCTCCGTCCGGAAAAATTGTTAAAATTTCCGCACCTCTTCCCGCAAACGATCGTCTCGCGCGGCTGAATCTCGCTCTTGCGGCTTCAACTGACAGATCGGCATTCGTTCCTGACGTTCCTCTCAGCGATGCGGTCATGCAGTGCCTGAAGGGCTTTGCCCAGGCAGGCATTCCCATGCACAGGGATGATGACGGCACTGTCACCGTCCGCAGCATGAACAGAAGATCCGGCGATGTCTTCGATCGCGTTGTGTATGTCGGATCGGATCCGCTGAATCTCTATCTGCAAATTTTCATTCTGGCAGGCCGTCTTTCCCGTGTAAAGATTATGGGCGAAAAAGATCTTCGCTTCCTGGATCTGTCAGCACTGGAACAGTTTCTTCCATCTCTCGGATCCCGCCTGATGCCTGTCATTCCCGGACAAAAAGGCGTGCCCGTGCGTCTCGAAGCCTCAGCCATGCTTCCGGATCAAATCATTCTTCCGGAAAATCTTTCTGAAGACATGATCCTTGCGCTGTGCGCCGCGCTTCCTTCATGGCATAAGACCTGCACGATCGACATGTCCCGTCATCCGGACTGCTCAAAGCTCCTGCGTGAAGCAGAACAGCTTCTGAAAAATGCCGGGCAAAACGCATTTGCTGAAAATTCCGTACTGCGTTTCGCACCGGGAGCGGAACTGGTCTTTACAAACTGCGATTGCTGCGCCAATCCGGCCGCCTGCGCAACATTGCTTGCCATTCCCGCTTTCACCGGAGGGAAAACCGTGCTTTCTGGCGTCCGTTCAGAACACAATCTTGAAGAAATCGCTTCCCTTCTAAGGCAATGCGGCATTGTTCTGACTTTGCAGAATAATCAGTATATTGCAGACTGCGACAGTCCCAGCCCTCAGAAAGCCCCTCTCGATCTGCACGATCTTTCCAGCAATCTTCTTCCTATTGGACTTGTTCTGGCTCTGCGCAGGCTACTGACCGATCCGGTGCCGATTCGCCTGCCTGAAAACGCCGATCGTGCGCTCATCAACGATTTTCTGACTCGTTTCGGCCTGGAGCTGAACGGAGATACACCAACTTCTGCTGAGACAAACTCCACACCATGGACAGCACCGTCTCCGGAATGGGCGCTTGCTCTTTCTCTTGGCGCGTTTCTGAAGCCGAATTTGAAATTGACCAATCCTGGCATCGTACAGGCTGTACTGCCCTGGTATTGGACACTGTACAATACGCTGCCCAATCCCAAACCTCTTCGGCCTGACATATCTTCCGACAGCACACAGCAGGAAAAGCCAAAACGGCGCCGAATTCTTGCGAAATACACTCCGGAATCTGAAATGCCGGATGAAATTGTCTATCCTGAAGATGAAAAATTCCGCATTTCATTCCATAACCATAACCATCAATGAAAAAACAGCCTGCCCGGCGCACAGCACACTGCTGCAAGACAGAGCCGAACCTGTTCCCTCTGGCATGAAAGTCATCATGCTGATTGAGCATTGGTTCGGCTCTTCCGTGCATTAATTGGAATCCGTTCTTCCGTAATCATCCGAAAAACGCTCAATATCGTCTTCCCCCAGATAATCGCCGGACTGCACTTCAATAATAATCAGAGGATTCGGCCCGGGATTTCTCAGGCGGTGTCGGGTTTCCGGCGGAATATAGGTCGACTGATTGGCATGAAAGAAGCCCGATTCACTGCCGTTTATCACTTCCGCAGTTCCTTCAACAACGATCCAGTGTTCTGAACGATGATGATGCAGCTGCAGAGAAATCTGACGTCCCGGAGCTACAGTGATGCGCTTTACCTGAAAACGGTCTCCGACGGCCAATCTTTCATAGCTGCCCCAGGGACGAAAAACCTGAGAACTGATGACGGCCTCATCCCTGTTTGCGGACTTCAATGCCGCAACAATTTCCCGAACTCTCTGGGACGCATCTCTTCTGGAGACGAGAACGGCATCTCTGGTTTCCACTATCGCCAGATTGGAGACATCCAACGCGGCAACCAGACGATCCGAGCTACGCACATAGCATCCGGACGTGCCGATGCACAGCGCATCGCCTTCTCTGACATTGCCATCAGCATCTTTTTGTGCAAGACGGTAAAAAGCCTCCCATGTGCCAAGATCGCTCCATGAAGCCGACATAGAGCAGACAGCTGCGCGTTTCGTATGCTCCATCACGGCATAGTCTATGGAAAGACTGGGAGAAGACAAAAAAGCCTCCCGATCCGGAAAGACAAAACCGTACCGGGTATTTCTTCCGCCCCAGGCATTGTAAGCTGCATGAAAAATGTCGGGAGCAAAGGTTTTCAGCTCCTCAAGGTATACATCAGCCCGAACCAGAAAGATTCCGCTGTTCCAGAAGCAGCTTCCGGCCTGCAGCATGGCAACCGCCGCTTTTTCATCAGGTTTTTCTACAAATCGATCCACTTCATACGCCGAATCTCCAAGATGCCGGCCGCGGACAATGTATCCATATCCTGTTTCAGGGCTTGACGGATCAATACCAAACGTAACAATCCGACCGGAAAACGCAATGGAGAGCGCACTGCGGACGGAAGATGCAAAGGCACATATGGCATCGATGCCATGATCGGACGGCATTATCAGAAGCACGGGATTTTGAGAACGATGCCGATCTGCTGCAGCCAGAGCAGCCAAAGCCGCAGCCATGGCCGTATTTTTTGCCACCGGCTCAAGGATAACATCTGCATTCGCACCGGACGCACACAGCGCATCGGCAGCATAAAAACGCTGTGTTTCGTTACAGACAATAACAGGATCCGCTGCACCTTCCACTGCTGCCGCACGGGCAAGCGTATCCGCAAAAAGCGTTCTGCCCGCTCCGAGATCCATAAACTGCTTCGGATATAGCTCCCGGGAAAGCGGCCAAAGCCTCGTGCCACTTCCTCCGCACAGGATGACAGGAACAGGAATAAACGATGAGGTTGACATAGATGCCTCACTCGAAGAAGCAACCGGCATACAGTTCCCTTCTTCCCAGAGAAGAATATTTTTTGCGTACTTTTCAATATTGTTTGACACTGCTGAAAAAAAAACGCTACAAACTGCACTACTAGCACGCTTTGCAGCTATGCAGAATATTGTGTATGTGTAGACTTTTTCCCCTTACCTGGTCAAGACACACCTGAAAGAGCATTTTCCAACGTCTGCCGGCATCAGGGAAATCTGCGAAAGGCATAAGAATTTTTTAATCAAAGGATTCCTGTTTTATGGAGATTCCGGCTTTTTTTGAACCGTATCGCATTCCAGATTCATTCGTTGCCGAAGCCTATGAGTCCTCGCTGCCGCAGGATAGAGCCTTTATCAAAACGACCTTTTCTCTCGTTGACGCCATATACGGACGCCGCCCGTTCATGCGTGAAGAACGCATTCTGAACCCTTCCTCAGGCATTGACTATACAATACGCCGAAAAGCAGTTGACTGGGTTCTGATTCTGGCAGCATCGCCCTTCAACGCGCCTGTCCGTCTTGCATCAGCTGCCATGAACGCCTGTGTCGCCGGCATCGATTCCATTTTTGCCGTATGGGAAGGAGAGCTTCAGGACATTCCGTCCGATGTCCTTACGACGTTTGATCTCCTTGGTCTTGAAAACCTGTACGCTGCAAATGCAGACATGTGCCGCAAGCTTCTGAGAAAAATGCAGGCTTCCAAGACATCAGGACGCATTCTTTTCTTCGGGAAACCTCAATGCGCCGACCAGATGATTGGCAATCGCTCGCCTTTGATCAGAACATGGAAAGATGTCAATGCCCCGTATTTCCTTTCATCCGGGGAAAAGCCTGCTGCTTCGATGTGCGAAGCTGTTCTGCAAAGTCACCCCGATGCGCGGTTTGAGTCTGTTGAGGGCGAGCCTGATGCGGCTCTGGGGTTGCCTCAGGACGCAGAATTCCATGATGTGCCACTGTATCTTGGCGACGGGCTGGAACGGGTCTGGTTTCCTCCGGATCTGACGCCTGACTTTTTCTTCAACGTATCCATGATCGTCAGTCAGCATCAGCCCCAATAGCACAGCGGGTTCCTGTTTCTGAGGGAGAAAGCCCTATGCAATCACGGCGAAATATCGGTATTATCGCGCATATTGATGCCGGAAAGACTACACTTTCCGAACGCATTCTTTTTTATACAAAGAAAATTCACCGCATGGGAGAAGTTCACGACGGAACTGCAACCATGGACTTTCTTCCGGAAGAACAGGAACGCGGCATCACCATTGCCTCGGCCTGTACATCCTGTACATGGAACGACTCTCTGTTCAATCTCATTGACACCCCCGGCCATGTCGACTTCACCATTGAAGTTGAACGATCTCTGCGTATCCTGGATGGCGCAGTAGGCGTGTTCTGCGCAGTAGGCGGCGTCGAACCGCAAACGGAAACCGTCTGGAGACAATCCGAAAAATTTCATGTGCCGAAGCTGGCGTTTGTCAATAAGGAAGACCGGATCGGCGCAAATTTTGCCGAAGTTTTTCAAAATATCGAAACAAGACTTAACGCTCTGCCCGTTCCTGTAACAATTCCTCTCGGAGAAGGTGACGACTTCCGTGGCATCCTCGATGTCCTTCGGATAAAGACGCTTATCTTCAATCCAGAAGACGAGGGGAGAACCTGGACTGAACAAGAACCTTCCCCCACAGAAGCTGAGCAGATTTACCCCTGGAGAGAACGCCTGCTGGAACGTCTTGCCGAACAGGACGAAATCTTTATTGATCAATATCTCAGCGGAAATTTCATAGAAGAAGATATTCGTACAGCCTTAAGAAGAGCAACCTGCTCACGCCGACTGACTCCTGTTTTCTGCGGATCGGCTCTGAAAAATATTGGAATACAGCCTCTTCTCAATGGAATAGAAGACTTTCTTCCTTCTCCCGAAGATTGCTCTGAAGTTGAAGCACATGCCAAAAATGAAACCCCAGTGCGTATTTTCTGCAGAAGCGACGATCCGGCCATGGGGCTCATTTTCAAAATTCTCATAGAAGACGGGCAAAAGCTGGCTTTTATGCGGCTTTATGCCGGATCTTTAAGCGAGGGACAGCTTTGCTGGAATGCTTCTGAACACTGCAGCGAGCGCATTACTCGGCTTTTCCGCATGCATGCCGATCGCCGTGAACCCCTGAAAACGGCTTCGGCCGGCGATATCGTCGCCGTCATCGGCTTTAAAAAGGCTAAAACAGGAGATACTATCGCAGATCAGGAAACGGACTGTCTTTTGGAAACAATTTCCGGAGACGCTCCGGTCATTTCACTGGCACTGGAGCCGAGAAATGCCGATGAGGGAAAAATTCTGGATGAGGCACTCAAGCGCTTTGCCGATGAAGACCCGACTTTTACGATTTCCGAGGATGAAGGATCCGGCCATCGCATTATTTCCGGCATGGGTGAACTGCATCTCGATGTCATTCTGGAGCGTATCCGCAGAGAGTACCACATCAGCCCTCGATGCGGACTGCCGCAGGTCATCCGCCGTGAAACTCCGTGCATATCGGTCTCTGAACATACAGTTTTTGAAAAGGAATTGGGGAAGGAACAGCATATCGGCGAAATCGTTCTGACTGTCAGCCCTGCGCAGCGAGGAAGCGGCAATGCCGTTTCCTTCAGTCCGGATCTTCACAATCTGCCCTCCGCCCTTCAGGAAGCTGTTTTGCAGGGAATAGAGAACGCCCTGCAATGCGGTCCGGTGACAGGCTATCCTCTTCAGGATACGCAGGTCATCGTTACCGATCTGCCTCTTCGATCTGGAGGCACACCCGTCGGCTACCATATGGCTGCCGGCACTGCAGTACGATCCGCCCTGCAGAAGGCCGGAACCCGCACGCTTGAACCGATCATGCTTGTAGAAATCAATGTTCCGGAAAATGCTATGGGAGCTGCCATCAGTCTGTTTGGAAGCCGGGGCGGAAAAGTGGAAAATATTGTTGATCGATCCGGGCTGAAAGCTGTCGTGGGGCTGGCACCGCTCAGCACTCTTTTCGGATTTTCCACGGATCTTCGATCGGCCACGCAGGGACGCGCCGGACTGAGCCTTCGTTTTCAGCGATTCGATGCTTTAGAATAGCCGCGTTTTCGTGGTTTATTCCTCAATCCTGTCACTTCGATGACATCCTGTTCTGCACCGACCCTCAGTCCATCACGACGTGCAATCAGCGCAATGCCTCCGGGGAAACGTCGTATGACTGTTTTTCCGGAACAGCAAGCCAAATCCATGGAAAAAAGCGTATCGGCATTGATGCTGCACCCAAAACGGCTCAGCAGACTATGATAAAGCCGCAGCCGAACCGCCTTCGGCAGATGAATCCAATGCTCCCGGCTCAAAAACAGCATACTCTGATCCGAACAAATTTTTGCTTCAGCATCGCGCAGCAGATGCTGCCAGTAGGATCTGTCCTCTTCAGCAAGGCGATGCAATTTGCGGATACCTGAAGCAAAGGACGGATTTTCTTTGGCAATCAAGGGAATCAATCCGTGCCGAATACGATTGCGTAGACAGAATGGCTCACTGTTGCTTGCATCTTCAATCCAGGAAAATCCAAGAAGCCGGAGAAAACGGCGCAGCTCATCCTTGCGGAGCGCAAGAAGAGGACGGATAATCCGGCGTTCCCAGTCCAGAGACGCCATTCCTCCCAGTGCCGGCCAGCCAGATCCCCGAATCAGACGCATCAGAACGTCTTCGCACAAATCATCCAAATGATGTCCGAACGCAATCCATGCGCAGCTGTATTGACGACGTACTTTTTCCAGAAATGCATAGCGGACATCTCTGCCGGCTTCTTCCAGACCGATTTTCCGATCAGCGGCAATCAGACGGACATCGGCCTGATCTGATGCGAAAAAGGCACCGATATCTGCCGCAAATGCCTTCGCTTCCAGAGCTTCCGATCCGCTCTCTGGGCGAAGCTGATGATCAAGATAAGCCAAAACAACCGGCACGCCGATCTCGTGCAGAATGACAGCGAGAGCCTTGGAATCCGATCCTCCGGAATAGGCGACGACTACGGAATCCCCGTTAAAGAATTCCGGTCCGGGATACTTCAGAAGCTTTTTCCGGATCCGAAGGCAGACAGCCGCACAAAAAGGCGGCAAACGCCGCGTCAATTCGTAATGCCGTGACGCCACAGGAGGTGCAGTCCTTCAAGAATCAAATCGGCATGCACTGCATCAACGCAGTGCAGAACTCCAGAGAGTTCCTGGGCAAAGCCTCCCGTAATTACCGTAGCGACATCTCCTTCAAGAGAGTCCTTCAATCTGGCAAGAAGCCCCTCTGTCATGGATGCAAAGCCAAACAGGAAACCATGATTCAAACTCGTTACCGTATCGCGACCAACTATCGGCGTATGATTGTTGGGAATCAGCGCAATTTTCGGAAGCTGCGCCGTCCTGACGGAAAGAGCTGAAAGCGAGGACATAATGCCCGGACAAATCAATCCGCCCAGATATCTATCATCTGTTACGCAGTCAAACGTCGTCGCCGTCCCGTAATCCACGGAAATCACAGAACGGGAATCAGGAAAAAGATGCCGCGCGGCGTATGCCGCAACCAGACGATCCGCCCCGACCTCGGCAGGATGCGCATAACCGTTTATCAGTGGCACCGATAAATCAAGATGGGCGAAGCGGGCTTCCACCTGAAAATAACGCCGACAGGCTTGCTTCACGATGGGATTCATGGCCGGAACTACAGAACTGACAAGAACCGCTCTGACTTTTTTCTCTGCCAATTCCGCATGTTGCAGAAACGACGTCATCTGCAAACCGAGGCAATCGCTTCCCTGCCGGATATCCGTCGGCATGACATATGAAGTCAAGATAGTCTGCTGATCGGCAATGCCGATTTTAACAGACGTATTACCAATATCGAGAAGCAGAATAATCATGTCCGTCTCCGCAGGGATACAAAATCGTTCAGCACACTGACAGGTTGAAGAGGCGCAGTCGAAACCCGATCTAAAAAATTCCTTGTGCGTCGTAATGGGTTAGAGTAAAAAGTTTTTTTTAAAACATCAAGGAGAGTATGTCTTTGCCATCCACTGTGGAAATTCACATCCGTTATCTGCGCGATGCAAAGCAACGCTATGGCTCTCGGGGGCTGCATTATGCAACCCCGCATTCCGCCGGTCTGGACATCCGCTTCTGCCCGCTTCCCGAAGAAGAGGACAGTGTGACGATTTTTCCTGGATCCCGCGCAGCACTTCATTCAGGAATCGCCGTTGCCCCATGCTCCGACGATACGGCAGGATTTCTCTTTTCCCGCAGCGGACTGGGGGCGATCAAAGGCCTGACCGTAGCCCAGGGAGTCGGTGTCATCGACCCGGACTACAGGGGAGAAATTATCGTCATGCTGCTGAATACCTCCGCAGAACCGGTTCAGATTAGAGCCGGAGAACGCATTGCCCAGATCGTTTTTCAGCCCGTACAACGAATTATTCCGGTAGAAACGACTGAACTCGATGATACGGAGCGCGGCATGGGAGGGTTCGGACATACTGGAAAATAACCGCCGCCCTGCGCTGTTTTTACAAAGCCATCAGGAGATATTCGTGGATCGTATGAAAACTCGAGGATTGGAAAACTGACATGGCGGTTTTCGGAGGATCAACTATCATGACAGAGTCTTTTCAAAAAATTCAGGAACGTGACGCACAGCTGATCTGCAGGACCTACGGCCGCTATCCGATTGCCATAGAACGCGGGAGCGGATCCCGGCTTTATGATTATGACGGAAAAGAGTATATTGACCTGCTCACCGGCATTGCCGTGACCTCTTTAGGACACTGCAATGAAGAAATCGCTGAAGTTATCTCAGCTCAAGCCCGCAAACTCATTCATATCAGCAACCTGCTCTATCATCGTGAACAGCAGGATCTGGCAGAATCGTTGCTTGCCCTGGCTCATTTCAACAAGGTTTTCTTCTGCAACTCCGGAGCAGAAGCCAATGAAGCCATGATTAAGCTTGCCAGGCGGTATATGCAGAATATACGTAAAAACAACGCCTGCGAGATCATCACGCTTGAAAGCTGCTTTCATGGCAGGACTCTTGGGACGCTGGCTGCAACAGGCCGGCCTGCGCTTTCAGACGGATTTGCGCCAATGCCTGCCGGATTCAAAAGCGTGCCATGGGGCAATCTGGAGGCTCTTGAAAATGCGATCGGTCCCAAAACAGCCGGCGTACTGGTCGAAATCGTGCAGGGTGAAGGCGGCGTCAGACCGATGAACAGGGAATACGCTGAAGGCATTGAAGCCATTTGCCGCCGCAACAAAGTGCTGTTTCTGGTTGATGAGGTTCAGACGGGTCTGTGCCGTACAGGCAAGCCGTGGGCTTTCCAGCATTTTGATCTGCATCCTGACATTATTTCCAGTGCCAAGGCTCTGGCAAATGGTCTGCCAATGGGCTGCATCATGGCGATCGATGAAGTGGCTCAGGCTTTTGACGGAGGAAGCCATGGTTCGACATTCGGCGGCGGCGTTCTGGTTTCTGCAGCTGCGTGCAAAGTTCTGGAAATCATGCGCAGGGATCATCTTGATGCCCGAGCTGCGGAACTTGGAGAACGCCTCATGCAGCGTCTTCAGGCCATTGCGGAAAAACACCCCGATAAAATTCGCGAAGTCCGCGGCATGGGTCTGCTTATCGGCGTCGAATTGTCCATCCCGGGCAAAGCCGTTTGGGAAGAACTTCTCCGCCGGGGATTCATTCTGAATCTGTCGCATGAAGTCATTCTGAGGCTCCTTCCCGCCCTGACCATCGATGAGGATGATTTGACAGCTTTTGCCAATGCCCTGGATGACATTCTCTCCGCATAACGGCTTTTTGAAAAATCTTTTATTTGTGTCCGGACGGTCGTACATGCCGGAAAAGAGAGGCTTACATGTTTCGGCATATCTGCGGAATCGAAACTTTGAAAAGTTCCATTCCTCCGTGGACGATCGGCGTTGCCTTGGCCATACTGACTTATACGGCAGCCTTTGCACTCCGAATGACAGAATGGCCGTCCTGGCAAAATCCTGAATTTTCTCTGAATGGAGAAATGCTCCTCAGCACACACGACGCTTATCACTGGGTAGCAGGAGCGGACGGCTTTGGGCGCAGCATCGGTCATCCCATGTCAGAACTGCTCAGAACGCTCGCATTCTACCTGTGTACCGATCCTGTTACCGTTGCATTCTGGCTTCCCCCGATTATGGCCAGTATGGTAGCTGTGCTGGTATTTTTCTGGGCATCGAGCATGGGCAGTATGGAAGCTGGTGTCGGTGCCGGTCTGCTTGCGACATTGACGCCGGGATTTTTGGGCAGAACGCTTCTCGGATATGCCGATACGGATCTCATCACGGTCTTCCTGCCTCTGGCATTCAGCCTCGGACCTGCATGCTGGATAAGCTGCTTTCTCAGACATCCGCTTGCCATTCTGTATGTTCGCCGCTGCGGATGCTCGCCTGGAAAGAACATGCCATCGTTTTTCGAGGCGGCTTCTCACGCTCCTGCCTCCCTTCTGGCACCTCACTGGATATTTTTTCTGGGGTTCTGCGGCATTTTAAGCTGGTATTCTCAGGCTTGGCATTCTCTTTTCCCGTATCTCATCAGATTCAACGCCGCTCTTTTCGGAATAATGGCATTGCTTTTTGCCAAACCCGGAGAACGACGTTCCGCTCTGATCTGTGCTGTCTCATACGCACTTCCCGCTTTAGCGGGCCTGCCTGGCTTGATCCCTGCGCTGATGTTATTCGTATCCGGACTTCTGAGAAGCCGAACTCCGTCCCGCCTGCTGCACAATCCCCTTATTTTGACGGGGCTGTGGCTTTGCGCGGCACTCTACATCTTCAATGCTGAAATTTTTGCAACGCTGTTTCATCATGTGGACGGATATCTTAAGAGAAGCGGAGATGCCGTTTCTTCCACTCTAGCCGATCCGCTGGTGTTTCCATCCGTTGCGCAATCAATTTTGGAAATCCAAGATCTTTCCCTTCGGGATATTCCAGCCTATTTCCATCCAACTTCCGCTATCGCCTGGACAGGCTTTATCGGTTTTTTGATTGTTCTCTGCCTGCGTCCAGGTGCGTTTTTTCTGCTGCCGATGGCGGTACTGACAGTGCTGAGCATGAAAATGGGCGGACGCATGGTGATGTTCGGAGCACCAGTTTTTGCGATGGGTCTGATGCTTCCGGCAGATTGGCTGGTCTGTCTTCTGGGAGACTCCCGATATGCTCTTCTCAGAAGAATCTTTCTTCTGCTTGTCCTGTCAGCAGCGGCAATGCTGCTTTTTCCTCCGCTCAGAACCAGCCTTGCCGCTGTCTGGCATGTTCCGCTTCCTTACGGCATCACTGCCGCCGTCTGCCTTGCATCCATCTGTCTTGTCACTGCAGGACGATGCCAACGATGGCCTTTCATCCTTCATCTGGATGCCATCGGCCCGCATTTGCTCTACCGTTCTCTCGCCGTCATTATGTTGGGATCCATCACGATTCCCGTGCTGACGGAACTGATTCCGGGATTAACGCAAGGTCCGATTTTAAATCGCCGCCATGCCGAAGCCCTGCAGTCACTGAGCATCAGCACTCCAAAAGATGCTGTGATTTGGCACTGGTGGGATTGGGGATATGCAACACACCATTTTTCACGCAGGCCGACAATTGCCGACGGTGCGGATCACGGAGGCGCCTCTCTTTTTCTCCCCGCGGCGGTCTATGCGGCAGAAGATCCCCGATTTGCCCGTCAAATTATCAAGTATACAGCTCTAAAGGGGAATATCTCAGGCAATGTGTTCTCAGGCATGACTTCGTCTCAGGCCGGTCATCTCATGGCATCTCTGGCTAATGCTCAAGAACCGCTGATTCAGGCTCCAGGGCATCAGTATCTTGTGGTAAGCTATGATATGATCAATCTCGGATTCTGGATTACGACTTTTGGAAACTGGGACTTCACTTCCAAAACAGGCATTGGCAATGCTATCAGCATCATTCCCTATGCATTATCCTATTCTTTGGAAAAAGGGGAAATTCGCCTGAAACGAAGCGGCGTGACTGTGCCTGCAGCCAGCATCGATGTGTTTTCGGACGGTCGTCTTGAACATCAGGATTACACAGCCGTGCCTGAAAATCTGTCACAGCCTCTGAAACTCTGGCAGAAACAGGCTCAAAAAAGAAGAAATGTCCATTTTCTGCTCAATCAAATTACCGGAGAAAAAATCGTGGCGGACGATCGCCTGTACCGCAGTCTGCTGATTCAGCTTCTGATCTGCCCTCCGCGAGATCCCCGATTTTCTCCGTATTTCCGTTTGATTTATGATAACGTGCTCTGCCGCATTTATGAGGTCATCTAGAGGTATGGACAATGCAGGAAAACAGCGCGCAGTCTCCCTTCATTCATGTCCGGATTTGCGATAAGGATTGGATCCTGGAGCGTCCTGACAATCTTGAAAACATGTGGAACGCCATGACATCCGCCTCTTTTACGGATGACGAACGCATTCCCTACTGGACGGAACTCTGGCCTTCCAGCCTCGTTCTGTCAGAATGGCTCTGGATGAAACGCAAAACGCTTCAGAATCAGATCTGTCTGGATATCGGCTGCGGACTCGGGCTGACAGCGCTGGTTGCAGAACATTTCGGAGCTTGCGTGATAGGGATGGACTATGAGCCTGAAGCGCTCCGCTTCGCTTCGCGAAACGCGGTATGCAATCAGGTTCGCAGCCCTCTATGGACAGCTATGGACTGGCGCTATCCAGCTCTGCTTCCCGGGAAAATTCATTTTGCCTGGGGGGGCGACATTATGTATGAAAAACGCTTTGTCACCCCGATACTGGATTTTATCGATTATGTGCTGGATGATGATGGCGTGATGTGGATTGCAGAGCCTTCCCGATCCGTTTATGAATTCTTTCGAAGTGCGCTGTTCGGACGAGGCTGGGAAGGAAGATGCGTTCATGAGCAAAATGTCCGCGCGCTGTATCCTCAAAAAATGCCAGTTCCCGTACGCCTGTGGGAAATCAGCAGGCGCAAGATGTAAGGCCATGCCCAACTTCGTGCGTATTATTCTGGACGGGACGGAAATGTCCGTTCCCGCCGGCATCAGTGTGGCCGCTGCCGTATTTCGCTGTCGTCAAAGAACCGGAATGCATCCGGACGGCTCTCCAATGAGTCCTTACTGTTTCTCTGGATCATGCTTCGGCTGTCTGATGGAAATCAATGGAGAACCGAATATCCGATCCTGCCGCGTTACCGTACAAAACGGCATGATCGTCAAAACTTATTCCGTAACGCCGCAATGAAAACGAATCTTTTTATTATCGGTGCCGGACCAGCTGGAATCGGTGCGGCACTTGCGGCAGCAGAATGCGGGCTTTCTGCCCTGACAGCAGATGAGCGCAGCTGCCCAGGTGGACGAGGCTGGAACAAAACGCATCTGCGGCGCATGCCGGGTTTCATGCGACTGACAGCAGAAAACGCACTCCAGAGATTTCAAAGTCAGCCTGACATGTTTCTGCCGGAAACATCCGTCTGGGATATCGCTCCAAATCAGGTTCGTCTTTCTCAGAAGGGAAAAGGATATCTGTGCCATGCCAATCTCTGTCTGATTGCCACAGGCGCAATGGAACGATCCATGCCGTTTCCAGGATGGACAATTCCCGGAGTCGTCAGTGCCGGAGGAGCACTGGAACTGCTTGATTCCGACGCAGAACTTCCATCTTCGCTGCAGCCGATAATTTTCGGAAATGGTCCGCTCGTTCCCCTGCTTCTTTCCGTGTTGCACCAGAAAAAACTGTCTGCCCTTTGGGCGGATACCGGAGACAGGCTTCACTATTTGAAGGCCTTGCCTTTTTTGGCTTCCATACGCCATGATTGGCCGACTTTTCGGCACAATATACGGCATATTTTGCACTGCGGACTTCCAATTCAGATTCGAGAAATCCGTTCGGAAGGCACGGATTGGCTGAGTCACGTCGTGTTGACACTGAAAAACGGAAAAATGCGCACCATAAACACAGCGCTGCTGATTCAGCATCACGGACTTATTCCGGAAACCCGCGCACTGCGCCTTGCCGGATCATCCATGTACTGGGATGCGAAAAGCCAAGCCTTTCTGCCGAATCTTTCAGAATATGGCGAAACATCCGTACCCGGAATTTTTGCGGCAGGAGACTGTACGGATGTTCTGGGAGCCGAGGCTGCCTGGATTCGAGGACAAATTGCCGGATACTCTGCCTCACTCCGGCTAGGTGCTTTATTAAAAGAAAAATTTCTTGAAAAGATTTTTCCTCTGCAAAAACGCCTGAAGGAACTTGGATCTTTTCAACGCTTCATGCGTCGGCTTTTTGTTCAGGAAGAAACGCTCTGCCATATCCCTGACGAAACATTTCTCTGCCGATGCGGACATATCTCTGCAGGAGAGATCCGCCGCTGCATCAATGAAGGTCATACAGACCTCAATGATTTAAAACGCTTTACAGGATGCGGCATGGGAGAATGCCAGGGACGTATGTGCGAAGAGGCTCTGGCATCTGTTGCGGCAGAAGCCCTGCATCGTCCGAGAGAACATTTCGGCCAACTCCGCATCAGACAGCCTCTTGTGCCCATCCCGCTGCAAAGCTGGTGTGAAGCCTCTGAAGAGCCAAGCTCCGCAGAACATGTTACCGATCGATGATATTGACTCCTTACCATTATAGAAAACTGAATTTTTTGCCGCTTGGAATTACAGGAGATCAGGATCCGCAGGACGGCGATCCCAGTAAACCTTTCCGGATCCCTTGCGGAATTTCCGAATCATAACATACACAGCACCGGATCCGCCATCGGAGGGCTTGGCGGTGCAGAACGCCAGCACAATTCGACGGAACGGCTCCTGCGTCAGCCATTCAGAAAGCTTGTTTTTTAAAACAGGCGTTCCCTGCGGAGAATTCAGCCCGCGCCCTGGCACAACCAGCAGCGTTCGATGCCCGTTATAGTACGCTGCACGAAAAAAACCGACCAGCATTTCATACGCCTGAACGGTATTGAGTCCATGCAAATCGAGATGGGATTCCGGACTGAACTGGCCTGCCTGCAGCTTGCCTACCGTAATCAGATCCAGTCCCAGGACATGCCCTTCAAGATATTCATCAGTATATGCCAGGGAAAACTGGATGTTGCTGTTTAGCAGATCCTGAAGAGGATTGTCGTTTTCTGCGGGAGGCTGTTTTTTCGGAATCTGCCTGGGAATGACTTCTCTCCCCTTTCCAGGAAGAGGCGCAACCTGTTTCATTGCAGCAAAAAACATGTCCTCTTCATTTTCTTCCGCAGATCTTTTGGACAATGCTGCAACGGCATCCTGACGTTTTGTCGCATTCGAAGGCTTGCCTTTATGGGAAAATGCCGAAACTGTCGTCTTCTTCGGCACGGGAAGAGGTTCCTTCTCCCGGGTGAAGCACTCATGCCAAGCTGCTTTTTTCCCGTCATCATCTTCCAGGGGCTGCACTCCGGTCATCATGTCCAGAAACATTGCCTGCTCAATGCTTCCTTGATGTTTTTTGTCAAAAATCTGGGTAGATTTCTCTTTTTTCTTCGTTCGATCCGTCTTATATACCGCTTTTTTCAGCTGCAAAAAAGGATTGACATCGTCAAAAGGATTCGATTCCGACATCGTATTTCTCTCCGGTACGCATGGCAGGCCATGGCAGTATCTCCAAAGCTATTTCTTCAGAAATTTCCTCCAAGGCATTCAGCATGGCTTTTCTCTGATGCGGTGAAAACGTCAGCAGCATCAGTGCGCTGTTCCGATTCAACGGACAGAACCAGCCAAGACCGTCGCGAGCCTCCAAAAAGAAGCGAAACAGTCCCGCATCCTGAGGATTGATTCGGACAAGAAGATGATCCGAACATACTGGTTTAGGCAACGCCTTCGGTCTTCGTGCTTTTCCCATTCCGTGCTCTCCGCAAAATTTTTCTATGTGTGTATTATGTTTTCCGAAAAATCAAGTCTGATCGTGCGGGTAAACTGGAACGAAGCCACATAAAAAAACAGGCTTTTTTTTCATTAGAGTCTTGTATCTTTATTGATAACGGCTTATCAAATAAGCCAATGCACTATCTGCAGACCAGCGCGCGCAATGAAGCGTACGCACAGATTTCAGGAGCATATCGTGTGCTGCAAAATCACAGATATAGAGGAGTATACGCAGTTTTTTCAGCAGTTTCTCCAAAAGAGGGGCCTGCGGCAAACAACGCAGCGTAAACATATTGCTGAAATTTTTTTTAAAGAATCCGGTCACTTAAGCGTCGAAGATCTGTATATCATCGTTCGCGAAAGTGATCCCAGCGTCGGACAGGCAACCGTATACCGGACGATCAAGCTTCTTTGCGAGGCTGGATTGGCTTGGGAAGTCCGTTTCTATGATGGCATTGCCAGATATGAGCACGTCGGGAACTCGCATCACGATCATCTTATCTGTGAAATCTGCGGCCAAAATATCGAAGTCGTCGATCCTGCCATAGAAGTTCTTCAGGAGGCACTCATGGCCCGGCATGGCTTTACGCCAACGCGCCATCGTCTGTATTTGTACGGCATCTGTCCGAAATGTCAGGCTGAAAAAAGAATCTCTCCCGTCATTCCGGAAAAAGTCTGATGCGGAAAAGATCTGCCTCATAAGCAATAACCCCTTACTTACACAGGCGTGTTCCTCATGGCTAACCATTCTCAAAAAGAATATCCCTGGTTTCGTTCTTACGACAGATGCGTCGCACATACCATCCAGATTCCCCATACCGGTCTGTCCGCTATTCTGGATCAGGTTGCGCATGATTTCGGCAGCCGTTGTGCGATTGAATTTCAAAATACCAAGATTTCCTATCAGCAGCTGAAGGATCTCTCAGAGCGTTTTGCGGCCTCGCTCAGATCACACGGGGTCAATCCGGGGGATCGCATTTCCATCATGCTCCCCAATCTTCCCCAAACGTACATCGCTTTTTGGGGAGCCTTAAAGGCCGGTGCCATCGTCGTCATGACCAATCCACTCTATATGGAATCGGAACTGGTACATCAGATTCATGATGCGGGAATCCGCTACATGATTACGATTGATCTTTTGTGGGAAAAAATACAGAAGCTTCAGGACAAGCTGAATCTTGAATTCTGCTGCATCACGCGCATTCGAGACGCTCTCAGCTTTCCGCTTAGCTGGCTTCAGCCTTTCTCCGCAAAACGACAGGGAAGCTGGGTCAATGTTCCCTTTGACGGAAAGCATGTCATTGCCTGGAAAGATATGCTCAAAACCAGGGAACATTATGCTTATGAAGAAAAAGATCCGTCTCATACCCCGGCCCTGCTTCAGTATACGGGAGGAACGACGGGCATTGCCAAGGGAGCCATCCTTACGCACTCCAATCTTATCGCCAATCTGACGCAGATTTACGAAATTGCACACCAGCCTCCGGAATTTTCCCATACCTTTCTTGCGCTTCTTCCTCTTTTTCATGTGCTCGGTCTTACCATTTCTCTGCTTCTTCCGGCCCGTATGGGAGCCAAAGTCGTTCCGATGCCTCGCTATGTCCCCGGCGATATGCTGGAATCGTTTAAAAAATACAAATATACTGCTTTCCCCGGCGCTCCTTCCGTTTATATTTCTCTGCTTCAGCAGAAAAAACTGGCAGAATATGATCTGAAAAGCCTGAAATTCTGCATCTCCGGCTCTGCGCCCATGCCTGTCGAGTGGATGAAACGTTTTGAAGAAGTAACTGGCACTTCAATTATTGAGGGATACGGTCTAACCGAAGCATCTCCGGTTACGCATGTCAATCCTGTAGACGGCATCAAGAAGCCCGGATCCATCGGTCTGCCCGTTCCTTCGACTGAAGCCAGGATTGTCGATACGGAAACAGGTACAAAAGTTCTGCCGCCCAATGAAATCGGAGAATTGATTGTCAGAGGGCCGCAGGTCATGCTTGGTTACTGGAACAGACCGGAAGAAACAGCCGCTACAATCCGCAATGGCTGGCTGTATACCGGAGATATTGCCTATATGGATGAAGACGGATACTTTTACATAGTCGATCGCAAAAAGGATCTCATCATCGTCGGCGGCTATAACGTATACCCGAGAGAAGTGGATGAAGTGCTGCTGACGCATCCCAAAATACGCGAGGCGGTTACCGTAGGCGTCAATCACCGAACCAGAGGCGAAACGATCAAAGCGTATATCGTGCCAAAAGAAGGCGAGACTCTGACAACGGCCGACGTCGTCAAATTCTGCAAAGAAAAACTCGCTTCATTCAAGATTCCCAAACTGATTGAATTTCGTGAAGAGCTTCCCAAAAGCATCATTGGCAAGGTTCTCCGCAGGGTGCTGCGTGATGAGGAACTGCAGCACCAGAAAACCGATGAGCCTTCGCATGAAAACCAGCCTCTCGATACGGAGCGGAAGGAATAATGCGACTTGTGATTCAGCGGGTTTCCGAAGCCGGCGTCAGCATCAGCGGACGGGAAACAGCTTCCATCAAAGAGGGGTTTCTCATTCTTGCCGGCTTCGGCAGCATGGACGGCATGGATCTGCCCCGTACACCGGAATATCAACGGATTTTGGATCGCGTGTGCAATCTGAGAGTTTTTTCTGATGAAATAGGAAAAATGAACCGCAGTCTTCTGGATATCGACGGAGAGGTTCTACTCGTTTCGCAGTTTACGCTTTATGCGGATTGCGCCAAAGGTCGCAGACCTTCATTTCACAATGCTGCAGATCCCGGAACAGCCAAAGAGCTATTTGAACATCTTGCTAAGGATCTCCGCTTAATGCTGCCCGAAAAAATTCAATGCGGTGTGTTCGGAGCGGATATGGCAGTCCGTATGGTCAACAACGGTCCTGTCACCATTTTGCTTGATACGGAACAATCTCCACATTCAAACTGATTCAAAAAACTGCGCGCTCCGTTCCTATTGCCGGGTCGCGCAGCAAGACAATATGAGGCGACATGCACGACTGCATTACCATCCAGGGAGCACGGCATCATAATCTGAAAAATATTTCCCTGAAGATTCCCCATGCTCGCTTTACCGTGATCTGCGGTCCTTCAGGATCTGGAAAATCCACGCTGGCTTTTGATCTGATCTATGCTGAAGGACAGCGCAGATATGTGGAATCTCTTTCGGCATATGCCCGGCAATTTCTGCCGCAGCTGGATAAGCCGGACGCCGACAGCATTGAGGGGCTTTCTCCGGCCATCTCTCTGGAACAGCAGACATCTGGGCGCAATCCGCGTTCAACAGTCGGCACCGTTACCGAAATTTACGATTTTCTCCGCGTTTTTTACGCCAGTCTTGGTACGCCGTACTGCCCGCAATGCGGCAAACCCGTGACCGCCCAGTCTCTTGATGAAATCATCGCAGAGCTGCTGATTCTTCCTGAAAAAACCAGACTGCTGATTCTCGCTCCTCTTGTCAGACTGCAAAAGGGAACTCAGGCCGATCTGCTGAAAAAGCTCAAGGCTGAGGGCTTTGTACGAATTCGGCTGGACGGACAGATCCTGGCACTTGATGCGATGGATCTTCCAGATAAAAACAAAAAACATACCCTGGATCTTGTTATCGATCGCCTTGTTATCAAACAGGGGATCCGCAGCAGACTCGCGGAATCTGCCGAACTTGCCCTAACCAGAGGCAAAGGCAGCATGCTAACCTTGAACCCTGATACAGGAGAAGAGCACATCTATTCGACGGAACGTGTCTGTCCCGTCTGCCATGTCAGCATGCCCAATCTCAGTCCTCAGCTGTTTTCCTTCAATGCACCGCAAGGTGCCTGCCCAAAATGTTCCGGTCTTGGTACCATCGAATATCTCGATCCTGATCTGATCGCCCCGAACAGGGGATTGTCTCTCGCCAGCAAAGCCATCCTGCCATGGAGCAATCCTCAGGTTTTTGCCAAATACGCCCCTGCTCTGTCAGCACTGGGAACACGAGAAAATTTCACTTTGCAAACGCCTCTGAAGGATTTCTCAGCTGAAGCTCTGCACAGTCTTTTTCACGGAGAGCAGGCATCTGTGCCGCACCCTGTTCCGAATCCAGTTCGCACACGCTGGGGATTTCGCGACATTCCTCCGGGAACGGAATACTGGCCCGGCATCATTCCTCTGCTGGAAAAAGGCATGCAATATGGCGATATGTGGCGGGATATTCTCTCCCGTTATCTCCAGACAACCGATTGTCCGAAATGCCACGGTTCCAGACTGAGACCTGAAGCACTGTCCGTTCGAATTGGAAACTTGAATATCCACGATTTCTGCTCACTGCCTATTGATGAGGCTCTGCGCACGCTTCATCATTTCCAGTTTAGCGGCAGGCAGGAGAGTATAGCCGATCCCATTCTCAGCGAACTGCATCGCAGACTCTGTTTTTTGTCCGATGTCGGACTGGATTACCTTACACTTCATCGCACCGTTTCAACGCTTTCCGGAGGCGAATCCCAGCGTATTCGCCTGGCTTCACAACTTGGTTCAGGATTGACGGGGGTGACCTATGTTCTGGATGAGCCTTCAATCGGGCTTCATCCCCGGGACAATCTCAGGCTGATCCAAACGCTTCGCAACCTGCAGCAAAAAGGCAATACTGTTCTGGTTGTAGAACACGATGAAGCTATGATCCGATCTGCAGATCATATTGTCGAACTTGGACCAGGATCCGGATATCTCGGAGGTGAAATCGTCTTTCAAGGCAGTTTTCCTGATCTTTTACAGCATCCTACCTCTCTGACGGCACGCTATCTGCGCGGAGAGCTTACAATTCCAATCCCAAAAATCAGACGCACCCCCTCCGGCATGCTGACAATACGGGGAGCTTCCGCCAACAATCTGAAACATATCGACTGTTCGTTTCCCCTCGGTACTCTGACCTGTGTGACCGGAGTTTCCGGATCAGGAAAAAGTTCACTGGTTATCGATACGCTCTGCAGACATTTGACGCTGGCGCAGGGACAGAAAGCTGATCATCCAGGTTCGCTCAACGGCATTGAAGGCACAGAACAAATCTCACGTATCACGACCATTGATCAGACGCCGATTGGCAGAACTCCGCGTTCCAATCCGGCAACATACACCAAAATTTTTGATGAAATCCGCAAAATATTCTCCTTGTCTCCAGATGCGATGCAGAAGGGCTACACACCTGGACGCTTCAGCTTCAATGTAGCAGGGGGGCGATGCGAAACATGCTCCGGAGACGGTCAGATCTGCGTCGCCATGCATTTTCTTCCCGATGTCTATGTCACCTGCGACGTCTGTGGCGGACTTCGCTACAATAAGGAAACGCTTGACGTACGCTATCGCGGAAAGAACATCGCCGAAGTTCTGGATATGCCCATATCTGAAGCCCGCGTTTTCTTTGCTAACCATCCATCTCTTGAACGAAAGCTGGCGATTCTGGAAAAAGTCGGTCTCGGATATTTGCGGATCGGTCAAGCGGCTACGACGCTGTCCGGAGGAGAAGCCCAGCGCATCAAGCTGTCCCGTGAACTTGGAAAAAAGTCTCTCCCTGGAGCGATGTATGTTCTGGATGAACCGACAACAGGACTCCATGTTCATGAAACAGGGCTGCTTATTTCCCTGCTTCACGAGCTGGTCGACAAGGGGGCTACAGTTATTGTCATTGAGCACAATCCGGACGTCATTATGGCCGCGGATCATGTAATCGATCTGGGACCTGGAGGAGGATGCAACGGAGGAAGAATTATTGCCTCGGGAACTCCCGAAGAAATTATCCGCAATCCAAATTCAATCACAGGCTCCTGCCTGAAAGAATGGCTGGAAAAGTCCAAAAAGAAAATCAGCTAAAATTTGTTTTCCAAGCGCGCCATTCGCTGCAGAATTTTTCTGTAATATTCGTCATGCTCTTCAATTGCTGCCGATCGGCCGCTGCGACGCAGATGAAGCACCAGAGTTTTCAAACGGCGCATGCCGGCTACACATTCCCGTTCATCGCCGCCCTTTTCAAGCATATCCAGAAGGTTGCCGATTTCCTTCCTGTCAGCGATCTCTGGAGGCACAAACCCTGCATTGCGCAGAACCTTGTACGCCATGCGCAAATCTTCAGGTACGGCAGAATCATCTTCAAATTCCAGAGGTTTTCCGGCACCCGGCAAATGATCAAATTCTCCCCTTGCCTGAGCTTCTTCGATACGTTGTTCCGCCAGAATGGAAAAAATAGACATGCGCGTTCCAAATAAAAAACCATGCCGAACACTGGATCGGCATGGTTTTGCATTGCTATGACTACACCAGCCGTGCGACGTTGCTCATTCTCTCACCAGGAAGCATCAGCACCGGAGGAATATCAATCATCGTATACGATCCGAAGGCTTCCTTTTCACGCAGACGCACTGCAGCCCGGGCGCAGGAAACAAGAATCTGAGCCGTCAATGCCGGATTGTTAATACGCATATCAAAATTCAGATGCTGATTGGATGTCAATCCGGAGGCGCCAACGCGTTCCAGCAGAACTCCGTGGGAAGCATCCGCGACAAAAGGCAGTTCCGCCGCAGTGACTTCACGAACTTCCAGAGGATCCGAAGCGAAATAGGCATCCGCAGCAATTGCCGCACGGATTTTGTCCATGCATGCCCCTTCTTCAGGAACGACATACACAAGACGGGAATGACGTCCACCTCCAAGAGGAATCGTAATGGACGTTGCATCCGCAACTCCGGGAATGGCGCGAGCCGCAACAGAATGCCCCATGGATCGTCCTCTGCCGAAGTTGGTAAAGGTCACGCCAGATGGAACCATCGCTTCAAATAGCGCACGCAGCACAGAATCCGATCCGGGATCCCATCCGGCGGCCGTAATGGCAACAGCCTTGCCTTCCAACGCGGCAGAGCCAAGACGATCAACAACTTCTGTCATGCGTGCATGGATATCAAAGCTGTCAACCGTGCACAATCCGGCACGCAGCAACTCTTCGGCCTGTCCGGGCACTTCGCGCGAAGGAGCGCAGACCAAGACGGCATCGGGACGCCCCTGTGCGCTGATAAGATCCTGAATGCTGCCAAAATCTGGCACATTTCTCAGTGATATGGCATTGCGTCCAAGGGACTCAGGACGACGTACAACGCCTATACATTCTCCATCGGGCATTTTTTCCAGAGTTTCAACGGCAAAACGGCCGATGTTGCCCAGTCCCATTACCGCAATTTTAAAGCTCATTGAGGACTCCTTGTCGAAACTATATTTTTAACAAAAAAAGAAATTTTTCTTTTTGTGGAAGATACCTCTTTTTTGCGGTTTTCGTCAAATACTTGTATAGCTTCGCCGTGATCCCTATTTCTTCCTTCTCGCTTTCTGTATTTCTCTGATATCCGCAGCATTTGCCAATTGAACAAGCCCATTCTCAAACCGCATAATGAACATATGCTGCGACGCCTGCCCGAACCGATTCCAGGAAATCGGAGCCATGCTCCAATTCATCTTCTGCGCCTGCATTATCGCTTCCGTAACACTTTCTGAAGAAGATTCCGCTGAAAGGTGCAGCGCATCGGCAAACCGGACGAAGTCATATCCGAGCGCAGTCCAAAAATCTGCCCCGGATTTCTCCGTATTCATCAATTGTTTCAGACGCACTGTTTCAGGCGCATCAGAATCCGAATACCACGGAGAGGGAAAAACTGCCAAATCCATCCCGAAAGCATCTGAATTCTTACGAGATGCTAAATTCTGCCCCCAGAGTGCCGGCCCCATGAACAGGAGTCCGCTACCGCCCTGATATTCAAGATACTGCGCGGCCAGAGCGGAATTGGCCCATTTATCCGGCAAAAATACCGCTTGAAAAGCTGGACGCCCTTTTTTTACAGATCCATTCTGAAGAAAAGCTCGGGCTGAATCAGCCATTTCTTTCGACATGCGACTGTCATAGGTTGCATAAGAGGCAATGGAAGAACCAGATGATAAAGCATGTGACTGAAAGGCCTGCATCTGACGCCTGCCGTAACCAGTGTCCGGAGCAAAAATACCATAAGCAGAAACACCTGCTTCAGAACCGAATCTCAGAAGAGCCTCATACTGATCCGCACTGCTGTTGAAAAATCTCCAGGCATTTTTGCCTTCCTCACCGCCATCAATCCTCGGCCTGAAAACAAAAAATTTCCGAGCTGAAGCAACAGATTCCGATGCGGCTTTTCTGTAGTCTCCAGTACCCATCATGCCTCCAACGGCAACACATTGCCGAGGCATCGCGTGCAATTCCTGAATCCACTCCGCCCGATTGGTGTCTGTGACGCGCACTTCCATGCTGCGACCCATTTCAGACATGCGCCGTGCAGCCGTTTGTGCTCCCAGCACGACACGCTTTCCTACGGACGCATTGCTTCCGGTAATGGGCACAGCCAGAACGACACATGGCATGCCTGTCCCTTCAGAAGATGGCTCCTGAATTTCGTTTCCCTGTTTTTTCTCATCCAGTCTGCCGCCCGCTTCAACCCATAGCAAACGCCAGGTCTTGCTATCTTCCACATTTGGAGACATCTCTTTCCAAGATTGCAGCAAAGCCAGAGCGCTGTTACGGCGTTCCATTTTCAACAGTATAACAGCAGACTTTTCGTAAGCCTGTTCTCTGAAAGAAGAAGACAGGCGAGTATCATAGGCAATATTTTCGTACAGGCGCAACGCCGCATCATTTTTTCCCTGCTGCAAGGCTCTGTCAGCCTGTTTCAATCCGGATGCGGCTCGAGCGTCATAATTTTCATCAGAAGAGACCTTCTTGCTTCCGGAAAGCCACAAGTCATTCCATGAGGGTGTCGGCACACAGCCCGAAACAAAAAAGAGAGAAGCCACTGCAAATACGCAAACCCAATTCATATGATTGTTCTCCATAACGTCTTGTCTTCTCTGATATCCATATAGAGGAGGGCTCAGGCTATATCATGTTCCGAAACCTTGCAAGGGAGAGCAAATGTTTGACCACAGCAAAGAAATATGATTATGATAACTGTTATTGTTAGTATAATTCCATATTATGCCTGTACCGGAAAATACCTTCATCACCCTCAACCCTCAAGCAGGAGTTATCCCGATGTCTTATCCTCTTGAAAAGATGCTGCCCAGATTCAAGGATATCTGTTCCTCTCCGGAAACCATTGAAGATTTTTCTGATTTCATGTTCAAGCGCGGCTGGAAGCTTGCTATTGACGAAGACGGAAACTTCAATGCCTTCCGCGACGGCATCCCCATCAGGGCAAGTGAACGCCGCGAAGAAATTCGCGTTTTCCTGAATATTCAGTCAGAATACAGCGCGGACATCGTTGAGCAAGTTGCTTCTTCCATGTACGATGCAATCGGTGTCAAAACCATCGACGATCTCAAGGATGTTACGCCGTTTATGGTTGAAAACTACTGCAATCTGATTATGACGAATACGGATATCTATCCGATTCCCATTCCGCGCGTGCCGAATGAAATGGAAATTGAAGCCATTATTGAAAGCATGAAGGAATGGGTAAAGTCTCGCAGACGCTAGCATCGCGGCGTTCCGTCTGCTAAACTGCGGATGGAACGCCAGCCGGCAAGCTTATCCGATTTTTTTGTTCAAAGCCTCAAGAGCCGTACGAGCCGCTGCCTGCTCCGCACGCTTCAATCCTGAATCAGTGGATTCGAAGCTCTGACCGTCCGGAAGTTCAACCCTGACGGAAAAATTTCGGGCATGTTCCGGCCCATTGCTGGAGATGAGCGTATAAAGAGGCAAAGCCTTATACAGATGCTGCGTGACTTCCTGAAGGCGCGTTTTGAAATCCTTGCGCCGTTCATCAAAAAGCTTGGAAGGCCAGAGCGGCGCATAGAGCTGCTCAATCACCTTTTTCGCGCAATCAAAGCCTCCATCAATAAAAATTCCGCCGAAAACGGCTTCCATCGCATCCGCAAGAAGACTGTCACGATGTCTTCCACCCTGATGTTCCTCGCCTCGGGACAGACGCAGACTGCGATCCAGACCGATATTCCTCGCCAGTCCGGCCAAAGTCTGCTCCATCACCAGAGACGATCGGACTCTCGTCAAATCGCCTTCTCTGGCATCAGGAAACAGTGTAAAAAGCCGTGAGGAAATCACTATTTCCAAAACGGCATCGCCAAGAAATTCCAAGCGTTCATTGTGCGGTTCCCCCTCGTGTTCATTGGCCCATGAACTATGCGTCAGCGCACATCTCAGCAATGATTCATCGCGGAACGCGTAATTAAGCTTTTTCTGCAGCAACTGCATATTTTTTCCCGTTTTCAGGGTGCGTTCATTTGATGCTCCGGATGGATTCATTCCCATTCGAAACCTCTCAGAACGCACCTTTCTGCTATTGTTCCTTTTTTGTGCTTATCGGATATACATACCATAGAAAATGTCATCCTACAATACAATATCATTGAACAGGAAACGAGGGATAGAATATCCGTTACGAACAGGGCAACATCCTGAAAAAACCTCTCTATGCTTGACACGATCCCTTCATATCCGTAAGCATCTTGACCACTACGCTTTTTATTTTTTACGTTTGTTCAAGGAGTACGTCATGGCCAAACCCATCCGCATGTTTAAACTCATCTCCGGAGAAATCGTCATCGGTAAATACGATGAGGAATCCGGCAACCTTGAAGATCTCGGAACGATTGAAATTGCCGGCACGGCGTCTGGTCCTCAGATGATGCTGATACCCTACGGCTATCCCTTTGAACAGGAATTTTCCGGTTCTGTTCATTCAAGCTTTTTCATGTATGAATTTACGCGTATTCCTGAAGGACTGGATACTCAATATCTTGAAGCCTGCTCCAAACTGAGCATCGCAAGAAGCAGCGGACTTTACGGAACGGGAGGATCCGGCGGGAATCCTGCCGGAGGCAGCGGATTGATTACCGGAGCCGCAGGTCTGAAATTTTAGTTCCGATTTTCGATTGCAACCCTTATCTTCCGGCACCGTATTTTGGATCAGATCCACGGTGCCGGACTTTCTTCAGATATCTCATGAAAGAACTTCTCCCTCTGCTTCCCCATCCGAGTCATTATACAGGTATTGAAGAAGGATCTGTTCATAAAGATCCCTCTCAGACGGATCTGCATTGCGTTCTGGCGTTTCCCGATCTTTATGAAGTCGGCATGTCCTATCTCGGCCATAAGATCCTGTATAATATCCTCAATTCACACAGGGAAATCTGCGCGGAACGCGTTTTCGCTCCGGATCTTGAAGCTGCGAACATTCTGAAGGCGCACCATGTCCCGTTGGCCACGCTAGAAAGCGACACCCCGCTGGGAGATACGCACCTGATAGGCTTTTCCATTACGCATGAACTCTGCTTTACGAATATTCTGTACATGCTTGATCTGGCAGGGATTCCTCTCCGAACAGCAATGCGCGGAAACAGCCTGACGCACTGGCCCATCATCGCCGCAGGAGGCGGATGCGCCATTTCGTCAGAACCTATGGCACCTTTTTTCGATCTGATGATGCTGGGAGACGGAGAAGAACTCTTTCCAGAACTCTGCGCCCTGCTCCGCCAGGGACGACTCGAAGGTTGGAATCGCAGAGAGTTTCTCCTTAAGGCTGCAAATATTCCCGGCATATATGTTCCATCTCTGTATGAGCATGACGCGCTGGGTCGCATCTCTGTGCCCAAGGGCATTCCAATGCCCGGAAGGCGTATCGTTTCCGATCTCAACAGGGCCGATTATCCGGAAAGACAGATCGTCCCTTTTGGAGCCGTACATAACCGGCTAAGTCTGGAGATAGCCCGAGGATGCACCAGAGGATGCCGATTCTGCCAGGCCGGCATACTCTACCGTCCAGCAAGGGAGCGTAAGCCTCAGCAGGCCGAAGAAATTCTCAGCCGCTGCCTGAAAAACACCGGTTTTGACGAAATTTCCTTTCTGTCTCTCAGTACCGGAGATTATTCCGCTCTTAAAACGCTTTTTCTGAAAACCTCTGACCGCTGCGCCGCAGAGCAGATTGCCATTTCTCTTCCTTCTCTCCGTATCGGATCAATCGATGACAGCATCATGGAACGCATGGCTGGAATCCGCCGTACAGGCGCGACATTGGCTCCTGAGGCGGGAAGCCAGCGCATGCGGGATATTATCAACAAGGGCATTACTGAAGAGGAAATTCTTCTGCATGTTCAAAAATTGTTCGAACACGGCTGGCAGCAGGTGAAGCTGTATTTTATGATCGGACTTCCTGGAGAAAAACAATCCGATCTTGAAGGCATTGTGGACTTATGCCGCAAAGTACGTGATGCTGCAGGAGGGGGGAAAAGACGCCTTCAGGTAACTGCAGCGATCTCGCCTTTTGTGCCGAAGCCTTTTACGCCTTTCCAATGGGAAAGACAGCTTTCTCTTCCTGAGATCACGCAAAGAATCCGCCTGTTACGTCATCTGTTCGACTCAGAAAAAAACATCAAGATGCGCTGGCATGAGCCGGCATGCAGTCATCTTGAAGGCATTCTGTCACGAGCCGATCGCAGACTGGCAGATGTCGTTGAAAAGGCATACCGCAAAGGTGCTTTGTTCACCAGCTGGATTGATCATTTTGCTTTGGAGCCATGGCTTGAGGCTCTTGCCGAATGCGGTCTTTCCGCCGATCTGTTCACCGGATCCAGAAAACTGGATGCCCCGCTACCATGGGATCACCTCAATCCCGGAGTATCCAGGTCGTTTTTGCTCAGAGAACGAAAAAAGGCCTTTCAGGAGCTTGTTTCGCCAGACTGCCGCTATCACGGATGCCACGGATGCGGTGCCTGTGACATCGGATCTCAGCCGTCTCTCCTGCCAAAGAAAGATCCTGGTGAGCTTTTTTCAAACAGACTTGTTTTCCCTCAGCGAGATCAAGAAAGCCATCGTCCAAAAGTCGATGAAAACGGACGCATCATTCCCGCTGCTCAAGGCCCTGCGAAAAAGGCTGACGCGCCGTCCATACGGCAGGATCTGGTCATGAAAGCTGTCCGGTATCGTATCTGGCATCGAAAAGAGGGATCCGCAGCATTTTTAAGTCCTCTGGAACTTCAATCCGTTCTGGAACGGGCTCTGAGACGTGCCGAAATTCCGCTGAGCTTTTCACAGGGATTCCATCCTCTGCCGCTTCTTTCTTTTGGCAGAGCCCTGTCCGTAGGCATTGAAAGCTGTTCAGAGTGGTTTTCCGCATGTCTGAGGACCCCTTTACGGGCTGAAGAAGTTATCGACAGGCTTTCCCAATGCCTCCCTGCGGAATTGCAGCCAATTTATGCCGAATCGATTCCTCTCAAGGATAAATCTGTAGGTGCGTGCAGGGAAACCTATACGATCCGCTACAGCGGCATAGAACAGGAACGGTTTCGGCAATTATGGAAATCTTTTGCGGAAAAGGACTCTCATTTCCTTACCCGGGAAACGAAAAAAGGTCCTCGAACATCAGATATCCGAGGCATTTTTCAGGAAATAAGCTGGGACGAAGACGGAACACTGCGTTTGACAATGAACTGGTCAGAACAATACATTTCCCCTATCGTTCTCATTTCGGCAGTCGTCCCGGGCATTTCGCCTGAGTGTCTGCATATCGTCAAGCAGTCGCAGGAACTGCCGCAACAGGAGAAATAGCCGTGAGCATCCAGGGGTTGATTGTGGGACTGGGAAATCCCGGAAAAAAATATGCCGGGACCCGGCATAACACCGGTTTTTTCATTACTGAAGCTCTGATAAGGGAATATGCCGCAGAACCTCTCTCCGGCGATCGTTTTCACTGCCTGCTGTGGCGTATAACATTGCCCCAAGCCGGAGAATGGCTGCTTGCCGAACCGCAGACGTTCATGAATCTGTCTGGAGACTGCGTTCAGCCTCTGGCCGCCTGGTATCGTATTCCTCCGCATCGCATTCTGGTGATTCACGATGAACTGGATTTGCCGCCCGGACGCATGAAATGCAAATGCGGCGGCGGCAATGCTGGCCATAATGGCCTGAAATCTATCACGCAGCGTCTCGGGACTCCGGACTTTTTCCGCCTTCGCATCGGTATTGGAAAATCTCCCTATCCTGATGACACCATCAATTGGGTGCTTGGCCGACCAGACGCCGACAGCATCCAAAAGCTGAAGACCATGCTGCCGACCATTTTCCAGGTCATAGAATTTTTTGCCGCAGGAAATGCGGAAAAGGCCGTAATGGAGGCCAACGGATACAAATGATCAATTCCGGCAACCTGCGCCTTACTGTATTCTATTCCATAGCGGTGCTCGGTCAGTGGCTTGGGTTCCCCAATGATCTCATGCAGCTTCCTGGCGCTGTCCTGCTTTGGCCTGCCGGTCTCATTCTGATTGGATCAGACTGCAAATCAGGCAAACGGTCCTTTCAATGCGGATGGCTTGCCGGTTTGATCGGCGGCCTGCTGTCATTATACTGGCTCACTGTGCCTATTCATGAAGTGGGCGGTTTTCCCTGGATTCTGGCCTTTCCCTGCGCTGTACTGATGGCGGGATATATGGGGTTGTACAGCGGTCTTGCCGCCTGGATTTCTTTTCTGCTCCGCAATGATTCTCCGCTGATGCGATCGGCTTGTCTCAGTCTGATCTGGTGTCTTGCCGAATGGATTCGCAGCTGGTTCGGATCCGGTTTTCCCTGGATGACTCTCAGTGCAGCCTTTGTGCCGTGGCCGGTATGGATTCAGGGAACCGCACTGATCGGAGCTTTTGCGCTCAGCGGTCTGTATGTCGGTCTGACAGCTGCAGCTGTCGAAAGCATCCGAAGACGAACCATTCTCCCGGTATTGCTTGCCGCTGCGACGGCATGCGGCATCATGCTGTTTGGCATCGTCCGCGTTCACAATGCTCCAACAGAAGAGACGATTCCCATTGCGATGATCCAGGGCAATATCAATCAAAACATCAAATGGTCACCGCATATGCAGCAGAAAACGGTGGAACGGTATTTGCTGTTAAGCAGAGACTCCCTGATCAGTCATCCAAGTCTTATCATCTGGCCGGAAACAGCTCTGCCTTTCGACTATGCGCGTCATCCCGTTCTTCCATCCGTGATCCGCACTTTCACCAGGGAAACCGGCGTGCCGCTTGTGACTGGCGTTCCGGGATTTGAGTTGCAGTCTTCAGGCAAGATGGCAGTATTCAACAGAGCTATTCTGATTGATTCCGACTCAATCCAGCCGAGTGCAGGGATCTATGAAAAAAAACATCTTGTTCCATTCGGAGAATATCTTCCTGATTTTCTGAATATTCCCATATTGCGAGGGCTATTCCAGGAAATCGGAGCCTTTACGCCCGGAAAACATACGGCCCCGCTGCATCTGACAATCAAACAGGGACAAAAGCTTGTTTTGGGCATGCTCATTTGCTATGAATCAGTTTTTCCGTATCTGGCTCGAGAACAGGTTGAACAGGGAGCTGAAGTATTCGTCAATATCAGCAACGACGCCTGGTTCGGCAGAACTCCGGCACCGCTTCAGCATCTTCAGCTGGGAGCACTTCGGGCTGTTGAGCAGAATCGATGGCTTGCAAGAACGACCAATACCGGATATTCAGCATGTATTGATCCGTATGGCCGAATTTTCAGCCTGAGCCGCCTTTTCTCTGCACAGAGTCTGTCCGGACAGATTGCATCACGGACAGAACATACGCTTTTCTTCTATCTGGAACCGTTTTACATACCCGTTTTATGGATTGCCTTCTCTATCCTGCTTGCAATCCGTTTTTTCCGCAGACAGATGCATTCCCCTAATATGACAAAAGAAGGATGCCACTATGATTCAATTTGACGATCTTAAATCCCGTGCTGCCACACTTGATACGCAATTTCAAACACTTTGGGGGCGTCTTTGACCAGCCTGCAAGAGAAAAACGGCTTCAGGAGCTGGAAGCTGTCATTTCCGCTCCGGGCGCATGGGATAATCCTGAAAAGCTGACCCCTGTCCTTCGGGAAAAAAGCGCAGTTGAAAATGAACTGGAAAGATTCAACGCGCTACGGGAATGCCGGGAGGAGTTGTTTTCCTGGCTGGAGATGGCGCAGGAACTGTCTGCCGAATCGGAAACAACTGAAGAGGATCTCAATGAAGCCCTGAGCTCCGCAGAAAAATCCTGCGTACGACTCGGAGAGCTCCTTGAGGAAACAGAGACATCGCTTCTGCTGTCGCAGGAAGAAGATCACTTCAATGCCATTCTCGAAATCCACCCTGGAGCAGGAGGGACAGAGGCTCAGGACTGGGCGGAAATGCTTCAAAGAATGTATCTGCGCTGGGCCGATATCCACCATTTTGCCGTAGAAGAGCTGGACTATCTCGTCGGAGACGAAGCTGGCATCAAAAGCGTCACGCTGCGCATTTCAGGTCAGAACGTTTTCGGCCTCCTTAAGGGAGAACGGGGCATCCATCGTCTGATTCGCATTTCTCCGTTCGATGCCTCAGGCCGCCGTCATACATCTTTCGCTTCTGTGGACGTCATTCCCGATACTCCGGACGATATCGTCGTTGACATAAAAGAATCCGATCTGCGCATTGATATTTTTCGTTCCAGCGGCCCGGGAGGACAAAGTGTGAACACGACCAGTTCCGCAGTGCGCATCACGCACCTTCCTACCGGACTCGTAGCTCAGTGTCAGAATGAAAAATCCCAGCATCACAACAAGGAATCGGCACTGCGCATTCTGAAAGGACGCATCTATGATCTTGAATTGCGCAAAAAAGAAGAACAGCTGAAAGCGCAGTATGCTGACAAAAACGCTATCAGTTTCGGCAGTCAAATTCGCACATATACTCTCCAGCCATATCGTCTGGTCAAAGATCACCGCAGCGGATGCGAAATAGGAGACGTCGATGCCGTCCTGAATGGACGCATTGATCGTTTGCTCAGAGATTATCTGCTTTCACTGCATAGCGGAAGCAAGTCAAATTAATTGAAGAGTCTCTTTTTCAGGCTATCCCTTGTATTAGGAATCATTCTGTGTTAGAGTATTTATCGATTGTTGCCTATATATTTCAGGATATCTGACTATTTTATATGGGCTGTACTGTTTTTTCAGCCACTTTCTGTTTTAGGAGAGAGTATGAATAAAAGCGATCTCATCAAAGCCCTGGCTGAACGGGCCACGATTTCGCTTGACGAGGCGGAACTCGTTATCAATACTTTAGTTGACTGCATGAAAAAGGCACTTCTGAACGGAGACCGCATCGAACTGCGGGGATTTGGAAGCTTTAAGATAAAAGAATATGATGGCTATGAAGGCAGAAACCCCCGTACTGGAGAGCAGGTTGCGGTCAAACCGAAGAGAATGCCGTTTTTCAGAGCGGGAAAAGATCTGAAAATGTTTTTGAACAAATAGAACATGTCCGCTTCGCAATCTGTACTGAAGCCGACATACGTCGGCTTTCTCTTTTTGCAGGAGAGAAATCTGTGGTTATCAGCTTAGCTAGCGGTGCTTTGCACGGAGTCGACGCATTCCGAGTCGACCTTGAAGTCGATCTTCTACGGAAAGGCTTGCCATCCTTCAATATCGTAGGACTTGCAGAAGGTGCCGTGCGAGAGGCCAGAGATCGGGTGCTTGCGGCTATTCGTGCAAGCGGTTTTGATCTGCCTGCAAGCCGCATTACGGTCAATCTAGCCCCGGCTGATCGAAAAAAGGCAGGAAGCGGGTATGATCTGCCCATGGCTACAGCTCTGCTGGCTGCTGCGGAAATCATTCCCCCAACCTGTCCGGACGGATGGTTTCTCTGTGGCGAACTTTCGCTGGGCGGAGAAATCAAACCCGTACCCGGAATTCTTCCTCTGGCAATTTTAGCTCGCCAAACCGGCGCAAAGGGCATTTTGACCGCTCCGGAAAACGCCTCTGAAGCTGCTTTGGTGCAGGGGCTCCCGGCTTACGGACCAAAAACACTTTCTGAAGCTGTCGCCTTTTTAAAGAGGGATATCGAACTTCACCAAGTTGCACCTGCGCCTTTTGAGTCAGATGATGACGGATCTCTTTATGATTTCTCTGACGTCAAAGGGCAGGAAATTCCCAAACGAGCCATCGAAATAGCGGCCGCAGGAGCTCACAATATTCTACTTATCGGACCGCCCGGCAGCGGCAAGACAATGCTGGCTCAGAGAATTCCCTCAATTCTCCCGCCACTGACTTTTGATGAAGCTTTGGAAGTGACGAAGATCTACAGCGTTTCCGGACTGCTGAACCGTAATTCTCTGATCTCCAAAAGACCTTTCCGTTCCCCTCACCATACAGTATCCGAAGCGGCGCTCGTAGGCGGAGGCTCCATTCCCAAGCCCGGTGAAGTTTCACTCGCGCATCGGGGCGTGCTCTTTCTTGATGAACTTCCGGAATACGGCAAAACAACGCTTGAAGTGCTGCGTCAGCCTCTGGAAGACGGAATCGTCACTATTGCCCGCTCTGCTCTTTCCGTAACATTTCCTGCGGACTGCATGCTCGTTGCGGCCATGAATCCATGTCCCTGTGGCTATGCCACCGATCCGCTGCACACCTGCCGCTGCACCTCACAGCAGATCCAAAAATATCAATCGCGACTTTCCGGACCATTGCTAGATCGCATTGATCTTCATGTGCATGTTCCTGCAGTATCGTTTGATGATCTGCAATCTGCCAGTCCGTCAATGTCTTCCGAGCAAATGAAACAACGCATTATGACCGCCAGAGAAATGCAGGCGGCCCGCTATAAGAACTTTCCCCACTGCCGAACGAATGCCAATCTTGCAGGGAAATTGCTGGAACAGGCCTGCCGTCTGGATTGTACAAGCCAGAATTTCCTTAAAAATGCCATGGAAAAACTCGCACTGTCAGCACGCTCCTATACCCGTATTCTGCGAATCAGCCGTACCATTGCAGATCTTGAAAATGCTGAGGCACTGACCGTGAACCATATCGCAGAGGCGATCAATTATCGCGTGCTGGATCGAAAACATATCCACTGAGACGGCATATTCTTATACTTCTATCCGAACGGAACTTCCTTCTCTTCCACATTCCCTGACAATGCAAATCTGCTTTTCTATACGGGATCTCAGCATTTCCACATGGGAAATGATACCAATCATGCGGTGTTCGCTTAATTTTTCCAGAACAGTTACAGCTCTATTCAGTGATTCCCGATCCAAAGAGCCAAAACCCTCATCAATAAACAGCGTTTCGATACGCACGCCTCCGGCGCATGTCTGCACTGCTTCCGACAGCCCCAATGCCAGAGATAACGCAGCCTGAAAGGATTCTCCCCCCGAAAGCGTCTCTGCCTTTCGAGCCGTGCCACTGTGATGATCATAGACATAAAGATCGAGTCCAGTATGCTGTCGCGATCCTCCAAGACGATTCTGCCGACGAAATTCATATTGCCCCGAAGACATTTCAAGCATCTGTTTGTCAGCGAATTTCAAAATTCTATCAAAAAACATGCCCTGAACATAAGCTTCCAAACCGATATGCTCCTGATCCGCGAGATTGCCGTTCAGCGTATCTGCCAATTCGCTTTTCCAACGAATTTCATCTTCAAGAGTCTCTCTTTCATGCTGGCAGCGTCTGAGGCTTTCCAGCACAGACTGATGCAATGGAATATTATTCCCTACGATCTCCAACTGCTCTTCTGTTTTCGCAATTTTTTCCGTAAGGATGCTTGAGGAACGCTGCAAAGATTCTTCTGAAGGCAAATCGTGACGAAAAGCTGAAAGCTGCTTTTCCAGCGAATGCTCTTCCCCTCTAAGTCTGTCGAGTTCTCCCTGCAAGGCCACTTTTCTGCGTTCCGCTTCCTCGCAGATTCTGGTCAAATCTTTTTTTCTCAGAGTAAGCCGTACGATCTCCCGTTCCAATTCCTGCAGAGAAGAAAAAAAGACTCCCAGAGATTGAATCTGCTTCTCTTTTTCCTGAATTTTAATATGGGAGCTTTCAATATTTCTTTCTGTTTCAGACAACTGATCCTTCCGCCCCTGAATGAGTCCATCAAGACGCTTCAATACGGCACAAGACCGGATCTTCAGTACTGCATTCTGACGAATCTGATGCACCATTTCTTCCAGATCAGCTTTTTTTCTTTCTGCCTTATGAATTTCCTCTGAAAGAAAAGCCCGTTCATCCATTTTTCCATCAGACTTCCAGACAGGTTCTCTATGAAAAAGACTATCAAAATGACGTCTGAGATTTTCCCGGTGTATACCGACTGCTGCCGAAGCCTTCTGTTGCATAGAAGCCTTTGCATTCAAGGCCTCATCGGCCTTCTCTGCCTCTGATTTTGCACACTGAACCTGAATCTGAGTTGGAGCCTGAGCAGATATTGGTGCCGGATGAGGGTGATCTTCCGATCCGCACAGAGGGCACGGTTTACCTGGAAGCAGAGACCTGGCGGCGATTCCCATCTGTTCCGCGATAAAATTGTCAAACATCCGCTCATAACGGAATCTTGTCTCTTTCTGAATTTCTTTCGCCTTTGCATAGGCTTCTGTTGCGTGCCGCAATGTGTCAAGCATACCATCGAAAGCTCTTGAGGAATCGCGCAGCTGCTCCAAGGTACGGAGGTTCTGAATCCATTTTTCCATGGACAGCCTGCAGTATTCTTCTCCTGGCAAATTCTGTGCTTCCAGGGTTTGCAAAAAATTCTCCGAGATCTCTTTCTTTTTCAGACTGCGCTGCAGAGAAGCCTCATATTTTCTTTTCTTCTGATATAAAAAATTGATGACTTTGCTTTCAGACGCAAGATCCGCCTTCAGCCTATCAAGCAGCTCATATTTTGTCCGCTCACCTTCTAGCTTGTGCAGTTCAAGCGGCAGAGTTACAAGCTCTTTGCCTTTTTCGATAAGAGTTTTATCAGATTGGATTTGATCCAGCAGATCAGCCCTATCCTTTTTCTGATGGTGAATTTTTTCCAATTCTCTTTTAATTCTTTCGCGCTCCCTGGCCTGAAGAAAATCATGGTGTAGATTTTCTCTGAGTTTTGACAATTCTCTTTTTTCTTCCTCATACTGGGATTTTTGATGCATATCGCGTTCAATAACATCCTGCAGGATAGCAAAAAGCTCAGGAAACGGAGGATAATCCAACCCGGTCAGCTTCATTCTGACTTCATTAAGCCTGTTTTCAAGATCCGCATATCGTTCACATCTCGCCATTTCCGCGATCTGCATGACAGGCTGCATATTCTTAAGCTTTTTATCCAGTTCCCGCTTTTCATCTCCGATTTTTTTCTGCAGCTCACCATACTTTTCCGTACCGAAAATTCTGCTGAAAATTTTACGGCGCTCTTCCGTTCCAGCTCTGAGCAGACGAATAAAATCGCCCTGCGCCAACATGGAAGTCTGAAGAAACTGATTTCTATCCAGTCCCAGAATATCCACGATCTTTTTCTTCACATCCTCGCTTCTGGTAAGCTCCGTTCCATCCGGACAACGCAGGACGACCTGCGCAGCAACCTTGATAGAACCTTCAGATCGCATCTTGGGTCTCATATAGGCAGCACTTCGTTCAATAACATAAACGGATTCGCCATGAGCAAAGGTCAGAACTACCTTGGTGGGGATTTTTGCATCCGCGTATGTACAACGAATCGTTTGAGCATCACGTCCGGCTCCGCTAGGCTCCCCGTACAAGGCAAACATCACAGCGTCAAAAAGCGACGTTTTTCCGGATCCGGTTTCGCCGGATATCAAATACAGACCTGTTGTGCCCAATTCCTGAAGCGGAATATCTTCCACGCCCGCATACGGCCCAAAAGCGGAAATCCGAAGATGAAGCGGCCTCATAACGTTCCCCAAACTTCTTCAATGATGCTACGCAGATATGAGAGCTGTTTTTCATCCATATCACGTCGATTCTGTTTAAAAAACAACTCCTTGATCATGTCCTCAGGATTCATAGATTCAGCATTTTCCAAAACATCGATTCCGGACAAATCAGCAGATCCATTCTGTCTTTCATACCTCAGAGACATCAGATTCGGATAGTTCCTCCGCAGTTTCAGAAACGCATCCGGTTCGCTTCTTTCATCTGTTAAAATAATATGAATATAATCCTGGCTTAACTCCGCTTCCACCGGATTCCATAATTCATCAAAACGTCCCCGAATTTCACGCATATCTCTCCGAGGCGTCACAACGATCTCCCGTACTTCAACGGGATTGGATTTTTTTCTCAATTCTACAATAGTCACGTTTTTTTGATGATGCACTTCGGAACAGGAATATTTCAAAGGAGATCCGCAGTATCGAATGTTCGGCATGCCAATATGCTGGGGACGATGCAGATGCCCCAGAGCCGTATATTCAAACAATGCAAAAACTCCAGGATCGGCGCCGTCCAAACCACCAATGCGCTCTTCAGAATCACTGATTGCCCCGCCATGCACAAACTGATGCGCGACAAGAATGTTTCGAACGGAACAATCAACATGGAGAGCTTCCACAGCAGTACGGAGAACATCGTCTTCATTGTTCAAAACAGCATCGGGGAAACAGCGCTGCACATCTCGTTTCCGAACAAACGGCAGCAGATGCACATGAACTTCTCCCCATTCATCCCAGAAAACCACAGGATCGGAATGTCCGCTGTACGGCCGGGCTATATGCACTCCGTGCCGTTTCATAAAATCCGATCCGAAGGCAAGCCGCATATCAGAATCGTGATTTCCGGGGATCAGACAAACGGGAATACGGAGCTCATCAAAACGCAGCAGAAAATTCTCAAAAAGCCGAAGTGCTTCCTCGGAAGGACTGGAGGTGTCATAAATATCGCCTGCAATGAGAACAGCATCGATCTCTTCCTTCTGCGCAGCATCAGTAATTTGCTGAAAAATGTATCGCTGATCTTCCAGCATGGAATAGGCCAGCACACGTTTTCCAATATGCAAATCTGCAAGATGCAGAAATTTCACGGCAAGGCCTCCTCTGTAGTGTCGAGCGAAATAAACCGCAGGATGCCCGCACTAGCGGCCATTACTGCGCAGATTTCGGCATCATGCGTCTGCGCAAGCCTGCGTAAACCGATCCGAGAATCACCTGCAGTGACGCATTGATGACTCCAGGAAGCACAGCCAGCGGATATGCTGACAAATGCAGAGCAGCCAGAGCCACGCTCAAACCACTGTTCTGAATACCGACTTCTACGGAAACGGCAGAACTCCGGGCATAGGACATTCTGCACAATCTGGCTATACCATAGCCAAACAGCAGTCCTAAACAAGTTTGCACAGCAGCAGCCAGAGCGATGATCGCACCGCATTCCAACAGGCGATCCACATTGGAAGCAAGAATACCTCCAACAATCAGCACAATACCTGTTATGGAAATCAGAGGGCAAAGTTCCGCCATCCCAGCAAAGCCCGACCCGGCCAAACGACGAATGAAGATGCCTCCGAGGACAGGAAGAAGAACTATTTTCAATGTAGAAAGACACATGGCACCAAACGAAACGCTGACCCAGCTATCGGCAATACCGTAAAACAGCAGAGGCGTCACAACAGGAGCGGCAAGCGTGGAAAAAACCGTCATGCCCACAGACAGAGCAACGTCTCCTCCAGCCATATAGGTCAGGACATTGCTTGACGTTCCGCCAGGACAGCATCCGATCAGCAAAATCCCCAAAGTAGCCTCAGGAGGAAGGGGCAAAACAGACACAATCAGAAGAGCCAGAAGCGGCATACCAAGAAATTGCGCAAAGAAACCAATCATCAGCGGTTTCGGATGCCGAAAGACAACGACGAAATCCTCAAGCTTGATGGTTAACCCCATCCCAAGCATGATAATGGAAAGAAACAGAGCGGAATGCGCAGAGGCCCAGCGAAAATAGTTGGGAAAACAGCAGGCCAAAATAGAAAAAAATATCGTAACCAGCCCGACGTGCCTGGAAAGCACTGCGCTAAGACGCCTCAAAGCGAACATGAGCACTCCTCTGAACTGAACGAAACCATGTTGTTTCAAATCGACTGAAACGGATATCAATCAGCTGTCTCGTCCGCGCATATTCCATGTTTTTCATAGCGGACAACGCTCTTTACAGCATTTCGATCATCCACAAAAACAACTTTTGGCGGATTGGAATGCAGTTCTTCAGGCGTCATTTGAGCATACGCCATAATAATGGCTTTGTCGCCAGGCTGAACCAGACGGGCTGCGGCACCGTTCAGGCAAATAACACCGCTGCCTCGCTGCCCGGCGATGACATAGGTTTCCAGCCGATTCCCATTATCAATGTCGACGACCTGCACGCGCTCGTATTCCAGAATGCCGGAAGCCTCCAAAAGAGACTCATCTACAGTAATGCTGCCGACATAATTCAACTCAGCCTGCGTTACAGTAACCCTGTGAATCTTGCCCTTCAGCGCAGTAATCAGCACAGAGGATCTCCGAAGAAAAAATTGTCAATGAGTCGGGTTGTGCCAATATACACAGCCATAGCACACAATACCGGACCTTCTATACGTTCCACAGGCGTCATGCTCTGAGCATCCGCCACCGTTACATAGTCAATGCGAGCCAACGGCTCCTGTTCAATGAGACATTTCATCGCAGATTCGACTGCCGCAGCACTCCGCTCTCCATGTTCCATCATCTCTCTGCCGAGTGCAACCGCCCGGCTCAATACAACGGCAGCGCGCCTCTCCTCCGGATTAAGATACGTATTGCGGGAACTTTTCGCCAGACCATCTGGTTCACGGATAATAGGACAGCCGACGATCTGAATATCAAACTGAAGATCTCGAACCATTCGGCGGACAATAGCCAGCTGCTGTGCATCCTTTTGCCCGAAATAGGCACGATCCGGCATGACGATGTGGAACAGTTTGCTCACGACTGTACACATGCCGCGAAAATGCGTAGGTCGCGTCTTTCCGCATAAAAAACGGCTTAAGTCCGGAACATCAACGAATGTGCAGAATCCGGGGAGATACATTTCCTCAGGAGCAGGATGAAAAAGGGCATGAGCACCGGCTTTTTCACACAGAATCGTATCCGCTTCAAGATTACGCGGATAGCTGGCAAGATCCTCATTCGGCCCAAACTGAATGGGGTTGACAAAAACGCTTACGACCACACGATCATTTTCCCGAACAGCACAGTCGATCAGGCTGCGGTGGCCTTCGTGCAAAAAGCCCATCGTCGGCACCAAGCCGACGGAAAGTCCCTCTCTGCGCCAGCCCTTGACAATCTTTCTTATTTCTTCAACTGTTGAAAAAACCTGCATGATATTCCCCGATAGCAATAAAAGCTTTTTTCTTACGGAAAAAGGACAGACGAGGTCTGTCCTTTACGCTCACCGACAAAGAAAAACAGCCTAGACGCATCCCGTAGGCTTGGGAAGACCAGACATTTTGCAGGCTCCCTTGCCAGGACCTGAAGGAAAAAGCTCATAAATTTCCTTCAGTTTAAAGCCAGTGCTTTTTGAAAGCGTCCGCACCATGGGAGCCAGATTATTCTTTCGATAATAATCCTGCAGGAATTCGATGATTTTCCAATGCTGATCCGTAAGTTCGGTAATGCCCTCAGAATCCTTGACATATTCTACCCAATCGGGGCACCAGTCTTCAAATTTCAGCAGGAAACCGTCATCATCAACCTCAAAGGATTTGCCTTTAAAGGTGACTTCCGCCATTCTGTTTCTCCTTCTGAAAAAATCCTCAATTTTCTTTTTTTTACCACAGCCTTCAGATATGCGCAAGATTCATCCCCGTTCTCTCTGAACAAAGGCAACGGCATGTTCAAGACATGCTGCACACACCTCATCCATTTCAGACCCGTGATCATATCCAGCAAGATGCCCAATTCCGTGAGCGAGCAGCCGCAGGCAGTGAAGGGATGGATCCTGACCGTACAGCAGACTTTCACGTGAAACCATCTCCACATTCAGAGCCAGAGATCCAAGATAACTGCCATCATCGTTTGGAAACGACAGGATATTTGTCGGTCCAAAACAGGCAAGATAGGCCAAATTCAACTCGGCAATGCCGGCATCTCCTGTCAGACGAAGATCAAGCTCTGTTTCCGAAGCAAAATTCAGGGTTTCCATCATCACACAGCAGATTTTCCGAAGCTGACGGGCATCAAAAGGCAGAAATACGCTCAGACAAGGTTCCTCAATTCGTATATTCATGCCGATCTCCATCGTTTTCCGTCTGAGGCAAAGTCTGCTGCCGATCGGTCTTGACATTGGGATAGGCGATACGCTGATGATGCAGACTGCTCAATGTCCGGACAAACGTTTCTGAAATAATATGCAGATCCCGAAACGTCAGTCTGGATTCATCCAGCTGACCGTCGGCAAAAAGATTCTTAATCATGATTTCGACATGCGAGCGCAGTCTTTCAGGGGTAGGATCATTCAGCGTACGGGATGAAGCCTCGACAACATCTGCCAGCATAACAATAGCCGCTTCTCTGGACTGCGGTTTAGGTCCCGGATAGCTGTAATCCTCCTTCCGGGGGTTTTCTCCTGCATTCTGCGCTTTGCCAAAAAAATACCGCATGAGAGATGTGCCATGATGCTGCGCTATGATTTCCGTAATTTCGTCTCCGAGACGGTATGCTTTCGCCATTTCAACGCCTTTTTTGACGTGAGAAAGCAAAATCAGCGCACTCATGCTCGGTGCAAGATGATCATGGCGGTTCGGACCGCCAAACTGATTTTCAATATAATATCCAGGATACGCCAGTTTGCCGATGTCGTGATATAGAGCCGCAACGCGGCACAGAAGGATATTCGCACCAATCGCTCCTGCTCCTGCTTCCACCATATTCGCAACGACAAGAGAATGCTGATAGGTTCCGGGAATTCTGACCATCATTTCCCTCAGCAGAGGCTGCTCGAAATTCATCAGTTCCATTAACCGGAACCGCGTGGTGTACCCGAAAGACATTTCCATAATGGGACTGAGAGCAAAAATCACCGTAACAGACAGCAGGCCGTTTGCAAATACGGTTCCCAGCATATAGAGAAACGGCGTGCAGCCACGGAAACCGACCAGCCAGCCGCAGGCAATCCCGACAGCAGCCATGCCAATCACCATAGGGAAGAAGTTGAGCACTATATCCTGTCGGGAACGCGCGGTTAAGGACAGCCTGGTGCTCAGCATGCAGGACATGAAGGAAAACAGAAAAAGGACAATTCCCTCACGGAACATCATGATATGGATAAAGGCAAGCATCAGACTGACGGCGCAGTACCGCTTTGCAGAAAGAATCATGGCGCACAAGCCGGCAAAGCCGGCCGTAGGGAAAAGATATCCGACATAGAACAGCGCCTGCGGCTCAATGGCTCTGGACAATACAAGATATAAATTCTTCACTCCGAAGCCGCATACGAACAGCACAACTGAAAGAAAAATAAAATCCTTATCCTTCAAACGGTTGAACGAAGAAATATTCAGATTTCCCGGAGAAATATACAGCCCGGCACCGATCAGCAGAAGCATCATAAAGCTCCCTGCTACGATACGCAGCTGAAGCGGATCTCTGTTTTCTCTGGACAGCATCTTCAATTTCAGATGCTTTTCCCGAGTGACGGTTTCTCCCTGAAAAACAATGACGTCTCCCTGGCGTATGGAATATTCCACAGGAGCCACGGCACTGGCGGCAAACTGCCGCCTCATTTCCGTTACCTCAGAATTGACAGTCAACGTCGGTTTAACCAGCTCGCCAAAAAATGCATAGAGTGCCAGCTTATCCTCTCGAGTAAGCTTCGACTCCATACGCAATGTTCGGAAAAACATGGCTCTGAGAGTATCGATGTCCTCAAGCGTTTCAAAATTAAAAACCGTCTGTTCCGTATTGTCGTCAAGATTCCGGATAACGATCCCGTTTCTCGCACCAATAGCAGCACGCATGTCTGTCAGAACACCCCTGCGCAGCTTTGTTTCAAACCATGGCAGAGCAACATCAACAGCATACTGACGCACTGACGCTTTTTCCCAGCTTGCCGATCCGGAATAAAAAAAACTTCCCGGATGATCCATTGCGGGCATTCCATGCAATCCGCCCTCGGAAAATTCCAACTCATCAAGACGGGTCAGCGTCTCCATGACCTTCTGATGCAGATCCGCAACCGGCGCAGAACTCAAATCAAAAACAAGAGGCTGTTGCGCAGCAATGCGCTGACGCCTGGATTCCGTCGCTTCCGGATCGGCAACCCTTCCAGAACGAAATGCCACGATATCTTCTTCCGCGACATCTCCGACCTGAAGAACGGGCAAAACAACGCGGTAATGCAATCCTGCAAGAAAAGCCAGCAGCAGAAAAACACCGACCAGCACAGCAGGACCCACACCAAACCGACGGGCATCCGAACACACATGCCATTTTCTGAAAGTGGCTTTGAAAAAGCTGTATTTCATGCCTCATGCCTGTCGTATGCCTGAACAATTCTCCCAACAAGAGGATGTCGCACCACATCAGACGCCGTAAAATGCTGAAAGGCGATGCCTTCAACTCTGGAGAGCACATCCAGAGCATGAATTAACCCTGAACGGGATTCCGGATCCCCATTTATCGTTCCCGGCAAGTCAATTTGGGTGATATCACCCGTAATGACCGCTCTGGATCCGAATCCGAGACGGGTCAAAAACATTTTCATCTGCTCTCGGGTTGTATTCTGGGCTTCATCAAGAATCACAAACGCATCATTCAGAGTTCTGCCCCGCATGAATGCCAGAGGGGCTACTTCAATAGCACCGGTTTCCTGAAGAGAAGACATTTTCTGAGGCCCCAGCATTTCCAGAAGAGCATCATACAAAGGCCGAAGATACGGATTCACTTTTTCCGCAAGATCCCCGGGCAGGAAACCGAGCCTCTCACCCGCTTCAACAGCCGGACGTGTCAACACAATGCGACGAACACGCCTTCCCAACAGCATGGACAGAGCCATAGCGACGGCAAGATATGTCTTGCCAGTGCCAGCCGGACCGACGGCAAACGTAATTTCGTGCGATCGCAGTGCTTCCAGATACGTTCGCTGCGCAATATTGCGTCCCATGATATTCTTTTTCGGGAGCTGAAGATTCACACCTCCGCGAAATGTCCGACGCAAATCCGCATTCGGGTCTTCTTCAAGCATGTCAAAGCCCTGTTCCAAATCGGACTCCCGGAATTCATATCCGTCACGGATCATGCCGTAAAACTGCGTAAAGACATGCATCAGACGGCCGCGAATAACTTCGTCTTCATGAGTGATCAGCAATTCTGATCCTCGGGAGTCAATTTCTGCTCCGCATCGCCGACCAAGATGATGCAGAAAAGCATTCTGCGGTCCAAAAAGCCTGGCCGCAAGATCCGGATCCTGAAAATGCAGTATTTCTGTTTCGGGTATTCGCATGAAGTGCCTTTTACAAAACGATCCGTCTGTTCCCAAACAGATCTCTGGATGTTTTCCCAGCCGCTGTAAAAATACGCCTGCTGTAGAAGAAAGCAAAGACAAAAGAAAAGTGATAAAAAGAAAAAAACCGGGAACTGGAAAAGTATCCGAATTCCCGGTTGTTTTCAAATACCAGCAGATGGCTAGAACAGCGAAGCTACGGCCGCTTTAACCGCATCATAATCCAGATGAGTTTTGACTTCCGGAAGAACCTGCGCATAGGCAATCTTCCCGTCCCGATCGATCACAAAAGCCGAACGGGCTATGAGGCGCAATTCCTTAATCAGAACGCCAAATCCCTGGGAAAACTGCAGCTCCCGATAGTCGGACAGCGTTTCCACGCCTTCAATACCGGCAGCACCGCACCAGCGTTTCTGAGCAAAAGGCAGATCGCAGCTGATAGTCAGCACAACCGCCTGATCACCATACATTCCGGCGATATCCTTGTTAAACCAGCGTGTCTGCGTATCGCAAATAGGCGTATCCAGCGAAGGCACGCAATTGATAACCACAACTTTTCCGGCATAGTCGGAAAGAGAACGGGAAGTCATATCATTTGCAATTACGGTGAAATCAGGAGCCTTGTCACCAACCTGAACAGGATTGCCGACGAGAGTCATAGGGGTGCCGGCAAACGTAATGGCCTGAGGCCTTTCTATCATAAGAGTCTCCTTGTCAAGGATAGCTGCGGATACGGTGCAGAAATGCTGTTTCAACACAACTTCTGCCAACAGCTTTTGGCGTCATTATGCTGAATAATCCCATTTTTTTCAATCATATTTAAGAATAATTTTTATTATTCAGCTATCTGTGGCTCACTTTTCCTCTTCCTTGACGCACGGGGCTTAGCCGGAGAGCCGACCGGTTCCTGCTCTGAGGGATCAGCTGATTTTTTCCGTTTTGCGGCAGTTTTCGGAAATTCCGTCTCACTTCCCTGTTCCGCAGACGGCTTTGCGGCCTTTTTTCTCGCTGCCACTCTTTTCTTCGGGGAAGATTCCCCTTTATTGAGAGCCTCAATTAACGCATTTTTGGCTTCTTCAGGCAAAAAAGGAGAAGACGCAATCAACTGGCAATCGGATTGATCGTCGGCATAATTCTCTGTTGATGCCAAGGGCTGAACGCTCTTCAGATCACCTGACGGATCTGACGGATTGTCAGAAGGAACGGCTTCTGCTTTCCGATCTTCTTCTCCGGAGTCTCCAGATTGCCCGGCATCCGCCGGGCTGTTTTCATCCATTTTCTCCTCCCCGGGAACGGATTCTGCTTTCTCTGACTTTTCAGCTTTCTTTCCCTCTTCAGACCGGGCATCAGAAACTTCCAGAATCATATCCGGATTGACAGGCTTCTGCGGTTCAGGATCTGAAGCTCCACCTGGGAGCTGCCGCAGTTCCGTAGTCAAAGCATATCGGCCATCAAGGATAATCTTGCCTGTACGAATCAGAACTTCTTGACGAAATGCGTATTCTCTTTCCATCTGATGAGAACGATAGGCCAGCCAGGAACGGGTCACATAACTGACAATCCAGGCAGCTGCGAAACCGGCAATGCCCCATTGAGCGATTCCCAGAAAAGCATCTCCTATTTTATTCAAAAAACTGATGAAATTATCGAGATAATAAATCAGTGCACCGATGATCAGCAGACCGGCCAGAAGAATAACCGTTGGAGCTCCACGGACAAGCGCATAAAAAGACTGTGCTCTTTGAGGAATTCCCTCCGCAGAAAGGCCTTCACCGTGTTCAGGATTAAAGACGTGGCGCATCAGCGTACAAATCAGCATCACGATAACCGGAATCATAATTGCGGCGACACCATATCCCAGCCAGGGGAAATTGGTGGCATGCATTGATCCATCGTGCTTGGTATTGATGATTCCGTAAATACAGGCTCCGGCCAACGCGGCCAGTTCCATCAAGACGATGCCGATCACCAGGTACAGAAACAGTTCCTTCTGTTCCTTTTCAGAAAAACGATTGCCAAAAAAGGCCTCTACCGTTTCCCTGCGCGTTCTGTCCGCATCTGATTGTCGATTTTCAGTCGATTCCTCATCCCAACCGGCGGATCGATTTTCTTCGGAATGTTCCGCAGAGACTTCTCCGACCGATTTTTTTTCTTCAGTCATAGTTTTCTCCGTTGCTTTTGGAATCGGATGCCGCATGATGGCGTCGTACACGGCATGAATACCTTCAGTTGTATCTTGTGAACCGGTTCTGGTCAATTGATCCCCCGCTGAAGACCGCGTCTAAGGGCTGGAATTTTTTCCCAAACCGTTCTATGTTTGCCTGAACGCATGCCATTTGCGCTGCAGGCGTTTCAGCCGGATGCGCAAATCAATGAAAAATTTGCACGATGCTTCGAGAATGAGATGGACAGACTCCTTTTTACCTTGGGTACCATATGCGTCAGCCTGACAGCAGGCTATTTCCTGCACGCAGCGGCATTGAAGGGTGTTGTCTCGTTCACAGAGGCGGGACTTGCCGCTTTCCGCGTCCGCATTCAGCGTTTTGCACTGTTCGCGCTCATCCCCGCATCGGCAATGCTTTCCATTTGGGGAATGCCCTCCTTTGATCCGCATCTTTTTCTTCTTCCCCTTCTCGGGCTCTGCGCATGGACGTGGGGCGGAACATTGGGAATTCTGATCGGCCGAATTCTTCATCTGAATCGCAAAGCTACAGGCAGCCTCTACTGCTGCGGCACATTTGCCAATATTGGTGCCGTAGGCAGTCTTGTCTGCGTAGTCTATATCGGCGAAAGCAGCATTGCTGTTGTTTCCATGTACCGGCTTTTTGAAGAGCTGTTCTTTTTCAGCATCGCCTGTCCCATCGCCCAATGGTTCGGCAGCACGCAAAACGGAGAACGTTTCTCCCTGAGAGGCATTCATCCAGATCCGGCTTTGGCCATTGTGCTTACTGCGCTGGTATGCGGCTTCGCATTGCGCCTGCTGCACCTGGAACGCCCGGCTTTCTGTGCGGATCTGGCTTCCGGACTGGTGATCGTCGGCACGATGCTTTTTCTCTTCGCCATCGGCCTGAGTCTGAAGCTGTCTTCAGTCAGGCTGTATCTCAGACCTGCTTTCGGCATGATTCTGCTCCGATTCTGCGGAGTTCCTGTGGTCATCACTTCTCTGGCAGCTCTGCTTGGCATGGGATCGGTTGACGGAGGCACTCCTCTAAAAGTTGCCGCAGTCCTCAGCAGCATGCCGGTCGCCATGAATTCGCTCATTCCCCCATCTCTGTACGGTCTCGATTTGCATCTTGCCAATGCCTGCTGGATTTTGTCCACAGCAGCTTTTATTTTTCTGCTGCCGATTTTGACGGCCATTCTTCCCTGCCTATAAGATTTCAGCGGGAATGGCTTTCCCGTCGGCGCAGTTTTTCTGTCTCGCAAACACTATTGAGGAGGTTTTATGAAACATTTCTTGAAGCTGCTGTATGCAGCTCTGGCATTCTGCATGGTCGCCGGATCGGCAAATGCCCAGGATCTCAAAGGTGAATACAAGCTGAGTGTTGTTCCCGGTGCCAGCTCCGGATGGGGAAAGACGGCTACATATTTTGCCGATCTGGTTCGCGAACGCTCTCAGGGGCGCATTAACATCAAAGTCTACCATAACAGTCAGCTCATGGCCGGAAAACAGACTTCAGAATTTATGATGGTTCGTAACGGTGCCATTGATTTTGCCGTGGCTTCAACCATCAACTGGTCGCCCCAAATTAGAGAGCTGAACCTGACAGCCATGCCCTTTATGCTGGCTGTACAGCCCGATCGCTATAAGGCAGTTGATGCGATTCTGGACGGAAAAGCCGGCAGAATGATGACGGAAGCGGTCGAAAAAAAAGGCGTAACCGTTCTGGGATGGAGCGAAAATGGCTATCGCGAAATGACGACCAGCGTCGGACCAATCACATCCCCCAATGATATGAAGGGATTGAAGATCCGCGTTGTCGGCAGCCCTATCTTCATTGAAAGTTTCCGTGCTCTTGGTGCCAATCCGCTGAATATGAATTGGTCCGAAGCGCAGACAGGATTTCAGCAGGGGCTTGTGGATGGTCAGGAAAACCCAACGAACGGCATCAATATTCCTTTGAAAATATGGAACTATCATAAGCATCATACCGACTGGCATTATCTGATCGATCCGCTGATCTTTGCTGTAAATCCGAAGATCTGGAAGACCTTTGCTCCGGCTGATCAGGAACTTATTCGCTCCTGCGTCCGCGATGCCGCCGTATACGGAAAGGCTCTTTCCCGGCTCGGCATGGACGACGGCACAGCTCTCTCCTATCTGAAAGGCATCGGCATGGAACTGGAGTACACGGATCCTTATGCCTTCATGGAATCCCACGGCATGATTGTAACCAAACTCAGCAGCGATCAGATTCGCGCCTTCTATGAAGCGACCCAAAGCGTCCGGGACGCCTGGACCAAAAAAATCGGAGAACAGCTGATAAAAGCTGCCTTGGAAGATATGGCTGCAGCAGCCAAATAAGTTATCTGTCTGTGCGGCGCGGCTTTCCGCGCCGCCGAAGGTTTTTGCCATGCTCCATTTTTTGCAAACCCGATTTGAAGAAGTGCTCAGCGCGACTCTGCTTGCCATTATGGTCAGCATCGCATTTCTGAATGTCATCGTTCGCTACTGCACATCCTTTTCTTTCGCCTGGACAGAAGAGCTGACCGTAAACTTTTTTGTCTGGATTGTCCTGATCGGCACTGCCAGAGCCTTCAGGGATAATTCCCATCTGGGAATGAGCCTGCTGTATTCCGCGCTGCCCCGCCCATGGAGGCGCATCTGCCTGTTTATCTCTGCGGCGTTTACCATTATTTTCTTTGGCATTCTGGTACGCATGGGCATCGCCGAAGTGATTGATGAATATGAGCTGGAATCCATTTCCGAATCTCTTGGTATCCCTGTATGGTGGTATACGATTGCCACCCCCGTATTTTCCTGTCTGATTATCGTCCGCGCCATCCAGCGTCTATGCATGGATCTGCGCAGTGAACAGTATTAAGGAGGCCGGTTCGCATGGCTGCTTTCTCCGATCCGGTTTTCTGGATGCTGGCTCTCTTCATTATCCCTCTGGTGATCCGGGTTCCTATCGCGATGGCACTGGGGCTGGCCGCAGCTCTTGTAGTCTGGAGATGCGATCTCGGCATCGAAATGCTGTCATACAACTTTTATGCAGGCATAGCGAAATTTCCTCTGCTTGCCATTCCGTTTTTCATTCTTGCCGGCTACATTATGGAGCGCGCGGGTATTGCATCAAGGATCGTAACGTTGATGGAAAGGATGACGGGATCCATGACTGGTGGCTTAGCCGTGGCGACAGTCGCTGTTGCCACTTTCTGGGGAGCTGTCAGCGGATCCGGTCCTGCCACCGTCGCCGCGCTGGGACTCATTCTCATCCCCGGCATGACAAAAGCCGGCTATGACCGGGATTTTTCCGCTGCTACAGTCTCCGTCACCTCAGGACTTGCCATTGTCATTCCCCCGAGCATTGCCTTTATTGTGTACGGAGGAATTGCCGATGTTTCCGTCCCAGCACTCTTTGCGGCAGGATTTATTCCCGGCGTTGTGGTTGCGCTTTTCATTATGGGAGCCGTCCTGATCATCTCCTACAAACGCGGCTATCATAGTGCCGCAGCCAATGAACAGGGCACTCTCTTTCAGGCTTTCAAGGATGCCTTCTGGGGCGTCATGACCCCTGTCGTTATTCTTGGAGGAATATACGGCGGCATTTTTACGCCAACCGAGGCCGCTGCAGTTGCCGTATTTTACGGCCTTTTTGTCGGAGTCTTCATATACAAAACCATTCGCAGCATTTCGGATCTGTTCGAAATCTTAACCGAATCGGTCAAGGCAACAGCTGTTGTCATGATTGTCGTAACCTGCGCAGGTCTCTATTCCTGGGTTGCCTCAACTATTGGACTGATTGAAAGGGAATCGGCAGCGATACTGTCGCTTTCCGATAATCCGATAGTCGTTCTGCTGATCATCAATATTCTTCTTCTGTTCGCAGGCATGCTGCTCGACGCCATTTCCATCTACTATGTCTTTTTGCCGTTCATGCTGCCTTTGATCACGCATTTTGGCTGGGATCCGATTTGGTTCGGCGTCATGATGACTATCAATCTTGCCGTTGGACAGGTGACACCTCCTGTCGCGGTCAATCTTTACGTTGGAGCCAATATCAGCGGCATCACCATGGAGAAAATCAGCAAGGCCGCAATGCCGCTTATCGGCGCGGCACTGCTCGCTCTCGCAACGATTACGCTTTTCCCATCTCTGTCAACATGGCTGCCCGGCAGACTTGGACTGAATTGATACGGGCTTATAGCCCACAAAAAGGCAGAGCAATCGCTCTGCCTTTTCTAGATTTGCTTCCATCCTCGCACAGAAGGTGACTTCCGGGAGCTTTTTCCGGAAAAATCCGCTTGCTTCCAACTTGCAAGACGGCTTGCCAACTCTGCAGCTCTGCGCGCGCCGATCCCCGGGATCGCACGCAATTCATCTTCTGTCGCGGCGATCATTGCCTCTACAGAAGAAAAATGATCCCAAAGACGGCGAGCCGCAGCCGGACCTATGCCCGGTATTCGCAGTAGTTCAGACTGCACAACAGCGTGTCCGCGAGCTTCTCGATGACGTCCTATGGCAAAATGATGCGCCGTATCGCGAATATGCTGCAGATACAGCAATTCTTTCGATCCGTCCCGAAAAGGCAAAGCATTGACTCTCCCAGACACAAAAATGCGATCCGCCGTGTTTCCTGCTCGGCGATCACTGCGTCCATCTTCAGTTCTTGCTTTGGCAATGCCGGCCAGTATATGCGGTCTGTCTCCATCACAGTCCCTGAAAACGCGCTCAACTGACGATATCTGACCTTTTCCGCCGTCAATCAGCAGCAAGTCAGGCATGGGTTGCGCTTCCCGGCAACGCCGCTCTGCCCACATGGCCAATGCCGCAAAGTCATCGCCATCCGCACCGTCAATACGGTAATTCCTCCAGGATTCCTTTACAGGACGCCCCTGCTCAAACACAACCATACCGGCTCGCGTATTCCGTCCTCCAGTATGGGAAATATCTACGCATTCAATGCGTTCTATTGGCCGATTGGTGCCGAAAAGTCGCGCTAATGAACCGGCTAAATCCTGATTTTTTCTCAGTGCGGCTGACTCTGCCGCATTCCGCTCCGCCATATCCACCAAACTGATTTCATCTCGTTCTCCAGGCATGGCAATGCGCACAGTAAAACCCGCTCTGTCAGAAAGGGCATCCTCCAGAACGCCGACAGATTCCTCTTCCGATCCGGGAAACCATGGCACAAGGATTTTAGAAGGCGGCTGAGGCGTATCGTCCGCCATATAAAACTGCCGCAGAAATACTCCGACGAGATCTTCGCTGTCTTCAGTGCTCAAGCCCGGAAAAAAAAAAGTCCGGGCATCAATCAGGCAGCCATCACGAACCGACAGCAGTCCAAGCCCCAGCCCCTCTGCAATGCGGGCGATTCCTATGGCATCGACATCCCTGCCGTCATGAAACAGAACGCTTTGACGCTCCGCCGTTGCTTCAACAGCCCGAATGCGATCTCGAAAAACAGCAGCTTTTTCAAAATCCAGCTCATCGGACGCCTTTTCCATGTATTCATGTAGGACATGAAGCGTATCTTTTGTTCGCCCTGATAAAAGACGCGTCACACTGCGGACGGTTTCCGCATACTGCTCCTCCGTAATCATGCCCGCACAGGGAGCAGGACAACGCCCCATGTGGTAATACAGACAGGGACGCACCCTGTTGCGAAAGCTCCGATCAGAACAGCGGCGCATAGGAAAGAGTGCCCTGACGGTTTTCAACGTTTCAGCAGCCGATGAAGCAGAAGGAAACGGACCAAAATATGAAGCACCGTCTCTTCCAGCACGGCGCACGATTTCCAATCGGGGAAAGGCATCAGTACCGATACGGAACAGACAATACCTGCCGCCATCCTTCAGCAAAATATTATAATGCGGCCTGTATCTGCGGATCAGCTCCGCTTCAAGAATCAGAGCTTCCTTTTCAGTTCTGGTAATGATGGTCTCCAGATTCCTCGCACACCGGAGCATCGCCTCCGTTTTCGGTGGAATATCATCACGAAAATACGAGAGAATTCGGCGGCGCAAATTGGAAGCCTTCCCGACATAGACGACAGTGCCGACAGCATCCTTATATAAATAAACTCCTGGAAGCTCTGACAGAGAATCCAGCGGAGGACGGGACATTTTCATGTCCGATCCGGAACCGTTCTGTGCAGATTTTTTTACAGCATTGTCCGGCATCAGGGACTCCCCGTCACAAAACAGCATAATGAGACCTTTGAGACAAAAAAACGGCTGATGATCGGAAAAAAGCGCATGCCTCGCTTTTCAGAAAATCAGCCGTTCTACAAAAGCTTAGTCGTCAAGACCGGCGTAGGGCGCGATCAGATCTTCAATGGTTTCTCTGCGGCGGATAAGCTTTACGGATCCGTCATCACGGATCAGTACTTCAGCCGGCCGCGTACGCTGATTGTACGATGAAGCCATGGCAAAACCGTAGGCTCCAGCATCAAGGATGCCGAGGATACTGTCTTCCTGAATTTCCGGGAGCATCCTCTGCCTGGCAAGGATATCTCCGCTTTCGCAGATATTGCCGACAATCGTCTGCTCCATCTCTTCTCCGCAATCTCCATAGATCTCAATGTCGTGAAAGGCATCATACAGTATGGGACGCATCAGCTGATTGAAGCCGATATCTGTGCCTACATACCTCGATTTTCCATTGTTTTTCACAGCCGTTACGCGTCCAAGCAGCAACCCGCTTTCCGCAACGATGTACCGGCCAGATTCAACATGGAAAACGCCCGAATATCCCGTTTTTTCCGTCCAGGCTTCAAGACGCTCCTGCAGAAGTTTTCCCATAGCAGACACATCAAGGCGCGCCTGACCTTCATATTTATGATAGGGAATGCCGAAACCGCCTCCGAAATCCAAAATTTTCAGATTCTTGAACCGATCCCCCAGACGTTCGGCATACTCTGTAAGAAAATCGACCGCGTGCAGATACCCGTCCGGCTCCAGGAAAAGCGATCCAATATGCTGATTGAATCCGGCAAGCTGCAGATTCCATGCATCACAAATCTTCAAAATTTCCGGAAGAGCATCGGGATCCACGCCGAATTTCGTTTCATGTCCGGCCGTAATGACCTTTTTGTGATGCCCGGCTCCGATACCTGGATTAATGCGCACCATCACCTGATGACCCGGACAATTCCTGCCATACCGTTCCAGCTGCGACAGAGAATCAAGACTGGGCAAGGCTCCGCTTTCTGCCGCAAAGATCATTTCCTCATCGGAAATGTTATTGCTGACATACAGAATTTTTTTGGGATCAAACCCGGCCATCATATTCAAACGCATTTCCCCAGGAGACATGGCATCGGCCAGGCACCCTTCTTCACGGATAATGCGCAGAAGAAAAGGATTGGTATTCGCCTTGACAGAATAGCTGACATGGAAATTCGGGAGAGTGACCATGCCGGTCAAATCCCGGCAGCGACGCCGCAGAAGGGCTTCGCTGTATACATAAAGGGGCGATCCAAAACGCTCAATCAACTTCTGTGGAGAAATACCCCTGAAAAAATCCTGCTGTTCCGTATACGCTGCACGCGACATGTTTCTATCCTAACTCACTTATTGTTTCGTTCGCCTTTGATGATACAGGCGACAGACATTCAGGCACCACCATTCCGTATGGATTGGTTTCTTCGAATCACGAGCCACCCTTGCCGGATGCGATCCCGTCAAACTGCAGTCCAGCACATCGCACAGGATAATGTCCTGCACGTGCTCCGCGTGCTCACACTGCAGAGGTTCTTCGATTTCGGCCATGCCACACTCCGCAGGTTCCAGTTTTTATCTGCGCCGCGCCGTACGGGCAGTACCCCCGTTAATGACGGAAGTTTGATTTTTGAGAACCTCAAGCGTTTATTTTGAAACAGATATAACTGAAACGCAACATTTTTCCTGTAAGCACACTGCTGTTTCGTTTTACAGCTACAGCCGTCCAATCTCTTTTCCGCCTTTGATTGACGCAATGTCAAAGCCTTATTATGATGAACAAATTACCTGTCGCGAGCGCTCGTTCCGTTTTGAAATCGTACGCCCGGGATCATGTCGCCTTATGGGAGGTACGGTAGACATGCTGAATATTTTCTACGGCTGGAAGCTTTGCATGCTTTGCTCTCTTGGCAATCTTCTTATTCAGGGCGGAGCCATGTATGGCATGAACGCCTTTCTGGAACCGCTTTGCGATGCATACGGATGGAGCCGCACCGCTTTAAGCCTGAGCATGGGAGCATCGGCTCTGTTCGGATTTGCCAGTGCTCCGATTCTCGGCACTATAGCGATGAAAATTCCCCTGAAAATGATGATGGCTCTCGGAGCTGCCGCCGGAAGTTTATCGTTTGTCGGTATGGGACAGACGGACAGCATCTGGCTCTTTACCTTTTTCTTCTGCCTGTTATGGGCGTCTGGCCAATGCTGCGGCGGTATGGTGGCCAATGCGCTGATGTGCCGCTGGTTTGCCCACCACAGGGGTGAAGCCTTCGGCCTGGCCGCTATCGGAACATCCCTGTCCGGAGCTGTGATTCCCTTTATTGCAATGATCTGCCTCTCCAATTTCGGCATCGGTCCGGCGTTTATCATCCTGGGCCTGATTACCGCCTCGATGATTCCGCTTTCTCTGCTGCTGGTTCAAGAACAGCCTGCGGATATGAACCTTCACCCGGACGGCGCGGAAAACGATCCGCCGCATGGTTCCGTACAGGCAAAACCAACCGATATAAAAACAATGCTCCGCAGAAAAGAAATTTATCTGATCGGCCTGTCTCTCGCTCTGGGGCTGATGTGCGCATCGGGCATCATGAGCCAGCTCAAACCGCGTTTTTCCGAACTGGGTCTGACGCCGTACCATTCCATGCTTCTCATGTCGCTTGCGGCACTGTGCTGCGGTCTGAGCAAATTCATATGGGGATGGCTGTGCGACAAGTTCAGTCCCATGCTGATCGCCCGCATTTTACTGTTTGCAAACATGCTCATTCTGGCTTCTTCCATTTTACCTATGGGAAATTTTGCCGTCGCAGTATACAGCATCGTCCTTGGAACGGGATGCGGAGGATACTGGACTGTCATTCCGGCCGTTGTTTCATATTATTTCGGCAGCGCAAATTTTCTTTCAGCTTATCGACTCGTGAGTTTTTTCATTGTGTTGAAGGCTATGGCCTATCCCATCATAGGTCTGTCCTTTGATTTGACGGGAAGCTATAACAGCGGATATCTTGTATATTCCGCTCTGGTTGGCATGGGTTTTATTCTGATTCTGTTTGTTAATGAAAAAAAATCCGCCGAATATGGCTCACGCTGAAGCACCGTCGGATTTTCAATAAAACAAAGGAGACCCGTTCATGAAAAATGAACAGCTTGAAGCCGTACTCAATGATCTCGGCTATGATCCGCATCCGGACAACAAAGGCAAAATCGGTTTTACTTACGAAGGCAGCACATATGTTCTGGTGCAGGATCCCAACGATGAAGAGCTTGTTTCCCTGTGCATTCGGGGATTATACGAAAACTGCGATATCTTTTCAGATGCCGATGCGATGGTGATGTGTCTTGACGTCGCCCGCAGTTTCGCCTTCGGCAAGGCTGTTCCCCTGGACAGAGGCGAAAACGGATCCATCAATGTACTTTTTTACACCGAAGCCATTGTTGACAATGAGGCTTATTTCCGCAAGATCCTGCCCAAGTTTTTGAAGACACTGCGTTCCATGGCCAGATTCTATATGGAAAGATTGCAGAACCTCGGCAATCTCCGTCATGAACGAGCTGAAGAAGCGAAAAAAAATATCAATTAATCCTATTCATCAGGAACCGGAGAAATATTTCCGGTTCCATCTCCTACGATTCGCAAAAGCTCCTGCACAGCCTGGTCAGGCTCATAAAGACATTTTCTCTGATGCGGACACACGGCATTGCCATGCAAAGAACAGGGACGGCAAGGCAGAGTTTTTTCCAATATTCTGTTTTCTGATCCCTCAGGGAAAAATCCCCAGGCTCGAACTGTCGGACCAAAAACAGCTAAAACTGGCGTTTCCACAGCAGAAGCGAGATGCATGGGGCCGGAATCTCCTGTCATCAGCATACGGCATTCTCCAAGCAATGCCGCCAACTCCCGCAGCGTCGTGCTGTTGACGCAGCAAAATCCTGGCCAATGCCGAGATGGAACAGATCCCCTGCCAACAGTCAGGAGATTGTATCCCTGTTCAACCAGGCAGTCTGCTACCCTTTTCCAGACCTCCAAAGGCCATGTCTTTGTCTCATGAGCGGCAAAAGGATGAACGGCAATCCATGGTGCGTCCGGATACAGGGCATGCCGACGAAGAGCCTCTGAAGCAGCCATTTTTTCTTCCTGAGTCAGAAAAATGCTGGGTTTCAGCAAAGTACGCTCCGGAACGATGCCTTCAAGGGCCATCGCATACCGTTGCGGCACATTGGTATTTTCAAGCCAGCTCTGAAAAGGTCGACGAATGGCCGGAACGTTTTTGAAGTGCAGAAACATACGCCGTGCAAAAGCGTAATGCGGATAGCGCAGAATCCGCCCCTTCCACATTAGGGAAAGCAGATGAGTACGCAAGTTATCGTGCAAATCCAGAAGATCTCCCCCGCAGTACTGTGAGGCAATTTCTCGAAAAACACGAAAAATGCGCGGGAATTTCAACTCTTCATCTTCAAGGGCAATGACGGAATCAACGGCCGGATGATTCGCAAAAATCGGCGCAATCCCCTTCCTTGTCAGGATATCGAATTTGCGCCCGTGCATCCGGTGCCAATATTTGATGACACCTGTTACAAGAACCGCGTCCCCGATAGCACTCAGGCGCACAACCAGAGCTTTCTTCATTCCAAACCAATCCCGCTCTTTCTGTCCGATACGCCGTGCTGCCTTTCCGGAACATCTCGAAGCAGAATGCAGAAAAACCGCGCACCGTTTTCATCTGCTGCCCAGAACCCCGTAGCCTCGCGAAACAGCCAGTTTCTGTTCATACCGGTTTCACGGAATCGGCAACCTACCTGAAAACCAGGACGGCGCATTGAAGTGCGCAGGATCTCCGGTGAGAAAAGCCGAATAATGTCCGGTCTGTCATCAGGATGCACCATTTTTTCCAAAAAAATTCTGAAAAACAATTCGTACTCGCCACGATTCGGCAAAAATACTCTCTTCTTTGACGAAGACGTCAACGGCGTGTACTCATACAGCCCCGTATCAGGATACACATGAACGACTCCGTCGCAGGCCATGGGAATCAGCAGACCTGAAAGTCGCTCAAAAGCCTTCTTTTCCTGTTCAAGAAGCATTTCCCGAGTGACATTCCGCATCAGGCACAGCAAAAGCGGCACCCCGTGCTCTGTGAAGGGAATCAGACGGCATTCCATCCACTCATAATTTTCTCCATCTGTTCTCGCGAGGCGGAATCGGCAAAGGGATTCCCTGCCGGATTCACACAATGCCTTCAGCTTGGAAAAGCGCAGCGTATCGCGCATAGCCTCCCAGTCATCCGGGTGCGCGGCGAATTCCAGCATTCTGCGGAACTGCGCCGCATAGTCTCCGCGTTCCGGAATCTGCATCATATTTTCACCGTCAGCCTGGCGCAGCACATATTCTCCGGAAAGCATATTGACCTCAACGGCAAAGGAGCAGGCATAACGCAACATGGTGCGAAGACGCCGTTCCAGCCGCTTCTGCTCTCCGACAAGCCGCCGTGATTCCGTTATGTCCCGACAAAGAATAAGCGCCTTTCCCGGTTCGCCGGCCAGATCCAGAATGCGCGACTGGAAACAGCGAACCATGCCATCAGCACCTTGTATGGAAATATCCGTCGATGAGGTATCATCCTGGCCGCTTTTCCGATCATCGAGATACTGGGCGATCCGCCGCAAATCAAAGAAATCCAGAAAACGGCCACTCCCGTCCGAAGGCACAGCACCGTTTCTGACAGCGGAAAGAATGGCGCGGGAAAACGATGTTCCCTGCTGGATATGCTGAGCGACGCCATACAGATCCTGTATGACCGTGCCACGATCCGCCGCAACATCCAGCCGCAGGATCAGCGCGTAGCCGCTTTTCAAAGCTCGAACGAAATTATCGCTTGTCAAACTGGCCTTTGTTTCCGCCCTGGATCGGCGATCTTCATTTTCATGTCTGTCAGTGACATCCCGGCTGCAAATCAGAATATGCTTGCCGCCTTCGGGAACGCAGTACCCTGCCGCACGGCGTCTTTTCCAGCGGATCGCTCCGTTTTCATTCATGATGCGGTATTCTCGAATAACTTCCCGTTCTCCAGAATCAAAACGGCTGTACAGACTGGGAAGAGAAAATTCCTTCTTCAGCGCATCGGCTTCCTGCGGATCGACGCATTGTGCGCAAACATGGCTCAGACAATCCTCATACCGATCCGTATAAGGAAGATTCGGAGAGACCGACAGACGCACAAGACGGCCTGTTTCTGCGTCTACGTCGAGCACAGTGTCGTAAACCGATCGCATAGCGCGGAGAAGCGTATTCTGACGCTGACGCTGGATCTTTTCACCCTGAAGCATGACATGCGGCGTCACGCTGACAATGCGCAACGGAACACCGTTTCGCTGCATAGTGGAAGTGGCAATATCCATTCTCTCCCCGAACGGAGAATCTTCCATCATGACACTGCCGCATTCGCCGGCTTTATCGACAGGGCATGAAAAACATTTCTGCCCGTTGCCGCAAAAGGCCTGGTGACACGTCATGCCGAAAGCCGCGTGGGGAAAACGATCCCGAACCGGTCTGTTGCAAAACGCCAGCTGCATGGTTCGCTCGTCTATGGCGTAAACATATCCAGGAAGGGCATCGATTATTCCAGCCAGATCATCGCTGATCCGATAGGCTTCCTCAGCATCCTTAAGATTGGCCAGACGTTCTCCAAGCACTCCAGCCACAAGCCGAATCGCCTCGCATTCCCCTCGAGACCACAGGCGGCGGGATCCGCACTCCAGACCGATATGCCCGGCTGCCTCTCCCCTTTTCAGAATGCCACATTGCAGCAGGGCTCTGGCTCTGGGACTGCGAGGAGGAATGGAACAATACTGCGGAAACATGGACAAATCCGGACAGCAGCACAATTCCAAACCATCCAGAACCGGATCTCCTCCGCTTCCGGGACAGCTCCAGCCGTTGCCGAGACGCCATTCCGGGCGATCCGTCCACTCCGCATCCGGAAACTCCTGCCCGTTTTCAATTTTCGTAATAAAAATGCGGTCAACGTGAAAAAATGCTGCCAAAGCATTCAAAAGTCCGTTTTCGCCCTTCTGAACATTCATGAACAGAATTTCAAGAAGCTGCTGCAGATTAATATCTTTTTCCTGAGAGGAGGATCCTGTTTTTTCAGATACTCCGGATACAATGCCGTCTCCGTACACTTCATAGCGGTTGCGACCATTCATGCGGGCAATATACAAGGCGACATCGGCATGCCTGCGCAGACGCTCATATCCCGATCCGGATTCCTCTGTAAAGGCAATCCCCACACTGACAGACACCCTCATGGCTGAGGCTTCGGAATCCGGATACAGATTCGCAACGGCTCTGCACAACGAAGCTGCGCGAGGACGCACAGTTTCCGGCTCAGCCGTAAAGATCTGAAATTCATCCGCACCGTCAAAGCCAATGACGGATCCAGGAAAAATCTCCCGAATGCATCCGGCAAGCTTCCTCAAAACGAGTTCCCCTGCCTGCACACCAAAATCCGCGCACAGGGCGTGAAAGCCATCCACATTGACAGCGATCAGAGCCGCGGAATGACCGCTGCGTATGCGACTCAATCCTGCCCGAATAACTTCTTCCGTTTCAGCCGTATCCGGAACTCCGTAGGGATGCGATCTCTGAAGCTCTACAGATTCCTTCTTTTCATTGTCAATATTGCGGAAAATACCGAAGACTTTGCGAGCTCCGGAAGGATCTCCGGCCGTTTTCCACAAAATAGAAAACCAGGCAGGCGTTCCATCCCACAGCAAAGCCCGGGCTTCAACCTTTCCTTCCTGATCCTGAGAAATAAAAATATCGTGCAGACGAACCCAGAGATGTTCAGCGGGAAGAGAATCAAGACTGACAGTCTGAAAGAAATGGGGCATTACCGTTGAGACGCCCAGAAGATCAGCACACGCATCCGACAGATACAGGCGATCTCCAGCAAAATCATATTCAAAACAGAGAGCTTCTGGCAGGTGCATCACCATTTGCTGGGCAGCATCCGATTTTTCAGCACCTGAAACAGTAGCATTCATCGTCCATTCATCCATAAGAAAAATCACCTGAAGTAAAATCAATCAATATGAAAAATCACGGCGCTGTCTTATCAAAGAAGACATTGTTTTTCAATAATTGACCCTAAGCCCGATTTTTTTGCATGGATACGAGAAAAAAAGCTTGCACGAAAAAACTTTTTTCTATATAAGTTTTTCCGTGCCTAGGTGGTGGAATTGGTAGACACGCTATCTTGAGGTGGTAGTGGGAATTCCCGTGGGGGTTCGAGTCCCCCCCTGGGCACCAGTTTCGAGAAGAAAAAAGGACGCTCAATGAGCGTCCTTTTTCATTTTCAACACTTATTCAATATTTCTTCCCATATTATAAGCCTGTCGGATCACATCCTCATGCCTGGCGATCTCCCCCGGATTGGTAACGCCGCCTCCAAAAATACATCCTCGGTATTCCGCCTTTTCAAAACATTCTGTCCAGCCCTGCAGAGCGTTTTCTGCCCTTTCGGGGACGCTGCAATCATCTTCCGCAGCAGCGGCTACCAGATACACATCGCGAAAACGATACTCTCCTTCATACAGCGGCGTGCATCGATCCAGCAGGGTCTTCAGCTGCCCGCTTACTTCATAATAATAAATCGGCGTAGCAAAAACCAGCACATCCGCATGCGCTATTCTCTCTACAATTTGATTCGCATCATCGTCCAAAACACATGCGTGTGTCCGTCCGCAGGCAAAACATCCCGTACAAAAGCCGATACTTTTTCCCCTCAGCGTAATAAACTCCACTTCATGTCCGGAATCTTCTGCGCCTCTGGCCAGTTCCCGCGCCATCAGTTCCGAATTGCTCTGCCCCCTCAAACTCGACGACACAATGAGAACATGTCTGCCCATTTAAGTCTCTCCCTTCAAACTGTGCATAACTGTCCGCGACAAAATACGGCAAAAAACCACCCAGAGCAACAACAGTGCTTCTTTTCCCTTCCATCATGTTTGCGCAGATTTACGTAATATGCTATGTTTTTCCATTACGCTTTTAGAACTGTTGATGTCCCTGTGAGACATTGAACACCAAGGAGCTGATCTTGAATCACGATTTTTCCGACAATGCCTCAACGGATTATCTCCGTGAAGAGGATCTGCGCAAACGCATAGCCGAAGCCGCTGATGTGCTGTCGGACGAAACAGACTTTGCCCTGTGGCGTATACCCGGAGAAGATGTCCGTTTTGCCATGGGCAGTTCTTTGGAAAGCAATGGGCGAAATCCTGTCAACGCTCTTCTTGAAGGATCCGGATTCGTTCTGGCTCCGTTTACAACGGACTCCGATTCGTCACCCGTTTCCATTCTCCGATCCCAGAAGATGATCTGTGGCCTTCAAAACATTCTCGGCGTTCTGCTCCAATGCGCCTCTGATGGGACACACTGTCTGCATCACGACTCATTTCCTGATCATCTCGATGCGCTGCTCAATCAGGATCCTCTGCCAACTTATGTAAAAAAATTTCATGCCTTCCGAGATGCTCTCCGATCCGGCAGATTCCTCAAACTTGTCCTTTCCCGCACATTGCATCTGCCATGCCGAATCTCTCCTGTTTCCGTTTTTTTCAAAGCCTGCAATCTGTATCCTAAAGCGATGGTTTCCCTCTGCCGAATGAAAAAAGCCGGCACGTGGCTTGGAGCTTCTCCAGAAATTCTTCTGGAAGGAGACGGCACGCGCTGGCACACAATGGCACTGGCCGGAACCATGCCGTCAGGCACAATGGATCCATGGAGCGTAAAAAATCGTAGAGAACAGGCCTATGTTGCTGAATATATCCGCAAAAAACTGAAAAACTTGGGAGTATCTGCTCTTGAGGAACAGGGTCCATGTACCATTGCCGCAGGACCAGTACAGCATCTGCGCACGGATTTCTTCTTCACGCCTCTGAAGAATGTCCGACTCGGCGATATCGTCCAGGCTCTTCATCCAACTCCTGCCGTCTGCGGGCTTCCGGAACAGGAAGCCTCGGCATTCATTCTGCAGCAGGAGGGTTCTTCCCGGCGATACTATTCCGGTTTTCTCGGCCCATTCGATGAAACAGGCCGCACCAATCTGTACGTCAACCTGCGCTGCATGGAATTTACTCCCGAAGGCGTTATTCTGCATGCCGGAGGCGGCATTCTTCCGGCTTCAGAACTGCGATCCGAATGGGATGAAACCTGTCACAAGATGAAAACCATGCTTCGTCTTCTCAAACCTGGAGCGTGCTGATGTATTCCGTAAAACCTGCCGTTGCCGAACTGATTGCTCTGTTAAAAGCCCACGGTGTCACCCACGCCGTTATTTGTGCGGGCTCCCGGAGTGCGCCTCTGGCGCACAGTTTCGCAAACTGTCCGGATTTGCATTGCCTGCCCATGACTGATGAACGAAGCGCAGCCTTTACAGCTCTCGGCATCAGCGAAGCTTTGGGCAAACCGACAGCGATCTGCTGCACATCCGGATCCGCTCTTCTCGATATCGCTCCCGCCGCAGCGGAAGCATTTTACCGGCATATTCCGCTCATCATTATCTCTGCTGACCGTCCCGCAGCCTGGATCGGCCAAATGGATGGACAGACGATGATTCAGCCTGGAGCCCTGCATCATGTGGTACGCCGCGAGGTCTTTTTGCCGGAACCTCATGACATGGAAAGCTCCTGGTTCTGCAATCGACTGATTAATGAAGCATTGCTCTGCTCCCGTGAGGGAGAAGGCGGCCCGGTTCATATCAATATCCCTTTATCCGAACCGCTTTTTGACATGAGCCTTGCGCAGCTTCCCTCTGTACGGACTATACGGAGGGATGATGTTTCCCGAACTTTCTGCACAGAAGCCATGCTGCATGAATGGCAAAACTCAGAACGCCCCCTTATCATTCCCGGACAGCTTCAGCCCAATCACGGCATGACTGAAATTCTGGCAAGACTCGCCGAATCAGGATGCGTTATCGCAGCCGAGCATCTGTCCAATACCTGTGAAATTCGAAGACATCAGAACGTAATCGGACTGACGGAAACCATTTTGGCGGCACCAGACTGCGATCCTTTCAGCGTCAGAGGGCTTCAGGCTCCAGATTTTGTTCTGACGTTCGGAGGTCATATCGTCAGCAAACGCCTGAAGCTGTTTCTTCGCGGACAGACACCATTTACGCATTGGCACATCGATATGGATGGCGGCAATGCTCCGGATCTTTTTCGTTCGCTTACCAGGGCTGTACGAGGCAATCCCCGGGATATTCTGGAAGATCTGTTACAGACGCGGCGAACGCATACGGATGAAACCTTTGCGCGAGGCTGGAGCTGCCGCAACGATGCTGCCCAGCATCATCTTGACAGAGAAGATGACAGCGTATTCTCCGATATCGGCATCATGCGTCGCTTCATCCGTCATTTGCCTGAGGGATGCATGCTGCATCTGGCAAACAGTTCTCCCGTCCGCAATGCGCAGTTTTTCACGCTGCCGCAGGATACGCACGTGTCATGCAACCGCGGCATCAACGGCATCGACGGCTCTCTCTCCGCAGCCGCAGGCTATGCGACTGTTTCAAACCGTACGGTGTTCTCGCTCATAGGGGATCTGAGCTTCTTCTACGATCGCAATGCGCTGTGGCGGGAAACCGTTCCCAATAACCTCAGGATTCTTCTCTTCAACAATGGAGGAGGCGGCATCTTCCACATGCTTCCCGGTCTGAATTCCGAACACCGCAACCGATTCATTGCCGGATCCAATACCATGAAGGCTGAAAAAACAGCTGAGGAAGCCCATATGACCTACCTCCATGCGGAAAACTATGACGCTCTGGAACAGGCTTTGGCGCATTTTTGCAGTGAAAAAGATGAACCTATGCTGCTGGAAACGACAACAGATATTACGGCTTCAGCCGAAGCCGCAAAAAAAGCAGTCCGTTTGGCCGCTCTTGCGGGAATGACTGCATCAGGGGCTGAATAAAATCATGCTTTGGAAAACTGCCATTATTCCTTTTTCCGTTCCCTTTAAGGAACCTGCCAGAACTTCCAGAGGCGTTTATCATAAACGCAGGGTTCGTTATATTCTGATTCAAAACGATGCCGGAGCGTTCGGCATTGGAGAATGTGCGCCGCTGGAAGATCTGAGCTGCGATGCAGGACCGGAATATGATCAGCGTCTTATCGCAGCCTGCCGCGCTTTTTCAGAATCCGGAAGCATCGATGATGCCGTACCTGCTTCACTGCCTTCTGTTCTATTCGGTCTGGAAACGGCCATGGCTCACGCAAAAGCCGGAACGGTGCGTTTTTTTGACACGCCGTTTTCACGCGGAGAGCAGGGCATTCCCATTAACGGATTGATCTGGATGGGCAGTTTTGATGAAATGCTCCGCCGTTTGGAGAACAAGCTCGCCGAAGGCTTCAGGTGTATCAAGATCAAAATAGGCGGTATTGACTTTGATCAGGAATGCGAACTGCTGCGCCGGATCAGAGAACGCTACCCCGATCCGGAAACTCTCGAACTGCGTCTTGACGCCAACGGATCATTTTCTCCGGAAAACGCACTGCATCGTCTGGAACGTCTCGCCACATACAGGCCGCATTCCCTGGAACAGCCTGTCCGGCAGGGACAATGGAAAATCATGGAGAAAATCTGCCGGGAATCTCCCATTCCCATAGCGCTCGACGAAGAATTGATCGGCATCAATACGCCGGAAGAACGGCATGCGCTGATCAGTTCCATCAAACCAGACTATCTGGTGCTGAAACCTTCTTTGCACGGAGGCATGAGCGGATCCGCAGCCTGGATCAGGGAAGCGCAGTCGTCAGGCGCAGGATACTGGATTACCAGCGCACTCGAAACCAATGTTGGGCTGAATGCCATTGCTCAATGGACAGCGGCCTTTGGCAGCAGCATGCCACAGGGACTGGGAACCGGCCTGCTGTTTACTGAAAATATCAACGGCTTTCCCATTTTTATCAGAGGAAGCGAACTTTACTGCCGCGCAGACGGAGCAGAACCGACTTTTTCCTCCATATTAAGCCGACAGAGTGCCATGATTGCACGTTGATTATGCTATGTCCAGCATAAACATGATATACATTTACTATATTAAATTTAGAAACTAAGGAATTTTACTTATGGATGATTTTGCAAAAGAGCTCGAGCTTGATGATGACTGTGGCGAGACAGCAGAGTTTGACGACTATGATGATGACCTATCTAAAAAAGGCTATACCGCTGATGGATGCTGTCTTAATTCGTTAGGCATGGAGCTAGGACTTGATGGCTGTGGCCTGACAGACGACGAAAAAGAGGTCTTCTGTTCTTATAAGGGAAGGTATTATCAAATAAATAAGAACCCCATTAGCTGACAAAGAGATACGTGTTCCCTGTTTATTTTATATTTCTAGGGCGTGTCTGCAAACCTGAAAAAGTTTCCAACAGCCCAAAAATTTTCTGAACCTCCAAAGCCCGAAATTGGTGATTCCGCCTGATTCGTAGGCGAAAACGCCGGAAACGGCCCTGGCTTCCCTTTAAGATTCAAAAAGTGGTATACTGAAGTATGGACTACTGCAGTATACCACTTTCTCTATAGCAGCGAATCAAGGAAATCCTGCCGACTGAAGGTTCCCCAAAGGGTGGACGCCCTTGTGGGGAGCTGCTGACGTTCATTACCGCCTTGCTCTGGATACTCAAGACTGGCGCGCCTTGGCGAGCTCTTCCTGAGCGTTTCGGTTCCTGGAAAACAGTCTATTCTCGCTTCCGTCGATGGCTTGCCAGAGGCTATTTCGATGCCATGTTTAGCTTCTTTACAGCTACAGAATCAGACCTCGAAACAGTGATGATTGATGGTAGCTATGTCCATGTACACCAGCACGCATCAGGAGCAAGAGGCGGTAGCGCAGGACAAGCGATCGGCGTGAGTCGCGGAGGCAAAACTACCAAAATCCATGCAGTAGTAGATGCGCTGGGTAATCTGCTGAAATTCGTGATTACCGCTGGCAACGTGTCAGACTATCGGGAGGCAAACGGTTTGTTGGAAGAGTTCCATGACTGCGAAGTGTTGGCAGACAAGGGATATGACAATGCTCCACTGGTGGAGCAGCTTGAGGAACAAGGCTGTACAGTTGTCATTCCTTCGCGGTCGATGCGACTACAACCTCGACCATTCGATAAATACGCCTATCGTGGACGACACCTCATCGAAAACTTCTTCCAAAAAGTGAAAGCTTATCGCCGGGTGGGTACTCGGTACGATAAGCTTTCGAAAGTGTTCGGTGGGTTTGTGACGCTGGCGGCGGTGTTTATTTGGCTACATTAGTAGTTGCTACTTCGTTTGATATTTTTTCTCTTATTTTATTACGAAGTCTCTTTTTTTCTTCATTGCCAAGCATTCTTTTCATTGTACTTTTTGCAATATATAGTATTTCTTTATCTATATCTTGAGGTATATACATTTTGCTTGTTGAAATTATTACCTTTTTGGACTCGTCAAGTTTTTCAAGTATATTATCTACAAGTCTGTCTATCGACGGAGGCTCTTCTGGTGTATTATTATTAACAACGATAGTCTCTTTTGCATCTACTCCATGAGCAAAACTTTCAATTTCGTTTCTGCTCCATTCCCTATTCTGGTCAACTTCTTCGCATAAAACAGGAGAGGAAGCTTTCGAGCTGTACATTTCGAGTCTATGTATTCTTACACCTAATGCCTGAGCTGCTGAAATTCCAGGTACCAAGTCTGCATCACCTGACAAAATAAGGGCGTGCGTTATGGCTTTATTTTGTGCAAGAGAAATAAGATCAGACATCAAAAGGCCATCAACACCTTTCTGTTGGCCTTCTTTGTTTATACTTCCATAACGCATTTTGATATCATCAAGTTTACAAATGGCACGATGTTGTTCACTCGGAACTCCATTAGCTCCAACCCCATCATACCAGTATATACGCAACATAGAACAAGTAGGAAATTGTTTTTCAACCTCTCTAAGTAGAGATTCACGCATAAGTTCTGCATTTAGAATAATATCTTCACGCTTTTTTCTCTCACTAAATAATATATGAGATACTTGAATCCAAAAATATCCTGCATCTACGAATACAGCAACGCGCTCCATTTCAATCACTCCATAAGGGAAGAAGCCTCCCAAAAGAGAGGCTTCTTCTAATTAAAAGTGTCTTTGGGACACCGAGGTAACATCAATAAATCTGAAATTTTCAAAAAATCTTCAGATAAAATTTAAATATACGCTAATCTTCAGAATGTCAAGACTACTCTAGTCGATGATAAGCAAAACAGATTATGATCCAGCCATAACAATATTTTGGGTAGCATCTCCTCTAACCAAGGATAACGTGGCAGGAAGTGCTACCAACACTCCTTCCCCTTTTTAAATAGTGTTAATATTGTTGGCTGTCAATCAGAGTGTTTAGCCACTGCTGGAAACTTTCTCTCGCAAGGGCTTTCTTTTTGTTGAATCCCACTTGGTCAAGGAAGGCTGCTTGCCGACATAGTTTAACTCAAAAGCCCCGCCTGATTTCTCAGTCGGGGCTTCGTTTTTGGGCAGAGTAGGGTTTGCAGACACGCCCTAAAAAAAGGGCATCTTCCGATGCCCTTTTTTTTAGCTGAACAGACTATTCAGCTGTTTTATCAAGCTCGAACGTATCATGAAGCGTTCTCACGGCAAGCTCCACGTACTTTTCCTCAATGAGACAGGAAATTTTGATTTCTGAGGTACTGATCATCAGAATATTGATATTTTCCCGGAAAAGCGCATCAAATGTTCTGGAAGCGACACCGGAATGATTGCGCATACCGACGCCTATTACCGAAACTTTCGCTACATTGGTCGCCGTATCAATGCCAACTCCGAAACTGTCCACCAGAGGCTTCACAATGGCAGTGGCATCCTCCATAGACTTTTTCGGCACTGTAAAGGACATATCAGTCACGCCATTTCTGCTGGCTGTCTGCACAATCATATCGACGACGATGCCGTTTTCCGCAAGCGCAGAAAATACTGAAGCGGATACGCCGGGGCGATCCGGCAGATCGCAGAGCGTGATGCGGGCCTGATCGCGATCATAAGCAATTCCGGAAACAAGCACTGACTCCATCATGGCGTCCTCCTGAGTGACGAGCGTTCCCGGATGATCATTGAATGTGGAGCGAACCTGCACGGGAACGTTGTACTTTTTTGAGAACTCCACAGAACGGATTTGCAAGACCTTTGCACCCATGGATGCCATCTCCAGCATTTCATCGTACGAAACGCGATCCAGTTTGCGCGCAGAAGAACAGAGATTAGGATCTGTCGTATAGACCCCATCGACATCCGTATAAATGTCACAGGGGCATGAATCAAGTGCCGCAGCCAACGCCACGGCAGACGTATCGGATCCGCCACGCCCAAGAGTGGTGATCCGTCCGTCTTTCGTCACGCCCTGAAATCCTGCGACGACCAGGACGTCATTATCTTCAAACGCTTTCAGAATGTATTCCTTGGAAATGGACAAAATGCGCGCCATTCCGAAAGAATCATCAGTCAGGATGGGAATCTGCCAGCCGAGAAGAGATTTCGCACGAATACCGCTGTCTTTCAACATCATGCTGAAAAGGACGATCGAAGCCTGTTCTCCAGTCGACAGAAGGCTGTCAAGTTCAGCAGGATCGGGTTTTTTAGCCCAACGCCCAGCCAGTTCAATCAGCTTATTGGTTTTTCCGGATCGGGCGGACAGAACGACAAGAACCTTATAGCCCTTATCCAATTCAGCGCAAACCTTACCGCGAACCATCTTCAGGCGATCGATATCGGAAACGGATGTGCCGCCAAATTTCTGCACTAGAATTCGCATTGCTGTTTCCTTAAGAAAGTAAAGACGTCGGCGCAATCTTCCGTTATGCGAACGACGCATCAGCGTTAAAAAAACGACGGCTCGGCTCCTCGGGATCCGGTAAAAATGAAGACGGAATTCCGCGAGACGTCATTATGATTATGCGTCCCTTATGCCACGATCTTATATGAATGTCCAGCCTTTCCCTACACAGAGCCGCCTCTGCGAGCCTTTCAGGCCATTCAATGAGGACGCAGGCACCTCGATCCAAAGCTTCTTCAGCCTCTTCCGGAAGATCGCCGGAAGTTCGATACAAATCGCAGTGAAGAATTTCAGGACGCGTTGGATAGCTGTTGCATACAGTAAAACTGGGCGAAGACACCTCCGCTTCACTTCCTCCGGGAAGAGCACGAACCAGACCTCTGACAAAGCATGTTTTGCCTGCTCCAAGCTCTCCATGCAGGAGCATCATGCCCGGACGATTTTCCGCGTCAGCCAGTTTCCGCCCCAGGGCTTCCCCCAGGGCTTCAGTGCCTTCTTCATTTGGCGCAAAATAACGCCGGACTTCACTATCCACGCCCAACCTCCATCCTCACGCATTTCGGCTAACATACCGCCCTGCGGAAAGCAAGGCAAGTCGTGTAAATCTTTGTTCTGGACGGAAGTTTCTTTTTCAGGTACAAAAACAGCGCGTATGGAACAGCTTAACGGTCTTGTGATTCTGAATAAGCCGAAGGGGCTTTCTTCCGCACAATGCGGAAGCCGCCTGAAACGTCTGGGACAAAAAAAAATCGGACACGCGGGGACGCTTGATCCGATGGCAACAGGCGTGCTCCCTCTTCTTTTGGGGCATGCTACGAAAATTTCCGGATTTCTTCTTGAAGAAGGAAGAAAGACCTATCTCGGCACAGTACGTTTCGGCATGGAAACAGATACATGGGATGCAGAAGGCGTTCCCGTGCGGGAAAGCATTCCGCCCAGAATGTCTGAAGAAGATCTGAAAAGGGCAATCGCCTCCTGGATTGGCGAAACAGAACAGATTGTCCCGCCCTATTCCGCTGCAAAGCATCACGGCAAAACGCTGTATCAGCTGTCAAGAGCAGGTCTTGAAGTGCCGCTCAAGACAAAACGCATCACCGTTTACGACGCAGAAATCGTCAGGGTCGATTTTCCCTGCGTCACTTTCCGGATTACCTGCGGTTCCGGCACCTACATACGTTCCCTGGCCCACAGCTTGGGGATCTGTTTTGGATGCGGAGCCGTCCTGACATCGCTAACCCGGGAATACAGTCACCCGTTTGGCCTCGATCGGGCTGTGCCTCTGGAAAAAATTCTGGAATGTCCGGAAATGCTTCCTCAGATCGTCATTCCCGTTACGGAGGCTCTGAACTGGCCGCTTATCACTGTCACAGCAGAAGAAGCGCAGGATATCCGCAACGGCCGTCCGCTTATCCGTCATCAAAATGCGAATGAAACGGAACGGCATGCAGTGGCAGTTGATTCGGAAGGAACTCCCATCGCGCTGATGGAGCGCAATGAATACGGAATTCCGCATGTTCTCCGGGGACTTTGGACAACACCCTGAAAACCCTACGGAGGTTACCGCTGTGGCTATGGATTCCGCTCAGAAGCAGGCTGTTATCGAAGCACATGCAAAACATGAAGGAGATACCGGTTCTCCTGAAGTCCAGATCGCTCTTCTTACTGCGCGTATTGAGGATTTGACGCAGCATTTTCAAACGCATAAGAAGGACTTTCATTCCCGCCGCGGCCTGCTGAAAATCGTCGGCCGCCGCCGCAACCTGCTCAACTACCTGAAGCAGAAGGATATTCAGCGTTACCGCGCTCTGATTGAAAAGCTCGGACTGCGCAAGTAACAATGCTTCTCATACGGGGAGAGCTCAGGCTTTCCCCGTTCCATTTTTCGGAAAATCCGTCTGCCTCAGGAGTTTCCGCGAATAGCACCGCAACGCGGCGCATTCCGCGGAGTCTCCGAAGCAGCGGGAACCTGCCTTATTATTTTATTATTTATCGTTAGGAAATCATTCATGAGTTTCAGAAAAGATCCCGTTCGCGTCAGTGCGACTGTCGGCGGTAAGGAATATATCCTCGAAACAGGCCGTATCGCTACGCAGGCCGGAGGATCCGTCACGATTCAGCTTGGCGGAACGCTAGTGCTGGTAACCGTCTGCTCCCAGCACCTTGAAGCTGAAAGAGACTTCTTCCCCCTGACTGTTGACTATGCCGAACGCATGTATGCCGCCGGTCGAATCCCCGGAAACTTCTTCCGCCGGGAAATCGGCCGTCCTTCCGATCATGAGACACTGGTTTCCCGTCTGATTGACCGGCCAATCCGTCCTCTTTTTCCCAAGGGACTTCCTGAAGATGTGCAGGTGCTTGCCAATGTACTGTCTTCAGATCGTGAAAATGAATCTGATGTACTTTCCATCACTGCGGCCTCAGCAGCGGTCATGCTTTCTTCTCTTCCATTTGCCGGTCCTGTCGCCGGCGGCAGAATCGGCCGCATCGGAGGACAGCTTGTTTTGAATCCCACGGTCAGGGAAATGGCGGAAAGCGATTTGAACCTTGTTTTCGCCGCGTCCGCAGATGCCCTGGTGATGGTTGAAGGTGAAGCCAGATTCGTACCGGAATCCGACATTATCGCCGCTCTCGAATGGGGACGACAGGAAATTCAGCCGCTGATCGAAGCGCAGATCAGGCTGCGTGAACTGGCTGGCAAGCCGAAGATGGAATACACAGCACCCGAAGATGATCCGGCTCTGCTCGCAAAAGTGGAAAAGCTGGCTGAAGCAGCCGGCCTGGCCGAATCCATGCGCGTTCCGGCGAAAATGGATCGCAAGGAAGCCCGCAAGGCCGTTAAGGAAAAAATTCTGACGGCACTGGCAGAAGATCCCGAATACGCAGAAAACGCCAAAGCACTGGCCTCTGTCGGAGAAATTATCGGACATCTTGAAAAGAAGGTTGTACGCCGTCGCATCATTGAAGAGGGCATCCGCATCGATGGCCGCGATGTGCGTACTGTGCGCCCCATTGCTATCGAACCCGGATTTCTGCCTCGTACACACGGATCTGCGCTCTTTACACGAGGCGAAACACAGGCTTTGGCCGTCACGACGCTCGGCAGCACTTCCGATAACCAGATGCTGGATTCTCTCACCGGCGATGTTACCAAAAGCTTTATGCTGCATTACAACTTCCCTCCATTCTGCGTTGGAGAAGTGAAGCCCGTGCGCATTTCACGGCGTGAAATCGGCCATGGAGCTCTGGCGGAAAAAGCCCTGAGACCCATTCTGCCTTCTGCAGATCGCTTTCCCTTTACCATCCGCGTCGTTTCTGAGACGCTGGAGTCAAACGGTTCTTCTTCGATGGCGGCCGTCTGCGGCGGATGCCTTTCGCTGATGGACGCCGGAGTACCGATTTCCGCTCCAGTTGCCGGGGTCGCTATGGGACTGATTAAGGAAGGAGAAAATTTCATCGTTTTGACCGATATTCTCGGCGATGAAGACGCCCTTGGCGATATGGATTTCAAGATTGCCGGCACAGCGGATGGCGTAACAGCCGTGCAGATGGACATCAAAATTACCGGTTTGACAACTGAAATCATGAGCCGCGCCATGCAGCAGGCCAAGGAAGCCCGTCTGCACATCCTCGGCTTGATGAAAGAAGCCATTGACGGCCCCCGTCCCGAACTGTCTCCTTATGCTCCACAGCATGAAGAGCTGTGCGTCAATCCTGATGTGATTCGTATGATTATCGGCCCTGGCGGGAAAAATATCAAAAACATTACCGCGACCACCGGTGCTACGGTCGATATTGAAGACAGCGGACGTGTTTGCATTTTTGCTCCAAATCAGGAAGCGCTGATTCAGGCCAGAGATATGGTGCTGTATTATGATCAGCATGCTGAATTGGGCAAAAATTATGACGCTGTGGTCAAAAAAGTGCTGGAAATCGGTGCTATCGTTGAGCTGATGCCCAATGTTGAAGCTCTGGTGCATATTTCGCAGCTCGATACAGGCCGTGTTGCTCAGGTTACCGACGTGGCAAATCCCGGCGATACAATAAAGGTCAAGGTCATTGAAATCAACGGGGATCGCATCCGCGCCAGCCGCAAAGCTGTTCTTCTTGAAGAACAGGGAATCGAATGGAATCCTGAAGATACGGCCCGTCCGGCTCGTCCTCCTCGGGAACGCAGAGAACGCAGCGATCGGGAGGATCGCCGTCCTCGCAGAGGACGCGGGCATGCTGACAGCTAGCCTTGTCTGAATCGCCGGATTTTATCCTGATATTTATTTTTCATTTTGGAATAAGGAGAAGCGATGCTTCTCCTTTTCCTTTTTACCCAAGCTTAAGGATCGTATATGGATCTCTCTCTTGTCAATGATATTTCGCTGACTTTTGCATTGTCTGTAGTTGTCATGATTGTCTGCCATAAGATCCGCATACCATCCATCGTCGGACTTCTGATCACAGGCGTTCTCTGCGGTCCATCAGCCTTCGGCCTGATTGAACAGACTGAAGCGGTCAATATTCTTTCTGAAATCGGCATTGTTTTTCTGATGTTCACCATCGGTCTTGAATTATCCGGCGAAGAAATGCTACGGCTTCTCAGGCCAGTTTTCGTCGGTGGAACGGCTCAGGTGCTCATGACGACCGGTCTTTTCACCGCCGTAGCCATGTTTGGAACGGGAATTGGCTTCGGTCAGGGCGTACTCTGGGGCTTCCTTGCTTCGCTGTCCTCAACGGCTATCGTTCTCAGCCTGCTCCAGCAAAAAGGACAAAGCGACTCTCCTACAGGACGGCTGACTCTCGGTTCGCTTATTTTTCAGGATTTGGCCATTGTTCCCATGATGCTCCTTATTCCGCTTCTTGCAGGCAGACTTGAAGCGGACTTGATCAGTCTGACCCAATCGGCCGTTATCACCGCACTGATTCTCGGAGGCGGCGTTTTCTTGGCAAAATCCGCAGTCCCGAGGATCATGCATACTGCACTGCACACCCGCAACAGAGACATCGTTTTAATGACGACGCTGGTACTCTGTATGGTCGTTGCGCTTTGTACAGAAAAGCTTGGTCTCTCTCTATCTCTCGGTGCTTTTCTGGCCGGGCTTCTCCTTTCCGGATCTGAATACAGCCTGAATGCCATCGAAGGCATTCTGCCCTTCAAAACAGTTTTTTCCAGCATATTCTTTATCTCGATTGGCATGCTTCTGGATATCAGCTTTGTACTGGAAAACTGGCTGATGATTTTCAATGTCATGATTCTTTTGATCGTTCTCAAAATTCTTGCCGCATTTCCCGCTATGCTGCTTTCCGGATATCCTGTCCGAGTCTGCCTTGGTGCGGCCATGTGTCTTGCGCAAATTGGAGAATTCTCTTTTGTTCTGGCAAAAGTCGGTATGGATAACGGCCTGATGAATTTCAAAAGCTATCAGATTTTCCTGGCCAGCAGCATTTTTACGATGATTATAACGCCTGCCGTTATCGGTTCCGTTCAGCCCATCACGAAATGCTTTACTAAACTGTTATGGAAGCTGTTCCGAATCAATACAGGAGAAAAAGACAATCTTCCTGAAGCATCGAAACTGACTGATCATCTCCTGATCATCGGATTTGGCATCGGCGGAAAGCAATTAGCCAGAACGGCAAGGAAATCCGGTATTCCCTATGTCATTCTGGAAATGAATCCGGATACCGTTGCCCGTTTTAAAGAAAAGGAACCTATCTTTTACGGAGATGCTTCGCGAACTCTTGTCCTGGAGCATTTCGGCGTTCAGGAAGCGCGGGCGATGGCCATTGTGATTTCCGATCCGGCAGCCGTTCGGGAAACAGTCAAAAATGCCAAACAGATCAATCCCAATCTCCATATCATAGCCCGAACCAGATTTTTCGGAGAAGTGGAATCTTTGAAGGAACTGGGAGCTGACGACGTTATTTCCGAAGAATTTGAAACCTCTGTCGAAATTTTTACCAGAGTTCTGGACTACTATCTCATTCCCCGACAGAAAATCGACACATTCATCGCTACCGTCAGACATGAAACGGAAATGGAATCGACGCAGACGCGCTTTTTTCACAAAAGCCCCATTCCAAGCCTTCAGGACTCGCTGCCGAACGTCAAACTGGCTTCCTATATGCTGGAGGACGGCGCACCCCTGTGCGGCATGAGTCTGGCCGAATCAGAATTGCGTAAAAACTATGGCATTACTCTGATTGCTCTGCGACGCGAAGGCGAAACTTTTTCATCGCCTGCTGCCGACATGCGCATGTTCGGAGGCGATACGCTCATCCTGCTTGCTTCACCTGAAGCGCTTATCCGACATGCAGATCTGTGGAAGAAAAGAAAAACATCCTTCTGAAAAATGACATAAGAACGTAAAAAACTCAGAAAACATGCTGCCGCAGTCTTTTCTTTATGCGAAAGCGGATTATCTTTTTTTCAGTACAATTAGGGATTCATATTGATTCCTGAAGGAGCCACGTTGAATACTCACGGCTTTGAACTCATCAGGGAAGAACATCTTCCCGAAATTTCCGGTACGGCACGACTCTGGCGTCATCCGGCGTCAGGAGCTGAACTTCTTTCCATCGTCAATCACGATGAAAACAAATGCTTCGGCGTAACCTTCCGCACGCCTCCCGAAAACTCAACAGGCGTTGCGCATATCATGGAGCATTCCGTACTCTGCGGTTCTGAAAAATATCCCGTCAAGGAACCGTTCGTCGTTCTGCTGAAGGGATCTCTCAATACGTTTCTGAATGCCTTCACCTTCCCGGATAAAACCTGTTATCCCGTCGCCAGTACCAATCTTCAGGATTTCCGCAATCTGGTTGATGTTTATCTTGACGCTGTGTTCTTTCCCAAAATCACACAGAGCACCTTTGAGCAGGAAGGCTGGCATATTGAAACGGAAGATGCACAGTCTCCGCTACGCTATAAAGGCGTAGTCTTTAATGAAATGAAAGGTGTCTATTCGTCTGCAGATGCGCTTCTTGCGGAAAAATCCCAGCAATCCCTCTTTCCGGATATGACTTACGGTCTGGATTCGGGCGGAGATCCGGCCGAAATTCCCTTTTTAACGTACAAAGCTTTCAGGGAATTCCACGAACGCTACTATCATCCATCCAATGCCCGCTTCTTTTTCTGGGGTGACGATCCAGAAGAAGAGCGCTTTGCCATGCTGGATCCGTACATCAGTCGTTTTACCGCCCGTTCTGCCGCAACCAGCAGAATACCGCTTCAGCCCTGTCCGGATCTGCCACGGCAACTGGAATATCCCTACGCATCCGGAGATGAAGAAGGAGACAAGGAACATATCACGGTCAACTGGCTCATCTGCGAAACATCGGATATCCGCACAGTCATGACTCTTGAGGCACTGTCGCATATTCTGCTTGGAATGCCTGGCTCTCCTCTGCGCAAGGCTCTCATCGAATCCGGCCTGGGAGAAGACATTTCCGGTTCCGGCCCGGAAACCGATCTGCGCCAAACCTATTTTTCCGTCGGAATGCGTTCCGTAACTCCCGGATCCTGCTCGGAGGTGGAACAGCTTATTTTTGAGACGCTGGCGGACCTTGCAGAAAAAGGCATTCCGCAAAAAGCTGTCGAAGCGGCTGTAAACAGCTTGGAATTTTCTCTGCGTGAAAACAATTCCGGCCGTTTTCCCCGAGGTCTTGATGCTATGCTGCGCAGTCTGACTTCATGGCTGTATGACGGCGATCCCTTTGCCCCGCTGGCCTGGGAGAAGCCGCTTGCCGAACTCAAACAGCGCATTCAATCCGGAGAACCTGTTTTTAAAGATGCCATCCGCAGATTCTTCATTGACAACAGACACCGTACCGTCGTGATGCTAAAGCCTGATTCCGGTCTTGCCGAACGAAGAGAACAGGAAGAGCAGGCAAAGCTTGAACGCATCGCCTCAGCGCTGACCAAAGAAGACCGAGAGGAACTTGCACGGCATACTGCGGAGCTGATAGCGGCGCAGAAAGCCCCGGACGATCCTGAAAATCTGGCAAAAATCCCTTCTCTCCATGTATCGGATCTGCCCCAAAGGGCTTCGGAAATTCCTTCAGAAATCGGTCATGACGAAGATACGGAAATTCTTATCCATGATTTGGAAACGTCGGGCATTCTGTATTCCGAGCTGCTTTTCCCCATGGAACAGGTTCCGGACAGGTTGATGCCGCTTGTGCCGCTTTTCTGCCGCTGTCTGACAGAAATCGGCACAACTCGCCAAAATTATGTGGATCTTGGTGCCGATATTGCTTCCAAAACAGGGGGCATTGCCGCAGACATATTGCGTAATACTGTCATTGCTACCCGCGAACCGGTACTAAAACTCTGCATTTCCGGCAAGGCCACGGCAGATCATATTGAAGATCTGTTCCGTATCGAACGTGAAATTATTCTGGAAACAGATTTTGACAATCGAGAACGCTTCACGCAGATGCTGACTGAAGAACGTGCCCGCATGGAGCAGTCTGTAATTCCTAATGGACACCGCATCGTACTGTCCCGTCTCCGGGCTTCGGCCTGCCTGACAGGGCATATTGAAGAGCTGACCGATGGTATCAGCTATCTCTCCAGTCTTCGAGAGCTCTGCAGCCGTATCGAAACCAAATGGGAAAGCATTCTGCAGGATCTGCTGATACTGAAAGATATTCTTCTGAAAGCTGACAATATCACGGTAAACCTTACCGGCACTCCGGATTTGACATCCCGAGCTGTCAGAGAAGCTCTGGCACTGCGCAGCAATCTGCCTCGGGGAAGAGATCACGGTATGGTGCAGCGCATTATGCCTTCAGCTATTATTGACGAAGCATTCATTACTCCGGCGCAAATCAATTATGTCGGCAAAGGAGCTAATCTCTTTACCCTCGGATACAGCTGGCACGGTTCGGCTCCAGTTATTGCCCATTATCTCCGCACAAGCTGGCTGTGGGATCAGGTTCGAGTCGTCGGCGGAGCTTATGGCGCGCTCTGTTCTATCGACGGTGCAACCGGTGCCATGGCCTTTGCCTCATATCGGGATCCAAATGTACGAAGAACGCTCAATGTTTACGATGCGACCGCCATCCATCTGCAAACCATGAAGCTGAGCCGACATGATCTTGAACTGGCTATTATTGGAGCTGTTGGAGATATTGACGCCTATCTGCTTCCCGATGCTCGAGGATTCCGAGCCTTGATCCGCCATCTGACAGGCAATACTGCCGAACGCCGTCAGACGCTTCGGGAAGAACTTCTCGGTACCACGGCAAAGCACTTCGAAGATTTCAAAGGCGTGATGGAAGAATTTGCTGCCAGGGGTACGATCTGCGTGCTGGGCGGCAGTGAAACTGAACGGGAAGCCGATTTGCGCGGATGGCATAAGCAGCGGATTTTATAAAAAGAACCGTATGTTTATTGCCAGATTTTCCGAAAAGCATTATGCTTAATAATGCAACAACTTATGAACTCTTTCGGAGGAGATTATCATGCGTTCTGTGAAGAAGATTATCTGTGCCGTTGATCTTTCTGATCAAAGCCGAAAGGTTGCTGAATACGCCAACATGATGGCGAAGCTGACTGGAGCTGACCTGCTTGTAGTCTATGCGGCTCCGACTCTTACCCAGTATACCGGATTCCATGTTCCGCCGAATACGATTGACAACTTCGTCGGAGAAATCGTTTCCGGAGCAGAACGCTCAATGCAGGATTTCGTGGCTGAAAATTTCAACGAAATCAAGGCCACCGGCAAGGTCGTAGTGGGATATGCCGCAGAAGAGATCCTGAACATGGCTGAAGAGGAAGAAGCTGATATGATTATCATGGGAACGCGCGGCCGCAAGGGGCTCGATCGAATTCTTTTCGGATCCGTAGCAGAAAAGGTTGTCAAAAACGCTTCGTGCCCTGTGCTGACGATTCGTCCCTGCAGCGATTAAGATTAGCTTCCGTTATAAAAACTTAAGGGCGTTCCCCATCATACGGAACGCCCTTTTTCTTAGGAAAACGCCTATGCAGGACGACACGCTGCTGTCCGTAGAGCACCTGACGGTATCTCTGCAACAGGATTTTCGTACAATTCCCCTGATCCATGATGTTTCGCTGTCTGTCAAAAAAGGCAAGGTCCTCTGTATCGTTGGCGAATCCGGATGCGGCAAAAGCTTAACCGCTCTTTCCATTTTGCGTCTTCTTCCGCAATCCCTCACCATGACCTCTGGCAGCATACGCTTTGATGGCATCAATCTCCCCGATCTCTCTGATCAGGAAATGCGACATCTTCGAGGGCGGAAAATCGGTATGATTTTTCAAGAGCCGATGACGGCTCTGAATCCTGTCCTGACCATTGAAGAGCAAACTGTCGAAGCTTTGACCGCTCACGGGCTTCTTCCCTCTCAAACAGGCCGTGCAGAAGCCATCAGACTTTTGCGAGAAACGGGGATTCCTGCTCCGGAAAAACGCCTGTCCGACTATCCGCACAGATTCTCCGGAGGCATGCTTCAGCGAGTCATGATTGCCGCGGCACTGGCCTGCCGTCCAGATCTGATCCTTGCCGATGAGCCAACGACAGCTCTTGACTCGACTGTTCAGGCTCACATTCTGAAGCTTCTCTGCGATCTCGTCAAAGAACGTCAAATGAGCCTTATTCTGATTACGCATGATCTTCAGATTGTGAAATCTATCGCTGATGACGTCGCTGTCATGTATGCAGGCTACGTGCTGGAACAGGCTCCTGTATCCGCGCTGTTTACAGAGCCCCTCAGCCCATATACCCTGGGTCTGATTCAATCCAACCCTTCTTTTTCCTGTCTTCCGGGAAAAAGCGCGCGTCTCCATGTCATTCCCGGTTCCGTTCCACCTCCATCACGTCTTGCTTCAGGATGTCCGTTTCGGGATCGATGCTTTCGCAGTTCTGCAGATTGTCTCCGCCTTCCTCCTCTGCTGTCTCACCTCGACGGGCACCTTGTCCGCTGCGCACATCCTGGAGGTTTTTCATCTTGACGGATTGCCATCTCGCTCTGTAATCTGCTACGGATAAATATTGTTTAATTTCAAGGATGAATACCATGTCAGAAAATGAAAACAAGACGATGAACAATGATGAAATGACAGAAAATGAAGCGCAAACTGCAGAAAAAGCGGATAAATCGCCCGAAGAACTGTGCCGGGAACTGTGCTGCCCGACATGTAATGTCAAGGCCGAAGCTGAGGACATACGGCTTCGGGCTCTTGCGGAAATGGACAATTTCAAGAAGCGCCTGCAGAGAGACTATGACGAACGGATGCAATACGCAGCTGAAAAAGTGCTTGCCGATCTGATTCCCTCTCTGGACAGCCTTGATTTGGCAATCCGCTATGCGGATCAGAGTCCGGCAAGCAAGGATATGCTGACCGGCATTACAATGACTCGCAAACTGCTACTTGATGCTCTCAAACCACACGGATTTGAACGGATCGGCTCTGAAGGCGAAGCCTTTGATCCTGAAATTCATGAAGCCGTAGCCTATGAAGAACGAAATGATATGGATGCCGGATTAGTCAGCACACTGCATCAATCCGGATACAAACTCAAAAACCGCCTGCTGAGACCGGCAAAAGTCTCCGTCAGCAAAAAAGAAGAATGAACGTTTCACCTTCAATCAGAGAAATCCGCGAAGGCAACCACTGCACTATTGTGCTTGCCGGATCCTGGAGCATTTACGGTACAAAAAACTCTGACTCTGCGGCAATCCCAGAAGCAGATCGAATTGTTGTGCGTCTGCAGGAGCAAAAAGCTGATGCCGTCATTTTGAAAAACGGCGGCATCAGCGCATGGGATTCTTCTCTGATCAGCATATGCCTGAAAATCATACGTGCTTGCGACAGCCTCGGGATTTCAGCAGATGACTCTGATCTTCCCGATGGCGTCCGGAGCCTGCTCCGTCTGGCATTGGCGGTTCCTCCACGGAAAGATGCTGAACACGCCAGAAACAAAATCCGCATCTTGGAACGGCTTGGTCATGCCGTGCTACGGATTCCTGAAATCAGCAGGAATACGCTGGAGTTTCTTGGAGAAACCACGCTGGCCGTAAGACGACTGATTACAGGCCGATCTGCCTGCACGGCGGAATCTATTTGGTCCTGCCTGCATGAAGCAGGGTCATCGTCTCTGCCTATCGTATCGCTCATCAGTCTTCTGGTTGGACTGATTCTCGCTTTTGTCGGTGTCATTCAGCTCAAGATGTTCGGTGCTCAGGTCTATACGGCCAGTCTGGTTGCCATAGGCATGACGCGCATCATGGGTGCGATCATGACCGGAATCATCGTGGCGGGACGAACCGGAGCTTCCTATGCGGCTGTTATCGGAACAATGCAAGTCAATGAGGAAATTGATGCGCTCAGAACGCTTGGAATTTCTCCTGCCGACGCGCTGGTTCTTCCCCGGGTTCTCGCACTGACCTGCATGACCCCTTTGCTTGTCATTTATGCCGATTTCTGCGGCATGCTCGGCGGATTTCTCGTAGGCGTAGGCGTACTGGGACTGAATCCTGTTGAATACATGACCTTTACGCAAAAGGGATTCATGTTTATCAATCTTGGCGTTGGCGTGTTTCACGGCGCTGTTTTCGGCTTTATCATTGCCATGACCGGATGCTATCAGGGATTGAAGTGCGGAAGAAATGCGGAAGCTGTCGGTTTGGCTACAACATCTTCCGTAGTTTACTCCATTGTCGGCATCGTACTGGCGACTTCCATCATCACCGTTATCTGTAACATCCTGCAAATCTGATGAACGATCCCATTATCCATGTTGAAAATCTGACCGTTGCCTATGGAAGCCGTGTTGTTCAGGGCAATTTGACGTTCAGTATCCAAAGCCAGGATGTGTTTATCATCATGGGTCCCAGCGGATGCGGAAAAAGTTCCCTGCTTCGTGTTCTTGTCGGGTTGCTTGAACCGGCTGGAGGAGCCATGTTCTACGGTGGAGAAAATTTCTGGCAGCAGACAGAAGAACGCCGTCAGGAGATTCTCGGAGGTGTCGGACTGCTGTTTCAGAATGGAGCACTGTGGAGTTCCATGACGCTGGCTGAAAATATTGCCGTTCCGCTTACCCGCTATACGAAGCTGACGCCCCATGAAATCCGGGACATCGTAGCCCTCAAGCTTTCTCTGGTAGGTCTTGCTGGCTTCGAAAACTATTATCCCTCAGAAATCAGCGGTGGCATGCGCAAGCGAGCCGGCTTAGCCAGAGCACTGGCTCTGGATCCGAAAATCGTGTTCTTTGATGAACCCTCCGCAGGTCTGGATCCTCTCAGCGCCGCACGTCTTGATGAACTGATTTTGGAGCTGAAAGAAAATTTGGGGATGACCGTTGTCGTTGTCACTCATGATCTTGACAGCATTTTCACCATCGGCAACAACAGCGTCTTTCTCGATACGGACACCAGAACTATGCTTGCCTGCGGCGATCCCCATGATCTGCTTCATGATGCGTCGCATCCGGATATCATGCAATTCCTGCGCAGGGGCGGCAATTTTTCTCCGAGGGGAGGTTTTCATCATGGCCCAAACAGCAAATAAGACCGCTATCGGAGCATTCGTCGCGGGCTCCATCACACTTTTGATCGCGGCTGTCATATTTTTCGGATCCAATCGCCTTTTTGCAAGCAATCTACAGGTTGTCTTTCTCTTCGACTCTTCTATCGCTGGACTTTCCGTCGGATCCCAAGTGGTCCTGAAAGGTGTTCCCATAGGTCGAGTCAAAAAGATTCTGGTCAAACCGGATTTCAACAATCTGGAATACACCATGCCGGTTATCGCCGAAATTGATCTGGACAACTCCGATCAGAGCATGATGGACGATCCAGAAAGGGAACTGAATATCCTGGAACGGCTAATCGCCAAGGGGCTTTATGGCAAACTGGGCGTACAAAGCATTCTTACAGGGCAGCTGCTCATTGAACTCCAGCTTGCTGAAACCCCTCCGGAAGTTCCTCTGAAAATGCGCCTGTATGAAAAATATCCCGTCATTCCAACCAAAGCCTCGATTTTGGATGAGGCTATTACCAAGCTTTCCTCCATTCCTGTGACCTCCATTGCCAAAAACATGCTGGAAATTTCCGAGAAATTGAATGCTGTCCTCGACTCTATCAATCAGTCCGAAATGGTTCCCCATCTGACCAGCATTATTCAGCGTCTGGATCATATCGCACAGGAATCACAGAAATTGCCATCAGAAGTGCAAAAGACGCTGGCTTCCGTCCGGTATCTGTCCACGTCTACCGGACAGTTCTTCAAAAATACAGAACAGAATTTCGGAGATACCTCAAGGTACCTTCAGAATTCTCTCAAAACTGCGTATGACGCCATACAGCATATCGAAAAAATTCTGGTCTCCGTATCCTCATCGATGAATCCGAACAGTCCAATGATGTATTCTCTGAACACATCTCTCCAGGAAATTACCGCTACCGCCGAGGCCATCCGGGAATTAACGCAATTGCTGACATCCCGTCCAGAAGTCCTGATTCGAGGCAAATAACTCTTTTTACAGCAAGGGACATAACATGCGTACGTATCGGATCCGCTTCATTATAAAAGCCCTGTTGCCCGTTCTTCTTTTCATGATGTCAGGCTGCATGACACGCAGCTCCATTCCATCCTATTATATGATGCCGACAGAAGATCCTGTGCTTCAACCGGAAAACAGAACGGCAACAGGATTACTGGTCTCTGTGGGACCTATCATGATCCCTGATTATTTGAAAACCCGTTCCATTGCCATGCGCAGCGGCGCAGAAAGCTCCATAGCTTATGAATCGGATCATCTGTGGAGCGAAAGCATGGAAAGCGGCATCACTCGCATTCTTTGCAATACGCTGTCCGCATCTCTATGCAAATCCGGAGGCATGGCTGTGCCTATGCAGTCCAGAGGCGACGCGACAGTCCGCTTAAGCATCTCTATTCTTCGTTTTGATGGCATTCCTGGAGGGGATACGGTGCTTGATGCAACGTGGACATTATACGGTAAGATGCATGAAACAATAGCGACGGGGCGTTTCTGCCAATCCATGCCTTCAGGAAAGGATTTGGAAAGCATGGTCAGAACTCATGGAGCATTGACGGCTCAGCTTGGCTACACATTGGCACAAAAAATTCTCGGTCAATCAGGCTCCCTCTTGTGATGCGCATACAGAAAAGCCGGATGCGTCAGGCAACGCATCCGGCTTCTGTATGCAGAAATCAAGCCTTTTATTCAGCCTGTGCCTTCAAGGCCTCAGTCTGCGCAAATGTGACCAGGGCATCGACCAGTTCCTGAATTTCTCCCTCCATCACTCTATTGAGGGAATACAATGTCAAATTCACACGATGATCAGTCACACGCCCCTGAGGGAAATTATAGGTGCGAATGCGTTCAGAACGATCTCCAGTTCCAACCATAGAACGTCGGGCATCAGCCTGTTCAGAATTCCGACGTTCCTGCTCTGCCTGCAGCAGTCGAGAATACAAAACCTTCAGAGCCTTTGCCTTATTCTTATGTTGCGATTTTTCATCCTGACAGGTTACCACAAGCCCTGTGGGAATATGCGTCACTCGAACGGCTGAGTCCGTAGTATTGACACTCTGTCCTCCCGGACCGGATGAGCGGTACACATCGAAACGCAAATCTTCCGGACGAATATCAATATCGACTTCCTCGGCTTCCGGCATGACCGCGACCGTTGCCGCAGAAGTATGAATACGCCCCTGGGATTCCGTAGCGGGCACGCGCTGCACACGATGCGTTCCGGACTCAAATTTAAGACGGCTATAAACTTTTTCCCCGGAAATCAGAGCGATTATTTCCTTATATCCTCCGGAATCCGATGGGCTTTCACTCATAATCTCCACTTTCCAGTGCATCAGTTCCGCATAACGGCAGTACATACGGAACAAGTCTGCAGCAAACAGAGCCGCTTCCTCGCCGCCGGTTCCTGCACGAATTTCAAGAAGGATATTTTTTTCATCCAGAGGATCAACAGGAAGCAGCAGCACTTTAAGCTCATGCTCCAATTCTGGCAGTTTTTCCTCGATCTGACGTATTTCACCGTGTGCCATTTCCCGAATATCCGCATCGGAATCGCTAAGCAGCTCTTTATTTTCTTCAAGCTGCTGCTGCAAAGAACGATAGCGGCGGAAAGTTTCGACAACCGGCTTCAAATCGGCAAACGCCTTAGTCAGTTTGCGATATTTTTCCTGATCATTAAAAATATCAGGATCCGCCAAATCCTTTTCGAGATCCATATAATTGCGTTCAAGGCCTTCAAGTTTTGCAAACATGGGTCACTCCGATTGAAATGTATCAGCATCTGCTTTTCTGTGCAGCACGGTTCCTATCGCAGCTACGGCAACTTCTTCCTGTGCGAAATCAGGCTCCCACGCCGTCAATCTCTGCAGAGCCAAACCTGGCGCACGCAGAACGGGCCCCCAAAAGGAATGCGTCAACCGTGAAGAAAAACGTACGGCTTCATAGGCCACAGTACTGATGGGAATAAAAAGGAACAGCTTCAGCAGCATCACGATGCCATGTCGGACAAGAGTGTCGTCCGTAGACCACACGCTCAGAAAAGCCGGCAAAAAAATGGCATGCAAAGTAATGGCTATTCCCATAACCAACAGCAAAAACGTCGTTCCGCATCGAGGATGAAGACGGGAACAGCCCAACGCCGCTTCCGCATTCAGCCCCATACCCAATTCATAGGCATGAATAGCCTTATGCTCTGCGCCATGGTACCGGAATACTCTCCGTATTTCCGGAAAGCAGGCAATGCCTGCAATGTAGCCGATAAAAATAAGCAGCTTAAACAATCCGTCCCATAAATGAAAAACAAAGCCATTCATGCTACCGCCGATGCCTAGTGTTTCCATTCCAAGAGAAAGCAGATGCGGCGCCACAATAAAAAGGCCTGCTGTCAACACAATCGAAAGCGTCATAGACAGAATCAGCTGCCCTGAAGAGAGAGAGGGTTCATCCTCCGCAGACGAAAGTTCAGCAGAACGATTCAATGCCTGAATGCCGTTTATCAATGTTTCCACAAGCAATGGAAATCCCCTGACAAACGGTTTATTCATCCACGGATGCCGACTGATGCGAAACCATGGGCGCACTTCTGTTGCAATGCTGCCGTCCGGACGACGCACAGCAAGCGAATATTCATCGCCTCTGCGCATCATAACTCCTTCTATAACCGCCTGGCCACCTATGGACGGACAATCTCTGCCCTGATTTTCAGACATGACGTCTCCGGTATAAAAAAGCCTCCCGAAATATTACGAGAGGCCAGAACAAACAGTATGGATTCGGTCTGTTGTCCCGCGCTGAACGCAGAACCAGAGACCTGCCGTATTACTTGTTGCTGAATTTAGCGTACTTCTTACGGAAACGGTCAATACGGCCGGCCGTATCAAGAAAACGCTGTTTGCCGGTAAAAAACGGATGGCAGTGAGAACAGATTTCCACATGCACATTTTCACCCTTGGTCGAGAAGGCTTCAACTTCAAAGCCGCAGGCGCAGGTGATTTTTGCTTTATAAACGGTAGGATGAATTTTATCTTTCATGATCAGGCTCCTCAATAAAATCGGACTTCGATTTATACTAAAACAAAATAATTTTGGCAAGGGGAAACCTGCTGCAGTCAGGAGTTTCTTCAAAGCCCCGAAGAGATTTTCCCCTTTTCTCACAAGATTTTACAGCAGACGCATCAGTTCTTCGGCAAAGGCACGGGTTCCGAGCGTCTTCGCATCAGGCATCTGGGATGCAAGATCCTCTGTGACCGTTCGATTTGCAATCGCCCTGCTCAAAGCTCCTTCAATGCGATCTCCCGCTTCATTCCAGCCCAGTTCCTTCAGCAGCATCGCTCCGCATAAGATCAGGCTTCCGGGATTGGCACGATCCTTGCCGGCCAGAGTCGGAGCTGTGCCATGAGTCGCCTCATAGAAAGAAAGCGTTTCAGACTGATTCAGCCCTGGAGCCAGGCCCAGGCCGCCAACTTGAGCGGCAATGGCGTCAGACAGATAGTCACCGTTCAGATTGGGCGTTGCCAGTACGCTGTACTGCTCCGGATGAATCAGAACTTCCTGAAACATGGCATCGGCAATGCGATCCTTGATCGTCAGTTTTCTTCCAGGAAGATTTTCCGCCTCCGTCGTCGTCACATCTGCAAATTCCTGAGCCGCCACTTCATATCCGAAACGACGAAAGGCGCCCTCAGTATGCTTCATGATATTGCCTTTGTGCACCAGCGTCACATTGGGCAGTCCGCGATCCAGCGCATAGCGGATAGCAGAACGAACCAGACGTTTCGAGCCGCGTTCCGTCATCGGCTTAATGCCTACAGACGCCAGCGGATCCACATCGGCTTTCAATTCATCCCGCAAAAAGGCAATGAGGCGTCTGGCTTCATCTGTTCCGGCATTGAATTCGATGCCGGCATACACATCTTCAGTGTTTTCTCTGAAAATCGTGACATTCACCCGCTCGGGATGCTTTACAGGAGAACTGACGCCTTCAAAATACCGAATGGGCCGAATACAGGCATATAAATCAAGAGTACGCCGAAGCGTTACGTTCAGACTGCGGAAGCCCGTGCCGACAGGCGTTCCCAAAGGCCCCTTGATTGCAAAGCGGGCATTTCGAAGCGCATCAATGGTTTCCTGCGGCAGGCGTTCGCCGGTTTCACTCTGTGCCTTTTCTCCAGCCAGCAGTTCTTTCCACTCAATGGAATTGGCCTCGCCGTACACCTTACGAACGGCCTCATCAATGACTGGTCTGGCGCCTTTCCAGACATCGGCTCCGATTCCATCTCCCTCTATCCAATACACTGTCGCGCGCATGTTCCGCTCCTTATGGCTTAAACTGCGCCAATTCTATCCGTTCCAAACCTGATTTGGGTTCTGGAACAGCTGCAATCGGCCTTCCCGCGTGTTGTACAATGCCTGAATCATATCCGCAAGTTTTCTATGTGGCGCCGGCATAGCCGGGTTCTGCAAAGTTTCCGGACTGATCCAGACAAAATCATCCGAAGCGGTCTGCAAAGGTGGCGAAGGATACCCGGCATTTTTCTGATCAGCTGGCAAAGTCAGAACAAAACCGTGCAGAAGCATTCTGTATACTGTGTAGGAATGCCGAATAGGTTCCATCCTCTTGACAATCTGCACTTGAAATCCTGTTTCCTCTCTCCATTCCCGTATAACAGCCTCTTCCGGGGTTTCTTCCGGCTCAACGCAGCCTCCAGGAAACTCCCACAGTCCTCCCCAGACGTCTCCCGGAAGACGACGCTGAAGAAAAATACAGCCGCGATGTATCAAAATGCCACAGACCGTATCCATCCGGACAATGCGCGAACTGCGTCCGGAGACAGGGATTCTGTCCGTACATGCTGCAGCCAAGGCACTGCAGCAGGAAGCCACGGGGCACTGGCTGCAAAGCGGCTTTTTCCTGCATATCAGTGCCCCGAGTTCCATCAAAGACTGATTCAGTTCACGAGCGCGGCCTTCCGGTATCAGATCTCGGGCGAAACGACGAAGCCAGCCTTTGGCAGGATTTTCCCGAACCGGCGTTTCAATGCGGCATATTCGAGACAGCACGCGTTCCGCATTGCCATCTATGCAAGGCTCAGGCAAATTGAATGCCGTACTGGCAATTGCCCCAGCCGTATACGGTCCGATTCCCGGCAGACTGAGTATCGCCTCAAAAGTTTCTGGAAAAATACCGCCGTACTGCGTCATGATCCGACGAGCCGCCTGCTGAATATACCGCACGCGACGGTAGTATCCGAGTCCCTCCCAGGCTTTGAACAATCGCTCCTCTGAAGCTTCAGCTACGGATGCAATGTCAGGAAACATACGCATCCAGCGTTGAAAATATTCAACGCCTCGATCCATTTGCGTCTGCTGCATCATCATTTCAGCAATCCATGTACGATATGGATCGGGATTATCCCTCCAGGGAAGCGGCCGCTTTTCTCTGGAAAACCACTGCAGAAGCGCATTCTGCAAAAAAGGGACATCCGGAACGTCCGGAAGAAATGCCTTCTTGCGTTTCACAGTATCCATAGGTATGATGTTCAACTAAATTTTCAGCTTAAGGAGTTTCAGACATGGAGAAAAAAAATCCTACCGTGCTGCTGGAAACAACTTCCGGGGATATTCTTATCGAGCTGTATCCTGACAAGGCCCCGAAAACTGTTGCGAATTTTTTGAACTATGTCAACGAGGGGTTTTACGCCAATACGATCTTCCATCGCGTCATTCGCGGCTTTATGGTGCAGGGAGGCGGAATGACCATGCGCATGGAGCAGAAACCGACTCACGATCCTATTGAAAACGAAGCGGCAAACGGGCTGAAAAATGAACGAGGCACGATTGCCATGGCCCGGACCCCCGATCCGCACAGTGCGACGGCGCAGTTCTTTATCAATACCGTTGACAATGATTTTCTGAATTTCACCTCTCCTGATCCATCCGGCTACGGCTATTGCGTTTTCGGCCGGGTTATCGACGGCATGGATGCAGTGGATAAAATGGAAAAAGTGAAAACCGGAAATCGCGGGATGCATTCCGATGTTCCGGTCGATATGATTTTGATTACCTCCGCCAGTGTTTTTGATGACTGATTCTCAGCGGTTCGCCATACGGCGAACCGCTGATTGTTCTAATCGAGGCCTTCATGACCAAGCCTGAAATTCTTGCCCCTGCCGGGGATATGCCTTCTTTTCTTGCGGCTCTGGCAGCTGGAGCCGATGCTGTGTATCTTGGACTGAAACATTTTTCAGCCCGCATGCAGGCCGACAACTTCAGCACAACCGAACTGTCGCGCATGGTCAATCTGGCGAATCAGGAAAATCGCCGCATCTATGTCGCGTTCAATACCGTTATCAAGCAAAACGAACTGCCTGCAGCCGGAAGGCTGATAGCCCGCCTTGCCCGAGACGTACATCCGCACGGATTGATTGTGCAGGATCCCGGAATGCTGGATGTGATTCGTCAGACGGGATACGAAGGAATAACAGCTCTTTCCACACTTGCCAATCTCACACATCCTGCCGCGCTTGCAGCTGCAGCTGACCTTGGAGCAAGGAGAGTCATTCTGCCCCGAGAACTCTCAATTGATGAAATCCGCAGCATTGCCGCTTCCTGCCCAGACGGTCTGGAGCTGGAAATGTTCATCCATGGTGCTCTGTGCTGGTGCGTATCCGGACGATGCTACTGGTCAAGCTATATGGGAGGCAAAAGCGGACTCAGGGGACGCTGCGTCCAGCCGTGCAGACGCATGTATGCCCAGCAGTCCAGAAAAGGCCGTTTCTTTTCCTGTCTTGATTTTTCTCTGGACGTGCTCGCCCGTACGCTTTGTGATATCCCCCATCTGGCATGCTGGAAAATAGAAGGCCGCAAAAAAGGTCCTCATTATGTTTATCATGCCGTGACCGCCTACCGCATTCTCAGAGATGAAGGCGATGATCCTCAGGCCAGAAAAGAGGCGGTGCGCATTCTGGAAATGGCTCTCGGACGTCAAAGTACCCGGGCGAAATTTTTGCCGCAGCATGCTGCAGAACCAACCAATCCCGATCTTCAGACGAGTTCCGGCCTGGCTGTCGGAAAAATCAAGGCTGACGGAGAGGGGCGCGTTGCCATTCGTCCCTATATTGACCTGATTCCAGGTGACTATCTGAGGATCGGCTACGAAGACGAAGACTGGCATGCTACCATTCCCGTCACACGAAGAACCCCGAAGGCGGGAACTCTGGTGCTGAAAACAGCAAAGCACAAGACTCCAGGATCCGGAACACCCGTTTTTCTCATTGATCGTCGGGAGCCTGATCTTATGAGAGTTCTCGGAACATGGCGCAAAAAACTGGAATCTCAACCGTCCCGGGAAGCTTCACCTATTGAATTTTCACTGCATATGCCGCGCGCTATCCGTTCCCGAAAGGCACCAGACATTATTGTTCGATCCGTTCTGCCGACCGGTACTGAAACCCGCCGCAGACGCGGCAGCATCACAGGAATCTGGCTGACTCCGAAGTCAGTTCGTTCTGTTTCCCGCACGGTCGCTCCGGATATGTCATGGTGGCTTCCGCCAGTCATCTGGCCAGATGAAGAGGATCTTTGGCGACGTATTCTCCGGGAAGCATCAATGATTGGAGCCAGAAACTTTGTCTGCAACGCTCCCTGGCAGGCCAGGCTATTTGACTCTGTCCGCGATGCGCGACTTACTGCCGGACCTTTCTGCAACATCTGCAACGCAATGGCTATTGCTGAATTGCAGAAAATGGGATTTACAGCGGTTTTCGCCAGTCCGGAGCTGAATGCGGAAAATTTTCTTGCCTTGCCCAAATGCAGCCCTCTGCCGCTTGGAATGCTTCTCTCCGGCTTCTGGCCCATGGGCATCAGCCGCCATACGCCTACGGGCATCAGGGATAACGAACCTTTCAAGAGTCCAAAGGGAGAAGTTTTCTGGACCCGCAGATACGGCAAAAACACCTGGATCTATCCGGGATGGCCCATCGATCTTTCTGCACACAGAGAAGAACTTGAAAACGCCGGATATTCCTTCTTCGCCCGTTTTGAAGAAATGCCTCCGGCATCGCTTCCCCAGGCAAAACGGCCCGGGCTGTTTAACTGGAACGGAGATTTATTATGAATCTCTGGGCTGTCCTTCTTGCTGCTGGCAGCGGTACACGACTGGCACAACACACCGGAGGCATCCCCAAGCAGTTTCTCCAGTGGAAGGGGATGGACATTTACCAGCATGCTGCGCTGGCACTGGCGCGCTGCCCGCAACTGCGAGGTCTTGTCTTTGTCTTTCCGCCGGATATGACAGATGAAGATCGCCACCGCTTTGAAAACTTCATCAAAGGCGAAGCTGTCAGACTGCCTCATCGCGAAACGACCGGCGGGGCAAGGCGGCAGGATTCCGTCCGAAACGGGCTGCTGCTTCTGCCGCCTGACTGCACACATGTGATGATTCATGATGCTGCCAGGCCTTTTGTTCCACCGGATCTCCTCGCGCGCCTTACCGATGCTCTGGTACATTCGGATGCCGTCATTCCCGGCATTCCCGTTACAGATACCGTCAAGATGCTCGATAACTCCGGTCATGTTGCCTACACCCCGAATCGCAGTGCGCTGAGAGCTGTGCAGACACCTCAGGCATTTACACTGCGATCGCTGATGCAGGCTCATGAAAAGGCTCTGAAAAATGGCATGGACGTCACAGATGACGCAATGCTGATTGAGCAATGCGGAGGACGAGTGCTTGTGATTGACGGAGATCCGGTCAATAAAAAAATTACGACGCCGGAGGATCTCAGCATGCTTGAAGAATATTCCGTCCCGCTTCCATGTGTCGGCTATGGTTATGATGTGCACCGATATGCTGAAGGACATGAAGCAGATTGCCGCCCTCTCCGCCTCGGAGGCGAAGACATTCCCGGCGGATACGCCGTCCTGGCTCACTCCGATGGAGATGTTCTGCTGCATGCACTGGCAGATGCTCTGCTCGGATGCGCGGGAGAAGGAGACATTGGACAGCATTTTCCAGACAGTGATCCGACTCTGGCCGGCTGCAGCTCCGCAGCGATGCTCGTGCAGGTGCTCGATCTGACACGAAGCAAAGGACTGAGGCCGATACATGCGGATCTGACGATTATTGCTCAGGAACCGAAGCTCGGTCCGCATAAGGAGCGCATCCGCCAAAATATCGCCCGTCTCATGGCACTGCCCGATGAAGCTGTCAATGTCAAAGCGACCACAGAGGAACGACTCGGATTTACTGGACAACTCCTCGGCATTAAGGCCGTAGCCGTGGTCACGATGCTCAGACATACAGTCTTTTAGCCGCGGAAGGCCATTATGATGTTACGCATCTCGTTCAATACCCGTATCTGCACCATAGACGGTACTCTGCAGGTCAGGCCCCATGGCGGTTCGGCAATCCAGAATACAATAATTCGCCCCGGAGGAATGTGATGCTTCGCAAGCTCCATGCCGCACTGCTTTCATGCGGACTGCTTCTTGCCTGCAGTGGAGGATTGATTCGGGGAACGGCAGAAGGCATGTTTGTATCTCCAGCAAGGCCTGCCGTCGCCGTCCGGCCGGCAATCGGGTTCAGAGAAATCGACGTCCGCCGAGCGGATCTGTCCTGCCGTCCATCGATGTTTGGGAGCGCTCTTGCTCCTCAGTCTGTTCCTGCAGTCTATGCTCTTTTCGAACGGCCGGAAGGTGCCAGACTGACGGCAATGCTGGCTGTAACGGAATCGGATCATCTGAAATGGGCCGTCAATCCGGAGACGGAAAACCTTGCTGTCCTGCGCAGAGAGACGCTCATAAAGGACGGTTTCTCCGCATGTGCAGAAACCTGCCTGCTGCCTGCAGACAAGGACTGGGCCGACTTTGACACTGAAAACACATCCTCTGTCAGTATCATGCGCCGCTTCCGCATCAATCTTCTGGTCAACAGAGCCCAGCTGATTGTCGAATACAGGGAAAAACTTCCGCCTTTGCTCCTGTCAGTCAAAGACAATCTGCCGTTCCTTTCCTCGTTCGAAACACGGGCTGAAATGGCCTTTATTATTCTCAATGGAGACCATATCACTTTGCCACGTCCGAATATTCGTCCTTCTTACCCGCCGAGCAGCGTCAGCCGATCTCTCCTGACGACTGTTCCCGGCCAACTTGTTTCTCATTAAGCCGCTTATACAGCAAAGGCCTGCCATGACTCAGCTCAACCCTTTTTTAAAGACCATCCCAGCAGGATATCTCTTCGAGGAAGTCGCTCATAAGGTTGGCAAATACAGAAATTCCCATCCGGATCAGACTATTATCGATCTTGGATGCGGTGACATATCACGCCCTCTTGTTCCCGCTATTCTGGAAGCTCTTCAGACGGCAGTCGAAGAAATGGGGCAGGAAGAAACCTTTCGCGGCTACGGCCCGTCGCAAGGCTATGCTTTTTTGCGTGAAACAATAGCCAGATACCGCTACGGCGTACGCAATGTAAATATTTCTCCAGATGAAATTTTCATCGGCGACGGCACCAAAAGCGATATCGGCAATTTTCAGGAGCTTTTCGCGCCCACAGCCTTTGTCGCCGTCACCGATCCCTCCTATCCGGTATACGTCGATTCCAACTCTCTTTGCGGAAGAGCCGGACAGCTGTCAGACTCAAAATGGAACAGAATCATTTACATGCCGGTCAACCCAGGCAATCAGTTCATTCCCGACTTTCCCAAACAAAAACCCGACGTCATCTATCTTTGCTGCCCGGCCAATCCTACCGGAACGGTCATGTCCCGGGAGGTTCTCAAAAGCTGGGTGGATTATGCGCTGCAGCAGGACTGCGTGATTCTGTTTGATGCCGCTTATGAGGCATTCATTTCCGAACCTGACGTGCCGCACAGTATTTATGAAATCGAAGGGGCGGAAAACGTCGCCGTCGAATTCCGCAGCTTCTCCAAAACTGCAGGCTTTACGGGATTACGCTGTTCTTACGTCGTTATTCCCAGCACACTGTCTGTAGGCGATGGCATGGGGTGCCGTATCGGCCTGAAAAACATGTGGGAACGGCGCCAGAATGCAAAATATAACGGCTGTCCGTACATCGTACAGCGCGCTGCAGAAGCGGCCTGCCTTCCCAAAGGACGCGCTCAGCTCCTGGAAAACATCGCCATCTATCGAGCCAATGCGCTGTCACTGCTCGAAGCCGTGCGCAAGCTCGGACTGAATGCCAGCGGAGGAACCAATTCGCCCTATGTCTGGGTTGAAGCCCCAAAAGGAATGAACTCCCAAAAATTCTTTGACCGTCTTTTGCAGCAGACCGGAATCGTCTGCGCTCCTGGTTCGGGGTTTGGTCCGGGCGGTGACGGTTTTGCCAGGCTGTCAGGTTTCTCTACGCCCGAAAAGACGACTGAAGCCGTCAGCAGGCTTACAAGCCTGACACTGTAAAAAGACTGTTGCAGGCTCACAACAGGGGAATAACCAGATCTCTCTGTTGTGAGTTTCATCATTCCTCATCAAGACTGTTGCAGCGACGAGCTGCACAGGTAACGGCAAAAGTCAGCGCCAAAGCGCACAAAGCCAGCATATCATAGGCTACCAGTCCCCAATGTGTATACACGACAACGGGGAAATAGGTCGCCGTACTGCCAAGAATATAATAGACTGAAAGATAAACGCTGTTGGTCAGTCCCTTTGCCATATGGCTGGATCGATTCAGCAGTCCGGGAACCATGCCATTGATCAGCGTAAAGAAAAAAGACGTAAAGAGCATGGCAATGAAGCAGCACAGCACATTATGCAGAAAGAGCCCCTGCAGGCACAGGGCAAATCCGCACAGAGCCACCAGAATAACGTTCCATTCTCCCCTGCAAATCCGAATTGCCTGACGGCCGAGAAGTCCGGCTGCCGCGCTGATGAATCCGCTCATATACACCAGACCGATGACAGCATCGCTGATCAGCGGATCGACGGTTTTCAGGTAAAAAGGCAAAATAGCTACCATGGACGCATTGCAAAAGACAGCCAGCGGCGTAATGAGAATAAGCAGCAAAAGTGGCTTGCTCTTGAGCACATTCAGAATATCACGCAGATTGAAATCATCATGCCCGCTTTTTTCATGAACTTCCCTGACAAACAGCAGGACAAAAATCAGAACCGCCAGCTCCATCGATCCGAAAACACGAAAGGCATTGCGCCAGCCGATTTCTGTTGAGATCCAGCTTCCAAGCACACGCCCGCCAAACGCACCGAGCAGCGTCGTAGCCGCATAAAGAACCATCCCTTTCTGCAGCGCCTGATGTCTGTAGCGTAGTGCAATGTATGCCGTAATGCACATCAGGATTCCGGGCAGCATCATTCCCTGCACAAAACGAAATCCCAGCAGAACCGGATAAACATCGACAAGAGATGCCCCTAGCAATGCCAGCGATGCGGTCAGCATCAGCACCACAAGAAGCTTGCGAAGCGTCAGATATCGCAGAAGGCTACCGTATACAAAAGGTCCGACGGCAAAAGGAGCAATAACCACAGTGATGCACAATCCGGCATCGGAAGGAGAAACCTGAAACGCCTCTGCCAGTGTCGCCAGAAGCGGCTGAGGAAAATAAAAACCGCAGTATGTTGTAAATGTTACGAGCAAAAGCGTCAAAAATTCAAAGCGGAAATCTTCTGTGGAAGATTTCCGCCGCAGCACACTCAACATGTTTTGCCAACCTCCCCTGCGCAATGCTTTACTTCTGCATTGCCGGGCTCAACATGGTAGCGAATCAGAGAAAAGTCAACTGAGGCAAAGCCCTCCTAGCGTCTGTCAGGATGAAGCTCCACGACTGGCGTCTGCGGAGGAAGTTTGAGAGCAAGACGATCCGAACGATACGGTTCAGGATGCAAACGTTTTTTGACAGCCAGAACAGCCCGATACCCGTCTGGATGCTCAAGAAACAAATCAGAAGGAACGTCATCGTTCTCGGAATAGCGCAAGGAGATCATCCACCCATTTTCCGCACGCCATTGCTTCGGTAATCCGGATCCATTCAGTTCGAGTTCTCCACGGGACGAACGACAGCGCACCAGATCTGCCGAAACAGCTTTGGCCTGTTCCGGATCCAGCCTGCCGAACACCTCCCCGTAATCACCGAGAATCAGTGCGGTAAGCTCTCTCAGCGTTAAAGGAACAGGTCTGCCGAAACGCAACGTAACCCGTCCTTTTCCTCCGTAAACGTAGGCTTTTCCGAACTGTCCCTCCATGGGCGCAAAAATCGTCAATCCGGAGTCTGCGGAATCCTGAATGCGGGCGACAAGCGCACCAATGCCTGCCGAGACATCCAGACGAATATCCCGACGATCCCCGTTGCCCCATATCAGACTTGTGACACGGCGGGTTTCTCCCTCCCGTCCGTAGCTCAGACTGGCCTGAATCAAAAATGGACGGCGATCCGAACTGTGTCGCGTCCTTATATCCTCGTACAGCATGCAGCGTTCCGAAGCCTCACGCGAAACAGATTCCGAATGTATTCCCCCTTTTGGGGCACAGGAAACCAGAGACAGCACGGCAAATGCCGCCAGTGCTATGCGCATGACGTGAACGTTCATCATTTCTCCGCTACTGTTCTGCAGATTGAATTTTTTCAAGAAGGACACCGGTATTTTCAGGATTCAGGCTCAAAGCTTTTTTCCATCCCCTGACAGCTTCTTTCACCCGACCGGAAGCAAACGCAATATCCCCGTAATGCTCCCAGATTACCGCATCACTGGAATCCGGCAACGAGACGCTTTTGCGAATCGTACTCCAAGCTTCATCAATCTGGCCGCTCTTCAACTGAGCCCAAGCCAGAGAATCAAGAATATAGCTCAAATCAGGACGAAGAGAAACGGCATGCTTCAGTAGAGTCAGAGCCCTTTCAAGATCTCTGCCCTGTTCAGCCAGGGAATAGCCAATATAGTTCAAAGCCTGATATGAATCCGGATTTGCCTTTAAAATCCGTTCCATTACGGCAAAAGCTTCTTCCTTTCTGCCGATCTTATCCAAAAAAGTCGCGTGCAAAAAAAGAATCGTCTCATCTTCAGGCAAAATCATGAGTGCTTCCGCAGAGGCTTCCAGGGCTTCCGCATACTGAAGATGATCCCAAAGAATATACAATTCTGCAAGACGAAAATCCCGATCTTCGGGATACAGCGTCTTGCCCTGCACCGCGTACGCAAGAGCTTCATCCAGGAGACCTGTTTCCACATTGATCTGAATCAGAAGCTTCAATGCCCGATCGTACAGAACGGATGATGAAGAAATCTGCGACAGCAAATCGGCCGTTGAATGCATATCTCCATGCAGTTCAAAAGCAACAGCCGCTCTCAGAAAAAGACGTTCTTCAGGGGCTCCAGGCATCGTATCAAGACGATCCAAAAGCTTTTCCGCCTCCCTGTATGCCTTGGCATCCAAAAGCCTTGCACAGGCGGCGATAAGAAAATCCCGGTTTTCTCCGCCTTCATCAATCAGCTTTACGGCTCCAGGTACGTCGCCAAGCCGAAGGGCGCAGGATACGGCTCGAAGCAGAATTTCCGCATCCTCAGGCTCTCTCTCCAGAAACTCCAAATATACTTCAAGCGCGGAAGCATCATTCTTTTCCTGTTCCAGAAGGCGCCCGAGTTCCATCACAGCTTCCCGGAAATCCGGCAAATCCTCAATGGCGGCACGCAATTCTCTTTTGGCAGCAGCCGATCGTCCCATGGCCGAAAGAGCTCCGGCATGACAGTATCTCGTATGAGGATCCTGATATTTTACAGGAATCTGACGAAACATTTTGTCAGCGATGTCATACCGCCCCATTCTGGTATGCAGAACAGCAAGTTCACGAGATACCGCTATAGAATCAGGATGACGGGATCGAAATTGTTCCAGCACCTCAAAGGCACCGGCATCATTGTTTTTGCTTTCTGCCAGAATAGTTTCAGCCAGAGCGATGACGATATCAGAGTTATCCGGAAATTTCGCAACGGCTTCGGCAAGTAAAGTTCTGGCCGCACCGGGAGCGTCATGGTTCAAAAGCCAGGCGCCGGCTTCAAGAAAAAAACGCGGCTGCGAATCCCTGAGAGACAGCAAAACCCGGCAAGCTTCGAGAACTCCATCCTGATCTCCACTGGGCATAGACTGCTCAAGCAGGAGAATGCCGTATGTCAGCGAAGCCTCTTCCGTCAGCTCCATATGTTTCATTTTGGGAACGACGGGAGCCCCTGCGCAGCCGATAGACGGGAGACAGATCCCTGCGCAGCAGGCCAAAAATAAGCAGTGTCGTATGATGAAGGAAAAAGACGGCACGGGAAAAATGCTCCGCCTAAAAAAGCCCCCACACCAAAGCGATGTGAGGGTTATACATTCTTAGTGGTCGGGATGGCGCGATTTGAACGCGCGATCTCTGCGTCCCGAACGCAGCGCTCTACCAAACTGAGCCACATCCCGTTGGCACCGTTTTACGCATTTCACAGCTTTTTGCAAGTTTTTTTTTAACAGCTTCCCAATAAACATCTTTATTATCAATGATTGAACTTGACCTGCAATCCCGTTACCATAATAAAAAATTTGTGACAGGAGCGATTTTTTCATGCGCATACGAGAGACTTTCAGCTCCAGGCTGGGTTTTATACTTCTATCTGCAGGATGCGCCATAGGTCTGGGTAATGTCTGGCGTTTTCCCTATGTGACCGGCAAATGCGGTGGAGCGTTTTTTCTTTTTACCTATCTTGGAATGCTTCTGCTAATAGGACTGCCAATTCTTATTATAGAATTTTCTATTGGTCGAGGTTCAGGTCTCAGCATGGGAAAAGCAATGCGCAAACTCTCTCCATCTTACTCTTTCTGGCATCATTTCGGTCCAATCAGCATCATCGGCAGCTATCTGCTCATGATGTTCTATGTTCCAATCACTGGCTGGATTTTTTCCTATTGCCTGCAAATGATGAGTGGCTCTCTTTTTTCCCTGAGCACAGCAGAAGTCAGCCAATGTTTTACAGACATGCTTAAGGATCCCCTGTCCATGTATGGCTGGACAGCTCTTTCTGTCATCATAGGCTTCTCGATCTGCGCCGCAGGCCTGCGCAACGGCATCGAACGAGTCGTAAAAATTCTGATGATAGTTCTATTGGGCATCATGATCCTGCTCATGATGCGCGCGCTGTTTCTGCCAGGGGCTGGAGAAGCCCTGAAATTCTATCTGGCACCGAATTGGGAACAGGTACAGAAAATCGGCATCGGCACTCTGCTCAGCGAGGCCATGAATCAGGCCTTTTTCACTCTTAGCATCGGCATCGGTTCCATGCTCATTTTCGGAAGCTATCTTAATAAGACACAAACTCTGACCGGAGAGGCATCGCTTGTGGTTGGTCTGGATACGCTGATCGCTCTCATTGCCGGAGCTATTATCTTTCCTGTCTGCTTCAGCTTCGGCGTCCAGCCGGATGCCGGTCCGTCACTGCTGTTTATTACGTTGCCCAATATGTTTCGGGAAATGAACGGAGGCCTGTTCTGGGGCAGCGCATTTTTCATCTGCATGCTTTTTGCCGCATTGACGACGGTTATTGCCGTTTTTGAAAATATTGTGTCGTACTGCATTGACGTTTTTCAATGGAGCAGGACAAAAAGTACCGTATGCAATGCCCTGCTGATGCTGATTCTTGTTCTGCCGTGCATTCTCGGATTCAATGTCTGGTCCGGTTTTGAACCGCTCGGCAGCGGTACAAATATCATGGATCTTGAAGATTTCTGCATCAGCAACAATATTCTCCCGGGAGGGGCACTGCTCCTGGTGCTTTTCTGCACGTCCAGAAAAGGCTGGGGGTTTCACAACTTTATCCGTGAAGCGGATACGGGGCGCGGTCCGAAATTTCCCTCTTTTCTGCGTCCGTATCTCTCCAGCGTCCTGCCCTTTCTTATTCTGTTTCTTATTTTTCAGGGATACATGCGGTACTTCTCATGAAATACAGATCTTCTCTTCAGGAACCCCCAAGGGCAAAAAAAAGCCTCGGTCAGCATTTTCTCTCCGTTCCGGCCATTTCAGAACGCATTGTGAAGCTGCTTGATCCGCCTTATGACGGAGAACGCATCCTTGAAATCGGACCGGGACCAGGAGCCCTTACAAGCCTGCTGAGAAATCGGCACCCTTCCGTCCTTCGGCTTTTGGAAAAAGATGATTACTGGGCCGCTCATCACGCTTCCATTTCCTGCGATGACAACGGCATTCAGGAAGTCATCCATGGCGACGCATTGGTCTATCCCTGGGAGCAGCTGGAATCAGACTGGAAAATTATCGGCAATCTTCCGTACAACATCGCCTCGCCGCTGATGTGGGACATCGTTTCCCGCATACAAAAGCTGAACACGGCCGTATTCATGATTCAGAAAGAGGTTGCACAGCGTGTCTGCGCTCTCTCCGGATGCCGTGAATATGGAGCCCTAAGCGTCTGGATTCAGAGCTATGCTTCAGCTTCTTTCTGCTTTTCAGTTGCTCCAGGGGCTTTTTCTCCGCCTCCAAAAGTTGATTCCGCCGTTATTCTCCTTCGGGGACTTCCGCCTGAACAACGTCCCTCACGACCACATGCTCTTTCAGAGACATTAAAACTATGCTTCCGGCTGCGCCGCAAACAGCTGGGATCGATTCTCTCCCGTGTAACACCGAATGGACGGGAGATCCCGGCGAGGCTGAATCTCTGTCCGGAAATACGCCCGGAAACACTGTCGCCAAGGGATTTTCAACGTCTGGCTGCAGAGCTCTTCCCGGATGCAGACGGCGATGTCCATTGACTTGCGACATCAAACAGGATTAAAAAATGGCAGTAAGATCTTTTACTACTGCGAGGCGTCCTTATGTTGCACGGAGAAACAATTCACAGTGCCCTTCCTCAAGATATTCCCTGGTGGCAACCTGATTTTGCTATTTTCTTCGGCGTGCTGTACACAGTACTGCTTTTTTTGCTCTGCGGTCTCATTTGGGTCGGCATCCGCACCGTCTGGGATCTGTACAGGGAAAATTGTCCGGGGCAAGCCTGCTTTGACGCAAAAACATGGCGAAAATTCTTGCCTTTTTCCAAGGCCTAAGTTATAAAAGCAACCTTTACAGAAATGTAAAAAAATTCTTAATATCATCAAGTTTCTTCTGAGGAGGTGATTTGCATGCCCGGAGTCTTTTTGAATGAAGACGATTACAATTTTGACATTGCTCTGCGCCGCTTTAAGAAGCAGGTGGAAAAGGCCGGCATTCTTTCCGAAATGAAGAAACGCCAGCACTTTGAGAAACCCAGCGTGATGCGCAAAAAGAAAAAGGCAGCTGCCCGCAAGCGTCTGCTCAAGAAAATGCGCAAGATGAACGTGGCGTAACGCAGTGCCATGAGAAGGCATTCCGCACCGTGTATGGATGCAGGAATCGCTTTCCATCAGAAAAAAGAGCGTATGGACGCTCCATCATTCAAAAAACGGATCTCCGATATTTTGAAGATGGAGCGTCCTTTCTCTGTTTTCTTAAAAACACTTACTTTCGCAGCATGTCAGGAGATTTGTCATGACGCTTCAGGAACGCATCGAACATGATTTTATTACAGCCTACAAAGCAAAGGACGCTCTGCGCACAGGCGTTCTGAGGCTGCTGAAAACAGCCGCGAAAAATCGCCAGATTGAAAAAATGGCTCCTCTTTCAGAAGAAGATCTTTTGGCTGTCGTGCGTAAGGAAGCCAAACAGCGCCGAGACTCCATCGAACAGTATCGTGCTGCCAACAGAAACGATCTGGCAGACAGGGAGCAGCAGGAACTGGATATTCTGGAAGAATATCTTCCAAAGGCTCTAACGGATGCTGAACTGAATAAACTCATCGCCCAGGCTGCGACCAATACCGGAGCATCTGCTCTTGCCGACATGGGCAAAATGATCAGGGAAGCCATGAAGCTGGCAGCAGGCAGAGCTGACGGAGGAAGAATCAGTGCCGGAGTCAAAAAATATCTTCAGGGCGGCAATGAATGAACAGCCGGACTTTGCGGGCACTGGAGTTTGGCAAAGTTCTGGAACATCTGGCATCTTTTTGCGTTTCAGAAGCCGGAAAGCAGGTCTGTCTGCAAACGGTACCGCTGAATACGCCGAAAGAAGTCACCGCTGAACTGGCTCTTTTTGACGATGCGCGGACTTTTTTCTCCCGCAGCGGCTTCCGTCTGCGCGAATTTCCCGATCTTTCAAGCTTTCTCTCTGTCTTTGCTCATTCCGATGATCCGATCCGAAGCGTATCCGTACCGGATACCGATGCTTTTTGGGCTGTACGGGATGCATTTGGACTGCTCAAGGAAGCCATTGCGGCAATTCATGAAGAATCCTCTTCAGGATGGCCTCATCTGGAGCGTCTGTGTGCTGAAACGCCGTTTCCGGACATGTCGCTTGCCGCTCTGCGCCGCTGTCTTGACGACAGCGGCATGATTCGTGACGAAAGTTCGCCGGAGCTTCTTTTTGTACGCAGTGAGCTGCGCCGACTACACACGCAGTGTCTGCGTAAGGTCAAGGATTTCGCCTTGCGCTACAATCTTACGCAGTATTTGCAGGACGATTTCATGACTTTGGCGTCAGATCGCTATGTTCTGCCTCTAAAAAGCAACTTCAAGGGACGCGTTCAGGGAATTATTCACGACTATTCCAATACGGGAGAAACCTGTTATTTTGAGCCGATATTTCTCATCGAGCTCAACAATCGCCTGCAGGATCTGAAAAAGGAAGAGCGGGAAGAAGAATATAATATCCTCCGCTATCTCCAGGGCGTTCTTGTTCAGGAAAAAGATCGGCTTTTGGCCTCATGGAAACTGCTCATACGCCTTGATGCAGAGTCAGCCAAAACGGGCTTTGCTGCATTTCTTGATGCGACATGCGCTTCAGTGGATGAATCGGAAAACGCGCCTCTTTCTTTGCTGAAGGCACGGCATCCGCTTCTTGCCTTTGACCGGGAACTTCAGAAAAAAGGCGGCCCTCATCCCATTGATCTTATCTTCCGCTCTGAAGACAGAGCCCTTGTAATCAGCGGAGGCAATGCCGGAGGCAAAACCGTTTGTCTGAAAACTCTCGGGCTGCTTACCATCATGACGCTTTCCGGTCTGCCGATCCCGGCAGCCAGGGGCGCTGTCGTCCCATGGTGGCCCAGGATACAGGCTTTCATCGGAGACGAACAGAGCCTTGATGATCATCTGTCCACGTATACGGCTCAGATCCGGCATCTTTCTGCATCATGGGAACACACAGACAGTCGGACACTTGTCCTGCTGGATGAATTTGGTGCCGGTACGGATCCCACGCAGGGAGCCGCTCTCGCGCAGGCCGTTCTGGACGGTTTGCTTGAACGCGGAGCGCATATTGTCTCGGCAACGCATTTTCCAGCTTTAAAAAATTATGCGTTAAGCCGCGAACACGTGCGCGCCGCTTCCGTGCTTTTTGATCCCGGTACAAAAAAACCGCTGTTTCGTCTGGCTTATGATCAGGTTGGTGCCAGCCAGGCACTGGATGCGGCACGTGAACATGGTCTGCCGGAATCTGTTCTGCGCCGTGCGGAACAGTATATGCTTCTGGACGGAGAGGATTCCGGTGCTGTTCTGAACAGACTGAATGAACTGGCGGCACAACGGGAACGGGATCTGGAAAAGCTGGAAGAAGAACGGCGTCGATATGAAGAAAAACGCCGCTCTCTACAGGAACGCTTTGAAAAGGAGCGGTTGCGTCTCCAGGAAGATCTGCAGCGGCAATCTGCCGATATTATGAAAAAATGGCAGGAGGGACGAATTGCACACCGTCAAGCCTTAAAGGAAATGGCCAGACTGAAGGCTGAAGCTTCGCCGCAGACGGAAAAGCCGCAGCCAACCATTTCCCCGGAGCAAATTTGCCCCGGACAGACGGTTCTCCATCGGCCATGGAATCGCAGGGCTATTGTTCAGGAAATTGATTCCGGAAAAAAACGCGTGCGCCTTGACATGAACGGCGTAACGATGTGGGCAGACATTTCCCTTATTGAGCTGGCCGATCCCTCTCCTGCGCCGGCTTCTTCCGGAGCGACAGTCCGCACAGCACAGAAAAATCCTGTCTTTCTTCGCCTTGATCTGCGTGGAAAGCGAGTGGATATCGCGTTGGGTGAACTGTCTCAGTTCCTCGATCGGGCACTGCTTTCTGGACAGGACGGAGTTGAAATCCTCCACGGCCGGGGTACTGGCGTCTTACGCCGTGAAGTGCATGCTTTCCTAAAAACCTTTCCCGGTCTTGCCTCCTTTGCTACGGCAAAAGAGGATCAGGGAGGAGACGGCGTAACGATCGCCTCTTTTCGGTAAAGGATAGCTTATGATGATACGACGCAGCGCGGACGCAATCAGGGAAATCAAATCTCGGCTCAGTCTTGTGGAACTGGCAGGACGATACGTTGAACTTCGGCGAAACGGAACCCGCTGGGTAGCTCCCTGCCCCTTTCATCAGGAAACCAAGCCTTCCTTTTCCATCAATGAGGAAGAGGGCTTTTTCTATTGCTTCGGCTGTCAGGCATCTGGCGATCTCTTTGATTTTTACGGACGCATCAACGGTCTGGATTTCCGGGAATCGCTGGAACAGCTGGCAGAGGAAACTGGCGTTGCGCTAGATATGCAGCAGAGTTTTGGCGAAACTCAAAAGACATCGAACCGAAGCCGGCTTTTAAGAATTCAGGAGCTGGCCGCAGCTCATTTTGCCTCCTGCCTGTCCGAAAAGACAGAGGGAGCGGAATGCCGCCACTACATTGCCGAGAGAGGACTTTCAGACGAAATCATTCGTTTTTTTCATTTAGGCTGGAGCCCGCGAACCTGGCAAAGTTTGACGGAATCTCTGCGTCGAGCCGGATTTCAGGATGATCTCGGCATAGAAGCCGGCGTCCTGTCCAGGAACAAAGAGTCCGGACGAGTGTACGATCGTTTTCGCGGGCGTCTGATGTTTCCCATTCGCAATCTGTCCGGTTCCGTTATCGCCTTTGGCGGGCGTATCATCCGGAATGAAGACGACGCAAAATACGTCAATACGGGAGATACGCCGCTATATAAAAAGGGAGATAATCTGTACGGTCTCCAGCAGGCACGACAGTCCATAGGCAGACGAAACTCCGTCATGCTCACCGAGGGCTATATGGATGTTTTGACTCTGCATCAATTCGGCTATACACAGGCCGTAGGCGTTCTCGGCACAGCCTTTACGCCAGAGCAGGTCAAGCGTATTTCCGGCTTTACATCTCAGGCGGAATTGCTATTTGACGGAGATGGAGCAGGACGCAAAGCGGCTTACAGAGCCTGTGAAATGCTTCTGTCCCGGGGATTGAACTGTAAGGTTATCTTATTTCCTGAGGGAGAAGATATTGATAGTCTGCTCCGCAAAAGCGGAACGCAAACCTTTGAAAAACTGCGCTCTCAGGCTACAGACGGCTTAACCTTCTGTATCCGAACACTGCAAAACATGGCTCCCAGGGACGCTGTCGATCGCGTTCATGCCTTCCTTGATCAGGTTGCCATTCCGGAGCTCACCAGCCGTTTTGCAACGCGATTCAGTCAGGAATTAGGGCTTTCTGAAGCGGATCTTCGCCGTGGACTGCATTCTGGTTCTGAAGAACCAGAACCGCTTTCTCGCCAAACATCAGCAGCCGCAACCCGATCCGGATTTGATCGGGAAATCCTGATGTTTGCCGTTCGCTATCCTGATGCGCTGCCCAGACTTCAGGATATTGGAGCCAGAACCTGTCTGGTATCTTCTGAAGCCAGAGATTTCTGGGATCATTTGGCATTAGCTTCGAAATCGGATCTGCCGGACTGTCTGAGTGAACAGGAAAAGGCGTTCTGGTTTCGCTGCCGTACAGGGAATGTTCCCCCTTTGACGAACGAAGATGGAGAATTTCAAGCGGTCTCATCTCTCCTGCAAAAAAGGGATATTGATCAGCAAACCGCTTCAATCTCCAGAGCTCTGCGCTCCGGAGGAGGAAGTTTTTCTTCGGATTTAGAATATCTCAAGGCACTGAGGGATGCTCTGGCACAACGGAAGACAGACTCTTCCGCTCAGACGCCGAGCGCCTCAAATAATGAAAACTGATAACTATTTTATCCGCGTGGAAAACAGAAAATTTTTTCTCCGCGCATGCTAAGACTTCCGGAGCTTGTTCATGAGTGAGAAAAAGAAAACAATAGAGCATATGCGTCATCTCCTGCGCAGAGCCGAAGATGAAGGACAACTCAGCTATACTGAAGTATCAACTCTCTCTGCAGAACTCAGTATTTCAGAGCAGGGTCAATTTCTCGCATTCTGTCAGGCACAGAAGATTCTTATCGTCAAGGAAAACGGAATGGTGCTGACAGCGGAGGAAATTACGGACAGCAGAGGTGCCTTTCTTGCTGATGATGGAAACCGGGGAGTCAAAGCCAAAAAATCTCGCAGAGCCGCGAGAGAAATTTCTGAAAAAGAAGACAGCGTTTTTTCTGATTCAGAGCTGTATGACGCTGTCACCATTGACGATGTCATGACAGAGGAAAGCATTCACAAGCGCAGTCCGAAGCACGCAGCCGATGACAGTTCCGATTCCCGTGTGGATGATGAAGATTCTTTTGAGGATCCGGATGAAGATTTTCCGCAGCAGACTGAAGCGGAAAAAAACAGAGAAATAAAAAGGCTGATCGAAAAAGGAAAAAAAATAGGCTACATGAGCTACGACGAATTGTTCGACTCTCTTTCCCCCTATATGAATTCTTCGAAGCAAATGGATGAAATTATGGCCTGCTTTGAGCAGAAAGGGGTAAAAATCGTCGATTCCGAGCAAAATCTGCGCAGCGTAGTCAGCAAAATCAACAGCATGATGCCTCAGGGCGACGACGAGGGAGGAGATGCTTCTGAACTGGTCGACGGAAGCGAGGACATTACGGACTTTTCCGTACGCAGCACGGATCCCGTCCGCATGTATCTGCGGGAAATGGGAGCTGTTCCGCTCCTGGATCGGGACGGAGAAGTTGCTATCGCCAAACGGATTGAAAATGGCGAACAGGATGTGTTGTACGCGCTTGTCGAAGTGCCCGTGGCCGTCGAAGAGCTGATCAATGTCGGGGAAGACCTGAAAACCAATAAGGTCAAACTGAAAGATGTCGTCAAGACCATTGAGGAAGACGACCCCTCTTCTGAAGAGGAAGTCATGAATCAAAGGGAACGGGTGATTGTTCTGCTTGACGAGATCCGGCAAAGTTTCCGCAAAAACCGACGCATCTATGATTCTCTCGATGCATGCGCCACTCTTGATAAAAAAGTTGCGCAGACGCAGAAAAAGATTCTGAATTTTAAAGAAGAAATTGTATCCCGTCTTCGGGAAATCAAGCTGGAAAAGACACTCATCGACCGCATCATCGAAACGGTTGAAGATTATGTGCGGCAGATGCGGAACTGCGAACGGGAATTGACGGCATATCTGGAATCCAAATCGCAAACTCTGGAAAGCATTCAAGATCTTTTCGAACGCTTTGATCGCCGTGAAATCTCACCGCAGACCGCAGCCGATGAGCTGGATATGAGTCCGGATGAATTTTTTGCCTATCGGGAAATGATCATCGGTAAAATTGAAATTCAGCAGCGTCTTCAGGAAAAATGCTCCCAAAGCGTCGATGATTTGGAAAATGTGCTCTGGCGCATCAAGCGCGGCAATACCATGGCCATTCAGGCCAAGCAGTCCTTGATCCGATCCAATCTGCGCCTGGTTGTCAGCATCGCCAAGAAATACACCAATCGGGGGCTTCAATTCCTGGATCTTATTCAGGAAGGCAACATAGGGCTGATGAAAGCCGTAGACAAATTTGAGTATCAAAGGGGATATAAATTCTCCACATACGCGACATGGTGGATTCGTCAGGCGATTACCAGGGCAATTGCCGATCAGGCTCGTACCATCCGTATTCCTGTCCACATGATTGAAACCATTAACAAGCTGATTCGCACCTCCCGTTATCTAGTTCAGGAACTCGGCCGGGATCCGACCCCTGAAGAAATTGCGGAACGCATGGATTATCCGCTGGAAAAAGTTAAAAAGGTGCTCAAAATCGCTAAGGAACCGATATCCCTGGAAACTCCCATCGGAGATGAAGAGGACTCCAGTCTTGGAGATTTCATTGAAGATAAAAAAGCCGTTGCGCCCGCAGACGAAGTGGTCAATACTAAACTATCAGAGCAAATTGCCAAAGTCCTTGGAGATTTGACGCCTCGGGAAGAACAAGTTCTGCGCAAGCGCTTTGGAATCAATGAGAAATCCGATCACACGCTTGAGGAAGTCGGCAAGCTGTTTAACGTGACCCGCGAACGTATCCGCCAGATTGAGGCAAAAGCTCTGCGCAAGCTCCGTCATCCTGCCAGAAGCCAACCGCTTCGCTCTTTCTACGATAACTAGTCACAAGATTTCAAGGTGCGGCGGTAGCCGCACCTTTTTTCTTTATTTGAGAAAAATTGCTCTTCCCTGGAAAAAAGGCTACGTTGCTGAAGAACAGAGCCTTTCACTCTGCGTTTCGCTTTACCGCAGTCTTTTTGGAAAGGAGTTTTTTTCCATGAATATCGCTCAGAAAATTGCGACGCAAACAGCGCCTTTTTATTCATTTGAATTTTTTCCTCCCCGTGAAGGAAATCAGATTCCCGCTTTTCTTGATACGGTCCGCCGCTTACAAAAGCTCAACCCGCTTTTTGCCTCCGTTACCTATGGAGCCGGAGGATCCCGTCAGGATCGGACATTGGATATCGTGTCCCGCATCCAAAATCTCGGATTGGACGTGATGGCACATCTGACCTGCGTCGGATCTAATGGCGATCATATTGTCAGCTTTATCAATAGGTTACGAGAGATTGGTTCCGATACTGTACTAGCTCTTCGCGGCGATCTTCCGGCAGGTTCGGAAATCGACATGTCTGAAATGGAACTTCCTCATGCCAGCGATCTGATTCGGTTTCTGCGTGGCCACTTTCCAGATCTCGGGATAGCCTGCGCAGGCTATCCCGCTCCGCATCCGGAATCGACCTCTTTTGCCAGCGACTGGAAATATACCGTGCATAAAATTCTCAACGGCGCTGATTTCGTGATTACGCAAATGTTTTTTGACGTACGGGAATACTTTCATTTTACGCAGCGCCTGCAGGCTTTAGATGTCAATATTCCCGTCATTCCTGGCGTTATGCCTGTACAGAGTTTCGAATCCATCCGCAGAACGCTGTCGCTGTGCGGTGCAAACATCCCGGGCAAGCTGTATCTGGAGCTGGAGGCGGCTTATGATAGGGGCGGCAATGAAGCTGTGCGTGAAGCTGGCATCAGCTATGCCGTACGTCAAATTCGCATGCTCCTCGACGGAGGAGCTCCAGGCATTCATCTTTACACGCTTAATAATGCCGAAACCTGCCTGCGTATTGCGGAACAGGTCGGTCCTTTAAAAAAATGAAGACTCTTTCGGACTTTTATCCCAAACGCATTCTTATCTGTCAGCTTCGTCAGCTGGGAGATGTTATCCTCACAACGCCAGCAGCGCATATTCTCCGCCGTCTCTATCCGGAATCGGAGATTCATTTTCTGACGGAAAAACGAAACGGGGATATCCTCGAGGGGAATCCCGACATTACGAAGATCTGGAGATTGGACAAAAAGTCTCTGCATCCTCTGCACCGGGAAATCTTCTGGTATCGCCATGTCGCCTCTCAGAATTTTGATCTTGTGATCGATTTCCAGCAGCTGCCGCGTATTCGCTGGGTTGTTGCGTTTTCCGGAGCACAAGTCCGGCTCTCCTATACGGCTCCATGGTATCTAAAGCCTCTCTATACACATACCATTCCGATGCAAGACGGTTATGCAGCCATGAGCAAGGCAAGCATCCTGCGAGTTCTTGGCGCAGAATGGCATGGAGAGCGTCCGCGCATTTATCTTGCGGAAGAAGAACGTAAGCGGATGAGAGATTTGCTGGATGCGCTGGGACTGAAGCAGGGTCAACGTCTGATTACGCTGGATACCACTCATCGCCGCATTACCCGAAAATGGCCAACCGAGCATTTTGCCAGGATGGTTCATCTGCTTCTCGATCAGGATCCCAGTCTCCGTTTTCTACCTCTTTGGGGGCCTGGCGAACAAAAAGATGCAGCGGAACTTGCCGCTCTCTGTCCGGAAAAAGCCTTGATCCTGACGCCGGATATGCTCAATTTGAGGGAAATGGCTGCCTGCATTGCCGAAGCCTCGCTGCATATCGGCAACTGCTCCGCTCCACGGCATATTGCGGTGGCTGTTGATACGCCGACCTGCATCACACTGGGGGCCACCAGCCAGGCATGGACGTTTCCCTCCCCCGAACATCAGGCTTTGGCATCCGGACTTCCCTGCCAGCCCTGCAACCGCAATAATTGCTCAGTCGGCTGCCGTTGCCTGAAGGAACTTTCTCCTCAGATTGTTGCCGCTGCCGCACTCCGTCTTCTCAACCAATTTGGACGCTGTCCGTCCGGAGTCTGAGGCATGTTTTTTCTGCTGAATGCCCTTGTTTTCTCGCTTCTGATTTTCTATTCCTGGATCCGTCTTCTTCGCCTGACCTCTCGTCCGCGTCTTTGCGCCGTCATCGCAACGTTACTCGGCGTCGGTTCGTATTCTTTTTTATGGACGCCATTGTTTTTCGGACCATTCGGCAATGAAGCACCCGCTTCGATTGCGATGAGTGTCGGATTCCTCAAGGGAGCGACGCTGTTTCTTGCGCTCTTTATGGCTTTGGCCGACGGGATAGGCTTTTTCCTGAACCGATTTCACGTCCGCCGGACTTCTTCTGCCATTCTGGCCTTGTGCATCGGCTGTCTGACACTTGTATGCAGTGCCTTATCCGTTTTTGAAGGAGTCAAAGTCCCTGAAGTACGAAAGGAAACGCTGTTTTTCTCCAATCTTCCTCCAGAACTTGAGGGCATGCGCATTGCTCATTTGTCGGATTTGCACATTTCGGCTCTTTTTTCTGAAAACTGGATCCGTCAAACTGTCTCAAGAACCAATGCGCTCAAGCCCGATCTTGTTGTGATAACTGGCGATTTTGCCGACGGCAATCTCGATAGTCTGCAGGAAAATCTCCTGCTCCTAGGAGGACTTCAGGCAAAATACGGCATTTTTGCCTGTGTCGGCAATCATGAAGTGTATTCCGGAATGATCCATCACATTGCAGATCTGGAACAGAATACCGGCATTCGTTTTCTCAATAACAGTTCTGCAACGCCAATTTCCGGGCTTGATATCGCCGGAATCGCGGATCGGCAGGAAAAGCAAATCGGCCTGGATGGTCCGGATCCCATCAGAGCACTGGCTCGCACCAACCCAGAATCTTTCCGCATTGTGCTGCAGCACCGGCCTTCACCGGTTACTCCAGCAGCTCTTCAGCTCTCCGGGCATACTCATGGCGGTCAGCTTGTTTTTCTCAAGCCGCTTGTTGCGCTTTTTAACGAAGGCATGACGGATGGCATCTATAATAAAAATGGCACAACTGTTCTGATACATCGGGGAAGTGGTCTGTGGCCAGGATTTCCTCTTCGTTTTGGCGTACCTTCAGAAATCGTTCTGATCACGCTCCACAGTCAAAGATAAGGAACACAGCCAGACATGAAACTGTATGTCGCCATGGTAGGTCTTCCAGCCAGAGGAAAAAGCTCACTGGCACGACGCATCCAGTCAGGACTGAATGAGCTGGGCATTCATACGGGAATTTTCAACAGCGGAGAAATCCGCAGAAAGCTCTACGGCAAAGAAAGTACGGTACCGGAATTTTTCAATCCCAAAAATCTCACGTTTCTTCAAATCCGCGCGCGCATCAGCCGAATCAATATTGATCAGGCAAAAGCCTGGATTCGGGAGCCTGGAAACCAGGTAGCTGTCATTGACGCCACAAACGGCACGCCGGCTCAACGTGAAATGCTTACCCGGGAACTGAATGACTATCCCTTGCTCTTTATTGAATGCGTCAATGAGGATCCGCTGCTGCTGGAGGCGTCGATACAGCAGAAGACCCTGCTTCCGGAATTCCATTCTCTTAGAAAAAGCGAGGCTCTGCGCAGTTTTCAAATCCGGATGGCGTATTACGAAAGTGTTTATACTCCGTTGAGCACAGAACGCTGCTGGATCCGGGTGGATGCAGTGGCCAACCGCATTCTTACAGAGCACCCTGTCGGTGATATGCCGTTCTATACCGCCATTCGAGATATCCTATCCACGCTCTGGGTGAAAGATCTGTATTTAATCCGACATGGAGAAACCGACTACAACCGAGAGGGACGCATCGGCGGGAATCCTCCCCTGAATGTGACAGGGCGAAAACAGAGCCTGAAGCTTGCCGCGCATCTCGCTGCGAAAGACATCCCCTATATCTTCACTTCAACGAAACGCCGTTCCATCATGATGTCGCAGGCTTTTCTCAATCGTCATCCCAATGCCGCCTGCAGAGAGCTTCAGGAATTCGATGAATTAAACGCCGGTGACTGCGAAGGCATGACCTATCGGGAAATTGCCGAAACCATGCCCGACGAATACCGTGCCCGTTCCCGCAACAAATATCTTTATCGCTATCCTGGCCAGGATGGCGAAAGCTATCGGGATCTTTCTGTACGCGTCACCAGGGGACTGCGCCGGGCACTGTTCATCGCCAAAGGAGAACCTCTGGTTATAGTAGGCCATCAAGCTGTCAATCGCGTGCTTCTGTCGCTGTTTCTCTGCCGTCCTCCCCTGGATATTCCCTATCTGTTCATTCCTCAGAATCAATATTATCATATTTCCGTCACGCAGAGAAAAAAGCTCTTTGAATTGATTCCCTTTGCCAAAAAATAGGAGGGTCTATGTACATCGTCACTGGAGGTGCCGGCTTTATCGGCAGTGTTCTGGTCAGAAAACTCAATGATGAAGGCATCGATGATATCGTAATTGTTGACAATCTGGCTTCAACGGAAAAATGGCGTAATCTGGTCAAATGTCGCTACCGTGAATATCTGCATCGCAGCGAGTTTATTGAAAATATTCGAACCGGACATATCCAGAATGATATTGAAGCGGTTTTTCACCTCGGTGCCTGCTCTTCCACCACGGAAAAAAATGCGGACTTTCTCATGGAAAACAATGTTCGCTATGCCAAGGAAGTCTGCACTTTTGCTCTCGAAAAAGGTGCCCGTTTCATTCAGGCCAGCAGTGCGGCAACCTATGGCGACGGCTCCCTGGGATTTTCCGATGATTTGAAGACAGCAGCGGCTCTTCGGCCTTTGAATATGTATGGCTATTCCAAACAGCTTTTTGATCTTTGGGCTATGCGGGAAGGCCTTCTTGAGGATATCACCTGCGTCAAATTCTTCAATGTATACGGGCCGAATGAATATCATAAAGGTGATATGAAAAGCGTTGTCTGCAAAGCCGTTCCCGAGCTTCTGCGAACGGGCGTTTTCCGTCTTTTCCGCTCCGACCGTCCGGAGTATGCCGACGGAGGCCAAATGCGGGACTTCGTCTATGTCAAGGACTGCGTCAATGTTCTCTTCTGGCTTATGCAGCATCCTCGGGCAACAGGAATCTGCAATATTGGATCTGGCAAGGCAAGGACATGGAACGATCTGGCTAGAGCGGTATTCGCAGCGTTGGACATGCCGGCCAACATTGAGTACATCGATATGCCGGAGACGCTGAAAGGCAAATATCAATACTTCACTGAAGCCGATATGAGCCGAATTCGTTCCCTGGGGTGCGATATTCCCTTCCATTCTCTGGAAGCTGGCATTGAAGATTATGTGCGGGGGTATCTCCGTACTGACGATCCGTATATGTAAACCTGAATGCCACATTTTCAATGTACCAAAGCCCTGTGGCCTGCAGTCCTCCAGGGCATTTGGTACAGCCATATCCATCAGCAAAGCAAAGTTATCGCCAGTTTTTTCAGCTCTGCCCTATCGGCCTTTCCCGATCCTGTCAAAGGCAGGGCATCCGCATGCAGAAACATCTTCGGCATCCAGTACTTCGGCAATATGGCACGGCAGGCTTCTTCATCAGGATTTTCTATACCTTCCAGAACGCAGACCAGCTTTTCACCCAACACGGCATCCGGCACCGAGGTAAGAAAAAAAGGCATGGGTATCACAGACTGCAAAAGCTCCTCCGCCTTTTCAATCTGGATCTTCACCCCTCCGCTGTTCACGGTGTTGTCGCAGCGTCCCAGAATACGAAAGGCGCCATCGGCACAAATTTCCGCCAGATCATTGGTTTCCAGCTTCCCTTCATGCAGCAGCGGCGCGTCAATCACCAGAGTTCCACGCTCATTCAATGACAGCCCGATGCCTTCAAAAGGACGATAATATTCCGAAGCTTCGGATCCATTCAGACGGCGCAATGCAATATGCGAGACGGTCTCCGTCATACCGTAGGTTGACCAGATAGCATTTGGAAAATCCCGCAGGCGCAGAGCCAGGTCACGGGGAACGGAACTTCCCCCAAGAATAATCTGACGAATCTGCGCAAATCTCGCTCTCTCCTCTTCTGTCTCCATGCAGCCAAGAGCCTGCATAGGCGTCATGGCTACGAAATCCGGAAGATTCGTCAAATTCCGCAGAGGATGTGACGAAGGAGAGACCGTGCACAGCCGCATGCCGGCCACGATCGATCGCACGACCATCATCTTGGCGCCGACATAGCGCAAGGGCATGCACAGCAGAGCCGTATCGCCCTGTTGCAATCCCAGAAACGCACAGGTCAGGCGAGCACTGTGCATCATACTGGACTTGCTGAGGAAAATCCTTTTCGGCGTGCCAGTCGATCCAGATGTTTGTCCGGGCACGGTATCCGAGTCATCGAACCAACGAGCCAAAAAAGCGAGCACCTCTCCATCCGAATTTGGGCAAACGGCCTCCTGATTCTGAAGATCGGCATCATATACATCCCGGCCATTCAGACGAAGAAGCGGTGCTCGCTCATCATGCAGCAATAGAGACATCGGCCTAAGGAAATTTCGGATACTGCTGGAAATTCGGAGAACGCTTTTCCAGAAAAGCCTTGCCGCCCTCCTGCGCCTCGTCCGTAAGGTAATAGAGCATGGTCGCATCGCCAGCCAATTCCTGAATGCCGGCTTGACCATCAAGCTCAGCGTTCAGTCCGGCCTTGATCATGCGGAGCGCCATCGGGCTCAATTTCATCATCTCTTCTGCCCACTGCACGACCTCGTCTTCCAGGCAAGCCAGCGGCACGACTTTATTGACCAGTCCCATTTCCAGAGCTTCCTGAGCGGAATACTGCCGGCAGAGGAACCAGATTTCACGGGCCTTTTTCTGCCCAACGATACGAGCCAGATAGGACGACCCGAATCCGGCGTCAAAGCTGCCGACTTTTGGTCCGGTCTGGCCGAATATGGCATTTTCCGAAGCAATGCTCAGATCGCACACGACATGCAGCACATGTCCTCCGCCAATGGCATATCCGTTGACCATGGCGATTACAGGCTTGGGCAAAGATCGAATCTGCTTCTGCACATCCAGAACATTCAGACGCGGCACGCCATCTGTGCCAACATAGCCGCCGCGTCCTTTAACGTGCATATCTCCACCGGAACAGAAAGCCTTGTCCCCGGCACCTGTCAGAACGACAACGGAAATATCCTGACATTCCCGGCAGTAATACAGCGCATCGCTGATTTCCGCCGTCGTCGTCGGCGTAAACGCATTGCGATATCTGGCACGATTGATGGTAATTTTTGCAATGCCGTTATAAAAATCAAAAAGGATTTCCTGATATTTCTTAATTGTTTTCCACTCTCTCATATGACCTCGTCATTTCTCCGAAGCGACAGCATCCCCCGGAGATACAATACGGTTTGTTACGCGAATTAACGAAACGATCGTGCCGTGATCATCCCGAATTTCCACATTCCAGACATGCAGTGCCTTGCCAAGATGCAACGGCGCGGCGATCGCCATCACCTGATGCCCGAGGGGAACAGCGGCAACATGGCTGGCACTGATCTGCACGCCGCAAGGGATCTCGCCATCAGCGCAGCGCATTAAAGACGCAAAGCCCGCAAGCGTTTCAGCCAAAGCCAGAGATGCGCCGCCGCTCAACATGCCAAAAGGCTGACAGGTGCGCTGATCCACCGGCATCACAGCACGGATTTTTTCTCCATCCGGCGGCAGAAGCTTCATTCCGAGAGCTTCAATGATCGTATTTTTCCCATCAGGTATCCGGGCCATACGCTGACCTCCGACTCTTCATAAAACTCCGTTTGCTTCCGTCATACCCTGCTTTCACCGTTTCGTCTATGAAAAAGACGTGTTCAGACGTCTATGTGCATCCTTTCCCCGCACAGCTTTTCAGGCTTCATGAAAAGAAGCGTAAAGCCCACAGCCGCAAAGCCCCAGAATAGACCGATCATGCAGACGCCATCCCAGCCATATTTCTCAAAAGACAGAGCTGACAGAAGCGACATAAGCACTCCGCCGGAAAAATACGCTGTCATATACCCCGAGTTCAGACGATTCCTGGCTTCCGGAGCCATCATGAATAAAATCGACTGGTTGGCAATCTGAATACCCTGCATGGCAAAATCCAAGGCAACAATGCCTGCCAAAAGGCAGAAAAGGCTGTTTCCGCCCAGCAGCAACAGCATCCAGGCGATACAGAGAAGCACGCCTCCGCACTGAATCAGGCGCGCCGTCCATCCCCGGTCAACCATGCGACCTGCGAAACGTGCGGCCCATATCCCGGCAGCTCCAGCCAGTCCAAACAGACCAACAACCGATTCCGCATAGCCATAGGCCGGACCAACCAGAAGAAAGGTCAGCGAGGTCCAAAGAATGCTGAAATGGCCGAAAATAAAAAAGCCCATGCCTGCCAGACGCAAAAAAGAACGATGACGGAACAGCCTGATCGTAGACAATAACAGTGCGCCGTAGGATGCTCTGGCTTGAGGGAAACGCACGGGGAGCTGTTTCCAAAGCAGGAAAATCACCACAGCCATTACAATTCCGGAAACAAAATACGGCATCCTCCATCCGCCAAGCTGTCCAATTCCTCCGGCTACGGTTCGGGCAATTATCATGCCTGTCAGAAGGCCGCTGAAGACAATGCCCATAATCCGCCCGCGCACCTCAGGCGCAGACAGAGCCACAGAGAGTGCGACAAAAATCTGAGCCGTGACGGAACAGGTTCCAGCCAGAGCCGATCCGACAACGAAAACGCCAACAGACGGCGCACCGCCCATCAGCAGAACACCTGACAGAGTCATGAGCATCAGCACCGTCACTGTTTTTCTTGATTCAAGAATGTCCGCCAGCGGAACCAGAAAGAACAGCCCCAGCGTGTACCCCGTCTGCGATACGGTCACCAGAGCACCCGCCTGAGCTTTGCTCAAACCAAAGACATCGGCAACGGCCTGCATCAGCGGCTGAACGTAATAGTTTCCGATAATGCTCAAGCCGGCAGCCATGGCCATCAGAAAGACAAGCTGAGAAGTCATCGGATAGCCGTTTCGAATAAGATCAGAAGTCATTGCGAATGTCCTGAGGATCTGTAAATTTTGTTTTGTTTTATTGTTCTGGCGCAGGAAAGGCAATATATGAAGTATACTGCAAAAAAGGCAGTGGGAAAAGGATTTTGTTTTTTGGGAAGATAGAACGGGGGGGGGGAGACAGGGATGAATAAGCCAGAAGCGAAGATTGAGGAATTTCTTTTAAGGAAAGGAAAGGAAAGGAAAGGAAAGGAAAGGAAAGGAAAGCGTTCTTTCTTCTTTGCTTTCGGAACTCTGCCCGAATGGGATGGAGCATAAAACGCTTGAAGAAGTTTGTTGCTTTGTGACGGGTTTTTCTTTTAAATCTTCTTTGTTTAGAGAACATGGCACGCCAATTTGTAAAACTACAAATATTACAGACGGGTATATATCTTTTGACAGTATGGATTGCTTTGATATTTCCGATTACAAGGAAAAATTAGACAAGTTCATAATTAGAAAAAATGATATTGTTATAGGAATGAGTGGAACTATAAAAGTTGGCATAAGCAATAATGACAATATTTGTTATTTGAACCAGCGTGTTGGGAAGTTTATACCAAACCTTGAAGTTATTAATAATAAGTTCCTTTATTATTTTTTATGTAATACTGTAAAAAATATATACGAAAATGTTTCTGGTGGTTCTGTTATTAACTTAAGTAACAGTGATATAAATACTCTTTCTATCCCCGTTCCCCCTCTCCCAATTCAGGAAGAGGTTGTGCGGATTTTGGATGCGTTTTCTGAGCTGACCAGAGAGCTGACCAGAGAGCTTGAGTTACGGAAGAAGCAGTATGCGTACTACAGGGACAGGCTGCTAAGTTTTAAAGATGTTTCAGGGATGCCTGAGCGCATACGGAAGATGATTGCGGAGCTGTGTCCGGGGGGGGTGGAATGGAAGACGCTTGGGGAGTGTATTTTAAAATCTTCCAACATAAAGTGGAAAAATGAATCTTCGTGTTTTTATTATATAGATTTGTCTTCTGTTAATAGAGACACCCATAAAATTACAGAAACTACAAAAATCAAGAGCGATACTGCCCCAAGTCGGGCATCACAAATCGTCAATCAAGGGGATATCCTGTTTGGAACAACAAGACCACTTCTGAACCGTTATTGCCAAATACCACAAGAATACCACAATCAAATATGTAGCACAGGGTTTTGTGTATTACGACCTAATATTTCCATAATTAATGAGAGGTGGATATATCATATTATATCATCTGCCAATTTTATGGATTATGTAGAAAAGTATCAGCAAGGGGCAAGTTATCCTTCCATATCTGATGCTGATGTAAAAAAATACAAAATCCCCGTTCCCCCTCTCCCCGTTCAAGAGGAAATAGTGCGCATTCTCGACCGTTTCGACGCCCTGTGCGATGACCTCATTTCCGGCCTTCCTGCCGAAATCGCAGCCAGAAGGAAGCAGTACGAATACTACCGGGACAAACTTTTGACGTTCAGGGAAGCGAAGAGGAAAGAGCCGATGTGATGGGGGGGATAAAAAGAGAGGCTGCTCC
>JAQXLA010000018.1 GCA_029011315.1 Desulfovibrionaceae bacterium
ATTGGAATACACTTCCGTATCCATAACAAGAATATTCAAATCCTTGCCTTGAGCCAGAACGTGATCCAGCCCTCCATAACCGATGTCATAAGCCCAGCCGTCGCCGCCAATAACCCAGACAGATTTCTTTGTCAGGATATCTTCCATATCCCAGATTTTATAGAACAGCGGATCTTCTGGAGCGTCCTGAAGATTGTCCAGAATGGCCTTGCCATACTTTTTCGATCCTTCTGCATCTTCCTTATTATCGAGCCATCCCTGCAAAGCGGAAGTCAGATCTTCGGAAAGATCCGGAAGTTCGAGAGCCTTACGAATCGTATCAGCCAGCAAGTCCCGGCGCTGATCGATGCCGGTTGCCATACCGAAACCGTATTCGGCCGCATCTTCAAACAGCGAATTGCCCCACGCCGGTCCGTGACCTTCTTCGTTAGTCGTATACGGACAGGTAGGTTCGGAAGCCCCCCAGATGGAGCTGCATCCCGTTGCGTTGGCAATCACCATGCGCTCGCCAAACAGCTGAGTCAGCAGCTTCACATACGGCGTTTCGCCGCATCCGGCGCAGGCTCCGGAAAATTCAAGAAGCGGCGTGTGGAACTGCGTTCCCTTCAAAGTAGCGCGATTGGCCAATTCCGCTTTGGAAGAAACATGATGTTCGGCGAAATGGAGGTTAGCCTTCTGCGTTTCAAGCTGCGTATGGAGAGGCTGAAGAACCAGAGATTTTTCCTTGCTGCGGCAGACTTCAACGCAGGATCCGCAGCCCAGACAGTCTTCCGCATACACCTGCATGCGGAACTGCAGGGGATTGCCGGCTTCATCCTTGAATTCCTTGCCAATGGCGTCCTTGGTCACAAATCCTTCCGGAGCGGCTTCCAGCTCTTCGCGAGAAGCGAGCACAGGACGAATGGCGGCATGCGGACAGACATATGAACATTCACAGCACTGAATGCAGGTTTCCGGATTCCAGGCAGGAATATTTTCCGCAACGCCGCGTTTTTCCAATGCGGTGGTTCCCACAGGCACAACGCCGTCAGGCGTAAAGGCAGAAACGGGAAGCTGATCGCCCTTCTGCGCCAGAATAGGCTGAATAACTTCCTTAAAGTATTCGTCATTGCCTCCGCCGCAACAGCAGCATGAAGAAGCTTCCTCAACCGCAGGAGCGTCTTCAGCATCAGCCCAGGATGCCGGAACATCAATACGGACAATGGCGTCAACAGCGCGATCCACAGCCTGATAGTTCATCTGCACGACTTTTTCGCCCTTGCTGATGTAGGCCTTATGGATGGATTCCTTCAGCAGACGCACGGCGTCCTCAAAAGGCATCACGCCGGACAGCTTGAAAAACGCCGTCTGCATAATCATGTTAATGCGGCGTCCAAGTCCGATTTCTGCAGCCAGATGCATTGCGTCCACATTATAGAACTTCAGATTCTTGCGGGCAATCGTACGCTTCACGGAAGCGGGAAGTTCACGTTCCATATCCTCAAGCGTGTTCCAGGCCGAGTTCAAAACGACCGTGCCGCCGTCGACAACGCCTTCCAGAACGTCATAGTCGCGGACATAGATGTCTTTATGCACGGCTACGAAATTGGGATGCGTCACCAGATATGTGGAACGAATAGGATTTTTGCCGAAACGCAGATGTGAAACCGTGAAACCGCCGGACTTTTTGGAGTCATAGGCGAAATATGCCTGCGCATACATACTGGTATTGTCACCGATGATTTTGATCGCCTGCTTATTCGCACCTACCGTACCATCAGCACCGAGGCCGAAAAACTTGCATTTTACGGTGTCGTCGTCTTCGGTAATGATGGGATCTCCCATATCCAGGCTTTTATACGTCACATCGTCGGTAATACCCACGGAGAAATGATTCTTTGGCGTCATGGCCAGCATGTTGTCAAATACAGCCTTGGCCATGTCGGGAGTAAAGTCTTTGGATCCGAGACCATAGCGGCCGCCGACGATGCGAGGGGCTTCACCGCGTTCCATGAATGCGGTGCAGATATCAACATACAGAGGTTCGCCTACGGCACCGGCTTCCTTGGTACGGTCAAGCACAGAAATCGTTTCAACCGTAGCAGGCAGAACCTGGAACAGGTAGTCCGGCGCAAAAGGACGATACAGCCGGACTTTAACCAGCCCCACGCGCTGACCACGGGCATTGAGATAATCAACGACTTCGGAAATGGCTTCGCAGGCTGATCCCATGGCAATGATGACGCGATCAGCTTCCGGATGCCCATAGTAGTCAAAGGGACGGTAATGACGCCCGGTCAGTTCACCGACCTTTTTCATTGCATCCAGAACGGTATTGGGAAACGCATCGTAGAACGGATTCGCAGCTTCGCAGTTCTGGAAGTAGATATCCGGATTCTGCGCTGTGCCGCGCTGATGCGGATGTTCCGGATTCATGGCTCTCTGGCGAAATTCATCAACTTTCTGCCAGTTGACGAGCTTGCGAATATCCTCATAGTCAATCACTTCAATCTTCTGAACTTCATGAGAAGTCCGGAAGCCGTCAAAGAAGTGGCAGACAGGTACGCTGCCCTCGATTGCGGACAGGTGAGATACCAGCGCAAGATCCATGCATTCCTGAACAGAGCTTGAGCAGATAAAAGCGAAACCGGTCTGACGCGTGGACATGACATCGCGCTGATCACCGAAGATGGAGAGCGCATGCGTGGCAAGAGCCCGTGCCGAGACATGGAAGACGCTCGGCAGCAGCTCGCCTGAAATTTTGTACATGTTCGGGATCATCAGCAGAAGGCCCTGAGATGCCGTAAACGTACTCGTCAGAGCACCCACAACGGCTGCACCGTGCACCGCACCGGCGGCACCGGCTTCAGACTGCAGCTCCTTAACGGTCACAGTCTGACCCATCAGGTTTTTGCGGCCCTGAGCTGCCCAGTCATCGGCAAGTTCGCCCATCACGGAAGAAGGCGTGATGGGATAAATACAGGCAACATCGCTTAAGGCATAAGCAATATGCGTTGTCGCTGTGTTGCCGTCCATCGTTTTCATTTTTTTGGCCATCAGGTACTCCTTAAGTCCCTAACTAATGCGCTTGTCGTCCTCACCGGCAAAGGTCTCTTTCCACCCTGGAAATTTCTGCCGGTTCCTTGTCATACATACCATAAAGAAAAAAAACTGTCTAATCCCAAAATCAGCCCTTCAGAACAGTTCCTCCATCAATTCTTCAGAGGGCGCAGAGGAGATATCCTCATTAAGCGTTGCCGATCCCGGAACCGTTCCCTCATAAAAAGGCATGCGCAGGGAATCCGCAACGCCATCTTCCGTTTTTCGCCCCGAATACCTGTTTACGGAAGCGAACTCAATGCCCTCCGGCACATCGAAATCATCGGAAGGATACGCTTTTAACGCAGAAGAAGCGTACTCAACAAACACAGGAAGGGCAGCAGAACTGCCGCTGCCGATACGCCCCATACTGCGGTTATTGTCAAAGCCGACAAAAACACCGGTCACCAGATGCGGCGTAATTCCCATGAACCAGGCATCATGTTCGTCATTGCTCGTTCCCGTTTTGCCTCCGACAGGCCTGTTCAGTGCCTTGGCTCTGCCTCCCGTTCCGGCATTGACGACTTCCTTCAAAAGATAGGTCATCAAATAGGCGTTCTGAGGGGAAATCGCATCGCGAAGATCTGGTTCGCAAGAATACAGAATATTGCCGGAAAAATCCTCAACTGAAAGAATAAATCGAGCCTTGCTGAGTACTCCGCCCCTGGCAAAAGCCGTATACGCCTGCGTCAGATTCAGGGGCGTCACAGCCACCGCACCGAGGCTGATGGCCAGCACCTGCGGGAAATTCGGCTCAAGCTCCAAATCTTTAGCGCGCTGGATAATGGGAAACACGCCAATTTCCTTCGCTACACGCACCGTACAGAGATTTTTCGACAGAGCCAATGCCGTGCGCAGCAGAATGGGGCCGGAATAGGAATTGCCGTAATTGGAAGGACGCCATTCCCTGCCATTCGGAAGATGCTCGACAAAAGGCGCATCCTGAAGAATGGAAGCCGGAGTAAAGCCCTCATCCAAGGCCGCAGAATATACAATGGGTTTAAAGGTTGATCCCGGCTGACGGTAAGCCTGCGTTGCACGATTGAACTGGCTGTTGCCAAAGTCATACCCGCCGATCATGGCCACGACATCTCCGGTATCCGGCTCAATTGATACAAGAGCTCCCTGAAGATCCGGGGTATCCAGCAGCTTAGTCTGAATCGGTTCGTGGATCTCCTCCTTCCTTCCGGCAGCAGGCTTTCGATCCGGCGCAGCCGTCAGCAGCAGCTCATCTCCAATATGAAAGATATTGCGCAGATCTCCGGCTCGAACACCGAAAGGTGCTCCTGTCTTTGCATTGTAACGGCGTATCAGCCCAACATGAGAAGCATGGAGAATGCCGACATGTCCTTCTCCAAAAGCGATATGGACCCGTCCGGCCTCCACGGCAGTCACCATGCCTTTGGCAGTGCCTCCGTTTTCAAACGTCTTCCGAGAAAAACCGTTTTTTTCTCCATAATTTTTCCGTTCCTTTTCCGGAACATTCCGTATCGGCCCCCTCCATCCATACTGTCGGCATATTCGCTCCAATCCATGACGCAGTGCATCAGCGGCCTCCGCTTGACGCTGCGGTTCAAGAGCGGTACGCACAGTGAGCCCCAGCTCGTAAACGGCTCTTTCACCGTAAAAAGGAAGTTTCATGCCGATTTTTTCAGCATTTTTTTCATCAAACAATGCAATAATCCGACGTCGAACTTCCTCAAGATACCAGTTGCATTCCCTGCCTACTTGAGCGGACGGCATGGCTCGAAAAGTCAGCGGAGCACGCATGGCTTCATCGTACTGCGCATCGGTAATCCAGTGCAGTTCTTTCAGACGGCGCAGCACGTAATGCTGGCGGACGATCGCCGCAGACTGTTCTCTGTACGGATTATACCGGGACGGAGCCTGCGGCAACCCTGCCAGGACTGCGCATTCCGCAATGTTCAGATCCCTGGCATGTTTTCCGAAATATGTCCGGGCAGCGGCCTCCACGCCGTAGGCATTGGATCCGAGAAAAATATGGTTAAGATAAATCGTCAGGATCTCGTCTTTTGACAGGTGTCGTTCCAGTCTGTAGGCAAGAATAGCTTCTTTGATTTTTCGCTCATAACTCCGTTCAGGAGTCAGCAGAAGACGTTTAATAACCTGCTGTGTAATGGTGCTTCCGCCCTGGCTTTTGCTCCCGGACTGAATATTATTTATCAGTGCCCGCAGGATAGCAATGGGGTCGATACCTTCATGCTCATAGAACCCGGCATCTTCAGCCGCCAGAAAAGCCTTTGGCAGAAAAGGCGGCATTTCCTCAAGACGAAGGAGATAACGGTTTTCCCGCGCAAAGGTTCCCAAAACGGATCCGTCTCTTGCCAACACTGTTGTTGTAAGAGGCGGACGGTAATCTTCCAGCCGCTTCATATTCGGCAAATCCCGTTCCGCCCAGAGATAAAGCGCGAAAATTCCGGCAGCGCCAGCGGCGCATAAAAAAAAGAAAACTGTCAGAAGCGCTGCAAAGAATCGTTTCATTATGACTTCCTGAATGATTGATCGGCAATTTCAACAGCTGCCATACATCTGCTTCAAACAGTTGCATAGCATCCTGCAAGTATATGCTACTTCATTTGGAAAGGAAAGACGCCATCTTGACTATTCTGCTATCTGTCCTGATTTAAAATCTGGGTCTGATGCAAAACTGATGCCCGCAAGGAAAAACTCTTGCCTTTTTGGTTTTCATGCTTAAAACTGAATCGAACGGCAGAAGAGCCTTGTTATCCAAGCGAAAGGGTCTTTAAAAATCTGACGCCGCTAGTATCTGGAGGAAATATTGTACTATGTGGGATTATACTGAAAAAGTACAGGAATACTTTCTGCATCCCCGCAATGCGGGAGAACTGGCCGATGCGAACGCCATCGGTGAAGTCGGAAGTCTGGCTTGCGGCGATGCGCTGAAGCTTTTTCTGAAAATCAATAAAGACGGCATTATTGAAGACGCTTCCTTTCAGACTTTCGGCTGCGCCAGTGCTATTGCCTCAAGCTCTGCCTTGACAGAACTTCTTAAGGGGAAAACCGTCGAAGAGGCTTCCAAAATCACAAATAAGGACATTGCCGAATTTCTTGGCGGTTTGCCCAAGGAAAAAATGCACTGCTCTGTCATGGGAGAGGAAGCTCTGGAGGCGGCTCTGCGGAACTGGCGAGGCGAAGCTCCAATCAAGCATGATCACGATGAAGGCAAGCTGATCTGCAAATGTTTTGGCGTGACAGACACGCTCATCCGCCGTACCATCCGTGAAAATGGCCTGAAAACCGTCGAAGACATCACGAACTATACAAAAGCTGGCGGAGCCTGCGGAGAATGCCGCGATCAAATCCGTGAAATTCTGAATGAAGAACTCGGTCGGGAGGCTCGCCTGGTTGAAATCAAGCCCGTGCGCAAGGGCCTGACAAACGTTCAGCGCATGCAAAAGGTCATGCAGGTTATAGATGCCGATATTGCTCCCGCTCTGGCCGCAGACGGAGGATCTGTTGAACTCATCGATGTAAGCGGTCATACCGTTACTGTTGCCCTGCACGGACACTGTGCCGGATGCAGCTCCCGCAACGCAACTTTGAAGGCTTTCATCGAACAGACGCTCCGCGAAAAAGTCGAGCCCGATCTTACGGTCGTTGAGGAGTAATGGGCATGAACGACGTCATTTATCTTGACAATAACGCGACAAGCCGCGTTGCTCCGGAAGTTCTGGAGGCCATGCAGCCGTTCTTCACCGATCTGTACGGCAATGCCTCCAGCATGTACACCTTTGGCGGCAAAGTTGAAAAATATATTCAGGAGGCCAGAGCCAAGGCCGCTGCGCTTCTCGGAGCCCAGCCTGAAGAAATCATCTTTACTTCATGCGGTTCGGAAAGCGACGCAACGACGATCCTGTCCGCTCTCCAGACTCAGCCCGGCAAACGCCACCTCATCACGACCCGCGTCGAACACGCAGCTATTCTCTCCCTCTGCCAGCATCTTGAAGCCGAGGGCTATGACGTCACATATCTCGATGTCGACGAAAAAGGCCGCCTTGATCTCAATCAGCTGGAATCTTCCATGCGCGATGATACCGCCCTGGTATCCGTGATGTTCGCCAACAACGAAACAGGCACAATTTTCCCTATTGAGCGTATTGCTGATATGGTAAAATCTCGCGGCATTCTGTTTCATACCGATGCCGTACAGGCAACGGGCAAGCTTCCCATTAATTTGAGTACGCTTCCCGCCGATTTTCTTTCTGTTTCCGGGCATAAACTTCACTCTCCCAAGGGCATCGGCATGCTGTATGTCCGCAGGGGAACCCCGTTCGCTCCCTTCCTGCGCGGAGGACATCAGGAACGCGGCAGACGTGCCGGTACGGAAAACGCTCCGTATATCGTTGGACTCGGCAAAGCCTGTGAGCTGGCAATGAATAATATGCAGTACGAACGGACTGAAGTGGCTCGTCTGCGCGATCGCCTGCAGCAGGGACTGCTGGAAAAGATTCCTGATGCCATCATCAACGGTGATCAGGAACACCGTCTACCCAATACGCTCAACATCGCTTTCAAGGCTGTTGAAGGCGAAGCCATACTTCTTATGCTCGATCGCTACGGCATCTGCGCCAGTTCCGGATCGGCGTGTACTTCAGGCAGTCTTGAATCCTCGCATGTTCTGCGTGCCATGAAAGTGCCGTTCACCTACGCTCACGGCTCTGTAAGATTCTCTTTGTCCCGGTACAATACCGAAGAGGAAATCGACTACGTTGTCAAAGTGATGCCCGGCATCATTGCGGAACTCCGCGCTATTTCGCCCTTTGCCTAAGTCATGGTTCTCGCTCTGCGACCGCGTCCTTCAGGCATGGTCGCAGAGCCAACCCCGCACAGGCGCATCCCATGAAAATTCTTATTCTTTACAATCAGGCTCGCTCGCTGGCAAATTTCTGGACTTTTTTCATCCGCAGGCTTCACGAGCTTGGACATCAGACCGTTTGCTGCATTCCTGAAAGCGAAATCAACGATCCTGCCGTACAGCTTTTGCAGAACATCGGTGCATCTGTCCGTTTTTTTCCTCTGGACAGCAAGGGACTGAATCCAATCCGGGACTTAAAAAGCTGTCTCCGCCTGACTGCCATTTTTCATAAAGAAAAGCCGGATCTGCTGTACGCAGCGACCATTAAGCCTGTTGTATACGGACTGCCCGCCGCCCGTCTTGCCGGTATCCCCGCCCGCTACGCCATGATTACCGGATTGGGCTATATGTTCGAGGCCGATACGCTACGAAAAAAACTGCTGTCCTTCCTCGCTGCAGCACTGTACCGATTTTCCTGTTCCTTTGCTCACACGGTCTTTTTTCAGAATAGCGACGATATCGCCGTATTCAGACGCATGCACTGCATTTCACCCGAAACGAATATTCTTCTGACCAGGGGAACAGGCGTCGATACCAGGCATTTTGCGTTCCAGCCTCATCAACGGCATCAGAACGTTGTCTTTCTTTTTGTTGGAAGACTGCTTGAAGCCAAAGGGCTGCGCGATTTTGCTGAAGCGGCAAAAATTACGGCAAAACTGCATCCTCAGGCCATATTTCAGGTTCTCGGACCGTACGATGACTCTCCTGCGGGCATACACAAATCTGAAATTGCCAAATGGGAACAGGATGGCATTTTGACCTATCTTGGCGAAACACGGGATGTGCGGCCTTTTCTTGAAAAGGCCGATGTCGTTGTGTTGCCTTCATGGCGCGAAGGGCTTCCATGCTCTCTCATGGAGGCAATGAGTACGGGGCGAGCCGTAATCGCAAGCGATGCGCCAGGATGCCGGGATGTTGTGAGCAACGGACAAAACGGTTTTCTGATTCCCGTTAAAAATGCCGAAGCACTGGCTGAAGCAATGAGCCATTTTCTGCGTCATCCCGAATTGATTGAGCGCATGGGCTCGACAGGCCGCTCAATGGCTGAACAGACATTCAGTGCTGACATTGCGACAGACATTCTGCTGCGCCGGATGAATCTTCTTTAACTTTTTTCTCTCTTCGGAGGGTTGCCGTGCTGATTACGGAATATCGCAAGGGACTGTTCCGCGCCATTGACGCAATCTGCATTTTTATCGCTCTTGCCACGATCAACTGGCTGATGCTTCCCGAGGATCTGTCGATCTTTACGGACTATACCGGAGCATCATTCTTTACGGTTTTTTCCTATCTTCTCTTTTTTTATATTCTTGATGCCTATAACATCGGCGCCGAAGACATCCGGGAAACAATCGGCCGCGTCGCCGTCGCCTTCATCTGCGGAGCCATCGCTTCGGCTACGGCCTTCTATACCTTCCAGCAATGGCGATTCGACAGGCTCATACTCATCGTTCTTTTTGCGCTCTGCTTCATCTTCTGCATTGGCTGGAGAATGTCCTATTGGCTCTGCCTCGGGCGTTTTGTACATCGCCCGCGGCTGCTGCTCGTTGGAACAGATACAGAGGGAAAAGTTCGGCAGGTTCTGGAAGAAGCAATGACTGACGCCGAAATACTCGGGTATGTCGGCGTCGATTCCGGCTACAATCATTCCAGTCTTGCAGGTGCCTGTCTGGGAACGCCTCTAGAAGTTGAATCCGTAGCGGAAAAATATCATGCGACGATGATTGTCCTGCTCCCAGATGCTCCCCTCGATGATGATATCGCTACAAATCTTCTGCAGGCAAAACTGCATGGCCGCATGATTGTGGACGTACGCTCCTTCTGTGAACACATGACTCACAGGCTGCCCGTTTCTCAGATAGATTCCGGCTGGCTGCTGACTGAATCGGGCTTTTCCCTCAACACAAGAGGCTCTCTGCGGCGGCTGAAAAGAGCCTTTGACGTTGCGTCATCGCTGTCACTGCTTCTGCTCACCTTGCCAATTATGCTGATCGCAGCTGTCTGCATCCGCCTGGAATCTCCCGGGCCTGTGATTTACTGTCAGAAACGAGTGGGGCTTTTCGGGCGTACCTTTACGATTTTCAAATTTCGATCCATGCGACAGGATGCAGAAAAGAATGGTGCCGTCTGGGCTGCAGAACATGATCCCAGAATCACCCGTTTCGGCCGATTCATCCGGAAAACGCGCATTGATGAACTCCCGCAGCTGTGGAATGTGCTCAACGGCGACATGAGCCTTATCGGCCCCCGTCCGGAACGGCCGGAATTTGTGGCTCAACTTGAGCGGCAAATTCCCTTTTATGGTCTCCGACATGCAGTCAAACCAGGTGTTTCCGGCTGGGCTCAGGTTTGCTATCCATACGGTTCAACAGTAGATGACGCCCGCAGAAAACTTGAATTTGACCTGTACTATGTCAAAAATATGTCTCTCCTTCTGGATATTCACATCGTTTTAAAGACCATTGGAGTCGTGCTCTTCCCCAAGGGGGCTCGCTGATCAAGGCTGATCCAGGTTGACAATATCCGGAAACTGGCTATAAAACGAATGTTTTCATCAAGCACACTCCGGCAGCGGCCTCGGGTGCTCATCAAGAGTGATGAAGTAGAAAGGTCAGGGTCGGGGTGGAAGCTAACCCTCATTTTAAGGAGAAAAAAATCATGGCTTATGTCAGCATGAAGCAGATGCTGGAAACGGGTGTTCATTTCGGACATCAGACCCGTCGCTGGAACCCCAAGATGCGGCCGTTCATTTTCGGTGCCCGCAACGGAATCCATATTATCGACCTGCAGCAGACGGTCAAACTGTACCGCACGGCTCACGACAAAGTTGTGGAAACCGTGGCGAACGGCGGCAAAGTGCTCTTCATCGGTACGAAGCGCCAGGCTCAGGAAGCCGTTTCCGCTGAAGCTTCCCGCGCTGAGCAGTTTTATGTTACGAATCGTTGGATGGGTGGTACGTTGACTAACTTCGCCACCATTCAGAAAAGCATTGAACGACTGAAGAAGCTTGAAGGCATGTTCGCCGACGGTTCTGTAAACCGCTATCAGAAAAAGGAAGTTCTGACCCTCCAGCGTGAACTGGACAAGCTGCAGCTCACGCTCGGCGGTATCAAGGACATGGATCGCCTGCCACAGCTGGCTTTCATCATCGATCCCCATCGCGAAGAAATCGCCGTCAAGGAATGCCGCAAGCTCGGTATCCCGATCGTGGCCGTTACGGATACCAACTGCGATCCTGATGTCATTGACTATATCATTCCCGGAAATGATGACGCCATCCGCGCCATCAAGCTGTTTGTTTCCGCCATTTCTGAAGCCTGCCTTGAAGGTGCTTCCATGAAGAAGGACGGCGATCGCGCAGAAGCGGCGGCTGATGAAGAACACCCCACCGAAGCTGAAGAAGCTTCGGCCGAAGAATAGTCATCCCCCGGAGAATTTTCCATGAGTATTACTGCTTCTATGGTGAAGGAACTGCGCGATAAAACTGCCGCAGGCATGATGGACTGCAAAAAAGCCCTGACTGAATGCGACGGAGATATGGCCAAAGCTGTCGACTGGCTCCGTCAAAAAGGTCTTTCAAAGGCTGCCAAGAAAGCCGGGCGCGCGACTTCCGAAGGACTTATTGGCTGTGCTGCCGCTGCTGACGGCAGAAGCGCAGTCATGATCGAAGTGAAGTGCGAAACAGACTTCGTTGCCCGCGGAGATATGTTCAAGGACTTCGTGAAGCATATGACGGATCAGATTGCTTCGTCCTGCCCTGATTCTCTCGAAACGCTTTTGTCTGCTCCCTCTGTGGCGGATCCTTCCCGCACGGTACAGGACAGCCTGAACGATGCTATTGCGACCATCGGCGAAAATATCGTGCTCGGACGCTTCTGCAAAAAAGCACTGCCCGAAGGCGCAAACGGTCTGATCGGCACTTATCTCCACTTCAACGGAAAGATCGCGGTTCTGCTGGAATTGGAAGCGGAAACAGCTGAAGCTGCTTCTTCTGAAGCGTTCCGTGAACTGGCTGCGAATCTGTCCATGCAGGTAGCAGCATCTTCTCCTCTGGCTGTTACCTCCGAAACGTTGGATCCGGCTCTGATCGAACGGGAACGTGAAGTGTACCGTCAGAAGGCTCGCGCTGAAGGGAAACCTGATGCCATCATCGACCGCATCGCCGACGGTGCCGTCAAAAAATACTTCAAGGAAGTCTGCCTGGCGGATCAGGCCTATTTCCGCGATGACAAAATGACGGTTGCCGATCTGGTGAAATCCGTTTCCAAAACGCTGGGCGCGAAAATTGCCATCAAGAGCATGACTCGTCTGCAGCTCGGAGCTGAATAAACCGGTTCGAACATCTACAGATTTAAAGGGGGCTTTTTCGCCCCCTTTTTTCGGACTTTAACAAGGGGCGCAATGCATGCGGGATTCTTTTCTTGTTTTTGCTCAGCCGTTGATTGAGCAGCCTGAAATGGATGAAGTTCTCGATTCCATGAAGAAGTCATGGCTCGGTACCGGGCCCAAGGTTCATCAGTTCGAAAAGGATTTCGCTGCCTATAAGCATGTGCCGCATGCCGTCGCTCTCAATTCCTGCACGGCGGCCTTGCATCTGGCTTGCAAAGTGCTGAATCTTGGTCCCGGGGATGAAGTGATCACCACGGCCATGACTTTCTGCTCATCAGTCAATTCGATTATCTTCACGGGCGCCCGCCCGGTTCTGGCTGATATCGACCCTGTAACGCTCCAAATAAATCCCGAAGCTGTAGAAGCTGCCGTTACGCCCAGGACAAAGGCCATTCTTGTGGTGCATTATGCCGGTCGTCCATGCTGTATGGATGCGATTGAGAGCATTGCCCAAAAATATGGACTGCGCATTATCGAAGACTGTGCGCATGCCATTGAAACGGAATACAGGGGACGCCAAGCTGGGACGATCGGAGATATTGGCTGCTTTAGCTTTTATGCGACCAAAAATATCGTAACCGGTGAAGGCGGGATGGCCATTTCCAAAGATCCGGATCTCATGCGCAGAATTCAGACTATGGCTCTGCACGGTCTGAGCGCAGACGCATGGTCCCGTTTTTCCGATTCAGGCTACAAGCACTATCAGGTCGTTGAGCTCGGATACAAGTACAACATGATGGACATTCAGGCCGCAATCGGACTGCATCAGCTGCCGCGTATTGACACTTACTGGAAGCGCAGAAAACATATCTGGGCAAAATACATGGAAGCTTTCCGTGATTTGCCGATCACTTTGCCAGCATCTATACCGGATGACATCCGTCACGCATATCATCTCTTCACCATCGGCATCAACAGAGAACGCTGCGGCATCAGCCGCGATGAGGCTCTCATGGAACTTCATCGGCGCAATATCGGCTCCGGAGTGCATTATTTAGCCATTCCAGAACATCCCTATTACCAGAAAACATTCGGCTGGAAACCGGAAGATACGCCATATGCCACGGCATACGGGAGGGAAACACTGTCACTTCCTCTCTCGCCCAAGCTGACGGAGCAGGATACTGATGATGTGATTGCAGCCGTGCGGGATATGCTCTCACTCTGATCCAAAGGATGACGTTATGCCGAATCCCGTATTGATCACTGGTCTTGTTTTGACGTATAATGGCGAGCGGCTGTTGCGTCAGTGTCTGCAATCACTCTCTTTCTGCGATCGCATTCTGGTTATTGATTCCTGCAGCACCGACAATACGGCTGCCATCGCTGCGGACTGTGGAGCTGAAATACGGCGCAGAGCGTGGACAGGACCCGCTGATCAATTTCACTATGCCATGACGCTGCTTTCTGGAGAATGCGCTTCAGAATGGATTGTCAGCCTGGATCAGGATGAAATTTGTACAGATGAGCTGAGAGAAGCTGTACTGCGGGAAATACAGCAGCACAGGGCCGATAAAGGGTTTGCCGGCTTTATCGTTCGAAGAAAATCCTGGTACTATGATCGTTTTCTTCTGCACGGAGGCTGGTATCCGGATCGTCTTCTCCGCTGTTTTCGCACGCACCTTATGCGGGTAGATGTCCATGGAGCACATTATTCTTTTCATGCTCTGGGCAAAACCGCAGAGATAAAGGCGCACATTGTTCATTATCCTTATGAAAATTTTTCCGCACATCTGGATAAAATCAATGCTTACGCACAGCAGGGGGCGGAAGATTTGGAGCGCAGAGGATATCGGGGAGGCATTGTGCAGGGTCTCGCTCACGGAGCGGCAAGATTTTTCCGCATCTATATCCTAAAAATGGGTTTTCTTGATGGCAGGGCAGGGTTCATCAATGCCGTACACGGTTCTTTTTACGCTTTTTTAAAATACGTTCGTATTGGAGAAGGCTCCTGGGGAGCTCCCTTTTCTTTTCGTTAGCCAATAAAGCCTGAAGGAGGCTCATATGGCAGACCTCAAGTATCAACGAATCCTTCTCAAGCTCAGCGGAGAGGCACTGGCCGGAGACAAGCATACTGGCATTGACCCGCATACTGTTTCGAAAATTTGCGGAGAAATTGCCGACGTCGCCGATATGGGAGTTGAAATAGCCCTTGTGATCGGTGGCGGCAATATTTTCCGGGGGCTGTCCGCTTCAGCTCAAGGCATGGAACGGGCTTCAGCGGACTATATGGGTATGCTGGCCACAGTTCTGAACGGACTGGCCGTACAGGACGCTTTGGAAAAAACCGGTCATCCTACCCGCGTTCTTTCAGCCATCGCCATGCAGGAAGTCTGTGAACCTTATATTCGCCGCAGAGCCCTGCGCCATCTTGAAAAGGGACGGGTCATCATCTGTTCCGCAGGAACAGGCAATCCTTATTTTACGACTGATACCGCTGCAGCACTCCGCGGCATGGAACTGCAGTGTGACGTCATTATTAAAGCCACAAAGGTAAACGGCGTCTATGACAGGGATCCGATGAAGGATCCTGACGCTGTCATGTTCAAAACGCTTTCCTATGAAGAAACGCTCCGCCAGCATCTGAGAGTCATGGATTCCACAGCCGTTACGCTGGCACAGGAAAACGGCATTCCGATCGCCGTCTGCAACATCTTCGGAGGATGCATCAAACAGACGGTGCTCGGGCTTAATCCTGGCACGACAGTCGAAGGAGACTGATTTATTATGGATACGCTTCTCAAAGATCTTGAAAAATCCATGGAAAAGACCATCGTTTCTTTGGAAAAGGATTTTTCCCGTCTTCGTACGGGTCGCGCTACTACAGCTCTTGTTGACGGCATCAAGGTTGACTACTATGGCACCATGACGCCGATCAGCCAGCTGGCTTCCGTAGCTGTTCCGGACAGCCGTACCATTACCATTCAGCCATGGGATCGAGGAGCTTTCAGCAGTGTTGAGAAAGCTATCATGAAATCCGATCTTGGACTGACCCCCGTCAATGACGGAAAAGTCATCCGCATTTCTATTCCGCCGCTGACCGAAGAACGACGCAAGGAACTGGCTAAAGTCTCCAAAAAATACGGTGAAAACGCAAAAGTAGCCGTGCGCAATCTGCGTCGCGATGCCAATCAGGATCTGAAAAAGATGGAGAAGGACAAGCTGATCTCGGAAGAAGATCTGAAAAAAGCCATGGATGATGTGCAGAAACTCACCGATCGCTTTGTGGCGAAAGTGGATGAAAAATGTCGGGAAAAAGACAAGGAAATCATGGAAATCTAGCAGGAACGCCCGGCACTGCATGAATCAGGCTCATCAGCATCCTTCCTGAAGCAGGAACCACGGCCTTCCGCAAAAGCGGAAGGCCGTCTGTCCTTTATATCGGAAAAATCTTATGGAGTTCTCGCAATGACATCTTCATCGCTGATGTCCAAACTGCCTCGGCACATCGCCGTAATTATGGATGGAAACGGACGCTGGGCCAAACAGCGCGGACTGTCGCGCAGTGAAGGACACCGGGCAGGAGTCCAGGCAGCCCGTTCCATTGTCAAAGAATGTCTTCGGCTCGGGATCCCCTATCTGACGCTGTATACTTTCTCAACAGAAAACTGGGGAAGACCTCAGGAGGAAGTGTCTCTGCTGTTCAAATTGCTGACGGATTTTCTTCACGATGAAGAGGAGGATATGTGCCGCAACGGTATCCGACTGAATATCTTCGGAGATCCGGATCAGCTGCCCTTTTCTGCCCGATCCATTCTTCGCCGTGTCATGAAAAGTACATCCGCAAACAGCAAATTGACAGTGAATCTGGCACTGAACTACTCTGGCAGAGAAGAAATCTTGAGAGCAGTCCGCTCTATCCTCAGGCAGGGATACTCTCCGGACGATCTGACGGAAGCCATCTTTCAGAAAGAATTGTATTCCGGAGATATTCCCGATCCCGATCTCATTATCCGCACCAGCGGAGAACAGCGCATCAGCAATTTTCTGCTGTTTCAGTGCGCTTACAGCGAATTCTATTTTACGCCCGTTTACTGGCCGGACTTTTCTCCGGAATCCCTTCAAAATGCATTAAACGACTATGCAAACCGATCCCGCAGATACGGTTTGACTGAGGAACAAAATTCATGATTCTGCACAAGCACCTTCCGCGCATCATCACCGGCATCTGCCTGCTGCTCGTTCTGGGAGCGGCTCTTTGCCTTTCCGGACTGTATCTTTTCTGTCTTCTTGCCGTTTTTGCTCTTCTCGGTTTGCACGAATTCTACAATATGTTCAGCCGAGATATTCTGCATATTGCCGATACGGCCTCAGGTCTGATCATTGCGGCCGTCTTTCTCTGCGGTATCTTTCTTCTGCCCCGACATCATGAAGCCGTCTGCCTTGCCGTTGCCCTGCTCTTCTGCCTTCAGTATCTCTTTGCATGGAGTCGTCGTCCGCAACATCACTTTGTCAACTCGGCTCTTCTCATAGCCGGTTTTCTTTACGTTCCGCTTCTTCTCTCTCCGGCTTTGCAATTCAAGACGGAAGAGCAGATCTTCCTTATCGCTGCAGCTGTCATCTCGGATACAGCTGCCTACTTCGGCGGCATATGCTTTGGCAGGCATCTCATCTGGCCCAAGGTCAGTCCTAAAAAAACCGTTGAAGGCAGCCTTTGTGGCTGGGTCGGATGTATTCTCATCTGCTCCTTTTTCGGATATTTCTTCGGCACGGCCTCCTTTGGCACTTTCGTATTGCTGACGGCATGTCTCGGCATCATGTCCCAGCTTGGTGACTTTTTTGAGTCTGCTCTGAAAAGATCCTGCGGTGTCAAGGATTCCGGGACGATTCTGCCCGGCCATGGTGGCATTCTTGATCGTATTGACAGTCTTCTGTTCATTATTCCGACTTATGCCGTTGCCCGGACATTCGTGCAATTCTTCTAAGCCCATCGTCTGAAGGATGTCGCGATGCAGTATATTTCTTCTCTTCCCTCGTTTTCTCCTTATTCAGTCCGAACGCTTTCCATTTTGGGAAGCACCGGATCCATCGGCAAAAATGCCCTGGATGTAATTGCCCGCAATCCGCAGCGTTTCAGGGTCGCGGCGCTGGCCTGTGGACGCAATGTCCCCCTTCTGGCCGAACAGGCAACAGCACTGCGCCCGGAACTGCTGGTTGTGCTGTCCGATGAACTCCGTTCCGAACTGCGCAGACTCCTCCCTTCGGAATACGATCCCGAAATTCTGTATGGCCCGGACGGCTTTGCCAAAGCGGCATCTCTCGATGCGGCCGACATCGTCGTATCGGCACAAGTCGGAGCCGCCGGCTTGAAAGCGACAATTTCTGCAGCTCAGGCAGGAAAATGTATCTGCCTTGCCAATAAAGAATCTCTGGTTCTTGCCGGATCGGCTCTCCGCCGCATTTGTTCCAAAACAGGCGCATCAATTCTGCCGATAGATTCCGAGCATTACGCTATTTTTCAATGCCTCCAGGGACGATCCCCTGACAGCGTGGATTCCATTGTGCTGACCGCATCAGGAGGGCCTTTTCGCGACAAAACGCTCGATTTTTTGGAAAAGGTCTCACCAGAACAGGCACTGAAACATCCAAATTGGAACATGGGTGCGAAAATCACCATTGATTCCGCGACGATGATGAATAAGGGTCTGGAAATTATTGAGGCCCATCATTTCTACGATATGCCGTCAGAAGCCATTGAAGTGGCCGTGCATCCGCAGTCCGCAGTTCATTCTCTTGTTCGTTTCCGAGATGGTTCGCTGAGCGCTCAGTTTGCCGTACCGGATATGCGTCTGCCCATTGCTTCATGCATCGCATTTCCCGATCTTGTGGAAACAGGATTAAAACGCTATGATTTTTCCGAATTTCCAACTCTTTCTTTCGAAAAACCGAATCCTGATCTATTTCCCTGTCTTACATTCGCGCGCGATGCTCTCGCTTCTTCCAGCAATGCTCCGTGCATCGTGCTCAATGCCGCAAATGAAGTGGCTGTTGACGCTTTTTTGAAAAAACAGATCGGTTTTATGGATATTCCCCGACTGATCGATAAAGCATTGCAAAGCCGGTTCTGCACAACTCCCTGCGAAACATTTGAAGAAATCGAATTTCTTGATCAGCAAACTCGTCGGTTCTCTCTGAAGAATATAAGAGGATAGATTTATGGATATGCTTGCGGGAATGTTTTCCCATTGGAACGGCATTATCGCCGTCATTCTTGTCCTCGGCGGACTTATTTTTTTTCATGAGCTGGGGCATTTCGCTGCCGCTCGGCGTCTTGGTATCGGCGTGCGCACTTTCTCTATTGGCTTCGGACCCAAAATCCGTTCGTGGCACAGAGGAAAAACCGAATACTGTCTGTCGCTGATTCCTCTGGGGGGATATGTATCCCTGGCCGGAGAAGAAGACAATGATGTACAGGATGATCTTTTTTCAGAAAAAGACTTTTTCTCCAACCGTCCGCCTTTGCAGAGACTGGCTGTCATTCTGGCCGGACCATTCTCTAATTTTCTTGTTGCTCTCATCCTTTATTTCGGTCTGGCTCTCATTCAGGGTGAAATGTATCTCACGACCGAAGTCGGACAGGTCAGAGACAATCAGCCCGCAGCTGAAGCCGGCATACAGCAGGGAGATATCATTCTCTCTATCAATAATCGCCCCGTAATTCGCTGGGATGAAGTCGGCAAACTCATTCATGCCTCCCATGGAGAACCTCTGCAGTTACTCATATCCCGCAATGGAGAATGCAGAAAAATTTCTATCACACCGAGAGAGATGCTCATCAACACCAACTCCGGAGATGCTGTAAAACGTTGGGCTATAGGCATTCATGCTTCCGGAAAGCTCGCTTCACGTCCTTTGAACCTGATAGAATCGCTCTCCTATGCTTTCACCTCAACAGGGAAAATAACCGCCTCAGTCTGGAACGGATTTCTCAAGATCATTACCGGATCCGTATCCAGGGACAATATCGGCGGTCCCATTCTTATTGCTCAGGTCGTGGATCAGCAGGCTTCAGAGGGAGTCCTTCCGGTACTGTATATCACCGCGTTGATCAGTATCAATCTTGGCATACTGAATTTGCTTCCAGTCCCTGTTCTGGACGGAGGACACGCAATGTTCCTCATTCTGGAGATGATCTTCAGACGACCAGTTAATGAACGTGTGCGTACGAACGCGGCAAAAGTCGGCATGTTTTTATTGCTGGCATTGATGATTTTCGCCACCTGGAACGATATCCGGAGGCTGTTTTCATGAATCTGACCCTGATCCTGCATAACGCAGACAAGCATCTGCAATGCGTCTTTGAGGACGAACAGCGTATTCTCTGCGGACGGGATATCTTTGCAGCAAGCCGGGGCACAGAACGTCTCGCTCCGGCCATAGGCGATATGCTCAAAGAGCTGGATCTCCTTCCTGCAGCTATTCGTCGCATCGTCTGCTCTCATGGGCCAGCAGGCTTTACCGGACTGCGACTCATTCTGACAACAACCGCAGCTTTTCGCAGAGCACTTGGCATTCCTGTCGCTTCCTTTGATACGCTGCTCGCTTCCGCCGCATCCGTATCCGTACTGAAACCGTCTATTATTCGAGTGCTTTCCTGCGCACATCGAGGACTGCTGTACGCCCAGGACTTCATGGGAAGTCCTGGCAAGCTGCCTCAGGCTCTCGGAACATCCTGTCTGGTTTCCTCCGAGAAGGCCTTTCAGCCGGTAAAAAGCGATCTGCCTCTGATTTTTTCCGGAAGCGGTGCTATCCAAAATCTCAGTCTTGCTCAGTCAGTCTTCCAGACTTACGGCATAGAAGGATACGTGAATACCTTTCCGGATCACGCTTCTTTTGAGTCGCTGACCCGCATCGCGGAATCTCTGCCTGACAGCGACTTCTGTTATTCAGATCCTGAACCAATCTATCTGAAAGATTGCGATGCCGTAGACAATCTCGGTTCTATCGCCAAGAAACGGGGGCAGTCTCCGGATGAAGCCTATCAACGTTTGCGAGATCTTCTCCGCAGCTGAACAGAGGAACATCAGTTATGCTTGCCATAGCGATTCTGACCGTAGAATACTGCCTCCATGGCAATGATTCTCTGAAGGGAAAGCGGAGAATTGCCAACAGTCTCAAGCAGAAAGTCAGAAATACTTTCAATGTCTCCATAGCGGAAGTCGATACGGAAAACTCCCTGACGCGTCTCAAGCTTGCTGTTGTTTCTCCAAGCAACAGCGAACAGCACCTTCAATCCCGCATGGATAAATGTCTGGCTATGATGGAAGCAATTTGCAGTGAGGAAATGATCTTCAGCGATCTTCAAATTTTCCATGAGGAGCCCTGACATGACAGCTGCCAATGATCTTTTCAGCATTAGAATGCGTTCTTCCGCCTGTGAGAACGGTGCCTCAAAACATCTTTCCGGGGCAGAACGCATCGTTCACGAAAACATGCTGCCCCGTGCGGCTCTCTCGCTTCTGGACAGAGGGCTGCATCATGCCAAGGGAAATGCCGATACTCTCCATCTGACTGTTGAACGCGAAAAACCGGAAAATATTCTGCATTTGAATGCCCTTGCGGTACAGACCGTGAAAACTAACACGTCACAGGAAGGGCTGGAACAGATTCGACTTTTCCTAGAAGAAACAGGCGTTGGAAATCATGCTGATGAAATTGTAAAGCTGTTCACGGAAACCCCGACCATGCGGGGAGCTATTCTTCTGGATGTGCACACCATGCAGCGACTGGAACCGGATCTCGAACGTGGTGTACGCGCATCGCGCATGGATGCCGACGACAGCATTCCGGAATCCGCCGTAAACAAAGATCACTTTGCCGAAGCATTGGTTCTCGCTACAAAAGTCGCACACTGTCCGGGCATCATTGGCGAAATCTGCATGTCGGACGATCCCGACTATGTCACAGGTTATGTTGCGTCGATGACTACAGGATATCGCCGCATCACGACACTCAAGGAAATGGGATCGGAAAAGGGAGGAAGAATTTTTTTATACGGAGGCGATCCGAAAAAGGCGTCCGAAGCCATAGACTGGCTGCAAAACCATCCTGTCATTGTGCATAACATCCGCAGACCGGATCATGTTGCACCGGAAAAACCGCTTGATCCCTTACAGTCTCTGAAAAAAGCTCTTGAAGATCTGAAGGATGCAAACCTCTATCGAACCATGAAAACCTTTACTGAAGCCCAGGGTCCGCACACCACAGCGGACGGAAAACACTGCGTCCTGGTTTCTTCAAACAGCTATCTGGATCTGACTGCGCATCCGGCCGTCAGAAAAGCCTGTTCGGAAGCTCTGGAACAGTACGGCTTCGGATCTGGAGGATCCCGTCTGACGACAGGGAATACGGAAATTCACGAACGTCTGGAACAGGCCATTGCCAAATTTAAGGGAACAGAATCCGCAATTCTGTTCAATACTGGATATGCGGCCAATCTTTCCACCATTCAGGCCATCATGAGACTTGGAGGCACCATTTTCAGTGATGAATGCAATCATGCGAGCATTATTGACGGGTGTCGTCTTGCGGGATCCCGCTGCATCGTCTATCGTCATAATGACATGAATGATTTGCGCTGTAAAATCCGGGAAGAAAAGCCTCGGCGCGGCATGGTTATCAGCGATGCCGTATTCAGCATGGATGGAGATATTCTCAATCTTCCAGAATTTCTGGCAATTTGCAAAGAATATGGCCTGTTCTCCATGATTGACGAAGCACATTCCACAGGCACCATCGGAGTGTCCGGACATGGCATTACAGAATATTTCAACTGCGATCTTCCCGATATTCTCATCGGGACTCTCAGCAAAGCAGTCGGATCCGAAGGCGGTTTCGTCGCAGGTTCCCGCATACTGACAGAATATCTGCGACACTCGGCCAGAAGCTTCGTATTTTCTACAGCACTCTCTCCCGTTTCTGCAGCTGCAGCTCTGGCCGGACTGACCTGCATCGAAGCGGAACCGGAACGCGTCAGGGCACTACACAGCAATATTAGGGCTTTTACACGGTTTTTACAGGAAGAAGGGCTGAATATCCATTCAGAAACGCCTATTATTCCCATTCCCGTAGGCTCAGAATCTCTGGCATTGGAGCTATCCGAAACACTGTATGATGCCGGCTTCATCATTCCGGCGATCCGCTATCCCACAGTACCTCGCGGAAAAGCAATTTTGCGCGCGGCACTGATGTGCTCTCATCAGCAGGAAGATCTATGCCGCATGGCCAGGATTATTGGAACCTTTTTCCGAAATCACGCGCTTTCAGCCTAATCTCCGCTTCCGCTGGTTTCTGCAGAACGTCCTCCCGCCATCCGGAAGAAATTGTCCCGTGCGACAGAATCCGTGCGAAAGACGCCATAGCTCGCCAAAGTCCGGGTAATGGCATTTTGCTTGCGGATTCCGCGAGAGGCAACGCAGGCATGTGTTCCCTCAATATATACGGCGACATCCTCAGAACCGGTTATTTTTTTCATAATAGACGCGATATCAGTTCCGATACGTTCCTGAAGCTGGAGCCGACGGCAGACCATATCGGCAATACGGGAAATTTTGGACAGGCCGATCACCCTGCCTTGGGGGATATAGGCCACTGAAATTTTCATGTTGTACATCAAAGCCAAATGGTGTTCGCACCAGCTGAAGCATTCAATACCGGATACGCATACCATATCTCCACTGCCGCTTTCCGTAAAGCAACGACCAAATTTTTCTGCAATTTGATCATTGGTGTAGCCGATGCCTTCAAAAATTTCTTCAAACATATCGGCCACTCTGCGCGGGGTTTCCATCAGCCCTTCACGATCTGGATTTTCTCCGATTGCGGACAGTATTTCCCGAACAGCATGCTCTATTCTGGCCTTATCCATGATTTTCCCTATACTCCGCGCCTGTCAGGATCCCAAATATATTTATGCAGCTGCAACTGAAGCCGAATACCCCGCATCGATATTCCATCCTGAAGCAGACTCTGCATAAACCGAACGATTTCAGACGGTTCAATCCGGCCAAAAACCGGAGACAGATACACACCGCAGCGTAACTTGCGAGACATCAATATGCGGCGAACCTCAGCTTCATCTTCTTCCGCCATCACAAACTTCAGGATATCGTTCTCCCGAAGGCAATCAAAATTTCGGGAATCGAAAGAATTGCCGCAACCGCTTGAAGGGAGCTTATAATCTGGAGAGAGCGTAATTCTCGGATTTTTCGCCAATTCGCCAAGATACACCGTGCCGTTTGTTTCAATATTCACCCAAAAGCCTGCATCCGTCAGTCTCTGAGCCAGCATCGACCCCTCATCAGTTCGCAATGGCTCTCCGCCAGTCAGCGTCACACGCTCACAGCCAAAAGATCGCACACGGCTCACGATGTCTTCCGGGTTCAAATCGTCCCAGGATCCGTCATCCGTCAGTGCATAGGGAGTATCACAATAGGAACAGCGCAAATTGCATCCGCACAGACGGATAAACACAGCCAGTTCTCCGGCATACCGCCCTTCGCCTTCAATGCTGCTAAAGATCTCGGCAACCTGCATCATCAGCCTCATAGCAGGCAATATTTCCCTCTGATTCCTGCACCATTACTTTATAGCATTTTGGACCAATGGCTCTGGCAATCCATAACGCCAGATTTTCAGAAGTTGGATTGCATGGCAGCACTGCATTAAGATCTTGATGATCGAGGACATCGCTGATTTTTTCCTTGATCTCTGTAAAATCCATCACCATGCCGGCATCATCGAGTTCAGCAGAACGGCAAAAAACATCAATAATCCAGTTATGACCATGAACACGCGTACATTTTGACGGATACGAAAGATCCAAATGATGAGAAGCACTGATTTCAAGCCGTTTTCTGATGTAAAACACGGCATCCTCCCAACTTGCATCCGGGCCGCAATGCAAAAATGAAAGCGTCCGAGGCACTCGCGATACCACTGAACGCTTGCGGATCCGGTCGAACCGGTTATAAGAAACAATGCAACGTATGCTAATCCCTGCCAGCAATACGCACATCGCAGTAATTTTATCCAAACTTCCGTATTCGTCAAGGCTTCTTGCCTTCCTCCGTTCAATCAGAGTCAGCGCACGGATCTTCCCATTTTCAGCGAACTGAAACGCCTCCGCGACTGAAAACGGATTGTTTTGCCTTTCTGCCTGGAGTATGCTACCAGCTGATTCAAAAAGATTGTTCTTCGAAAAACTCTTTTACAGGATAGATCTTCCCATGTCACACACGGACTCTCCCGCTTTCCATGCAGCACACATTGCCGAAGTTCTGCGCCAGCATGACAATATTCTGATCGCAGCGCATGCCTCGCCCGACGGCGATGCCGTTGGTTCCATGTGCGCCATGGAAAGCCTGCTAAAATCCCTCGGCAAACGCACGATGCTCTATAATGCGACGGGCATTCCGGATTACCTGACCTGGATTACGGAACATACTACCGTCTATGATGATATTGAACATCTCCCGTTCCAGCCCGAACTGATCGTTGCGCTGGACTGCGGAGATCCTCAGCGCCTTGGCAAAAATTTTCAGCCTCTTCTGCCGGCATGCGAAATCTGCAATATTGATCATCATCTGGCCAATCCTCAATTCGGTACTGTCGGCAACTGGATTGACTCGCATATGGCTGCTACGGGACAGATGGTCGCCATGATTGCCGAAGCAGCCGGTATTCCCCTGATCGGACGTCTTGCTGAATGCGTTTATATTGCCCTGGTCACGGATACCGGTTCCTTTGCGCACAGCAACACTACGCCCGAAGTTTTCGAACTGGCAGCAAAACTGCTACGGAATGGATTGAACGCCCCTGCACTGCGCGATCGTCTTGACATGCAATGGAGTATGCGAAAAAATCGCCTGTGGGGTTTTCTCATGTCCCGCATTACGCTGGAAGCCAACGGAGAACTTGCCTGCATTGCGGTTTCAGCAGCAACGCTGGCTCATTTTGAAGCGTCCCGAGAAGATTTGGAAGGTTTTTGCGAACATTTGAGAAAAATACGCGGCGTACGCGCTGCACTGTTGCTGCGCGAAGATACCAACCATCTGACAAAAATCAGCATGAGGAGTGCCGGTGCCGTAGACGTCCGATCCATAGCTTCGCAATTCGGAGGCGGAGGGCACTTCAACGCCGCAGGAGCCACGGTCTGTGAACCTATGCCGAAAGTCCGCGACAAGGCACTGAAGCTTCTGAAGGAGATACTGGAAAAAACCGCTCTCACCCATCCCTGACGCCCTGCGCAACGTACATCAGCAAGGCAAAGTGTTCTGTTCTTCTAAAAAACGCATTGCGACATCGTAGGCTCTGTCAGCTTCTGTCGGTGCGAACCACAGAATACGGGGATCAGCACGAAACCAGGTAAGCTGGCGTTTTGCGTAAGCTCTTGTGTTCTGAAGCCACTGTTCTGAGGCCTCATCCAGAGTCAGCCGCCCTTCCAACATATTCCGCAGCTCCTGACAGCCGATTCCCGACCATCCCGGAGCCTCCGCCTGCGGCGTTTTTTCCAGAGCAGCACGAATTTCCTCCAATGCTCCGCTTGCCAGCATCATATCAATGCGCTGCTTCAGGATGGGTTTGAGCTCTTCCAGCGGCAAACGCAGGCCGATGCGCAGAATCCCTCTCTCCGGATATGCCGAAGGAGGCGTCTGCTTATGCCATTCGGAGAAACGGCGGCCAGTAAAATGCAGGACACTGAGAGCTCTCACGATGCGCTGACGATCATTAGGATGAATCTTCTCTGCATATGCCGGATCAGCCCGCATCAGTTCCGCATGAAGAGTGGCATTGCCCTCGCGAACACAACGCTCGATCAGGGTATTTTCCAGCTCTCGGGGCACGTGAGGAATCGCCGCCATACCATCGAGCAATGCCCGAAGATACATGCCTGTTCCACCTGTCAAAATCGGGATTTCCGCAGCCATGAGTTCCGCCGCCGCCAGAGAGCTCCATTCGCCTGCGGAAATACGCTCTGACATATTCAGAAAGCCATATAAACGGTGCGGACAGAATCTCAAAGACTCCGCATCAGGCTGAGCCGTAACTATAGGAATATCCCTATAGACCTGCCGGGAATCGGCATTGACTATCGTTCCTCCGACAGATTGTGCCAGACGGACGGCAAGAGCTGACTTGCCGCATCCTGTTGGACCGACAAGACAGACTATTTTCTTCATAACAGACTGTTTGCTCCCAGACATAGGCAAATGCCGCCACCTGACAGACAATGCAGGTATCGCTATTTACAATACATGGTAGCAGACCGGTTCTTCCCGCAGACAGGAACGACTCCTTACCGCATTCAGAGCACGGCGTACCGCGCTGGTTTGAGCTTCATGCGTCATGAAGATCAACGGGACGGCACAGCAGTTCGGACGCTGTTCCTGCTGAATGGCCTGGGCGATGCTGACGCCTTCATCAGCAAAGGATCCAGCAATGCCGGACAGAACTCCCGGATCATCCTTGACCATAAAACGAAAATAATACCGGCTTTTCGTCTCATCCTCAGGACAGATGGATGCTGCCAGAGGAACCTGACGGATAAAACCTGAATTTAACGTATCAGACGCTCTGACAACAGCGATCAAATCCGCCAGCACTGCGCTGGCTGTCGGCAGACTGCCGGCTCCGGCACCATGCAGAAAAAGATCACCGACAGCATTCCCGACGACGTGCACGGCATTAAAAGCTCCATTAACCCGTGCCATCATGGCCGAATGCGGAACAAGAACAGGATACACCCCAGCATCAATACGGCCATCAGGATGCTTCCTCGCACTTCCAAGCAATTTGATGCAGTATCCGAACGCATTGGCAAACGAAATATCCATATTGGCAATATTCCGAATTCCGGAAATGGGCATGGAAGCAAACGGATAATCCTCGCCCCATGCCAGACGGATTAACAGAACGAGCTTGTGCGCTGTATCAAAGCCGTCAATATCCAACGTCGGATCCGCCTCGGCATAGCCTTTTTTTTGAGCGTCTCCCAAGGCTTTCACAAAATCTACGTCATTTTCCGTCATAGCGGACAGGATATAATTTGACGTTCCGTTCAAAATTCCCTCAATGGAGAGAATCCTGTTGCCGGACAGACTTTCTTTCAGTGTTTGCACGATGGGGATTCCACCGGCCACGCTGGCTTCATACCTGAGTGCGGCACCGTGTTCCGCAGCTATAGCAAAAAGCTCTTCGCCCTTTTCCGCCAGCAAAGCCTTATTGGCTGTAACAACATGCCTTCCCCGTTCAAGACAGCCACGGACAAGACGCTGAGCATCATTCAGACCGCCCATCAGCTCCACGACGATATCAAGTTCAGGATCCTCAATCAGATCCTGAATGGAATCAGTCAAAACGGCTCCTTCAGGAATCGCTCGGGGACGCGATACATCACGCACGGCAACCTTTCCAATCTGGAATGCGCATCCCGTTCTCTGTAAAATCTCTTCGCGGTTTTCATCCAGTAAACGGACAAGTCCCGATCCGACCGTGCCGATACCGGCTATGCCCAGACGAATGATTCTTTTTTTCATGATCTTCTCTTCTAAGAATGTCGGATTATCGAGCTGTTTTCGAAGAAGCACGGCGCTTGGCAACCCGAACGTCGTTCAAGGTATTCCAGGATTCGGCAAAATCGGCATCATCGGCTGTCTTAACGGCGATCATAGCCAGTTCTTCGGCTTCGTCCAGATCGATGCCCTGCCGTAGCAAAGACCGTGCCAATCCGCTGTAAATTCCGGAGCTGTTCTGCCCCCTTGCCAGCGCATCGCGCAAAATACGTTCTGCCTGTCCTGCTCTGCCCTGTTTCAGCAGCAGACGGCTCAAAGCCTCTGTCCCCTTCGCAGAAAATTCAGCGGATAATGAATATTCCTCTGCGGCCTGATCCACGAGCCCCTGTTTTTCCAATTCCTCGCCTCTGCGCAAATGCTGCTCCGCCGGCGTTACAAGATGGGCAGACGGAGTTCTCAGCAGAGAGGCTCCGCATCCGCTTCCAGCCACAAGACAGGCAATGGCAATAAACAGGAAACTTCTGCGCATGACACTTTCCGAAAAAAACGGGACGCGAACACCCTATGCAAGTCGTTCGAGCCCCGTTTTTCAGCAGAATTAATTTTCTTCAGACTGCATGGATCGGCGCAAAGCCAGAGCTCCAGTCCGTCCAATTTCCTTAATGCCAAATGTTTTCAGCAAATCGATGATCGCTTTCAGCTTTTCATGATCACCGGTAGCTTCCAGCGTCAGATCGTTCAGGCTCACATCCACGACTTTGCAGCGGAAAATATCCGCAATGCGCAGGATTTCGCCGCGATTGGAATCATTGGCAGCCACTTTCACCAGCATCATTTCACGTTCCACAATGCTGGTCAGTCCGAAGTCCATCACCTCAATAACTGTCACCAGCTTGCGAAGCTGCTTGGCAAGCTGTTCAAACGTCTGCTCGTTGCCATACGTCGTAATCGTCATCAGCGAAACGCCTTTTTCCAATGTCGGCGCAACGTTCAGCGATTCGATGTTAAAGCCTCTTCCGTTGAAAAGGCCCGAAATGCGGGAAAGTATTCCGGGTTCGTTTTCAACCAGAATGGACATGATCCGTCTCATAAAGATTCCTCCACAGACCTGCTTATGCAGGCAAAAGCGCGATACAATACTCATTTCGGATCCGAAATTGCCACAATCCGGATCCGAAACGGATTAAGCCAGAAGCATTTCTTCCAGGCTCGCGCCGGGAGAAACAATGGGATAGACATCCTCTTCTCTGTCAACGACCACATCAACAACCGTTGTATGCGGAGAATGCAAAGCCTTAGGCAGCAGCGTATGCAATTCTTCTTTGTTGGTAATGCGTACGCCTTCGCAGCCGAACGCTTCAGCAAGCTTGACGAAATCGGGTTGGCAATCCAGATCTGTCGCGACATAGTTCTTCTTGTAGAAAAGCTCCTGCCACTGGCGAACCATACCGAGATACCTGTTATTCAGAATGATGACCTTGACAGGCAGCTTGTTTTCAACTGCCGTGGTAAGTTCCTGAATATTCATGAGAATGGATCCGTCGCCGGCGATATCAATGATCATGCGGCCAGGGAAAGCCAGCTGAGCACCAATACCTGCGGGCAGCCCCATGCCCATCGTACCGAGACCGCCGGAGGTGATATAGGTACGGGGATGACGATACGCATAGAACTGAGCCGCCCAGATCTGATTCTGACCGACTTCAGTCGTAATGATAGAATCCTCATCCGCATATTTCTGAATAGCTTCGACAACCTGCTGAGGCTTGAGCAAATCGCCTTCTTCGTAAGAAACTGGATGAAGATTCTTCCAGTCCGTCACTGTTTTGCGCCATTCAGCCATATCGCCATCCCAATCCTTCACCACTCTTCCGGACTCGAGCATGTCAATGAAGCCTTTGAAAGCGGCTCGGCAGTCGCTGATGACAGGGGCTTCAACTTCGACGTTCTTACGAATGCTGGTGGGATCGATATCAATGTGCACGATCCGCGCATGAGGCGCAAAAGACGAAAGACGTCCGGTCAAACGGTCATCAAAACGCACTCCTGCGGCCAGGATGACATCGGCCTGGGAAATGGCTCTGTTCGCCGCGAACATGCCATGCATTCCTGGCATGCCGATCCACATGGGATCGTCGCCGGGGAAAGCACCGAGTCCCATCAGCGTGGATGCAACCGGCATTTTAACCATGCGGGCAAATCTGGTCAGCTCTTCAGACGCATCCCCCATGATGACGCCACCGCCGGCCAGAATCACGCCCTTCTTCGCGGTAACCAGAATATCCATGGCACTGCGAAGCTGGTTACGGCTGGCTTCGTAGGTCGGATTATAGCTGCGGAAATGCAGATCTTCAGGCCATTCAAATTCGCAGGTTGCCTGGATCACGTCTTTCGGAAGGTCAACCAGCACTGGTCCAGGACGTCCGGTACGTGCCAGATGGAAAGCACGGCGAATGGTCAGAGCCAGATCCTTGATATCCTTTACCAGATAGTTATGCTTGGTGCAGGGACGAGTGATGCCGAGAATATCGACTTCCTGGAATGCGTCCACCCCCATCATGTGCGTCGGAACCTGTCCCGTCAGAATGACCACGGGAACTGAATCGCTGTAAGCGGTCGCGATGCCGGTTACCGTATTTGTCGCACCGGGGCCGGATGTCACGAGGCAAACGCCAACCTTGCCCGTCGTGCGAGCATAGCCGTCGGCCGCGTGAATTGCGCCCAATTCCTGACGAACCAGAATATGACGGAGATCAGGATGATTGGACCATTCATTATAGATATCGATGACAGCGCCTCCGGGATATCCGAAAACGAGGTCAACACCTTCTTTTTTCAAACTTTCCAGTAAAATTCTCGCCCCGGTATAGCGCATCTTATTTTCCCGCCTCGGATTTCTTGTATTCATCAAGAATGGCATGCATCCGCGTCTTGCCATCCAGCTTCTGTTTCTTCAGCTGCTTCAGACTGCTCTCTTCGGAAGGAGTCCGATAGGCCTTGCCTTCGAGGCTTTCAATCTGCTTTTCATACAGAATGTGGCTGTCCCAGAGATCCTTCAATTCAGCATTTTCCTTGGCATACTTTTCCAGAAGAAGAAGCTCTTGCTGTTCCATGAGAAACGCTCCTGAATCAAAAAGGTTCACGCCGTGAGCACGGCTCTGAAAATCCATGTCCCACGGTCTTTTTGGTATCCTACGACATTTTTTATAAAAAAGGAAGATTGAATCCTGTTTTCCGTATCTTCCAAACTGCTCATGCCGCAGATGCGACAAGCCCGAGCATCACTGCGGAAAGAATATTCCTCAGCAGCTCAACAGCAAGATACACCACTGCCGGTGCAAAATCGATGCCGCGATAAAAGACAAAGGGCAGGGCTTTTCGAACCCGGTAAAACAGCGGCTCTGTAATATTTTCCAGAAAACGCACAGCGGGATGATAGGTCTGCACATTCATCCAGCTCACTACAGCGGCAACTATCACAGCCCATCCGTAAAGCAGAAGCAACGTATCGACCGTTTTTGCCACTCCAATGAGAATACTGCTCAATAAAATCACTTGCTACCTCCCTGCTGTATGCGTTTTCCGTTTTACATTTTACGCTTGTCAATAATGCGCACGGCCTTGCCTTCGCTGCGCTTGATGCTGTGGGGAGCCACAAAAGTCACTTTTGCCGTGACGCCAAGAAATTCCTTGATCTTCTTGCGCACGCGCACTTCCTGCTCCTGCATGGCCTTCACTTCATCAGAGAACATTCCTTCGATAAGCTCGACCTGCACTTCAAGCGTGTCAAGAGGTCCTTCGCGATCCACCACGAGCTGATACGTTGAAGCCAGGCCTTCCTTTTCCATCAGAATACTTTCCACCTGAGACGGGAACAGATTCACTCCTCGGATGATGAGCATGTCATCGCTCCGCCCCGTAATGCGGGTCATTCTGGCAGTCGTACGGCCGCAATGACACAGCGTGTGATCCAGCGACGTAATATCTCGGGTACGGTAGCGCAGGAGCGGCATGCCCTGCTTCGTAATGGTTGTCAAAACAAGTTCACCAGTGCTTCCCTCAGGCAGAACTTCACATGTTTCCGGATCGATGATTTCCGCGATAAAATGATCTTCATGAATATGCATGCCGTTCTTTTCCTCGCAATCCATAGCCACGCCGGGGCCCATGACTTCGGAAAGACCATAGATATTATGCGCGGAAATTCCCATCTTTCTCTCCATATCCTGGCGCATTTCATCCGTCCAGGGTTCCGCACCGAAAACGCCCACGCGAAGAGGAAGCTTGGCAATATCAATGCCCTGATCCACGGCAGCTTCATACAGATAATTGGCATAGGAAGGCGTACAGCAAAGCACAGTGGCTCCAAAATCGCGCAGCAGCTGAACCTGACGCCGTGTCGCACCGCCCGACATGGGAACAACTGTGGCCCCAATCCGCTCTGCTCCGTAGTGCGCTCCAAGACCGCCAGTAAACAGTCCGTAGCCGTATGCCACATGAACGATATCGCTGGCTGTTGCTCCGGCCATGGTCAGCCCGCGAGCCACAAGTTCCGCCCAAGTTGCCACGTCTCGCCTGGTGTATCCGTCAACCACGGCCTTGCCCGTTGTACCGCTCGAAGCATGAATGCGTTCAATATTGTCCAGAGGCACGGCAAAAAGACCATAAGGATAATTATCGCGCAGATCCTGCTTCGTAGTGAAAGGCAGACGCTTCAAATCATCGAGAGAACGGATGTCCGCCGGTTTTACGCCAAGTTCATCGAATTTTTTCTTGTAAAAAGGAACATTATAATAAATACGGGAACAAAGATCCTGAAGTCTGGAAAGCTGCAGCTTTTTCAGATCTTCTCTGGGCATGGTTTCCTTTTCAATGTCAAAAATCATTGATGGCCTCCGAATTTTATGCCTTGTTCAGCGTTTTCTTTCGAATGATCGGGGCAGCGCTGACGGCATAGGAAACCGCCTGTAGGCCTCGATACGGGTTTATTTCATAACGAATTGCCGAACGGTGCGCAAGTGTCCAGCACAAACATAAATACCAAAGTCAAATCAGTCCGGTACGGCTTTTCCCATATTGATCAATTTTTCCGGATTGATTCCGAATCAAGGATAGGTTACCGTAATGAAGTTCAGAAAACCGCTCACAGCTCAGTTCCACAATCTCAGGAGTTCAGAACTATGACAGCCCATGAAAATACAGCTCATTCCGCTGTACTGAAAATTCTCGGACGTCTCCTTGTTTTCGCCATTTTCTGCGGAGCTGCCTGGCTGCTGTATACCGAAATACGCAAATACAGCCTGAGTCAGATTCTTGACAGCATCGGCCGCATTCCAACTGCCGCGCTGGTCGCATCACTTATCTTTGCCATCATCAACTATATCATCCTCATTGGCTACGACTGGCTGGCACTCAAGGCCATTCACAAAAAACTTTCCCTTCCCAAGGTTTCCCTTGTGTCCTTCATCGGGCAGGCTGTCAGCTACAATTTCGGAGCTCTTCTTGGGGGGAGTGCTGTACGGTTTCGCTTTTATTCTCTCTGGGGCTTTTCCCCTATGGAATTTGTGCGGCTCATTCTCATGCTGGCCGTTACCTTCTGGATCGGCGCTTTGGGATTGACCGGAGCCCTGTTTATCTTCTTTCCTCCGGATATTCCCGAAGAACTGGGCGTGCACCTCCCCTTCAGTCCGTTTTTTCTCGGAACAATATTGCTCGCCGTGGCCGTAGGCTATCTTGTAATCTGCGCCGTTCTGCATAAGCCTCTGCACATTTTCCGCAGAGAATTTTCCTTTCCTCCTTTTCATATTGCATCAGCTCAGGCTCTTGTCGCCGGAGCCGATCTCATTTGCGCTGGAGCCTGCCTGTACATTCTGCTTCCGGCCGATTCAGGCATCGGCTTTTTTGAATTTCTTCCGGCCTATCTGCTTGCCATGGTGGCCGTCGTCCTCACCCATGTTCCCGGCGGAGCCGGAGTGCTGGAAGTAATCATTCTGCATCTGACTGATATCGACCGGCAAAGCGTGCTCGCCGCGCTTATCTGCTTCCGCGTCATCTATTATCTGCTGCCTCTCCTGCTTGCGGCTCTCATCTTCGTTCTGCATGAAATCATCACTCGCACCGGAAAGGCACAATAAGGCATTTGGCTGATTTTCTGTCCTTATTTCTGCCGAATTTTCACCGTATCTCCAGGGCGTAGACGCGTTTCCCGGTTCATGCCATTCCAAGCCAGAAGTTCCATGGGAGGCACCCTGAATTTCCTCGCAATGCTCCAGAGCGTATCGCCGCTCTGTACGCTGTACGTAGTTGTTTTTCCAACCGCTGATGCGACTCCCCTGGTCTGATTTTTCTCCGCCGCTGGACGTTTTTTTTCCGCAGCTGCCATGCGGGAGGGCATCTCGGTTTTCCTTTTTTTATTTTTAGAAAAATCATTCAGAGCAAGCGAAACGGCACTCTCCTTCTGCTGCCCAGTACGACTCTCTGCAGAATGAACAGTACCTTTTTTTGATGACTGCGCCTGCAATACAGCTTTGCCTGAAGAAGCATCCTGCGGCAGCTTCAGCTTCATTCCCGGCTTCAAGATTTTGCCGATCGTATTTTGCTCCCGAATAACAGCAACAGAAACACCGGTCTTTTTGGAGACAGAGGTGAGGGTATCGCCGCGCTGTACGATATAAGTTTGCAGTACATCCGGAATATTCCTGCTGTAAGCACGGGGATTTTTCAAAAAGCTGGATGCAGCCGCTGCATACTTCTGCGGAACATACATCCTCGCATAGCGACTTTTTGGCGATGAATACCGCAAAAAATGAGGATTGTTCTCTGAAAATTCATACCAGTTCATACCAAGAGCCCGGGATAAGGCAACCAGATTGGTTCCGGGTGGAACCTGGAAGACAGCAACATCGGATCCATCCTGCGGAAGAGGCGAAAAACCAAGCTTTTCCAGATTGTTCATAATTTTTCGCACTGCGACATATTTTGGATAATACTGACGGTTTTCCGGAGACAGACGATCCTTTTCCTCCCGGATTTTCATATTCCGTCGCCGCAGTTCAAAAAAATTTTTCGCCCCCGTCGCAGCCATGCCTCTGGATACCCGACCTTCACCGGCATTATAGGATGTGATGGCCAGTCCCCAGTCGCCAAACATACGATACAGTTTTGCCAGATATTCAGCCGCCGCCTGAGTGGAAAAATACGGATCCCGACGTTCGTCCACATACCAGTCCTGATGCATGCCAAAATGGCGTCCGGTACTGGGAATAAACTGCCATACGCCCATGGCACCGGCATAAGACCGACATTTTGGATTGAAACCGCTTTCAATAAAGGCTACCCAGATCAAATCTTCAGGAAGCCCTCTTTTCTTCAATTCGCGTCGGATATGCGTCAGATACGGACGGCAACGTCGAATGGCACTTTCCACTGTCACCCGCTCTTTATGAACCAGTTTCTTAAAATGCAAAATAACGTCGCGCATATCTTCATCAGATAGATTCCGATCTGTCTCCCCTTCATTCATCAATGCCATTTTCTCCGCTGGACTGAGCGGAACGAAATCATCAGGAGGAAGATATCGCGACGATTCCGTGGGTCTGTTTTTTTCATCTTCCACAGGAATTTCCGCAACGCTCTGCTGCTCTTCAATGGAAAAGTCACTGCGTGCCGGCTTCCTGCTGCCGCATCCGGTTAAGGAGGGGACTATCAGACAGAGTATGATAGGAAGCAAAACGCATAGATGATGCAGAACGCGTCCTCTTTGAACAGCATCAGATTGGGTGGAGAAGTCGAAAAAGCTCACAGGACATTTCCTTTCTTTTTCCGTATCACAATTCTTTTATATGTTACCTGACGGTACGCGCATTGGCAAGTTTCACCGGGCACTTGAAAAGCGCTCCAGCGTGTTTTTCCATGCCAAACGACATGAATATCAAATTATTGACTTATCCGATAAATTCCGTAGAACCTGAATATTGTACTGCGTGCGGTTTCAAAACTCCGCACCACCCCTGGGGCGGAAGGCCGCAGCACGATTCGGGAGGCTTTCCGTACTATGAAAAGGGTTCTCTATCTTGTTTTTTGCCTGGCGATCCTCTGCGTTCTTGGCGGATGCAAAGAATCAAATGGCGAAAAAGTGCTTCGGGTTGGCTGCGAGCCGACTTTTGCGCCGTTTGAATTTACCGAAGAAGGTCATTTCAAAGGCTTTGATATGGATTTGATCCGGGCTGTAGGAAAAAAAGCCGGCTATGACAAAGTAGAAATTGTCAACATCGGCTTTGACGCTCTGATCCCCGGACTGAAGTCCGGCACAATCGACCTGATTGTATCCGGCATGACGATCACCGAAGAACGGGCCAAAGAGGTAGACTTCTGCGCTCCTTACTATACTTCCGGACTCGGAATCATCGTTCTGAAAGACAGAAAAGACATCAACTCGATTGACGATCTGCGAGGCAAGCGTCTGGCCGTGCCTCTGGGAACCAGCGGCGAGCACAAGGCTCGGACGGTTCCCGACGCCAAAGTCATTACCTTCAACACCAATACCGACGCTGTGCTGGAGCTGGAGAACGGATCCGCCGATGCCGTCATCAATGATCGCCCTGTTCTCGGCTGGTATCTGGCAAAAGGCGGCGCAGAACGGTGCCGCATGACATCGGATATTATGGAATCTGAGCAGTACGGATTCGCCGCGCGCAAGGGCGATGCGAAACTGACCGCAAAGCTGAATGCCGCACTGGCTGAAGTCGCACAGGACGGAACCTACGTTTCCATCTACCGCAAATGGTTCGGTGAAGAAGGCGCGGAAAAAGCTGCCTCAGCACTGTCAAACGAAGCGCAAAAGGCCGTTCAAAAAAATTCTCTCGCCAGTCCGGCCGACGCCGGTAAGGGGATCTTCCCCACGAAAGGATTTGCCGAAATTTTGAACTTCATTACCGGTATTCTGCCACTGCTGCTTTCCGGTGCCATGGTCACCGTCCGCATTTCCGCTATTTCCGTAGGGCTCGGTCTGATCATCGGTTTTGCCTTCGGCATCATGCGCATCTGTGAAAACCGTCCTCTGAGATGGCTTGCAACCATCTACACTGACTTTATCCGCGGCACGCCTCTGCTTGTCCAGATTTTCCTTGTCTATTTCGCACTCCCGCAGCTCCTCGGTATCCGCATTGATCCCTTTGTCGCCGCTATCGTCGCCTGCTCTGTGAACAGCGGTGCCTACGTTGCTGAAATCGTCCGAGCCGGTATCCAGTCCATCGATTCCGGACAGATGGAAGCCGGACGCAGTCTTGGCCTGACATGGGGCAAGACCATGCGACATATCATTGTTCCTCAGGCTTTCCGGCGCATTTTGCCGCCTCTGGGCAATGAATTTATCGCGATGCTCAAGGACTCTTCTCTGGTATCGGTCATCGGCTTTGAAGAATTGACCCGCTGCGGCCAGATGGTTATCGCCCGTACCTACGCATCTTTTGAGGTCTGGCTTTCCGTCGCGCTTATCTATCTTATTATGACGCTGGCTGTAACCCGGCTGGTATGGTTCCTCGAAAGGAGGTTTGCGAACAATGCCTGATTTCAAAAAACCGCTGATCAGCATTCGGGGACTGAAGAAGCAGTTTGGCTCCAACGAAGTGCTGAAAAACATTGATCTTGATATCCACGAAGGTGAAGTGGTCGTTGTCATCGGCCCTTCAGGATGCGGAAAAAGCACCCTCTTGCGCTGCATCAATATGCTGGAAAAGGCGACATCCGGAACTATCGAAATCAACGGGGAAATTCTTTCCGAAAAAGACGTGAACCGTCTCCGGACGGAAGTCGGCATGGTTTTTCAGCGTTTCAATCTCTTCGCCAATATGGACGTCCTGCGCAATTTGACGCTGGCACCGACAGAAGTGCTGAAAGAGTCGCGGGAAACGGCTGAAAGCGAAGCAAAACACTATCTGGAACGCGTGGGAATGCTTGATAAAATAAATGAAAAGCCCTCCAGATTGAGCGGCGGACAGCAGCAGCGCGTCGCCATCGCTCGGGCATTGTGCATGCATCCCAAGGCTATTCTGTTTGACGA
>JAQXLA010000019.1 GCA_029011315.1 Desulfovibrionaceae bacterium
CTTTCATCCTTGCGCGCTACACTTCGCCGGACAATGCAAAAGAGGAAGGCTGAAAAACAGACTTCCTCTTTTGCATGAGATGCCTGAAAGGAATTGGTGTTTATCGGCTTTCACTCAGCTTGCGCACAACTTCATCGCCGACCTGTTCGGTTGTGGCGTTGCCGCCAAGATCCGGTGTCAACACACGACCTTCCGTCAGTATTGCCTCAATAATTTCCAAAAGCCTCGCTCCCCAGCTCTTATAACCGAAGAAATCCAGCATCTGAGATGCGGACCAGACTGTCGCCAGAGGATTCGCCAGACCTTGACCGGCGATATCAGGAGCCGATCCGTGGATGGGCTCGAACATTGACGGATAACGCCTTTCCGGATTCAGGTTCGCTCCGGCTGCCAGCCCCATACCTCCGGAAATCGCGGCACCGAGATCGGTCAAAATATCTCCGAAAAGATTGGACGTAACCACGATCTGAAAACGTTTGGGATCCCTAACCATGAACATGCTCGCCGCATCCACAAGATAGGACGAAGTTTTGACGTCTGGATACTCCGATCCGACTTCGGCGAACACCTGATCCCAGAATACCATGGAATAATTGAGCGCATTAGCTTTGCTGATGCTTGTCAGCGTCCGACCTTCCCTGCGAGCCAGATCATAGGCATAGCGAATGATGCGCTCGGTGCCATGACGGGAAAAAACATTGTCCTGAATGACAACTTCATTCGGTTTCCCGCGATACAGCCAGCTGCCGCTTCCGGAATATTCGCCCTCGCTGTTTTCACGGATAAAAATCATATCGATATCCGCCCTGTTCACATCCTTCAGAGGACAAGGCGCGCCTTTCAGGAGCCTGACAGGACGCAGATTCACATATTGATCAAAATCTTTCCGGATCACCAGCAGCAGATCCCGTAAGGAAATGTAATCCGGCACACCGGGATAGCCTACGGCACCAAGAAAAATTGACTCACTGTCTGCCAAACGTTTCATGCCGTCTTCCGGCATCATCCGTCCTTCCTGAAGATAATAACCGCATCCCCAGGGATATTCCGTAAACTGAAAGGAAAATCCGCCGTCCAGATCAGCGACTCGTCGCAAGACCTTCATGCCTTCGCGAATGACTTCAGGGCCTATTCCGTCCCCGGCAATGACCGAAACCGTATGCCGCATTATCCATCACACTCCTTCAAAATATCAGATGACCTAATCTGATTATCGTCAATATTTTGACGGAGTTTGTACCCTGAACATCATTTTTCATCAAGACAGTTCAGAGGAAAACGCAGCCTTGACAAGCATCAATATATATTGATATATAAAAACAATACGGATATATGTCCGGTATTCTCTTCAGAATGCGCTGTCCGTATTCTGTCAGACAACCCCAAAAATACATCAGGAAAGCTCTTTATGGCTCAGCATATTGAAACAACCTGCGTTCAGGGCGGGTATACGCCGAAAAACGGCGAACCGCGCCAAATTCCCATTGTTCAGAGCACAACTTTCAAATACGACACCATTCAGGGAATGGCGCAGCTCTTTGATCTTGAAGCGTCCGGATATTTCTATACCCGTCTGCAGAATCCCACAAATGACGCCGTAGCCGCAAAAATTGCCGCGCTTGAAGGAGGAACGGCCGCTATGCTGACCTCCTCGGGGCAGGCGGCGACATTCTACAGCGTGTTCAATATCGCGTCCGCCGGAGATCATATCATCGCCTCCGCAGCCATTTACGGCGGCTCCTACAATCTGTTTGCCGTAACGATGAAAAAGATGGGCATTGACTTCACGTTTATCAGCCCGAACTGCACCGACGAAGAACTCAATGCGGCTTTCCGCCCCAATACGAAAGCCGTCTTTGGCGAAACCATCGCCAACCCGTCCCTGGTGATTTTCGATATCGAGCGCTTCGCCAATGCAGCACATGCCCATGGCGTACCGCTGATTGTGGACAACACCTTCGCCACGCCTGTTAACTGCCGCCCCTTTGAATGGGGAGCCGATATTGTTGTGCACTCCACGACAAAATACATGGACGGGCACGGAGCCTGCGTTGGCGGTGCAATCGTCGATTCCGGCCGTTTTGACTGGATGGCACATGCCGACAGGTTTCCCGGGCTATGTACGCCGGACGAAAGCTACCACGGCATCACCTATGCGGAAAAATTCGGGCTCGGTGGAGCGTATATCACAAAGGCTACAGCTCAACTAATGCGGGATTTTGGATCCATTCCTTCTCCGCAAAATGCCTTTTTGCTAAATCTCGGCCTGGAAAGCCTGCATGTTCGCATGGAACGTCACTGCGCCAATGCGATGGCAGTAGCGGAATTTCTTTCCGATCATCCCAAGGTGGAGAGGGTCATTTATCCTGGTCTGAAGAACCATCCTTCCTACAATCTTGCACAGAAGTATCTGCCTCACGGTAGCTGCGGCGTCATCAGCTTTGAAATCCGGGGAGGCAGAAAAGCTGCCGAAACCTTTATGAGCCGGCTACAGACTGCCGCTATTGAAACGCATGTTGCCGATGCCCGCACATGTTGCCTGCATCCGGCCAGCACGACGCATCGCCAGATGAACGATGCCGAGCTGTATGCATGCGGCATCACTCCGGCACTCATCCGCTATTCCTGCGGCATTGAAAACGTTGAAGATCTGATCGCCGATCTCGATCAGGCTCTTGCGGACTGAAAATTCTGTTACTGACGTTAACGAAAGAGCCGCTTTTTCAAGCGGCTCTTTCGTTAACTGTGTTTGCCACAAATTACACATGCAATGCGCAAGCCCGATCCAACCGAGCCAGCGTTTCTTCCTTACCTATGGCAGCCATGACTTCCGGCAAACCTGGGCCTCCAAGCGAACCGGTCAAGGCTGCGCGCAAAGGCTGCGCCACAGGTTTGAACTTGATGCCGAGTTCCTCGACATAGCCATGAATCACCGCTTCTGTGGATTCAATAGTGAACGTTTCGAGATTCGCAAGACGGCGGCGCAGCTCAGGCAGATAAGCGATGCCTTCCGGTGTCAGCCCCTTGCTCAGTGCCTTTTCCTCATATTCCAGATGTTCTGCCGTTCCGATCAATATTTTCAATCCCGCCGCCAGTTCCAGCAAATCTTTGGAACGTTCCTTATACAGCGGAATCAGCGGAATCAGCTGCGCTTCAGATGCCGATTCAAATCCGTCCTTCTGCACAAAAGGCAAAACCAAGCGGGCCAGTTCCGCATCAGCGGTTTCTCTTAGATAATGCGCATTAAACCAACGAAGCTTATCAGGATCAAAAGCTGCTGCAGAACTATTCAGCGTTTTACCATCAAACAGTTCGATCAATTCCTGCATGCTGAAAATTTCCTGATCGCCATGAGACCAGCCCAGACGAACCAGGCAGTTTACCAGAGCCTGCGGCAGAAGGCCGTCATTTTGATACTCCACAACAGCACGGGCTCCATGTCGTTTGGAGAGTTTCTGACGATCTTTGCCGAGAATCATCGGAACATGCCCGAACACCGGCAAATCCCATCCCAGGGCACGGTAAATCAAAATTTGCTTCGGCGTATTGGAGACATGGTCGTCGCCGCGAATCACGTGGGTCACGCCCATTTCGTGATCATCAACCACGACAGCCATATTATAAGTTGGCATTCCGTCGCTGCGGCGCAGAATCATATCATCCAGCTCTGACACGTCAACGGAAATCACGCCCTTCACCATATCCTCAAAGACAATGCGGCCGCTTTCAGGCAAACGCAAACGCACCACACGTCCAGGAGCGAAATCCAAATGTTTGTCACGACAGCGTCCGTCATAACGGGGTTTTTTGCCCTCTGCTCTGGCTTTTTCCCGCATGGCCTCAACTTCTTCAGGCGTGCATTCGCACCAGTACGCATTGCCGTTTTCAAGCAAACGATCAATAGCCGCATTGTACCGATCCGTACGCTGAGTCTGATAGGTCAGATCTCCGTCCCAATCCAGACCGAGCCAGCGCATAGAGGCCAAAATAGAATCCGTATATTCCTGTTTTGAGCGTTCCGTATCGGTATCTTCAATCCGAAGACGAAATTCGCCGCCAAAATGCCTGGCCATCAGCCAGCTGAAAAGTGCCGTCCGCGCTCCGCCAATGTGCAGATGGCCGGTCGGGCTGGGCGCGAAACGCGTAATAATCTTGCTCATGAAAACTCCTGAATAATCTCAAAAAAACTCAACAATGCGCAAGCACGCATCGACTTTTCTATTTTCTGTCGGCGTACAAAGATTTCATCTTCCAGAAAAGCAACGACGCTCCTGATTTTCTATCAACTTCAGAGGAAGTTTCCTCTTCGCAATCCGTCAGTGCACCAAACGGCAGAGATTCCGCATGGGGAATCAGGTTCCAGCCTTTTTCAGAACAGGCATAACGGCAGAACCCCCGTCCAGGTACACGAAACGCATCAGAAAGCACTCGCGCCCTCACTTCTCCCGCAGAAACATCCTCGCGCTCTTCCCGGCTCAGCAGCAGAGGCGACAGACTCAAGCCTGTTTTGCGAAGTCTGGCCTGCTGAGAAAGAGCCGCCAACCATGAAGGGCCTCCAATATCCAAATTGAAATGGCACCAGCCGCGTTCTCTGCGATCAAGCAAAGGACATTCTCCATCATGCGGACAAGGAAAAACTGGCGTAAAGCCCTCTTCCAAAGCCGCTTCGCGCAAACGCGCGATGACCGTTCCGCCGAGGCGCGTTCCAGGCTCTACGAAAAAAGCGGCGCCAGCATCAGGTATGGAATGCGCAACAGCCTCCGCCAAATCCGCAATGCGTGCATCTGAAGACATGCCTGGAGTGCTCCGCAGCTCATTGAGCACATTGCCGGCTGTCAAAAGGCGAGGCCGACGAATTTCACGCACAGCCTGCACAAGAGGCAGTCTCTTCAATTCCACGCTCCAAAGCTGAGGCGTCTCCATCACTTCAGCCAACGCCTCAAACAGCTTCCGCCCCAAATCCATTGGATGCGGAACCGTATCCGCACAGACAAGCCGCACGGGCGTTCTGCGCCAATCCGGACGGGAAATCCACAAGGCCAGTGGCACTGTCAGAGGTCCGCTGCCGATATCCAGATATAACGCTCCCTCCTGAGGCACAGGAAGTCTCAAAGATGGAAAAACTCGGCTGAGGCGCACAAGATTCCAGGGCAGAAAAAAACGAAGATACGCCGAAACAAAACGCGGCGAACTCCAATACGGTCTGCCAAAGCCTCCGCGATCCGAAGTGAGTAGCGTAGACAAATCCCGCACGGCCAACGGAAGATCTCTTCTGTGTGCCGTAGAAAGAGGCAGGATCGCATCCAAGGCACGAGGAAGCAAATCCAGAGCCCTGACCGCAAAGGCGTCAGGGCTGCGAAACATTGGAGTGAACCGGGGAACTCCCAGGGGGAGCCTTTCCACCCTGGGAGCGTGTCCTGTTCCCTCTCTTTTATTGAACGGAGCGGAAAATGTCTTCACAGCTATGCGCGATCCTCAAGAGCAGCGACAGCAGGAAGCTTCTTTCCTTCCAGTACTTCCAGGAAAGCTCCGCCGGCCGTTGAAATATAATCAATACGATCTGTCAGTCCAAATTTTTCCAGCGCGGCGATACTGTCGCCTCCTCCGGCAACCGTATAGGCTTCAGAAGCGGCCACGGCTTCCGCTATTGCCCGCGTACCTGCGGAGAAAGCCGACAGCTCAAAAGCTCCAACAGGGCCATTCCAGACAATCGTTCCCGCAGAAGCGATATATTTTGCATAAGCCTCAGCCGTCTTGGGACCGATATCCAGGATCATATCATCTTCCCGAACATCCCTGACATTCCGAATTTCCGCAGTAGCACTTTCTGAAAAAGCTTCTCCAACGACGACATCTTCAGGCAGAGGAATATTGGTTCCTCGCGCTGCGGCTTCAGTCAGAATCTTTGCCGCTTCTTCCACAAGATCCGGCTCATATAACGATTTACCAATCTCAAAGCCTGCAGCTTTCAGAAACGTGTTGGCGATGCCGCCGCCGATCAGGAGCTGATCTGTTTTCTGAACGAGATTGGTCAGAACCTGGAGCTTTGTTGAGACTTTTGAACCGCCGATCAAAGCCAGAAGAGGTTTGGCAGGAGCCTGCAGAATGCGTTCTACGGCATCCAATTCTGCAGCCATGAGCAGGCCCGCGCAGGCCTCCTTTGCAAAACGTACCGCTCCTTCAGTAGATGCCTGAGCTCGATGCGCTGTTGCAAAAGCATCCATCACAAAGACATCGCCCAGAGAAGCATACTTTTTTGCCAGTTCCTCATTGTTTTTCTTTTCGCCCTTCTGAAACCGAACATTCTCACATAGAACGCATTCCCCAGGACAGACCCTCACACCGTTCACCCAGTCAGATTCCAGACGTACAGGAATGCCCAGCAACTCCGAAAGCCGGACAGCAACGGGAGCCAGTGAATTTTCTTCCGAAAAAACGCCTTCCTCAGGACGTCCGAGGTGGGATAGAACGACGACTCCGGCACCATGATCCAACGCATAACGCAGCGTAGGCACAGAAGCGCGAATACGCTTATCACTGGTAATGGTGCCATTTTTGACCGGAACATTCAGATCTTCCCGGCACACAACAATCCGCCCCTGAAGATTCATCTCAGTAAGACGCCGTACTTTCATGATTTCCTCCGCTAAATTCGGCAGGACGCATACAAGCCCGCCGTCAATGTGTGCGAATAGAGTTTTAATCGTAACTTCAGCCAGTCCCAACCGCGATCTCGCACCTTGAAACGCCGTATTGCAGCAGCTTGTCCAGGAGGATTAGCTCCCATTTCTGTCGTCCAGAAATTTGAAAAACCGAGATCTGTTCCTGTTTTTCTAGCCAAATCCGACCCACTTCCCCACGGCCAGCAGAACGCACCCGGAGCTGATCCCAATTCCCGATGCAGCGTTTCTCTGCAAAGCCTCATCTCCGTTTCAACGCGCCGGCACCGCTCTTCATCCGTTTCCATGCGTCCCCAGGACTTCAGAGCCTCTGTTCGATGCTTTAAGTCCGCTACAGCTTTCTCATCGGCAAAAAATGCCAATGCTTCCGCATCATTCTGAGGAACCAGATGAGAAATGACATCTATCATTTCATTCGAAGGCAAAAAAGCTCTGCTGTGCAGTGCAGGACGTTCACGAAATCTGGGCATTCCCCATATTCTGGGCCCATCCACAAGATAAAAGGTATTCTCGTGGGACTTCGGATGGTAAAACTGATCAGCTGGCGATCCGCCGCGTATTTTTTCAATTTCCGGACCTTTCCATACAGCCAAATGTCGGGCCGAATGCCCGGCAACAGCTATGACGCCGCTGTCGATCATGGCGCGAATCTCCCGCCATGAGCAAAAAAGATCCTGTCTCTGCAGCAAACCGAGAGTATCGGGACGCATCGGAAAATCCACCGCATCAGATACGCTCCGATCGCTGCCGTTTCGAGCTGTCTGCCGCAAGAGAGGTGCTGTATCCAGACGATCGGTTACCACACAGATCACGCCGCAGTGACCGTACTGCTGCAGCACTGGCCATGCATGTACGTAATTATCGAGATAGCCGTCATCAAACGTAATCAGCACAGAACGAGGAGGCAGTCTTTCTCCCCGAAGAAAGAAAGCCTCTGCTTCTTCAAGGCTGATGCCCCGCCACCCGTTTTCAGCCATTCCCCGGCACTGATCCTCAAAATGCTCGGGCGTCACAGCCGTTGCTGACGGCCAGCGGCTGACATAATGATACATCAGAACAGGAAGACTCTGCATCAGTGTTCATGCACCACACGGTATGTTTCCATCGCGATGGAAAGTTCCTCATTGGTGGGAATCACCAAGACCGAAACACGGCTGTCCGGCGTACTGATCCTGCGCGGCCCATCGCCTCTGCCTGCGTTGGCTTCCTCATCCAGCTTTATGCCAAAGAAATCCATGTTCGCACAGACTCTGGATCTCATTGAGTCATCATTCTCTCCGATTCCAGCCGTAAAGACGACGGCATCCGTCCGACCCAGCACAGCCATATAAGCTCCAAGAGTCTTTTTGATGCGGTGCACAAACATATCCAGAGCCAGCACAGCCCGCGGTTCGCCCTTTTTCACAGCGTCCTTGACGTCCCGCATATCATTAATGCCGCAAATGCCGAGCAAGCCGGATTTCCGATTCATGATCGTGTCGATTTCCGCAGCACTCATACCCGTTTTCTGCATCAGAAAAGGCACTATCGCCGGATCGATGGTGCCGCAACGCGTTCCCATCATCAGGCCTTCAAGAGGCGTCAGCCCCATGGTCGTATCCAGGCAGCTGCCATTGCGTACGGCACTGGCTGAAGCACCGTTGCCCAAATGAAGTATCACGGCGTTCAGTTCGTCCCGGCTTTTACCAAGAAATTCCGCTGTTCTGCTGGCAACATAATTATGCGACGTGCCATGGAATCCGTAGCGGCGAATGCCATATTGCTCATACAGCTCATACGGAAGCGGATACATGTAGGATGACGGAGGCATGGACATGCCGAATTCCGTATCAAAAACTGCGACATTGGGAATGCCGGGAAACATTTTTTCCGATACTTCGATACCCGTCAGATTAGCCGGGTTATGCAGAGGCCCCAAAGGGAAACAGCGGCGAATGACGTTCTTCACGTGCTCATCAACGATAACAGGATGAGTAATTTCCTCTCCGCCATGTAGAACGCGATGTCCGATAGCATAAATTTCTGAAATATCCTGAATGACACCGTATTCCGAATCCGTCAGCAGAGCGGAAACTCGCTTCATCGCTTCGGCATGATCCGCAAACTGATGCTCTTCCTTTTTTACTACCCTGTGAGGCGTATCAGGAAGCCGCTTATGCGTTAGATGACCGGATTCCTGCCCGATCCTTTCCACAAGACCGCTGCACAGACAATGACAGGTCGTCAGATTGATAAACTGATATTTCAATGATGAGCTTCCGGCATTAACGACAAGAACTTTCATGCATTCCCCTTTTCAAATGGTTGCAGGTGTCGGAAAAGACTTCTGTCATGGTACGCTGTTCCATTCTTCATGACAAGTCCGGGCACAGATATCGAGAATGTCAACGCTGAGCCGAAGATGATCGAATAGCGAGATGCTCAATACGCCTGAACAATACATCCAAGCCATATCCAGATACAGCTGACACGGGGACAGCATCCGGAAATCTCGCTAAGAAAGCACTCCGGGTATCATGATCCGCAGCATCCCATTTATTCAAAACCAGGATTGAAGGAATGTGCGACAGCTGCAGTTCCGCCAGAATATCCCCTACAGCCTGCATATGACTCTCAGCCTCAGGATGAGATGCGTCGAGCACATGCAAAAAAAGATCCGATGATTCCAGCTCCTCAAGCGTCGCACGGAACGCTTCCATCAATTCTCCGGGAAGATTGCGGATAAAACCTACAGTATCGGAAAGCACGATTTCCCGTTCTCCAGGCACACGCAGACGACGGACGGTAGGATCCAAAGTTGCAAACAGACGATCTTCAGCAGGAACGGAGGAATGAGTCATCGCATTGAGCAGGGTTGATTTTCCGGCATTCGTATACCCGACAAGAGAAGCCGTCGGCAATCCGTTTTCCGAACGGCGCTGCCGCACAAAGGAGCGCTGTCTGCGCAGCGCATCAAGTTCCCTGCGAATCCCGGCAATGCGATCACGAATACGCCGGCGATCTGTTTCAAGCTTTGTTTCTCCGGGCCCCCGTCCTCCGATGCCGCCCATCAGGCGATCCATCGCCCGATTTTTTCCGGCAAGCCTCGGCTGCATATACCGAAGCTGCGCCATTTCAACCTGCAGCTTTCCGGCCTTTGTCCGTGCTCTGCCCGCAAAAATATCCAGAATCAGAAGCGTGCGATCCAAAACACTCCGCTCCGTCACCTCGCTCAGAGCCTGAAGCTGTGCAGGACTCAGTTCACCGTCAAAGATAATGTGCGAAGCCTGCCCCTGAAGCGCAAGCGTTTCTAGTTCTGCCAGCTTTGACTTGCCGAGGATACTGCGATGAGGCATGGAAGCGACCCGCTGAATCAATGTGCCTGTCACTGACAGACCCGCAGATCGTGCAAGTTCTCTCAACTCCTCCAGATGACGCTCCTGCAAAGTTTTCGGCTCGGGAGAAACGGACACCAGCACCGCGGAAGCCTGCATTTCCCCATGATCTGAAGCCGCAGGCAAACGTTCCGCAAACTCTTTTTCCAGGGCTTCCGCCTCTTCGGCGAAATTGATGTGAATCTGATCCCAGGGGCATGTCGCATGAACACGATACGCTTCTTTGCCAGAAGGCATCAAATGAGCACTTTGGAAACTGACAGGCTCTCCGAAATCATTCACCGTCAGTACAGATGCACTGTCCAGACGCAGAAACAGCATGTCCATCAAATCTTCTTCTGACAGGACATCCTGCGTCAAATGCGTATGCAGGAGGCGCAGCCCGCGCAATCTGCCGCCTCCAATACGCTTCCTGGGCAGTTCAGGAATATACACTGAGGACGGTGTTCCCACCAGAATCATGGCTGCATACCCCCGGCGATCAATCAGCAGCCCAATCTGCCGACCGATGCTTCTGGATAACAGTGCCAGTTCTCGAGCCTGATCCGTCGTAAATCCGCCTTCTGCCGGATACCGACGCTGTCCCAGGCGGCTTAAAGCTCGCAGCTGACTGGATTTCAGCCCGGAAGTATTGCCTTCAAGAGGTGCGCTCATCTTCCTCCAACTCCACAGACAGGAAAAAACCGCGGCACAGCTTCCGCTGAACCGCAGTTTTCATTCAGACCGATCTTGCTCTGTTAAAACGGCACATCATCCATTGATTCCGATGGAGGCACATCCTGTGAAAAATGATTGCCCTGTTTCTTTTCCGCAGCATGCCGAACTTCATCGCCTGCTGCCGGTTCAGGATACGGAGCATTCTGGATATCGTTCCTGCGATCCAGAAACTGCACACGCTGAGCACGAATTTCCACCATTGAACGAGGATTTCCATTCTGATCTTCCCATTTGCGCGTACGCAATGAGCCTTCAACATAGACCAGACTGCCCTTTCTCAAATATTGAGAGCAGGTCTCAGCCTGTTTTTGAAACACGATCACGCGATGCCATTCTGTGTTCTCTACCCGGGACCCGTTGCGGTCAACATAGCTTTCATCCGTTGCGATATTCAGCTGGCACATGGGAGTACCGTTCTGAGCATATTTCATTTCGGGGTTCTGACCCAACCGTCCGATGATCATGACTTTATTCAGCATAAAATCCCTCCCCGGCATCATGCCGGACTCACGCATTTCTTCAGTCCTGTTCCCGCCACTCTGTCTGAACCTGCAGCAGCACTTCCTCTATCTGGGCAACCTGCTCCGGAGGACAAACGCCGATCAAGGGTTCTCCGGCATCCACATTGGCATTATTTTTCATATATACCGCATAGATAACGCCTTCCGGACCATGATAGAAAAGCGGCATTTCCCGCTTCATGCGAGAAATGATGAACAGTTCCATGCCATCATACACGGAGATCGTGCGGCAGCCCAGATTCTTTACTTTGATATCAACCTGCGGCACAAAATAATATTTTGCGCGTTCCGGTGCCGAAAAAAGATACAGTGTTTTCCTTAAAAGGCGCTGAGACACTTCTTCACGGGAAAGAAAATGCCGAACCGTCGCCAAAACCGTTCCCTCTTCCACGAATTTTCCATTCAAATCCGTTTTGAGCGACACAACTGTCCCATTCTGAGCCGCACGAATGGGATGCGGATTTCGTTCTCTCTCCAACGTCGCCAGAACCGTTCCCGGTATTTCCCGGAACGTTCCCCGTTCACCATACACCTTATCCCCGACGCCTGCTGCGCCGAACGTCACGACTCCCGTATGGGGAGCCAGTACCGCTTCTTCTTCATAGGGATGCTCCTTGATCTTCTCAAGAAGCGCCGTAACATCGATCATCTTTTTTCTCCGCTCTATCTGAAATACAGCTTGCGGCCGCCCATTGTTTTCAGCACCTGAATCAAATTCGCCCGCACTTCACGCCGATCCCAGACGGCCTGAATATGCCCTCTGGCAAGTGCCTTATACGCACTGTGATAATGAGGCTCGACTTCTATGCCTGTCGTCTCATGAATAACGCCCGGACCGGCAAATCCGATATTCGAAGAACGCATGGCATACTGATACGGAGAACATCCCAGGAAACTGGCCACCGGACCAGCATAGGAATTCGTATCGTACAGCACGGTATACAATCCCCCGGCATTGATATATCGGCGTACCGCCACAGTGCAGCGAGGCATCTGAATCACACCGTGCGTCCCCTCCTGAATGCGTATTCCCGCTGTGCCATGCACGTAGGCCAGGAACGGATAGCGCTTTTTCATAGCCCGTTCTGCCGCAGCGACAAATTTTGCCCCTTCTGCGGAACCGACGGATCCGCCGCGAAACGATCCGACCAGAACGGCCACGATCATTTTGATGCCTTCAATCCGTGCTTCAAAAGTAATGCAGCCGCATTTCAGACCGGTACGCGCCTTCGCCTTGCGGATTCTTTCGCTGAGCCCCTCAAAATTCAGAGGATTGCCCGCCTCTATTTCCGTATTAAATTCTCTGATGCTGCCCTCATCGAAAACATTCTGAACCACCCATTGATATTCCATGGGAAAATGATGGCCGCACGACATGCACACCCCGGCAAACTCTCCAAACAGATCCGGAGCCCACATGTCTACGCATCCCTGCTTTTCAGCATTCGGACATGTTATTGCGCGATCTTCCTTGGATCGAGGGCTGACATAAGCCCATTTCGTCTTACGCGCATCACTGTCCCATTCAGAAAGAGTTGTCAGTTCCCGCACCGTTTCCGGTTCAATGGAAGGACGATCCTGAGCCCTGCTGCGATCTTTGGAGGATACCCAACCGGAAACACGACTTTTCAGCAGATGCCATTCCGAAACCATTTCATCAGCGAAGGAATCCAGCCAGCGGCGATGCTTCGTAAACAGCTCATACTTGGTTCGGTTGCAGAGCAGATTCCATGCCTCCCGCAAATCAGCACTGCTGAAAGCCGGATTGGGATTGATGCAAACGCCTCGAGACAGGCGGAGAAACTTTTTCTGGCGCTTATTGACCAGTCTTCGGCGCTGACCGTCGCTCAGCTCCCAATTTACATAGGTATTGTCAAGATTCAGCTCCCTGCGGCTGACCCGGCGCAGAAGCTGCTCACGGAGCACACCGAAGCCGCGTACAGAAAGAGCGATTTCATCCGTAGCCCTGATAACTTCCTGACGCAACGTGCGAAAGAAATCATAATGCCACGGACGCGCACCCATCGGGGGTTCCTGAATAACGCGATCGATATAGCCGAATTCGAGATTGTCTTCAGCTGTCATGTGCAGCTGCGTCGCACACCGCTCGATAAGTTCGGGCGTGGCGCGCTGTCCGCCCCTCAAACCGCCTTCGATCGCCGCAGCACCTTCGGGAGAAATCACGGAGTAATAGCCGTGCGACAGCATCAGACGCTTATCTGCCAGAGAAATGGCTTCCGCTCCGCCGGATCCACCTTCAGAAAATACGGCCACGACAGGGACAGACAGGCCGGCCATTTCGTAAATATTCTTCGCAATCTGCTGCGCCGCACCCGGCGTATCTTCAATGGGAAACGCGCCGGGGGTAAACACATAGGTGTGAATCGGAATACCTTCAGTTTCCGCGACTTTCATGTACTGCAAAGCCCGGGAATTGCCAAAGGGCTTTACGGAACCGCCGTTGCGAAAATCTTCGCCGTGCCCCTTTTCCTGTCCAATGACCATAATGAATTGATTGTAGACCTTGCTGCCGCGGCGCCTCGTAATCGTGGCACGGGCAATAACCATGCCAGGATCGATGCTGTGTTCTTCCTGTCCGCCGATTTCCGTAAAATTGTCATAGACGTTTTCCAGAATATCACGCAGACAGATACGCTGAGGATGACGGACGATGCGAACCTTGTCCATCGGCGACAAAACGCGATCAAAACGCTGCTCTGCAAAAACGACCATAGATTCAATCGTCTGCAGTTCGGTCTTCGGATCCTTCATCGTACCGTTTTCCAGGGCACTGAGAAAATCGCTCAGACGCCTGCTCAGCATACCGAAATCATCAGCGTGCTTGCCGGCAAAAACGTCTCGCATATAAGTCAGACGTTCCTGAAGATGATGCGCTCTTTTTTCAAAATCCATAATAAAGCGTTTCCGTATGATGGGCTGCCGTGCCGGGCAGCATTAGAATTTAAGAATTCTGTCGGTCGACGCATTCAGAAAAGCGACGTTCGACTTCAGTGCCTCTCCGGAGGTATTGGCTCCGCAAAGTTCCAGTTCCTTCAGGAAAAGACGCCCCCTATCGCGAGCTTCTTCAAGAGAGTCGCCGCGAATGATGGCCAAGGCAAGATTCGGATCAAATTCCGTTGGAATCTCATAGGGTTCATCCATGGGCACATGCGTATGCACCGTCAGCCAGGGATGCTCCGGCCAGGAAAAACTGTCGATGCGGCCGACCCACGGCGTAAAGCGGCTGTCCGGGTCTTCGGCAATCAAACGGTATTCTATGCCGACGCCGCTGAAAGCGATATCTGACTGCTGATACCCCAGCGGTTCTCCGAGACCGATGCGAATTTGTTCGGCAATCAAATCCACAGGCTTGCCATTTACTGTCGAAATAGCTGCCGAAACGCCGTTTTCCACCTGAATGCGGGTATTGACTTCCATCAGAAAAGGCTTTCCATCTCTGGAAACAATCCATTCCCATGTGCCGACGTTGTCGTAATGCACCTTGCGTGCCATAGCCAGGGAATATTCTGTCAGTTTATTCAGCAGATCTTCGGCATCAAACTGATATTCCAGAGAATGCGCATCGAATCCGGGAGCCACTTCAAGACGTTTCTGACGCCCGAGAGACTGAATTGAGCAATTGCGTGTTCCGAAATGAACAGGATTGGTTCCGGACCGATCCGAAACGATCTGCACTTCAAGATGATTGAATTCACGGATGCGCTGTTCAATCAATACACCGTCGTCTTTAAAATGACGCAGGGAATAATTGCGGATGCGCCGATAAACGGATCGGAACTGATCCGGATCTTCCACTTCCTCGATGCCCATTCCGCCGCCGCCCGCTGACGCTTTCACCAAAACGGTTGGACGCTCAACGCCCTGCTCTACTTGAAAGTTATACAGGTTTTCCGCGACTTTTTCCGCTTCCATTTCATCATAAATCGGACGATCCGATCCAGGCACTGTTGGCACATCCAGACTGCGGGCCAGCCGTTTGGTATTGATTTTGTCACCAAGATCACGAATCACGCGCCAGGACGGTCCGATAAACTGCAGTCTGCGAGTGCGCATTGAAACCCGTCTGGCAAAACGGAAGTCTTCCGCAAAGAATCCGTAGCCCGGATGGACGGCAGTCGCTCCGGCCTCATCAGCCACAGACAGCAGCTCATTGGCATCATGATACGAAGCGACACGGTATAAAGAGTTTTTTCCGCCGAATTCCCTGGCCAGACGAACATGCCCGGACTGCTTGTCATCATCCGTATAAACGCAAACAAAACGAATGCCGAGCTTTCGGCATGCCTGCACAATGCGTACGGCAATTTCACCGCGGTTAGCCACAAGAACCGTATGATCCCTTAGTTCCACATTTCACCTCATAGCGGCCGAAGCCGTTAGCTGTTTGCACGGAGCAGGCAGTTCTAAAACTGCAATATTTTCAAAATGTAATGCTCCGATAAAAACAGAGTATACGGGAAAGCCGCAGAACCGCAAAACGGTTTGCAGTGCGCGGCCTCAAAAGCGCAGCGTATCGAACGCCGTTTGATATTTTGAAACACTCTTGTTGAAAAGGCAAGATTTTTCCACGTTGTGCGCTTGTCCATAGACTCTGATCGTCATGCAGTATGGACGAAATGAGATTTTCATGTTATGCGATCGGCTCATTAAACATCACTGCAAAAGGCAGCAGTGCGGACTTGATGAAAAAAAATCAGAAAGTCCGCAATTTTGGAAGGACTCGCATGATCGCCCTAGTTGAAGGCATTCTTCGGGACAGAGACGGCAAAACCTGCACGGTCATGACAGCAGGAGGCATCGGCTATGAAATTTTTCTTTCCGCTTCCGCTCTGCGGGCACTGCCAGATAAGGGAGTTTCCGTTTCCCTGATTATTTCCGAAGTAGCCAGAAAAGACGATATTCCCGAACTCTACGGCTTTGTCTCAAAAGAGGAAAAAAGCATGTTCAGCATGCTGCTCGGCGTCAGCGGCGTCGGCGCGCATACGGCTATGAACGTGCTCTCTCTCTATGCCCCTGAGGAAATACGCAGGGGCTTTCAGGACGGCTGTCCGGATTTTCTGATCAAGGTTCCAGGAATCGGCAAAAAAGCCGCGCAACGCATTTTTCTCGAACTGCGAGACAAAATTCTGAAAGACGCACCGCGAAACTCTTCGTCTGGAGCGTCTTTCACGGAAACTTCCAGCGTTTTTCGAGATACGCTCGATGCCTGCTTCAATCTCGGATATGCCGAAGAAGACGTCATTCCCATCATCAGAGAGGCCCTTGGCTCCAAACCTGATGCGGAGGTTGGAGAGCTTCTTCGCGTCACGCTCAAAGCCCTCGCTCAGCTCCGCTGAACGAGGAACAAGTAAGGATGGCGAAGATCATGGAACAATACAGTCCGGTTGCAGAACCTGCCGAAGACTCCGTCCGTCCGATTCTGCTTGAGGATTTTATCGGACAGAAAGCGCTCAAGGACAATCTGAGCGTTTTTCTAAAGGCGGCCAGGGAACGGCGTCAGGCCATGGATCATCTGCTCTTTTACGGCAATCCAGGCCTCGGCAAGACAACACTGGCTCGCATCATCGCTTCAGAACTTGGCGTCAATCTCGTTTGCACATCCGGGCCAGTCCTGGAACGAAGCGGTGATCTTGCCGCAATTCTGACCAATCTTTCTGCAAGAGATATTCTTTTTATCGATGAAATTCATCGCATGCCCATCAAAGTGGAAGAAGTTCTGTATCCCGCTCTGGAAGACTGCAAGCTCGACCTGGTCATCGGGCAGGGTCCGGCAGCCCGTACGGTGCGCATTGACTTAGAGCCGTTTACGCTCATCGGAGCGACGACCCGTCTTGGACTGCTTTCATCACCCCTTCGGGATCGCTTCGGCATTCTCAGCCATCTTGAATTTTATACTCCCGAAGATCTGACTCACATCGTTCTTCGCTCTGCAGCAATTCTTCATATTGACATCACGCAGGATGGCGCCCGGGAAATCGGACTCCGATCCAGAGGCACGCCGCGCATTGCCAACCGTCTTCTTCGAAGAGTCAGAGATTTCGCCGCAGTCTACGGAAAGGGCATCGTGGACGGAGAACAGGCCGAAAACGCACTTTCCCGCATGGATGTAGACCGCAATGGTCTCGATCGGATGGATCGACGTCTTCTGTCCGTACTTATCGGAACTTACGGCGGAGGACCAGTCGGAATCCGCACACTGGCAGCGGCCTGCTCGGAAGAAGTCCGAACAATTGAAGATATTTATGAGCCGTATCTGATTCAGTGCGGCTACATCAAACGTACGCCGCGCGGACGCATGGCCACTTCAAAAGCCTACGGTCTCATGGGGCTGCTCGGCGTCAACCCGTAAACAGGAAGGAATCCTATGCCTGCCGTCACTCCAAAAGTAACGTTGCTATCCTGCACGCCCAAGGCTTTGGCCGTCGTATACGCCGCATGCCGCCAATGCTATGCTTCCGGAAGCGCTACGGACATGTTTTCCGAAGCACTGGTGGAATACATTCCTACAGAAAAGCAGGAAGAGCTTGTGCGTCGAGTCATCGCCTCCGGTCATGAAAGTCCTCTGGAACACGTTACCTTCACCTTTGCCATCGAAGGGGTATCCCGCGCTATGAGCCATCAGCTGGTGCGCCACCGCATTGCCTCTTTCTCTCAGCAGAGTCAACGTTATGTTGACAGTGAAAACTTCGATTACGTTGTTCCTCCGTCTGTCGCCAGAAATCCCCAAGCTCTGGAACATTTTGAAAATCTTATGAAAGAACTCGGAGAACAGTACCGAAAACTGAAAGAATTCATTGAGCAGGACGGCCTCGACGCTTCCAAATCCAGAGAAGATGCCCGCTTCATTCTGCCTCAGGCGACGGCCACGAAACTCGTCTTCACCATGAACGCCCGTGAGTTGCGTCATTTCTTCACCCAGCGCTGCTGCTACAGAGCGCAATGGGAGATCCGGGCAGTCGCCAACAGCATGCTTGATGCCTGCCGCAGAGCTTTTCCCGCTGTGTTTGACGATGCCGGACCAGAATGTGAGCGCACACACCGCTGCCCCGAAGGATCCTTTTCATGCGGACGGTATCCCACAGACTGAGATCTGAAACGCACATCTTGCAGGGAAGGATCCTGCATCGGTTCCTTCCCTGGTTTTGCCTGATTGATTCGCGTTGAGCCTATAACGCGTCTATAATTGAAACAGGCTACAGGTTTTAACGTTTTCTGCTTTACCGTGCTGCATCTTCCTTGCGCAATTCGGCAAGAATGTCGCTCAGCACTTCCTGATAACCGTCGTAATCGGAAGTGATTTCCCTATAGGGAATCTCACGTTCCCGCAGAAGGCTGCGGATCGATTCGTGCACGACTACGGCTTCGTCTTCATCCTGATAACGGCCTTCTTTCTTATAGGCATGCATGCGCTTCATCAGATAATTCAGATTATGAAAGCTCTTGAAATGCGACAGCACCGTGCGATTGAACGTTTCATCCAGCCCCATGGTGCCGGGATTATACATCACAATTTGCGCCAGAGGACTGTCTGTAATTACCACTCTGACCTTTTCGCAACAGCGCGTTATTCGAAAACTTTGCTCGCCAAAGACATAAGCCTGATTTTTAAAGCAGTCGAGAGCATTTTCCCAAACTTTCTCCCGGGCAAATTCCGTCACCAGCTCGCAGCTAACCCCCATGATTTTCAGCTGAGCAAAGACATAGGCTGCACAGGTTGACTTGCCGTATCCCGGACCTCCAAAAAAATTGACTATCATGCTATTCTCCGCCGCAAGAAACAAACTCATTCTTCTCTTCAGATAAAGAAAAAAGGGCTTTGCCACTATCTGACGAAGCCCTCGATTATACTGTTTTGGTGGAGGCGGGGGGATTCGAACCCCCGACCTTAGCGATGCGAACGCTACGCTCTCCCAACTGAGCCACGCCCCCAAACACATCTGGGATTTCTAACCGCTTCCTTGAAAAATGTCAATAAAAAAACAGTTTACTTCTTCAAGCCAAGCATTTTTTTCCAGCGAGGCAAATCCGGATCCAGAGACAGATAGCCCTCAGGCAGTTCCGGAGCGCGAGGATTGACAAGCGCACGGGACACATCAGCAGCCGTGCGCACCATGACAACTCCGGGCATATTCTGAAGCGGACAGAGATCCACATCATTTTCCGCAGCCTGCACCAGAACAGCGAGTCCGCTGTAAGCCGCTTCCAACGCCACCGTTGTGGAATTTGAAGCCCAGACGACGGTTCCAGGACAGAAAAAGGACCCTATTGGGCCATCCCCAATACAGGGAGCCTTTGCGCCAAGCAACTCCTGAAGACGCTGTGCAACGGGAAGATACGGATGAGGCTTGACGATGATTTTCCAGCCGTCCAGAAAACCGGAACGCACGGAATCCGCCAGTGTTTTCAGATGCGCTTCCGTTTCATCTTCAAAAAATGACGTCACCACAAGCAACGTTCTGGGGCCAGTGCCGGAAACCCGTCCCATTCTGGCAAGATACTGATATCTCAGAGCTTCTACTGTTTTGAGAAGCCGCTCGGGCATACCCGATTCCGCCAGCTGCCGGTAAGATCCAGTGCCATTGCACAGCCAGGAATCAAGCATGGCATTTTTACAGGATTCTTCCTCAAAAATGCGGGGATCATCAAAATAACGAAAATCTGTCGGGCGCACGGTTGAATGCTGTGCCCCATATACAGGGCCGTTCCCTGCTTCATGGACGGACTGAGCCAGCATCCGCTCCCATGGGCAGTTTTCCTGCGGGAAAAGCGTCCATTGCTGCGGTCCGGCCCATTCCGCATAATTTCGGAAAGCCTCGCGCATCAGGCAACGCTCCAAAGCCCTCCAGCCGCTGAAAGAATCGTTCCAGTTGCAGCCAAGCAGCGGCCACAAATCCATCTTTGATTTGGGAAAGAAAAAATGCTCCCGCACGGCGGAAGTGATGCGCAGAGAAGTCAGCCACAGCCGAAAATAGCGAAACATCGCTCTCCGGATAGCCGAAGGCGTCAAAAATTCCTCTAGAAAATGAAAGGATGCGCCGTCTTTTCTCTGTTTTCGAAAAACGTCGCGCAAAGCCACAGCTTCCGTAAAAGAACACTGAGGAGCTGGATAATAGAGAAAAATCCAGTTGACGGCAGGCGTATCGCCGTTTTCCGAACGCAGAGCTTCATGCAGACTTTCCCAATAGCGTGAATGAAACCGCCCTTCTTTCGCCGCCTCCATATCAATATTTGGAAAATACGTCACGATCGTGGATCGTTTTTCGCCAAGGCCCGCTTTTCTTTCCAAATTTCCGGACAGACGCCGCCTCACCTGCCACATCCATACGGGAAACCTCACCAAAACCTTGCAGATTCCTGGAAGCGAATAATACACAGCCGCAAGAGAATCCGCCAAATTCTGCCGGATGTTTTTTTCCTGTTTGCTGCCTGAGATCTGCGTAACGGCGAACTCTCTTCCCGTTTCTTCACAGAAACGCATCAAAATCCGAGACAGACGGGCATCCCCATCTGCTGTGCGCCGCAATTCCAGGCTTTCAAATCCCCCCTCATCAAGCAGGCGCTCCAAAGCCCGTAATTTCAAAGCCGCAAACAGGCGACGCGTCACCTTGGGATGTTTTTCAAAAAGTGTCGAACACCACCACATGGACAGGGAATCACCGGCTCGCAGCAATTTTTCAAGCCGGGTTCCTCCGATACGGATCAGTCCCATTTCAAAAGTCCATGCAGCCAGATCCTGACGAATGGCGAGCAGATTTTTTTCAAGTTCCTGAGGAATTGACAGGCAGCCTTCCGGCACTGCGCCGCGATCCCAGGAAACCGACACGTCTTCACCAGTGGAAACGACGTCCTGCAAATCTATGCCGTCATATAAAATCAGCTTTTTCATACCTTATTCCTCCGAAACTCTCGCCGCAGAAGCAAAAGAGAAATGATCAAAACCGGAATCCGGCGGCAGAATACGGCCATTCACTGTGACAAATGGCTCATTCCGTACCAGACCTAAAGGACAGGTTTCCGGGAGATCCGACTGCAGATCTGAAAAAAAAGATTTGGGGCACGTGCCCAGCAGGCCGTACGCCTCACCTCCACTAAGCATCAGCTTGAAGGCGGACTCCCCTGTTTCAGCCTCATGCCTCAGCAGCTCCGCATCCGGATTTTCCAGTTTAATCGACGCACCTCTGTTTTTTCCGATCAGGCGCGGCAAATCTCTTGCCAGACCGTCCGATACATCCATCAGACCGATGCGCTGAAAAAGATCATGCCGTTCAGCAAAACTCCTCAGCCTCCGAGCCGCTCCAAGACATGGTTCGGGACGAAGATGCGCGGCAACTGCACGAGGACTGAGACCTTCGGCATCCGCTCTTCCTTTCTCTTCCAAAAGTTTCAGCCCGAGCGCGGCCAGGCCAAGAGGCGTTCCGGGCACATAAAAAATTACGTCTTCGGGGACAGCCTGTCGGCGCAAAAAAGGATGGTCCGCTCTGCCAAATACCGTAATACAAAAATGAAGCCTTTCCGCACTGGACAAATCGCCGCCTACCAGAGAGATGCCGCTCCAAGCCGCCATACCGGCCATGCCCCGCAGGATTCCGCACAGAAATTCGCTATCTGCTTTCGGAGGAAGAGCCAGTCCAAGCGTAAAGCCAAGAGGCTCAGCACCAGATCCGGCTAAATCACTGACATTGACCGCCAATGCCCGGGCACCAATTTCCTCCGGACGAAAATAGGATCGCCGAAAATGCACGTCTTCAAGAAACAAATCCGTGCTGATGCACAGATTTTTGTCTGTACGGATGACGGCGCAGTCATCGCCCCGCCCTACGGCAATCGAGTCTGCAGCGTTTGGAAAAAAACTGTCAATCAAGCCTAACACATGATCTTCAGACAGCAGGCGCCCCATTTACTTCTCCAGACTGAGATATTCTGACAGAATCACCTTTTCACCGACCTGAGGAAAATAGACGCGACAACGATCGGATCCGATTTTCTCCAGAATGCGACCTCTGCCAAAAATTCTATGCATGCAGCAGTCAGCACCGGAAATCTGAATTTCCGAAGGAGCTGCAGGCCTCTGCCGGGGAGGCTGTGGCCGGCGATGCAGTTCAGCAGGAAACTCAGTCTGTTGAGCAGATCGGTTCAAATGGCCTTTTGAGGTTTCACGCCAAACCTCAAGAGACTGTTCAGGCAAATGCTCAAGAAACGGACTGGGGCGAGCAGGTTCCGCAAAACCATAGCGGCCTGTCAGTGTCTGCGGCGCAAACAGATACAGATCATTCTGCGCCCTGGTGCAGGCCACGTACATCAAACGCCGTTCTTCTTCAAAAATATCCTCGCGAATCTGCGCATGGCGCGATGGAAACCGATCTTCAACCAAATCCATCACCAAAACGGCCTTCCATTCCAGACCTTTGGCGGAATGAACGGTCGAAAGAACGACTCGTCGGCTCTCATCCTGATCTTCTCTGTCTTCCGACAATTCCAGAGAAACATCCGCGGCAAAGCCTTCAAGATCGGCATAGGAAGCCGCGATATGAGCCAATTCATTCAGTCCCTGCTGCCTTTTCGGCCAATCATCGGGATAACGCAGCTGAAGCTTTGGCATAAAATGATCCAGCAGCAGATCCATGACAGCTCCGGGGGTGAGATCTTCACGCCTCAGGCGATCGATCAACAGCATGTCAGATTTCAAATCAGGATGCTTTTCGCACGCTCTGCTCAGAAAATCCTCCCATTCCATTGTCAGCATGGACGCATGCAGGCGAGCTGCTGTCCGCGGGCCGATGCCTCTGCTGAAGGAAGCAACGCGTTCAAAGGAAACAGCGTCGAAAGGATTGACGATGAAGCGCACATAAGCAAGGATATCCTTGACATGAAGCGATTCCGAAAACCGCAGTCCGCCATATTTGCGAAATAGAATCCCCCGACCCGTCAATTCCATTTCCAGAGAATAAGACTGATATCCGGAACGAAAGAGCACGGCGATTTCGCACGGCGCATAGCACCGAAGCAACTTTTCTATGCAATCCGCCGCCAAAGACGCCTGAGTACGATCCGTCATCGGCTGAATAAGCCGTACCTTCCTGTTCGTTTCCTCCGCACGAATGCGCGTATAAAGCTTTTTGCCAAACCCGGCGGATGCACCGGACATTACCGCATTGGCGACGTCGAGCACAGCAGGGACAGAACGATAGTTTTCATCCAGTCGAATGCGCCGCGCACCGGGAAAAACGCGCTCAAATTCCAGGATATTGCGTACATCCGCTCCCCTGAAGGCATAAATCGACTGCGCTTCATCGCCAACGGCCATGACGTTGCCGCCGCTTCCGGCTATCAAACGTACCAGACGAGCCTGAACCCTGTTCGTATCCTGATATTCATCTACAAGCAGATACCGGCATCCGGAGCGCACCGTTTCGGCCGCATCCTGATCGCGCTGCAGCAAATCTTCCAAATCAAAAAGCAGATCGTCGTAATCGAGCAATCCGTGTTCCTGTTTGTATGCACGATAGTCTCCAGCCAGATCTTCCAATGCTTCCGCATATTCGATCAGCTGCGGAGATTCCTCTCTCAGCGTCTCTTCTGTGCCCTCTTCACGATTGCGGGAACGGCTGATCAGACTCATCAGCGTCTGCGTTTTAGGAAAAGAACGATCTCCCTTGCCAAGGTTCCGCCGCTCCTTGCACCGCTGCAGGACGGCAACACCGTCGGAAGCATCCATGACCGATACAGCACGTCCCTTTGCCCAGACAGGAGGGAACCTGCGCAGAATACTGTAGGCAAAGCTGTGAAATGTCCCTCCCCGAACCCTCTGAATGGACATGTTCAGCAGATCCGAAGCTCTGTTCCGCATCTCCCTTCCAGCCTTGTTCGTGAAGGTAAGCAGCAAAATTTCATCAGGTCGAACCCCCTGCTCCGTTAACCAGGCCAGACGATAGACCAGCGTACGAGTCTTTCCGCTTCCTGCCCCGGCAATCACAAGTATCGGACCGTCCGGTGCCGTAACCGCCTCCAGCTGAGAAGGATTAAGCAGGGAAATATCAATCATGAACCGGATCCTGATCAAAAACCGAATCAAGCCAGGCATTCAAACCTGTCAAATCCTGACCGTAAGGCACGGATCCCCCTTTAAAAAACTCTCCACGGCCATAAAACAGCGTTTCTGCGGCCTCAGCAGCCAGCAAATCCGTTCCGGCATCGCCGATCATAACGCACCGGGAAGGATCTGCCCCGGCAGCGCGCACAATGCGCTTCAGCAGCTCCGGCTTGGCAGGAGGCGTGCCGATCATGTCCGTAAAATATCGATCCAAACCCCGACGCCTCAAAATGAAGCGCAGTTCTTCCTGAGGCGTTCCGGAACAGACATACAAAGGCACACGCTTCTGCCAGGTCTCAATCACATCCATCACGCCAGGAACCAGCGGCGCATGCATAACCTGTTCCAAAACCGCATCACCGAAACGGGCGCAGAGATCATCAAGTTCCGCTTCATCTGCTTTACCGCCCAACGCCTCTTCCAGCATCCAGCGAAATTTTTCACGCCGACTGACGCCTCCGTGCAAATGATGGTACAGTACCAGACGATCCCGGATTTCCGCTCCATACGGCTCCGCAATCTGTGCAAAAGCCCGGGTTTTGACATCCACAGTTTCCAGAATGACGCCGTCACAGTCAAAAACGAGCAATTCCAGTTTGTTTCCGCTAGGCATGAACGGTGCCATCCTGAAAGGCGCTAATGAGATTTTTTACCGTCTCTGTTTCCATAATTATCCGTGCCTCACGGGCATACGATCCAATATGAGGCGTCAGAATGACGGAATCAAGATGCTTCAGGGGCCCATCATACGGTTCATGCGAGTACACATCCAGAGCCGCTCCAGCCAGATGTCCCGCCGTCAGCAGACCACACAGCGCATCTTCGTCAATAAGCCCTCCGCGAGCGATATTCAGAATGACCCCTCCCGGACGCATACGCGACAGGCGACCTCGATCCAGCAATGAAGTGCCCCCGCCGAGCTTAGCGCAATGCAGGGTGATCACGTCCGCCCAGCCCATCAGCTCGTCCAGTTCCCTGCGCTCATAGGCCGGATCCTCAACATACGGATCAGCATAGGCCAAAGAAACTCCGAAGGCCTGAAGCCTCTCTGCCACCGCATGGCCAATGCGGCCAAAGCCGACAATGCCGACTTTTTTGCCGAACAGCAGATTCCCCATACGCTTTTTCCAGACCCCGGAGCGGATATCCCTATCCATTGGAGCGACCTGTCTCAGAAGAGAGAGCATCAGGCCGACGGTCAATTCCGCTACCGCCACTGTAGGCGCATCAGGCGTATTGCGTACCGCAATGCCCAAATCTTCAGCCGCTGCGCGATCCACGCTGTCCATACCCGCACCGCAGCGGGAAATAACCTTCAGATTAGGACAATTTTCCATGACCTTCCGCGTCAAAGGCTCTGTTCCGGCCACAACGCCGTCGCAGTCCGCCAGAAATTTTGCCGCTTCATCTTCGGTCAGCGTCCGCCCTCTGTCGTTCAAAACAATCTCTGCGCCGAACTCCCGCAAAAGATCTAAAGGCTCTTCACTGTAACGGGCGAAGGACGATGTTGTTATTGCGATTTTCATGATGAAAAATACACCCTTACCCCTCAGGGGCTTTTTTTCGTGTTTCTACGACCCTCGCCGGAACCCCGACAGCAATCGCATACGGCTCTATGTCATGCGTCACCACAGCTCCGGCTCCAATGACTGCTCCCCGTCCGATCCGGACATCTGGCGTCAGCACCGCATTGGCACCGATCCAGACATCATCTTCGATGACTATGGTACCCGGAATATGTCCCTGATCCATAATCGGAATATCCAACAGATCGAAACGATGGTTGGAAGCGCGCAGCACCGTACCGGGGCCGACAGCCACCTTGCTGCCGATAACGATACGTCCGTCTGCAGAGGCATCCACCGTCACGCCAGGACTCAGCACACTCCCGCAGTCAATTGCCAACATTCCGCCGTCAACGGCATACAGACGGCAATTCCGTCCGATACGCACTCCACGGCCGAAACGCATGTTACTGCAACCGACGCAGACAGTACCCGGCTCGAAGCGTACCCATCCGCAGGAGGCAAAAAGCGGCTTCCAAAGCATCCGAAGCACCGTTCCCAGACGCCACGGAATCCAAGAAAGAAGCGGAATCAGGAACGCTTCAAGCAGAGCCCCCATATATACAAAACCTACTTCGTATACTGCAGGCGAAGGGCATCATCACGCATGGCTTCGCGCACGCGTTCCAGATCTTCCTGCGTATCGACGCTCAGCGTCCTCTTGTCAGTAGGAACCATCCGGACTTTTTCGCCGTGCTCAAGAATGCGCATCATGTCCACTGATTCAATAATTTCCAAAGGCGTTTCGGACAGCTCATTGAAGCGCAGAAGGTAGTCACGACGGAAAGGAATAATGCACACCTGCTTTTTCATCGGCACATGCGGCGTGCCCTTGCGGCGGGAGGGAATCGGTTCACGGGAGAAATAAATCGCGTCACCATTCAGATCCGTGACGACTTTCACTTCATTCGGATCATCAAATTCCGTTTCATTGGCCAGATCTGCCATCAAATTGACCACATTGATCGACGGATCCTTCAGCATGGGAGCAACGGCTGCATCGATCATATCAGGCGTAATCATCGGTTCGTCGCCCTGCACCATCACCACAATATCAGCACGCTTTCCGGTCTTTTTCTCAATCGTCAGCATAGCCTCGGCCGTACGCGTCGAGCAACGTACATGCGTATCCGCCGTCATTACCGCATTTAATCCGGCAGATTCGGCGTAGTCCATGACAACCTGATCACAGGTCGCGATCCAGGTGGAAGAAAGCGCAGGGCACATAGCCGTACGAAACGCGACATGTCCAACCATCGGAACGCCGTGAATATCGGCGAGAGGCTTGCCCGGAAAACGGCTCGATCCCATGCGGGCGGGAACAATAGCAATAATATTCATCGTAACATCTCCTGAATCAAACATATTTGGTTAATCTTCGCCGCCGTCTGAATGCACCAGATAGCCGCCGATTTCCTCTGTGCCCGTATTCATACCACGGTGCACTTCTTCCATGACGCGCAAAACTCCCTGACCAAGATCAATGGACAAATGCGGCGTCATCTTCCGCCCGACTCGGGGCATAAAGGCATAAGGCGTAATCTGATAGTGGCCGCTGTTCGGATCATTCTGACAGACGATCTTCAGTTCTCTGCCAAGCATTTCACCGATCATGCGGAACAGTTCGCCGACCTGCATAGGCTGACTTCCGGTCAGAACAATATTCTGATTGGCGTATTCCGGATTCAGAATTTCCACTGTGCTCAGCGCCGCATCCTCGACATGAATGTATTCGCGCAGAGCCGTCGGGCTGCCGTAATAGGTGATCTCACCTTTTTCCAATGCTTCAGAAACAAAACGGTAAATCGCGTTGCGACGATCCGCGCGCGGTCCGTACAGCGATCCATAACGCAGGATCGTGTATTCCAATCCGTGCATGGCGTGATAATTTTCAATATACAGTTCACAGGATTGCTTGCTGCAGCGGTAAAAGCCGCCTGATTTTCCGTAAACATACAGAGAGCTGGCAAATACGTACCGCTTAACGTTTGCAAGGCGGCACGCCTCAAGCAGAATCACATTGCCCAGAACATTAATTTTCGCCGTATCCACCGGTCTGGCGTTGCATTCGCCTATGTCAGCGATTCCAGCAAAATCAAAGACTGCATCTGCGCCCTGAACGGTTTCGTTCACCAGATTTTCATCAAGGAGACTGCCGACTATCATATGCTGATCGGGACGAAGCCACTTTGAAGGCTGCAAATCGACAATCGTGACATCGTGTCCGGCTTCAGACAGCTTGTCGCAGACATGAGATCCGAGAAATCCGGAACCTCCGAAAAATACGATTTTCATACGTTCTCCGGCTTAACGGGGAATAGGAGGACACTTGGAAGCACGCAGCAGAAACACCGTGTCAATGCCATAGGCCAGAAAACGGTAACCGTTGCGTATACACTGCCCAAGCTTTTCCGGATTCGGTTCCACCACATGCTGCCCCATCACCATGCCGTGACGACGGCAGATATCACTGATTCGCTGCATAGCGGCTACAAAATCAGGGTGATCGAACTGTCCGGTCAGCCCCATGGATCCGGAAAGGTCATACGGTCCGACCATGATAGCATCCAGACGGGGATGCGAAACGATGTCACTGAGGTTGTCTACGGCGCGAATATGCTCAATCTGAGCCACAAGGGTCAGTTGATCGGGGAGCGCAGTCCGATAGGCATCAAAATATTCTCCGTAGTCATTCGCGCGAGAGAAGCCGACGCCGCGGGTTCCGCCTCCGTCCGGATATAAGGACCAGCTGATAGCGCGATCAAGTTGTTCGCGAGTCTCAATCATAGGAAAAATCAGACCCTGCGCACCGGAATCAAGCGCGGCCTTGATCGGACGCTGCTCCGCTTCAGCGATGCGAGCGAAAGGTGCTGACCCGCCGCATTCAATGGCCCGAAAGATATCGGGGAGCTGCGCTCTGGTAAAGGCACCGTGTTCCAGATCGACGGCAACGTAGTCATACCCCGCACCAGCTATGGCTTCCGCCACATCCGCCGAAGGAAACTGCAGCCATGTGCCGACAACAGCTCTGCCGGATTTGAGCAGGGCGCGTGTTTTCCATTTCATCTGCATAATCTGAATCACCTTTGAGAATCGGAAATTCCCGGCGATGGTTCTCGCCGTGTTATCTCCAGAATAACGCCGCGCCATACGATTGTCCAGAAGGAAGAAACTTTTTCAGCCGGCTTCTCTTCAGATCAATGTATGAAAAAATTCATAAAAATACGGATACTTTGCTCCAAAATATCATCTTCTTTCGGTCGCACGGATCGGCTATCAGGCTGTGATGCTCATCCGTTGCGCCTATCAGCTCTCCTTCCCCGCAGAAAGTCAAAGAAGCGCGTCACTGCGCAAAAGAAAACCGGAACAAAAAAAATTCCCAACACGGTCGCCGCGACAGTACCGCCAAAAACGCCGATGCCGATGGCCTGCCGGCTTGCAGCTCCAGCTCCTGAAGCTGCAGCTAACGGCAAAACGCCAATCAAAAAGGCCAGAGAAGTCATCAGTATCGGCCTCAGTCTCAGCCTGGCCGCTTCCGTCACCGCACGGCGCAGCCCACTCCCGCCTTCATGGAGCGATCGGGCGAATTCGACAATCAAAATGGCATTTTTTGCTGCCAGCCCGATAACGGCCAGCAATCCTACTTTAAAATAAATGCCATTGCTCAATCCCAGTGCCATGGACAGCCCCACAGCTCCAAGCACGCCAAGCGGCACTACCAGAATCACCGCAAAGGGAATCGTCCAGCTTTCGTATAGAGCCGCAAGGCTGAGAAAAACTACCAAAATAGAGAGAATATACAGTATCCCGGACTGCGAACCGGACAGTTTTTCCTGATAGGATATTCCCGTCCATTCGTAGCCAAACCCCTCAGGAAGCCCGGCAAAAAGCCGCTCCATTTCATCCATTGCCATCCCCGAGCTAACTCCACGGGCGGCCGTCCCCTCTATCAGACAGGCCGGAACGCCGTTATAGCGATCCAGCTGCGTCGGACCATATCCCCATGACGTTTCGGCAAAAGCCTCGAAAGGAACCATTTCTCCCAACTCGTTTCGAAACTGCCACAGACGCAAATCCTCGGGATTGCGCCGGAATGGACTGTCAGCCTGCACGTATACTCTCTTGACACGGCCGCGATCCACAAAGTCATTAACATATTTTCCGCCCCATATAGCAGCAAGATTGGTGTTGATTGCCTGCGGATCGAGGCCATTCATTCCCGCTTTCAAGTCATCGATGCGCACATTCAGCTGCAGCGTATCGCCCGGAGCAGAGCTGCGCACATTCATCAGCAGAGGACTTTCATTTGCCTGGCGGATCAATTCATCCCGAGCCCTGAGCAGAGCTTCATGACCGTGCCCTACCAGATCCTGAAGCTCAAAGGCGAAACCGGCAGATTCTCCCAACCCCAACACCTCAGGAGGCATAAAAACCCTGACCTGCGCCTCATGCACCGAAGAAAATGCGGCTCGAGCCCGCCGCGCGATCGCTTCGCATCGCAAATGTTCCGCCGTGCGCAGGCTCCAGTCCTTCAGCCGCACAATGACCATGGCCGTATTCTGCCCGCGACTGCTGCCGGATCCTGCGCCGAGCGTCGTCATCACACCCTGCACGGACTCCTTTTCATCCTCCAGAAAATACCGTTCTACCTTCGCCGCAGCAACAGACACTTCTTTCGAAGACGTTCCGGACGGCATGAGAATATTGGCAAAAATCAGCCCCTGATCCTCAATCGGCAGAAACGAAGTCGGCATCGCCCTGAACAGCACGGCCATCACGGCAGTCAGCAGCACAAACAGAATCATCATCCGTCCCGTACGGCGCACAATTTTGCGGACACAGGCGGCGTATCCGGACAGCAGTGCATCAAACCCCCGGTTAAATAGCCCGAAAAAGCCGCCTGAACGCTCCGGAGTATTCCTGAGGATCGACGCACACAGTGCTGGAGTCAGTATCAGTGCTGTCAAAACAGACAGTCCCATCGCCGCCACGATTGTCAGGGAAAACTGACGGTAGATCACACCCGTCATTCCCCCGAAAAAAGCCATCGGCACAAACACCGCGGCCAGGACCAGAGAGATCCCCAGCAAAGCCCCGGAAATCTGCTCCATCGACTTTCTCGTCGCTTCCCTGGGAGACAGACCTTCTTCGCGCATGATGCGCTCGACGTTTTCAACCACCACGATCGCATCGTCCACCAGCAAACCGATTGCCAGCACCAGTCCGAACATTGTCAGCGTGTTAATCGTGAAGCCAAAAGCCGCCATGACGCCGAAGGTGCCAAGCAGAACCACTGGGACAGCCAGAGTTGGAATCAGCGTAGCACGAAAATTCTGCAAAAAGAGCAGCATGATCAGAAAAACCAGTCCAACGGCTTCAAAAAGCGTGCGCACAACCGACTGAATTGAGAGTCGAACAAAAGGCACAGTATCATATGGAATGATGCAGTCTACGCCTTCAGGAAAGACAGGGCGCATTTTTTCAATAAAGGCAGCGACGCGATCCGCTGTTTCCAGCGCATTCGCTCCTTCTGCCAGCTGGATCCCCAATCCCACAGCTGGCGCGCCGTTGTAACGCGTCTCAAGAAGATATGCCTGCTGCCCCATCTCTGTCCGGGCCACATCCCGTATACGAACCGATGATCCGTCGCGCTCGGCGCGAATCACGATATTCTCAAATTGCACGGGGGTATTCAGCTTCTCTCGCGAAATCAGCGTGACGTTCAGCTCTGCGCCTTCCGGATCCGGCCTGTCTCCGATTTGCCCTGTGGAAAGCTGTTCATTCTGGCTCTCAACAGCCCGGATCACGTCGGCGGCCGTCAGCCCCCGTGCCGCCAGGCGATGCGGATCCAGCCAGATGCGCATCGCATACGGAGATCCGTACAGCGTCAGCTGCCCCACACCGGGAATCCGGCTCATCGGATCCTGAAGTACCGAAGCGACAAAATCCGCCAGATCTGTCTGCGACATGCTTCCATCCCGGCTGATGAAGGCGTATCGCTGCAGGAATCCGTCCGAAACCTTATTAACCACAATACCCTGCCGAGTAACCTCCTCCGAAAGCGATCGAGACGCGGTTTGCAGCTTATTCTGCACCTGCACCTGCGCCATATTCACGTCAATGTCGGAATCGAACGTCAGCCGCATCAGCATCCGACCCGAAGAGCTGCTCAGAGATGTCATATAAAGGAGACCATCAAGGCCGTTCATATTTTGCTCGATGATCTGCGTTACGGTGTCCTGCACCGTCGAAGCCGAAGAACCGCTGAGTGTCACATTCAGGCTGACAGTCGGAGGAACAAGCTTTGGGAATCTGGCCACGGGCAGCTTGAAGATGGCCAGCGCACCGCCAAGCATAATAAAAATGGCAATGACCCAGGCAAAGACCGGCCGATCAATAAAAAATTTTGCCATGCGCTTACCCCGCTTCGCTTTATTCGGCCACGCCGTCTCCGACAAAGAGCGCTTGTGCATCTTCCAGTTCCCGGACTATCCGAACCGGAAGCCCATGCCGGACGCCCTGAAAACCTGCCGCCACGATTCGATCTCCGGTCTCAAGTCCGGAAATCACACGCCAGAAACGCCCGTTGCCGCAATCTACCTCGACCCGATGCTGATGTGCCGTACCATCCGATTCTATCCGAAAAACTGATGCCTGCCCCTTGGGATCGAACAATACAGCCCGGCGAGGAGCGAGTATCGCCCGTTCATCAACTCCCCTCTTGAGAATTGCCCTCATGTACATACCCGGAAAAATCCGTCCATCAGGATTGGGGACTATCACCCGCAGCCCGACCATACCCGTACTTTCGTTGACAGTTACGTCGCTGAAACTGATCCGTCCCTCATGTTCGTACATCCGCCCGTCCTCATGCATCAGGCGCACCGAAGCCTCTTTTTCCCCTGCTTTTTTCAGATCTCCCCTCTCCAGCATATCCCTCAGTCTCAGCAATTCCAGTCCAGATCGCGAGACGTCAACATAAATCGGATCCATTTGCTGTACTACAGCCAGTGCTTCCGCCTGATGCGCCGTCACCAAAGCTCCCTCTGTTACCAGAGAACGTCCAATGCGGCCGGAAATCGGCGACTTGATCTCTGTACGCCGCAGATTGATAGCCGCTGTTTCTGCCGAAGCTCGGCAGGACTCGGCTTCAGCCTCAGCCTGACGGAATGCGGCCTCCGCTTCATCGTATTCCTGGCTGCTGACAGCTCCAGAAGCCCGCAGTCTGCCATAGCGACGTGCTTTAAGCCGTGCAGGCGCCATATCCGCTTCAGCTTTTTTCAATTTGGCGCGCGCCTCCGCCAAAGCGGATCGATACGGTTCCGGATCGATCCGGTACAGGATCTGCCCTTCCCGTACTTCGCTGCCTTCCTCAAACAGACGACGAATCAAAATTCCGCCGACCTGCGGACGCACATCAGCGCGGCGCATGGAAGCGGCTCTTCCTGGAAATTCATCCGTTGGTTCAAACCGTTCCGCTTTCAACCGCAGAACCGTAACCTCCGGAATGCGTTTTTTCTGTCCCTGTTTTGTTTCCACACAGGAAGAAGCCAGACAGAGCAGAATCAGACAAAATACAGCCGTCAGCATGGTGCTAACATGGATGCAAGTTCGCCTCATGGCACATTTCCCTGATAAGAATCAGTCTTCAGTTAAATTGAATATCAACCGACCAAATTAGTCTGTTTTTTATTGGTAAGTCTGTTTATGATGCGCTTTACGCGGAAGAAAGTAAAATGGAAAAAAGATGATGCTTTCATTTTATTTATTTTGGAATCACCCTGGCATGCGTCATTCCGCATATCTCTTCATGCCGTATGCCGCTAATCAGGACGTCTTTGTCTCTGAACCCTCTTGCAGAGCAGCAAATGAAGATCTATTCTGTGGCTCATTTCATGGCATGCTCTTTTTTTTCGTCAAGCCCCTTGACGATTTATTTGGGCGTGATCAATATTAATATTGCAAATCAATCCTAATAAGCATTCGGAGGGATTCATGGCCGATAACGCTCATGCTCACTGTCACTGCCATTGCCAGCCCGGCTATGGTGCCGTGCATCATCAATTCAACATCGATCAGCTCAGCGATCAATCGCTGTACAATCAGCTCAGCGCATTTCTTACCGGTCCGGCTGAAGAACCCGGTTTCTGCCTTGGCAGTGCTCTCGGCGGTGATCTTCTGCTCCGTTCCTCAGAGCTGACCCGCTTTCTGCTTGACTGGATGCGTACCAATCCCTCCTATACCGATGAAGATCAGCGCCGCATTCTTGGCGTGATCACAGCTGTCATCTGGTTCGGCGTCCACTCCACTGTCTTTTTCGATCGTCTGCGCGATGCTGACGGAAAGGTTCTGGAAAACTGGTGGCAGGCTGAAACTCTGCGCAAAGCCATGGGACTGAGCGACGATGGGACCATGACCATGGTACCGGTTGTCTCCCCCGCCATGCTCCGCGCCGGAGCCAACGCCGCTATCAAACGCTTCTTAAACGGCGAACTGGACTGGGATGAGTGGAACTGGAATCTTCATCTGGCCGGACGCATCCCCGCTTATATCAAGGGACTGGAAGAAGCCTCCGCGCACTGCGCCGCCCTCTGGAGCGACAATGAAGTCCGCGATCACGAAAGCATTGCCGATGCTATGGCGGAAATGATGGAAAAAGACAAAGTGTTTGACCCCACAGATCCCGTCAATCCCTTTAAAACTTCAGATCTCCGAACCAACGTTGACAAAGTCTGGACCTGGATTTGGGAGCGGATGCGCGAAGAATACGGACTGGTTATGTTCGCTCAGCGCGCCCAGCTGGCTAAATGGGCACCAAACGGAGACGCTTCCGGATTCGACTGGGATACCCTGCTTCCACTGGATCTCGTCTCCGGAGACGATGGAGAAAAGGTGCCGCTGCTCCTGCGCAAAGACTGGCCATTCACGATCGGCAATCTGCGCGCATGGCCTAAAGGCCAACTTGAAGGCGATGAATCCATGCAGGCGAAATTCAGCGACGAAGCCGCACAGAAAATGACTCCGGATCTTGGCATTGCCGACGCCGGTGCGATTTTGAACGCCAGCTTCATCAGCGAAAAATTCCGTACTGCCTGGCAGTGCGGGGAACTGAGCCCTGAAGAATTGCGCGAGGGCATTACGCGTCATTCCCTTGTAACCGAACGTATTGTTGAAGCCATCGTGTCCCGCATGCTTGATCTGTACGAACATTGGTACAGAGAACTCCAGCTGGATCAGACGCTCGGGTTCTAAGTGCTCTGCAAGCAGTCCGCGCATGGCCAAGCATTCTGAAACCTACATCTGTTCCTCCTGCGGCGCACGATCCCCTGTATGGCGTGGCCAGTGCCCCGTATGCCGCGAATGGAACACTCTTGAAGCGGCGCGTCAGCCTGCTCCTTCCTCACGCACGCGCCATTCTGTTTCAGTCCATGCGCGGACTGCAGCGGCTTTGCCCCTATCCTCTGCTGCTGAGGAAACTTTTGAGCCTTTCGGCACGGGGATGCGGGATCTTGATCGCATTCTCGGCCGGGGACTTGTTCCAGGTGCTTCCGTTCTCATCGGAGGTGAGCCGGGGATCGGCAAGTCCACCCTCCTTCTGCAGATTGCCGGACATGCCGCCGCGTCGGGGAAAAAAGTTCTGTACGTCAGTGGTGAAGAATCTCTGCCGCAGATCCGCGCTCGCGCCGACCGACTCGGCGTTCTTCATCCTCTTCTTTTCGCAATTTCCACATCCCGCTCTGAAGACGTACTCGATATTCTCGATGCTCCGGAAAAACCCGCTCTGATCATCGCCGATTCTGTCCAGACCCTCGCTTCGGAAACCGCCGAAGGTCTGCCCGGCAATGTAAGCCAGGTTCGCGCCGTGGCCACAACGCTGATCGAATCCTGCCGCCTGCACGGTGTAGCACTGGTGCTCGTCGGACACGTTACCAAAGACGGCAATCTTGCCGGCCCGCGCCTGCTCGAGCATATGGTGGATACCGTCCTTTCTCTGGAGGGCGATCGGCACCGAATGTTTCGTATGCTGCGCGTGCTCAAAAATCGCTTCGGTCCGAACAGCGAACTTCTCATCTTTCATATGGAACAGCGCGGCATGCGCATTATCGAGGATCCGTCAACATGTTTTCTCGGAGACCGCGATCCCTCGCTCAGCGGAACGGCAGTCGTCATGACTGTTGACGATCGACGTCCTCTGGCTGTTGAAGTTCAAGCCCTGGTCAGCAAAAGCTATCTTGCCATTCCCCGTCGTGCCGGAATGGGCTTTGATGTTAACAGGCTTCATCTGCTGATTGCCGTTCTCGAAAAACGTCTGCACCTCAACTTTGGCCAGGCTGATATCTTTGCCAAAATAGGAGGCGGGTTTCATCTTCAGGAACCGGGTATGGATACGGCGCTTGTGGCTGCGATTCTTTCGTCCTTCTACGATATTCCCCTGCCTGAACGCGCGATTTTCTGGGGCGAAGTGGATCTCAACGGCCAGATCCGTCCTGTTTCCGGCCAGGATATCCGCCTGAAACAGGCGCAGCGCCTCGGTTATGCTCCTCTGATCCAGCCGGACACAGTCAAAACAGTCGCCGATCTGCGGAAGCATGTTCTATCCTGCGGCAAAAAAAAAGCCGGAATTGAATTCCCGGCATGAGCAGCATCCACGTATTTTACAAAAAAATATATTGGCATTTTTCAGATCTTCTGCAAAATTTCTAAAAATCAAAGAGTTTCAACTCCTTTTTTTTCGGCAGACTTCTCAGGAAAAATCTTCCTGCGTACGTCCTCCCAAACTCTCTGCGGATCAATTTCCCGCATGCAACGAAAATCACCTTTCGGGCAACTCTTTCCCCCATGCAGTCCGCACGGACGGCACGGCACATCTTCCTGAATGACTGTTGACTGATCTCCCCGAGGAAAGAAGCCAAGATCTTCAGTCGTCGGTCCAAATACCGCCGTTACCGGCACTCCCTGAGCCCAGGCCAGGTGCATCGGTCCGGAATCATTGGTGACATAGGCATCAAGGCAGGCGATATGCGCCGCCAGAGAGACAAGAGACATGCCGCTGGAAAAATCATGCAATTGCAATGTTGGCACGTCTGCCAGACGGATAACTTCCCGTGCCAGATCGTCCTCTCCCGGTCCGGCGAAAACCGCCACCACGGCTCCCGCCCGCGCCGCTTCAGCCGCCACTGCGGCAAATCCCTCGACAGTCCAACGCTTGGTTGGCCAAATCGATCCGGGATGCAGACCGACTACAGGCGCGTCCGCCATGGCTCTCCACAGCTGCGCGCTGCGCAGAGCTGCAGAAGGCAGATGCAGGTGCGGCATCGATGAAAAAGTCTCCTGGCTCAAAGGCTGCATAAGCCGAAGTATCCGCTCGGTCTCATGCAGCTTGCCGAAACACCGATCCACAGTGTCCGTATAGCACAGTTTTCTGCCGATTCCCCTGTATCCAATGCGGCGATCAGCCCCTGAAAGCCGCGCGACAAGTGCCGAACGGGGACTTGTATGAGCACTGATCCATATATCATAATGCCGCGCACGAATCGTGCGTCCCTCGCGGATCAAAGAGGCCATCCCCTTCCGATTTTTGTCACAAGCGTATACGGATCGAATGCCGGGCTGCGCAGAAAAAAGCGGTTCAAGCCCCTTTCTGACATAAAAATCAATGGCAGAACCCGGAAAGGAGCGGGCCAGTGCCTCAATCAGCGGCAGCGTCAGAACAGCATCCCCCAGAAAGGCCGGATTCCAGACGCCGATAGCTGGCGTGCTTCCGCTCACTGTTTCGCTCCTCGTATTTTTGCGGCACATGCGTCGCACATGCCATCATAAATCACCTGCGCTTTTAAAATGGAAAATCCCGGAACCTTCACATTCGAGCAGTCAGGATCAGGATCGACGGCAGCGACATCGGCAATACGGCCACATACCAGACAGCGCACATGCCGATGCGGGCAGACATCGCCGTCAAAACGATAAAACGCGTATCCGGAATCAAGTTTGATGACATGCCCCTGCTCAACCAGAAGATTCAGATTTCGATAGATGGTTCCCAGGCTGATTCGGGGAAGACGGCGAGAAACCTTCTCAAACAGCTCCTCGGCAGTGGGATGTGTCTTCATCCCGCGAAGCTCCTCAAGTATCACAGCACGCTGTATGGTTTTCCGTGTCTGAACTTTTTCCATGACAAATCTCTGATTCTCAATTTATGAATTGTATTACGATACAGGATATTGTTTTTTACAAAAATAAAATACATTTGAAAAAAATTCAAGAGTATGAAAGCTTGCCGCTTCTTGACACCTGAAAAAAATCGGGGGTAAATATCTCCGTCCGTTACGGATACCGTGCTGTCGCCTCGGATTTTTCCAAAATCGGGGCGGTTTGTTGTTTTCTGTATTTTCCAAATGAAAAATTAGGATGAACAGGTTATGGATCTGAGCATTTTCGGACTGCTGAATAACGCCACGCTGACGGCGAAAATTGTTCTTGTCATTCTGCTTATTATGAGCGTCATAAGCTGGGCCGTAATGATCGGCAAATGGATTTCTGTTCGGCGAGGCATGCGTAGAACCCTCAAGGGGATAGAACGTTTTGACGCATCCCGGGATCTGCGCGATGCAGTGCAGTCTCTCGGTGCCGATCCTTCCTCTCCGCTTTATGCCGTAGGGCATTACGGCGTTTCGGAATTCAACCGATCCAAAGAATCCGGTGCCGCACCGGAAGTCATCGTTGACAGCGTGCGCCGCGCCCTGAGTCGCGGTGTTGATACTGAAATTGCTCGGGTCAGTGCTTCGCTTTCATTCCTTGCCACTGCCTCCAACACAGCCCCATTCATCGGGCTTTTCGGCACGGTCTGGGGCATTATGGTCACATTTCACTCCATCGGAGCGATGAAATCCGCCTCTCTCGCTACGGTTGCTCCAGGTATATCCGAAGCTTTGATTGCAACGGCTATGGGGCTCATTGTCGCCATTCCCGCTACTATCGGCTACAACTACTTCACCAATGCCATCGCCGCACTTGAAGATGAGCTCGTCCATTTCGCAGGCATGTTCCTGAACCGCGTCCAGTGCGAAACGAACGTGTTTACCATGACCAGCAGATATTAGGAGCTCCTCATGCGCCGCAGCAAAAGACTGGTATCGGAGATCAACGTCACGCCTTTTGTCGACGTGATGATGGTACTTCTGATTATTTTCATGGTGACAGCTCCCATGATGACGGAGGGGCTGGATGTTGATCTGCCGGAAACCCGTGCTGTTGATACTCTGCCCACAGAAACAGACAATATGATCCTGACCATCCGCAAGGATGGTGCCCTTTTTCTTGATGAATACGCCGTCTCCGATGCGGATCTGCAGGACAAGCTTCAGATGCTCGTCAAGGCTCAGAATAAACAGCTCTTTCTGCGCGCTGACAAAGACGTTCCCTATGGTCTTGTTGTCAACGTCATGGGGCAAGTTCGAGCCGCAGGCATAGAGCGTCTCGGCGTCATCGCCCTGCATGAAGAGGATCAGAACCGCAGCCAAAGAAGATAAGCATGCATTTCGGCAGTCTCCTTTTTTCGGCAATTCTGCATATCGCGCTGGCTCTGACCATCCTTCTCTGGCCTCAGCGTACCCCGACGATCATGCTCAATAAGCCAATCATGCAAATCAGTCTGAACATGGGTGCTCCCGGAGGCAACCGCCTGCCATCTCCCGTGCTCGGTCCTCAGGGGGCCAAAACAGCGCCTAAACCTACGCCCCATCCGGCCAGGGCGGAAAAAGCACCGGGCGAAGCCATTGCTCTTGAGAACAAAATGCATCAGGCCGAAGTTCGCAAACAGGCTGAAGTCCGTCCAAAACCGGTCGAACCGAAGCCGAATCCGGAAGTAGGCCATCCCAAACCATCAGAATCCCCCAAACCGGAAAAAACTGCGCCCACTGCGGACAAAAAGCCAGCTGTTTCCCCAAAACAGACCAAAGCGGAACGCAAAGATAACGACAGGAAAAGTCGCGCTTCAGGATCCGGGAAAGACGAAGTCTCCGCTGCTTTGGCTGAAGCCGCCCGTTCATCAGGGCGAGGAGGATCCAGAGGCAGCAAGGGGTCTTCAGTGGCTGACGCTCTTGCTGAATTCGAACGCAGTTCCCGCGGATCCGGACATAATGGGGGAGGAGGAGGCGACGGTGACGGCGAAGGCGGAGGCGGCATCAATGACGTCTATGCCGGTCTGGTCATCATGGCCGTCCGTCCCAACTGGAACAGCGTGCCCATCGCCTCCCGCAGGGCCTTCGTCACAAAGGTTCGCATCACGCTGGATCCGTCCGGCAAAGTGACGGACTGCCGTATTGAACAGGGATCCGGCCGTCCGGAATACGACGCTTCCTGCGTCAATGCCATTGTCCGAACGAAAGTGCTTCCCCCGCCACCGACTCCCAGTCTGCGCGAACTGGTTATTGCCTTCAACTCGCTTGAACTGTCAGGGAGATAATTCAATGTCCCGTTTGCCTTCTTTTCTTCTGTGCTGCATCGCTCTTTGCTGTTTTTGCAGCTATGCCAGTGCAGAGAACGGTCCGGTTTCTGAATATACAGATGTGCCGCCTGAAACGGATACGTTACCGCAGGTTCCGCAGAATCCGAATTTTCCATCTGCGTCATCAGGCACTCCGCTTCCGTTTCCTGACATGCCGACGATCAATGATCGCCGATCCGGCTCTCTGGATATCAGCGAGGGATACGGTGCTCAGATTTTGGAAAGGATGCTCGCCTTCTGGCAGCCTCCTGCCGGATCTCAGGGACATGCCACGGCTCTGTTGCGTATCGGCAGCACCGGATCCGTACTCTATTGCACTGTGAAGCAGTCTTCAGGTGATCCGGCTCTGGATGAATCAGTCTGTACGGCCGCATTGCGCGCAAAATCGTTTCCTGCTCCGGAATACGGTATCATCAGCGACGTCTGGATCACTCTTTCCCTGCCTGAAAAAAAAGCGGAAAAGCCTGCCATTCCCTATGCTCAGCAGGTGATGGATGCACTTCGCCCCATTGTCGTCGTGCCAGCTTCCATACGCAGCCCGCGCACAGTTGGAGCCGATCTGAGAATTGCCCGCAATGGTTCGCTGATTTCCGCCGAAATCGCCAAGTCCTCCGGAGATCTGACTGCGGACAGAGCTGTTTTGAAAGCCTGCCGCACACCTGGCGTACTTCCGGCCTTTGACGCCCCGGAAGCGTCGCGCCTCGTGCAAATTCAGTTCACCTTAAGCCGTCAGTAAGAGTTATGCTATGAAATTGTGGTTCCGCCTCATTCTTCCGCTTTATCTGCTGCTTCTCCCCGTGCTGCCCGCTGCGGCGGAAAACATGCAGATCGATATCTACGGCCCCGGACAAAACATGGTCAATATCGCCATGTCCAGGCCGCTCACTTCCGGAGCTCCGGCATCTAATCTCGGCCCCAGACTTCACGATGCTATTCGTGCCAATCTGAGCATTCTGCCTTTCATGAGACTAACTGATCCGAAGGCGGTGCTCGGCGGAGACACTCTGGCCGGATATCAGCCGCCTAACGTTGACTTCAAGCGCTTCCAGCTGGCCGGAGCCGACATGCTCATCACTGCAGGCTGGCCTCAGGGCGATTCTTCCGGCAATACCGTTGAACTCCGACTCTACGAAACCTATTCTGGAAATTTCGTATTCGGCAACGCCTATGATCGCGTCGACAACAGCAATATTCAGGATACAGCTGACCGGTTTTGCGCTGATCTGATGGAAGCACTCACTGGCCATGGAGATTTTTTCCGCAGTACGCTGGCATTCACCAAAAGTGCCGGAAAATTCAAGAGTGACGTCTGGATTGTCAAACCAAGCGGCCAAAATCTGCGCCGCATCACCAATCTTCCCGGCAAGGCCATGTCTCCTTCATGGTCTATGGACGGACGTCTGGTCGTTTTTACGCATATTGACGAACGCTCTCATGCACTCGGCGTCTGGGACAGCGCAACAAACAGTATCCGTCGCGTTCGCTTTCCAGGCAATACAGTGATCTCTCCCTGCTTTATGCCGGACAATACGGTTGCCGTCAGCCTGTCCACGGCGGGCTATCCCGATATTTTTCAGCTGAACGGAGCATTCAGAAAATCCCGCGCGCTGGAAAGCAGTCCGGCCATCAACGTTTCGCCCACCTTTGACGCAACCGGCACCAAAATGGCGTTCTGTTCCAGCCGTCTCGGCGGCCCCCAGGTTTTCCTTAAAAGCGGCGGGAGCGTCACTCGAATCAGTAAGGAAGGAAGCTACAATTCCGAACCCTGCATCAGCCCTGACGGCACGTTAATCGCCTATACGCGCGGTGCTGGCGGAGGACGCATCTTTGTGTACGATCTGCTCACCGGACAGGAGCGGCAGGTCAGCTTCGGTCCCGGCAGTGATGAACATCCGTCCTTTGCTCCAGACAGCTATTTTCTGGCCTTCACTTCCACAAGATCCGGATCCCGCCAGATCTATCTGACGACCCGTCATGGAGGAGAAGCCCGCATGGTTCCGACAGGAGGCGGAGAGGCCTTTTTCCCTCGCTGGGGAAAAACTGGAAAATAAACCGTTTTCGAGGTGTACGACGCATAAAAACAGTTTTGCACAGTATTGCAGAGGCTGAAATATTGACAATACCAGTTTCTACGGCTATTTTTTCAGTTGCCTGCGCCCGATGTGAGCGCACCGAAGAAAGAATGGTTAACCTGTTTTTCCATGCAAGTTTTTTGCAGGAAGGAGTTTTACAATGATGCTCAAACGCATGGCTTTAGTTTTGACTCTTGGAGCCGCCCTTACCGCTGGCGCCGGCTGCGCAAAGAAGCAGGCCGCTGAAGATGTGAACACCGCTGAAGAATCCCAGCAGGTCGACACCTCTGCCATCGATCGCGCTGCCCAGCAGATTTCTGACGGAACCATCTACTTTGACTTTGACAAATTTGCTCTGAAGAGCGAATACCGCGAAGTTCTGAAAGCAAAAGCCGAACTTATGAAGGCTTATCCCAGCATTCGTGTCCGCATCGAAGGCAACTGCGACGCCCGCGGTACTCAGGAATACAACCTTGCTCTCGGCGAACGCCGTGCCCGCGCTGCCTATGACTATCTCGTCATGAACGGCGTGAATACCGATCAGCTTGAAATCATCAGCTTCGGCAAGGAACGTCCTGCTGTTGCCGGCAATTCCGAAGCTGCTCATGCGAAAAACCGCCGCGACGAATTCAACGTCATCGCGAAATAACTTTGCTTTTTTCCAGATCTTCTGCTGAACGGAAGATCTGATTTTCCGGAGCGTGGCGCAGTTTGGTAGCGCACCTGGTTTGGGACCAGGGGGTCGCTGGTTCGAATCCAGTCGCTCCGACCAGAATTTCCGGGCTTACGGTTTTCCGTAAGCCCTTTTTTTGTGTTTTTCCTTAATTATCCTTTCTTATCTGCATTTTTTCTATAAAAAGTATACTTTCCTCCACTTTTCCTATAAAAGATTCTCTCATAAATGATAATTCTTTCTGAGAACCTGAATTTTATGGAATCTATTGATGAATCACTTAATACGTTTCTTTGCCAGGCACTCTCTTTGCATACTGATTCTATATATCATTCTGTCTGCATGTTGTTTTCCTGTCTGTGCCTCGCCGGAGAATACTGCTTCTCAACGCGTTGTGCGCGTAGCCTATTATCCATATAAAAATTTTCTTGAAGGCGACTCTGACAAACAAATCAAGAGTGGTTACGCTTACGAATATTTGCAATATCTGGCCTACAAGCTCGGCTGGAAATACGAATATGTCTATGGTTCCAGAGAGGAGCTGTATCAACGATTCTTAAAAGGCGATATTGATCTGATGCCCGGCATTATTAAGGGAACAGCGGACATCAAGGTGCAAACGCCTCGATACCACATGGGGACAGTCCGTTACTGGATGTACAAACTATTTTCTAATGCCTCGCTTCAAAAAGATAATATTGCCTCCTTTGCCGGAAAAAAAATCGGCATTCAACGGAATACCATTGCCTTCGAGTGCCTTGAAAACTGGGCAAAACGGAAAAAAGCCGATATTCGTATTATTGCCTATGAGGGCGTACAGGAGCTGTATAACGCTATTTTGGCGGGCGATGTCGACGCTATCGTCGAAACACATGACAAAATTCTGCATCATACTGTTGACATTATCCCGTTGGAAAAAATGGAAGAATATCCCTGCTATCTCGGCATTTCCCCGGAAAAAACCGATCTTCTGAACGATATCAACAACGCCATTTCCCAAAATGAAGCGCAGCATACGTATCTGCTGTATCAGCTCCATGCCCGCTATTTTATGCCGGTAACGCTTGCAGATATGTTTTTTTCAGAACAGGAAAGAATATGGCTTCAAACACATCACTATATCCGCGTCGGATATGTGAATAAATATCTTCCCTACAGCGATACCAAAAATGGCAAAGTTAATGGTATCGTCCAGGATACCGTGCCTGAGCTGTTCTCCGTACTGAATATTCAGTCGCCTCCGGATATCTCCTATATCGGATACGACAACGTCCAAAAAATGATCGAGGATCTTCGGGAAAATAAAATCGATCTGGCCTTTCCAATCTCCGGAGGACTATGGTACGCAGAACAAAACGGGATTTACCAGAGCGAAAAGCTGATCACTGCGGGCATGAACCTTGTCTATCGGGATGTTTATTCTCCGGAAAAGACCCGGCGCATTGCTGTGAACCAACAAAATGCCATGCAGTATTACTATACCATCAACAACTTTCCCAATGCCGAAATAATCTGGAAGCGAAACATTGAAGAATGCCTGAATGCCGTGCTCAGCAAAGAAGCTGACAGCACTATTGTCAATGGTCTGCGCACTGCGGGGCTGCTCTTTAACGCACAGTACAAGACTCTGAAAAACATTATCCTCAAAATGCCGGATGACCGCTGCTTCGGCATCAGCCGCAATCATCCGGAACTCCTGCGTATTGTCAATCAGGGAATCAACTCCATGGATCCTGGCTTCAGCATTCTCGCATCCTACCGATATATTAAGGATTTAAGCCAATACACGATTCGGGATTTCATCCGGGAAAACTTCATCCTTGCCGTACTGATCTTCGTTTCAATCACCATCACGATCCTCTTTTTCTGCATTGCCTGGATCATCAGTCTGAAAAAAAATGTGCAGAAAGACATGGAGCATGCCAGAGAGCTCAGTGCCGCACTGGAAGACACGAAGCGGGCTGAACTGGCCAAAAGCGAATTTCTTTCGCGCATTTCACACGATATCAGAACGCCTCTGAATGGCATCATCGGACTGCTGGATATGGGAGATCGACATCCGGATGATATTCCCCTTCTGGCTGCAAACAGGTATAAGGCGCAAAGAGCCGCCCATCATCTGCTTGATCTGGTCAACGATGTGCTTCAGCTGAGCAAGATTGAAAACAGCACGTTCCAGATGGTCAACGAACCGTTCAACCTGAGGGAACTGATCAGAAATGTGCTCAACATTATTGAAATCCGCGCTGTAAGTGAAGGTCTCACTTTATGCTCCGACGATCCTGCCAGCATTTCCTTTCCCCATGTTTGCGGAAGTCCGCTCTATATCCGACAGATTCTGCTCAACATTCTCAGCAATGCCATCAAATACAACAAGCCTGGAGGAAGCCTGAATTTCTCCTTCTCCACTGTCGCTGACGATCAGTCCGATCTGCGCTTGCAATGTGTGATTTCGGATACTGGCATCGGCATCAATCCGGATTTTTTACAGCATATTTTCGAACCATTTTCTCAGGAACGGTACGACACAGCAGGCACGGATTACCGTGGGGTCGGACTGGGAATGTCCATCGTGAAGAGTCTTCTGGATAAAATGGAGGGCACCATTCAGGTGGAAAGCGAACTCAATGTCGGCAGCACGTTCACAATCTCGATTCCATTGAGAAAAAAAGAAGAAAGCGATATCGTCAGGCCTTCCCGAAAGGCTCCCGATTTGGGCAAGATGCATATTCTCCTTGTCGAGGACAACCCTCTCAATATGGAAATTGCCCAGTCGCTCCTTACTGACTTCGGCGCGTCCGTAACATGCGCCCAAAATGGCAGGCTGGCTCTGAAGACTTTTTCCGGCTCTCCAGAAAACACCTTTGACCTGATTCTGCTTGACATCATGATGCCCCAGATGAATGGCTATGAAACGGCAAAAGCCATCCGCTCTCTGTCCCGATCCGATGCCTGTTCTATTCCTATCATCGTCATGTCCGCAAACATTTTTGAAACCGATGTTGAAAAAAGTCTGAAAGCCGGCATTAATGCCTATCTTTCCAAACCTCTGAAAATCGATCTTCTCATGGAGACTCTTGCAAAATACTCGCGCAAGGCTTGACATTTTTTTCTTCATCGAATAAAAATAAAATTCGTACGTCACCATCCTCTATCTGGTTAGGAGGGCGGCCTCTCAAGCCGCAAAAGGCAGTTCAAATCTGCCTGGTGACGCCAGATGCTCATAAAAACCGGTGTTCCCCACCGGTTTTTTTTACTATGGAAGCCATATTCATGCGCGATATGCCCTTCAAACTCCGCACGTCTTTCACGCTCACTGGTGATCAGCCTGAAGCCGTTCGGCAGATCGTCGGCAATCTCAACAGCGGCATAAACAATCAGATTCTCCTTGGTGTCACCGGATCCGGAAAAACCTTCACGATGGCCAATGTCATCAAGCAAATGAACCGACCTGCTCTCATTATGGCACCAAACAAGACGCTTGCAGCCCAGCTCTATCAGGAATTCAAAGCCCTTTTTCCTGATAATGCGGTGCATTATTTCGTAAGCTATTATGACTACTACCGTCCTGAAGCCTACGTTCCGGCATCCGATACCTATATCGAAAAAGATGCGTCGATCAATGACGATATCGATAAAATGCGCCATGCCGCCACGCATGCTCTTCTGACACGCCGGGATGTCATCATCATCGCCTCTGTTTCCTGCATATACGGACTTGGATCTCCTGAAGCATATTATCGCATGGTCATTCCACTGGAAGAGAGACAAAACATCACGATGCATGCCCTGAAAAGCCGGCTGATTGAAGTGCAGTATACGCGCAATGATACGGACTTTCACAGAGGCACGTTCCGTCTACGGGGCGATGTTTTGGAAATTATTCCTGCCTACGAGCATGAACAGGCTCTGCGAATCGAATTTTTCGGTGATGAAATCGAGGCTATCTGCCTCATTGACGCCCTCACAGGCGACATCATCGGCCGGACTTCGCAAGCTGTCATCTATCCCGCAAGTCACTACGTCACAGATCGGGATACTCTTTCCCGCGCTATGCTCGACATTCGTGAGGAACTGCGCCAGTCATTGCACGACATGGAAGCTCAAAACAGGCTGCTTGAGGCGCAGCGTCTGAATCAGCGCACGCAGCTCGATTTGGAAATGATGGAGGAACTAGGCTACTGCACAGGGATTGAAAACTACTCTCGCCATCTTGACAACCGCAAACAGGGCGATCCGCCCGCTACACTGCTGGATTACTTTCCGCCGGATTTTCTGCTGTTCATTGACGAATCTCATATTACGATTCCGCAAATCGGTGCCATGTCGAGGGGCGACAAAGCCAGAAAGGAAACTCTGGTGCGCTTCGGTTTCCGCCTGCCTTCAGCTCTGGACAACAGACCGCTGACCTTTGAAGAATTTCTGGCGCGCATTCATCAGTGCGTTTTTGTTTCCGCAACGCCCGGACGCTGGGAAAAAAACTGTTCTCAGGGCGTCATTGCCGAGCAGCTCATCCGGCCGACTGGCGTTCCAGATCCTGCAGTCTTCATTTTCCCCGTCAAAGGACAGACTGATCATCTCCTCGGTGCCTGCCGAAAAACCATCGCCGAGGGGAACCGAGTTCTTATTACTGTACTGACAAAGCGCATGGCCGAGGAGCTGACGGATTTTTTCCGTGATATGGGCGTCAATGCCCGCTATCTCCACTCCGATATCGACACAATGGAAAGGCTGGCCATCATCAGGGCTTTGCGCGCCGGAGAATTCGATGTTCTTATCGGCATCAACCTTCTCAGAGAAGGATTGGATATTCCTGAAGTTGCCCTTGTTGCGATTCTCGATGCCGATCGGGAGGGATTTCTGCGATCTACCGATGCATTGATTCAGACTTTCGGACGTGCTGCCCGCAATATCCATGGCACAGTTTATCTCTATGCCGATACCATGACTTCAGCCATGCGGGAAGCTATGGATGAAACCGCGAGGCGCCGATCTATTCAGCTGCGAAGAAATGTAGAATTGGGCATTATCCCTACATCCGTAAGCCGCTCTGTCAGCTCTCCATTTGATTCCTTCCTTGACAAAACGGGCGAAGCCTCCAAAAACAGAAAGGGACGCAGGAAAGACCCGGTTAATCTGAATGAACCGGATCCGAAAACTCCTGAAGAGATGGATCGCGTTATCCGAACTTTGGAAAAACGCATGCGCGAACTGGCCAAAGCCCTTGAATTCGAAGCGGCAGCTGAAATTCGCGACCGTATCACCGCATTGCGATTGCGCAGGCTCTCCCTCTAACCGGAGACAGAAATGGAACAGGGTTCTTTTTTTCCACCCCAGGACAAGGCCGCACGCATCAAGGAGCTGCGGGCTTTTATCGCTTACCATAACTACCGCTATCACACTTTGGACGCCCCGGAAATTACAGACGACGAATTCAACGCAGCCTTTCGGGAACTTCAGGATTTGGAACGGCGTTTTCCCGGCCTCAGTTCTGAGGATTCTCCGACCTCGCATATTGGGGGAACCGTGCTCAGCGCACTGGAGACTGCTCCGCATATGCTGCGCATGTACAGCCTGGACAACGTTTTTTCCGAAGCAGAATTTCTGGGATTTGTGCGGAAGCTGGAAAACGCCTGGCCGGAATGCATCGCCGCTCATCCTTCTCTGCCTCTTCAAAGTCCTCGAAAATTCTGGTGCGATCCCAAAATGGACGGACTGGCCATGGAACTGATTTATGAGCGGGGACATTTTATCAGGGCTCTGACGCGGGGAGACGGGAAAATCGGCGAAGATGTCACAGAAGCCATGCGTACGGTACGCAATTTGCCCAAATTTCTTACTGGATCGGTTCCGGATCGCATAGAAATCCGGGGAGAAACGATTTTCACCCGTTCTGATTTTGCTGCATTCAATGCCGCCCAGGTCAAGCGTCACGAAAAGGTCTTCGCCAACCCTCGCAACGCCGCCGCCGGTTCTGTCCGCCAGCTCGACACATCCGTTACGGCCTCCAGACCCCTGCGCTTCCTCGCCTACGGGTTTGGTGAAATTCGCTGGGGAATGTGCCAGGCATGGACAACTTACGAAGAAGTTATGAAACGGCTCAGGCAATACGGTTTTGAAATACCGCCTGAAGGCAGGCTTTGCCGCAATGAAGAAGAAGCCTGCGCCTATTTTCGAGAAATCGAATCACGGCGGGAATCTTTGGAGTATGAAATTGATGGAGTCGTGCTGAAAGTCAATGATCTTGCATCACAGAATGCACTTGGCTTTACAGCCAGAGCGCCACGCTTTGCCATTGCCTGGAAATTTCCCCCGCGGGAAATGACGACCCGGCTTCTTGACATTACCGTGCAGGTCGGGCGTACCGGTGCGCTTACTCCCGTGGCGGAGCTTGAACCTGTATCCATCGGAGGCGTCATTATTGCTCGAGCTACGCTGCACAATGCCGATGATATCCGCGCCAAAGATATCCGCATCGGCGATACGGTTGTGGTTCGCCGAGCCGGAGATGTGATCCCGGAAGTCACAGGACCTGTTCCCTCGCTTCGCTCCGCAGATTCCAAGCCTTATGTTTTTCCTACGGTCTGTCCATCCTGCGGCATGCAGGCTCATCGCATTCAGGGAGAATCCGCCTGGCGATGCGTCAACATCTCCTGCCCTGCCGTTTTTTTCCAGTCGTTGGCGCATTTTGTATCTGGATCCGGACTGGATATTGACGGAATCGGCCCACGGCTACTCAGGCAGCTGGCGGAATCAGGTCTTGTCAAAACACCTGCTGATCTCTTTACGCTCCGTATTCCGGATCTGCTGCGTCTGGAACGCATGGGCGTAAAACTGGCATCACGACTGACGGAATCGCTGCAAAAAGCTCGAGAATCCGTTTCCATGTCTCGCTTTATCGCCGCATTGGGTATTCGGCATGTTGGCATGCAAACGGCTAAAACGCTTGCAGAACGATATGAATCCATCGAAGACCTCGCAAAAGCGACATTTGAAGAACTTCAGAGGCTTCCGGATATCGGTCCTGAAGTCGCGGCATCCATCACCGCGTTTTTTGAAGACAAAGCCAATCAGGCTCTTCTGCATCGTTTCAGGGACATAGGCCTGATTCCCAAGCCTGAAAAATCTCAGATTCCTCAGCAGGAAATGCCTCTTCTTCATAAGCGTATTCTCTTTACCGGTACGCTTTCCATTCCCCGATCAGAGGCTTCGCGACTTGCCGCAGAAAAAGGTGCGGATATTGCGCAAAGCATTTCCAAAAATTTAGATTTTCTGGTAGCCGGGGAAAATCCCGGGAGCAAACTTTTTAAAGCTCGGGAACTCGGAGTGACCATTCTTGACGAAGCGGCTTTTACAGCGCTTCTTAACCGTTAATTGTGAGGCTAACATGAGTCTTTCCATCGTTGTCATGGGGGCCGCAGGCCGTATGGGATCGGCTATCGCCCGTCTGGCTGCAGAACAGCATATCTGCATCGCCGCCGTTCTTGAACGATCCGAGCATCTGGATGCGCTGTCTTCCTTCTCCTGTCTGAAAGGCAGCGATCCCGCTGAAATTCTTCCTCAGGCAAAGGGATCTGTCGTAATCGATTTTACTGCTCCGGAAGCGACCATAAATACAGCCAGAATTGCCGCGGAAAACGGCAATCCCATGGTCATTGGAACGACAGGACTGTCTGCGGAGCAGCTTGCAGAACTGGACAATCTGGCCGAAAAAACCCCCATGTTCCGATCCCCCAACATGAGCATTGGCGTAAATGTTCTGCTCGATATTTTGCCGCGTCTGGTGAAGCTGCTCGGCCCCGCCTATGATCTGGAATTAACGGAAATTCACCATCACCATAAAAAAGACTCTCCCAGCGGTACGGCTCTCCGTCTCGCGGAATGTCTTGCCGAAGCCCGCAGCTGGAAGCTTGAAGACACCGCATGCTGCGGCAGAGAGGGCATCATCGGAGCACGTCCTCAAAAACAGATTGGCATTCAGGCTGTACGCGGCGGCGATGTGGTCGGCGTTCATACCGTCTACTGCCTCGGTCCTGGAGAACAGATTGAAGTTACGCACAGGGCGCAATCCCGTGACAATTTTGCTCAGGGAGCCCTGCATGCCGCATCCTGGCTTTACGGACAGCAGTCTGGGCGCATGTATTCCATGCAGGACATTCTCAACGAACGCGAAAACTAATCTCTTGCAATCAATAGGAGAAACTCAGATGAATGAATGCTCTGACAGGCTTCGTGCACATCTGGTGCGCGGCATTCGCGAATTCGCTCGGAACAACGGTTTTTCCGATGTTGTGATCGGTCTTTCCGGCGGTATTGATTCCGCGCTGGTTGCCGTCCTTGCTACGGAGGCCTTGGGTGCAGAACATGTTTTCGGAGTACTGATGCCGTCGCGTTTTTCCAGCAGGGGCAGCGTGACTGATGCGCTCTGTCTGGCGGATAATCTGCGGATCAGGACAGTTACTGTGCCCATTGAGCCCGTTCGACTGGCCTTTGAACAGGCATTAGCACCGTCATTTGCCGGAATGGATCCGGATGTTACCGAAGAAAATCTTCAGTCGCGCATCCGCGGCGTCATTCTGATGGCGCAATCCAATAAGTTCCACAGGCTTCTGCTCGCTACGGGAAACCGTTCGGAAATTCTGACGGGATACTGCACCCTGTACGGAGATACCTGCGGCGGTCTGGCTCCAATTGGAGCTTTGTACAAAACAGAAGTTTATGCCCTTTCACGGCATATCAACCAATCCTGCGGAACAGACATCATTCCGCAAGCCATTCTCTTGAAGGCTCCTTCAGCCGAACTTCGCCCGGATCAGACTGATCAGGATTCTCTTCCGCCGTATGAAATTCTTGATCCTGTCCTTCGCCATTTAACCGGCGAGGAAGATGAATCCCCCAAAGCAGAAACGCTCTTTGACAGGGAAACCATCGACCGCGTCCGCACACTGATGGCTCGCGCCGCGTTTAAACGCCGCTATCTTCCGCCGGTTATCGAAAGAGACTGACGCTTCCAAGGCGTATGGATCTTCTGATTCCGTACGCCTTTTTCTATTTCTTCAATCCTTTCAGGAACGCATCCCGACAGTCATAACTGCAAAAAACATACAGTTTTTCGCCATCGCGCACACGGATGGGTCCATCTGCATCCACATATACGCCGCATACAGGATCTTTTACCAGATTTCCCGTATGCGGATCGGTCTTGACCTCAATGTTTTCAGCATCCTTTTCTTTTCTATGGCGAAAAAGTGTCCAAACGGCATAGCCGACAGCTATCAAGAGAAGAAGTCTGATCATAAGAATCTCCTTAGGGCTGACGAATCACATCATCTTCAAGAGTATACTCCAAGGCTTCCAAAGCGGACCGGACATCGGAACCATCGGGAAATCTCAACTCAGAATCCGCTTCATGAAGCGGCACAAGAACAAAGGCTCGCTCTTTGATGCGCGGATGAGGCAGAGTCAAAAAATCGCTTTCCATACAGACATCGTCAAACAACAGCAAATCCAGGTCAATAACCCGAGGACCGTAGCGCCGTCCGCTGCGAATGCGCCCCAACCCGATTTCCAGATCCAGAAGTATACGCAAAAAACGTTCCGCTGTCATGAAGGAAGGCAGAGAAAGACAAAGCACCCGGTTGAAAAACCACGGCTGATCCTTCACCAGCTGCGGCTCAGTACGGTATACGGACGATGATTTTTCAATACGGACATTTTTCAGACTGGCAAGAGCCTGTTCCGCTCGCTGGAGCTGAAAAGCCGGATTTTCCTGATTGGATCCCATGCAGATCCAGGCCAGATGCCGTTCACCGTTTGCGCTTCCCTGCTCCATGCTGTATGATTCGGACATGAACAATCCTCCGAAAAACAATACCGCCATGGCACTCATTGCCGCATGGCTTGATGAACTCATAGCGGAACGAGGTCTTTCACGCAATACCGCTGAAGCCTATGGTCACGACATGACCGAACTCGTGGCCTTTCTCGAAGAATCAGAACTGCGTCTTGATGAAGCAGATGAAGACGATCTCATTCTTTTTGCGGCATGGATGCGCATGCGCGGCTGCGGAGACCGCACGCTTGCCCGCAGGCTTTCTGCTATGCGTCAATTTTTCTCCTGGGCTGCAGAACGCCGGGCTGTCCGGCGCAACCCCGCTCAATTTCTCGAAAATCCCAAACTGCCCATTCTTCTTCCGGATGTTCTGAGCGTTGAAGAAATCCGCAGAATCATCGAAGCTCCTTCTGAAAAAACGCTTCTCGGCAAAAGAGATCGCGCTGTTCTTGAAACGCTGTACGCCGCCGGACTGCGCGTTTCCGAATTGCTCAGCCTCACGCCTGCGGACATTGATCCGGATCGCGGGCTGGCAAAAGTTATCGGCAAGGGCAACAAGGAACGCCTTGTTCCTCTGCATGAAAAAGCCGTTCACATTCTTGCCGCCTATATCAGGGATGTCCGCCCTCTTTTTTCTCCAAAAGATCGCACAGTATTTCTGAACCGTTCGGGAAAGACGTTATCCCGTCAGGCCGTCTGGAAGCTTATCCGGCGCTACGCCCTTGTCGCCGGCGTTGACAAAACCGTATCTCCTCACTCATTCCGTCATGCCTTTGCCACGCATCTGCTCGAGGGCGGCGCGGATCTCCGATCCGTTCAGATTCTGCTCGGCCATGCGGATCTGGCTGCGACAGAAATTTACACCCATGTTCAGGCTGAACGGCTCAGGGAAGCCCATCGCCGCTATCATCCCCGTTCATCCGTATCAAAGGAATATCAGTCTTCATGAATACCGATTCCGCCTCGCCCCGCACAGTCATTACCTGTCATGCCAACGCTGACTGGGATGCTCTGGCTTCTCTTATCGGAGCTTCTCTGCTGTATCCCGATGCCATTCTGTTTTTTCCCGGAAGTATGGAACGACGCATCAATGAGGCGGTGCATGGATCGCTTGGCAAGCGTTTCCAGCTTCAGACCGGCAAAGACATCGATTGCACCAACATATCACGTCTTGTCATCGTCGATACACGAAAAAAATCCAGGGTGCGTCATCTCCTTGATCGCTTTGCAGAACATCTGCCCCCCATCATCGTCTGGGATCACCATTTGGCAGAAAAGAATGAAAACACTGAATCATTCATTCAGCCAGCCGAAAGCCATATTCGCCGCACGGGCGCAACAGTCACGCTGATTTGCGAAGAGCTGTTCCGGCGCGGCATTATTCCGGATCCGGAAACAGCAACCTGGCTTGGTCTGGGGCTCTACAGCGATACAGGCCTTTTTCTCCATCCCTGCACAACACCTGAAGATTTTGCCGCTGCGGCACAACTTCGGGCATACGGCATGGATCCGGCCGAAATTGAACCTCTTGTGCGTACAGAAATCACTGATGCACAAATTCACATGCTGAGTGAACTTCTGGAATCTGCGGAAATTTATCATGTCGGAGGCAGTACGGTCTGCATTGCCTCCGCTTCAACGGATGTTTTCATTGACGATATTGCCGCACTCAGCCGACAGATCCTGGACATCAAGGGGACTGACGCGGCTTTTATTCTCGCCGATATGACAAGCAAAACGCAGGTGATCGCCCGCAGCCTTTCCAAAGATGTAGATGTCGGCTCTGTCTGCCGGGAACTTGGTGGTGGAGGGCATGCCGAAGCGGCCTCTGCCTCAATAGGCGACATTCCTTTGCCGGAGCTGAAAGATCGGCTGATTCGTCTGCTGTCCGCCCGATCCAGTCCGCAAAAAACAGCCATGGAATTGATGACCTCACCGCCTGTGGGGCTTCACGACTCAACGACAATTGAAGAAAGCGCGGCGATCATGAACCGCTACGGGCTGAAAGCAGCTCCTGTCTTTGCCTCAGGTACACGGCACTGCATCGGGCTGATCGAAAACCGCACTGCTGCCCTTGCCGTCGCGCATGGACTGAATCAGCAGTCTGTATCCGACTATATGCAGGCTGAAGTACGCTGCGTTCCCCCTGATGCTCCGCTGCAAAAACTTCTGGAAATCATTATCGGCGCAGGACAGCGGCTCGTCCCCGTTATCGACAGAGGAGAAACACTGGGGGTCGTAACGCGAACAGACCTTGTCCGGCTTTTTTCCGAAGATCCGGCAGAATTGTCCGCCGCACAGAAAATTCCAGTAAGGGAACGCAATATTTCCGGCATTCTCACCACACATCTGCCGGAAAAAATTCTTTCCCTGCTTCGATCTGCCGGTTCGCTTGGAGATTCCAGAGGACAAAAAGTCTACGCTGTAGGCGGATTTGTCCGGGATATTTTACTCAATCGTCCGGCATCAGCTCTCGATGATGTGGATCTGGTCGTAGAAGGTGACGGCATCGCCTTCGCAAAGGCATTCTCTATACAGCTCGGAGGACGGGTGCATGAACACCGCACGTTCATGACGGCACGTATTTCCTACAGCAATGAAGACGGTTCCGAAGCACATATCGATGTGGCAACCGCCCGTCTGGAATATTATCCCTGCCCGGCTGCTCTGCCCACTGTGGAACTTTCATCCATCAAAATGGATTTGTTCCGCAGAGATTTCACAGTCAACGCCATGGCGCTGCGTCTGAATGCCAACCGCTTCGGCGACATAGCCGATTTCTTCGGAGGCATGAGCGATCTCAGGAAACGCAATCTGCGCGTGCTTCATTCTCTCAGCTATGTGGAAGATCCGACGCGCATGCTCAGAGCCGTCCGGTTTGAACGGCGCTATCATTTCCGCGTTGGATCTCAAGGAGAAAAGCTCATCAAAAATGCTCTGAGCCTCGGCATTATGGAACGCCTTGCCGGCTGGCGCATTCTGCATGAATTGGAACTTATCTTCCGTGAAAACAATCCTGTTTCCTGTCTGGACAGACTCCATGAACTTGGCATTCTCGAAGCCGTTCATCCTGAATTGCGCCTGACTCCTGAAAGGCGATCCGTCCTTCTCTCCCTGCTCAATGTTCTCAGCTGGTATCGCAGGCTGTATCTTCCGGAAATACCCGATGAAACCATGCTGTGGCTGACAGCCCTCTGCAGCGGACTTTCAACACAAAAAGCTTCATCAGTGCTGCATCGTCTGGAATATTCCGAAGCCAATATCGGCAGGATGCTCTCACTCAGAAAAAGCGTCAGGGAAACTATTTGCCTGATTCGGGAGGAGATCGAAAAAGATCGACCCCGCATCAGCCATTTCCATGCCATACTTTCCAATCTATCTCTTGAAGCATGTCTGTATCTGACTGCCCGCAATGAAAATGAAGAGATCAGCAAAACCGTTTCCAAATATCTTTATGCCTGGAAACGAACCCGCATCGATCTCAACGGCAGGGATCTGCAGCATATGGGGCTCCCCCCAGGTCCACAATGCGGTGCTGTGCTCAGACGTCTTCTCGAAGCGAAACTTGACGGAGAAGCGGAAACTCGAGAGGAGCAAACGGCTCTGGCTCAAAAACTGATCCGTGAGGCTCAAAAAAACAAACAGAGACAAAATTTTTAACCAGAGCGGCAAAAACAACGCTTTTTATGCGTCAAGATACTTGCTCATAATGGCTCTGAAGTGTACAAGAAAATGAAGCTTTTTGAAAAAAGGACTGTTCTGCATATGTCTCAGCCGCTCTGGGCTCCATGGAGGATGGAATACATTCTGGGTGAAAAACCCGATTCCTGCGTACTCTGTCTTCCTCAACATGACACATCCCATGACGAAGAACGCCTGGTTCTGCACAGAGGAACTCACGCTTTCGTCATGATGAACCGTTTTCCCTATAACAACGGGCACCTTATGGTGGCGCCTTTCCGGCATGTATCGGATTTGACGCTCCTTTCTCAGGACGAAATGCACGAAATTTCGGATCTTCTGCAGATGTGCGCCGATGTTATCAAGGAATTCTCCAATCCGCAGGGGATCAATGTAGGCCTCAATCTCGGGGAAGCTGCCGGGGCCGGCATCCGCGATCATCTGCATTTCCATCTTGTACCAAGGTGGAATGGTGATACTTCGTTTATGGCCGTGATGAGCGAAACGAGGGTCATTCCCGATCACATTCGCTCCACGTATTCCAAACTTCAACCTCTGTTTGCCCGCCGGACAAACACCGATTGAGGAGTCTCCTATGCGTTATCTGAAAGTACTGCTCGCAGTTATCGTGTTCTTTGTGATCATTACCTTCTTCACCCAGAATCAGGAAGCCTTCTCCCAAGTCACTACGCTGAAGCTGAGCTTTCTCGATTACTGCAAGTTTGAATCTATTCCGCTTCCTTTCTATACTCTGCTGATTCTGAGTTTCGTTCTCGGCGGAATTCTTATTTTCCTGATGCTGATTGGCGATAAACTGGCTCTGGCCGGACGTCTGAGTGCGATGAAGCTGCGCGTGAGCACTCTGGAATCCCAGTTGAAGAAGTATCAGGAAGCCGCAGATTCGGTAAAAGAAAACAAGTAAATCGGCTTTTACAGCATAACGCCCGACCGCTTCTCCCCAAAGCTGCCGGGCGTTCAACATTTTTATGAACGAACAAGACGCACCCAAAATTACGCCCATGCTGCGGCAGTATCAGAGCATTAAGGAAACATGCTCCGATGCGCTGCTATTCTATAGAATGGGCGACTTTTATGAACTTTTCTTTGATGATGCTGCTGTGGCTGCAAAAGAGCTTCAGCTGGTTCTGACAGCGCGAAGCCGAAATACGGAAAATGCCGTACCCATGTGCGGTGTGCCGTGGCATTCTGCTGTTTCCTATATTACCAAGCTTGTTGATCGCGGATACAAGGTCGCCTTATGTGATCAGATAGAAGACCCCCGTGACGCGAAAGGCATCGTCAAGAGAGCTGTAACACGGGTTTTTACTTCCGGAACCATCATTGACGAAGCCGGATTAAAGACAAGCGAACACAACTTCATCGGTGCTATTCTGTGGGATGAACGACAGTCCAGAGGCGGCTTCGCCTGGGCTGATATTTCTACAGGCTTCTGGACCGGCATCAGCCTCGATTCTCTGGAAGAACTCTGGTCATGGGTTCAGAAAACAGACCCCAGAGAGCTTCTTATCACCGATCGTCTCTCGGTACCGCAATATGTGCGCAATGCAGAACGCAGAATTGTTCCGCTGAACGAAAAAGTTTACTTCCGCAGCCAGAGCGGGATTTCTCTGCTTCTCAAAACTCAGGAGATTCCGGATCTTCAGGCCATCGGCCTGCATAAGCTTCCGGAGCTGACCGGTGCCTGCACGGCACTTTTGCAGTACATCAGGGACTCTCAGCCCGGATACGATTACAGACCTGCTCCATTTGAAGTTCTGAATATCGGCGATTTTCTCATCGTTGACGATGTAACAGAACGAAATCTGGAATTGTTCCGGACTCTCGATGGCAGACGCGGCAAGGGAACATTGTTTAACGTGCTTGATAAAACCTGCACGCCTATGGGGGGACGTCTGCTTGAAGAACGTCTGCACAGACCCTGGAGACGCAAGGAACCAGCAGAAGCATCGTTAAACGCCGTTGCCTTTCTCGTTCAGGAAAGGGAATTCCGCCGCCGCCTGCGCGATGCGCTGGAAAAAGTCTATGATCTGGAACGGCTGACAACGCGCATTACGCTCAACCGAACGTCTCCCAAAGACATGGCTTCTCTGGCCGCCAGCCTCAATGCGCTGCCGGCTGTTTCCGAGCTGTTGCTCTCCCGCCCGGATCTGCCTCCAGCCATGGACAGCCTTTGCAGAAACTGGGATCCTCTTTCGGATTTGAGAGAACTTCTCTCAAATGCCATTGTTGAAGATCCGCCTCAGCTTTTGACAGAGGGAGGAATTTTCAAAACCGGCTATAATGACAGACTCGATGAGCTTCTGGATTTGACAGCTAACGGAGAAAAAAAACTCCAGAAACTGCTGGAAAAAGAACAAACTGCAGCGAATATCCCCAAAATGAAGCTCGGCTTCAACCGTGTCTTCGGCTACTATTTTGAAATTTCACGCTCAGCGTTGACAGACATTGTGATTCCCGATCATTTTCATCGCAGGCAGACCCTGGCTAATGCGGAACGATTCACGACGCCTCAACTGCAAGAGCTAGAAAATGCCCTGCTTTCAGCTTCTGAAAAGCAGAAAGAACTGGAATACCGTCTTTTTCAGGATCTCAGAGCCGCTGTTTCCCAGGCTGGATCCCGCCTTCTTCTAACAGCAGGCATGATCGCGAATCTGGATGTCTGGCAGTCCTTCGCTCTTTCCGCAGAAGAAAATCGCTGGTCCCGTCCGGAACTGTTTGAGGATCGGCGCATTGACATTCTTGAAGGACGCCATCCTGTTGTAGAAGCCATGCTGGGGACAGCAGATTTCGTCCCAAACGATCTGCATATGGATGCTGAACGGCGTTTGCTGCTGATCACGGGACCCAATATGGCAGGAAAATCGACTGTTCTCCGCCAGACCGCACTCATCTGCCTTATGGCACAGGCGGGCTCCTTTGTACCGGCACGGGAAGCCAGAATTGGTCTGTGCGACAGGCTGTTCTCCCGCGTCGGGGCTTCCGACAATCTGGCCAAGGGGCAGAGTACGTTTATGGTCGAAATGATGGAAACTGCCCGCATTCTCCGCCAGGCAACGTCACGCAGTCTGGTTATTCTCGACGAAATTGGTCGGGGAACAAGCACCTTTGACGGACTATCCATAGCCTGGGCTGTTGCTGAAGCACTGGCCCACAAAGCCGGTCGAACAATTCGGACGCTTTTCGCAACGCATTACCATGAATTGACAGAACTGGACGGTCTCATTCCCGGTATCCGCACGATGAGCATCGCCGTAAAAGAATGGAATGGGAGTATTGTGTTTCTGCGCCGGCTTATCCCCGGTCCGGCAAATCGGAGCTACGGCATAGAGGTCGCGAAGCTAGCTGGCATGCCGCGCTCTGTCGTCAAACGAGCTGGGGAAATCCTCACACGTCTTGAAGGTCAAAAACCGGAAAGAACGCCCGTTCAGGCCGTTCTTCCCGATCTGTTTCCGGAACAATCCGCCGATCAGAAGAGTCCTGCAAGATCCGCGGCATCTCTGCTCACCGAATTGAAAACCTTAAAAACAGAAACGATGACTCCAGAAGAAGCTTTGACGATCATCAAAAAATGGAAAACTCAATGGAGCCGTTTATGAACAAACTTCCGTTTCTTCTGCTGCTTGCTGCTGGAATACTGTCCATCGCTACAGGATGCGGCAAAAAAGACAATCCCGTTCCCCAAACGGAAAGCAGCCGCTTTCAATGGGCTTCTGTCGAGGCATTTCCTACAGCAAACGACTGTATTGCTCTGCAGGGAACGCTGACGGGATCCTGGAATCGAGCAGATTCCTACATGCTGGAATTGGAACGTGTTGCTTCTGAAACTGACGCATCCTTGCCTCCGGAACTGCGCACCACGCAGAACTCCTGCCTCGACTGTCCCTTTCAAGCCGATGAACACATTGAGCTGAAGCCATCTTCCCGGCAGAATGAGGATCACAAAAGCACCATGACATTTCTAGCCTGTCCCAGACAAAAAGCTAAAGCTTATCGGTGGCGTCTCACAGCACGAAGCAATCTGAAATTTATGCCGTATGAAACGTCACCGACAGGCCTCCTGAATATGTCTCGCTAAGTCTGACCCGTTATCAATCCCATGAAACTCAGTCCTGCATCTGTGCCAGAGATCCGATATTCCGGGCTTCAAACTCCGCATCGGAGTCAACAGCCCGCAGAATCGGATCGACCATGCGGGTCAAAGCTCCTTTCGGTCCGAGTTCAATCCAGCGGCGAACTCCATCCTTCCACTGATTTTCCACGATATGCATCCAGCGGACAGAAGAAGTCATCTGCACTGAAACCAGATCACGCAGGCTTTCCCCATCCATCGCGGGGCATCCGGTTACGTCGCAATAAATGGGAAAGACCGGACGGTTCCAAGTCAGACGATCCAGCACCTTCTTCAGCTCTTCGGCGGCATTCCTCAGCATGGGGCTATGAAAAGCCCCGCTCACCGGAAGCAGGACAGCGCGTCCCTTGCTCTGCTTCGCAAGGCCAAGAATCCTCTCAACGGCAGGCTTTGAACCGCTGACTACTATCTGCGTCGGCGTATTGTAATTGGCAATATTGAGACAATCATCCTCCGCAGCCTCCCGGACGATTGTCTCGACCTGCTGCAGATCAAGACGAAGCACAGCTGCCATAGCACCGATATGATCCGGATCCGCATCGGCCATCAGCTGCCCGCGAATACTTACCGCTTCCAGCGTCTGCTCCGGAGAAAGCACCCTGGCCGCAGCCAATGCTGAATATTCCCCCAGACTATGTCCCGCAGCGCAGCATACGGAATCTGATCCGAATTTCGAGGCATATTCCATCCAAAGCGTCATATTGACGACCGTTAAGGCCGGCTGAAGAGCTCTCGTATCAGCCATGGCAACGGCATCTCCGCTATCCCAGTACAGCTCCCTCAATGGAAGACCGGATATTTTTTCGGCTTTTTTCCAAAGCTCCATGGCCTCTTTGTTGTTTTCGGCTGCATCGCGCCCCATGCCTGCTTCCTGCGATCCCTGTCCGGGAAAAATAAGCGCAGTGCGCACAGTGTCCGACATACATGTCTCCTGAAACAGTCCGGCATCGGCCGGAGATAAAAAAATCCGGATCAGCAATCATACGGAATAGGACTGATTTTCATCAGCTTATTCCAATTATGATGCGCCTCAACATACCGTACCGTACCAGTTTTTCCGCGGATCAGCAGAGAATGTGTGACGGCTCCCTGGCCAAGGTACTTGACACCTCTGAGAAATGTCCCACCAGATATGCCGGTTGCGGCAAAAAGCACATCATCGCTGCGAACCAGCGTATTTTCATCAAGAATCTGGCGCAAATCGATTCCTGCATCAATGATCGCCCTTTTTTCCGTCTCCGACTGCGGATCCAGCCGTGCCAGCAGAACACCACCGGAACTTTTAATGGCACAGGCCGCCAGCACGCCCTCCGGAGTGCCACCCGTTCCCATCATCACGTCAATTTCCGAATGTTCGTCAATCGCCATCAATGCGCCGGCTACGTCTCCATCTGTGTTCAGCTGTATACGAGCTCCAGCTTTACGAATATCCCGAATCAGCTGCTGATGCCTGGGCTTTTCCAAAACAAAGACAACCAAATCAGTAACGTCCTTGCCAAGAGCCTTGGCGATATTCTGCAAATTGACCGCTACCGGAGCATCCAGATCAACCACATTGCGTGCAGCAGATCCGACGACCAGCTTCTTCATATAAAAACTCGGACCGGGATTGAACATGCTTCCCTCTGGCGCCGCTCCCACTACGGAAATGGCATTCGGACGACCGAGAGCCAGGAGATTCGTCCCCTCGACAGGATCAACGGCGATATCCAAACGGGGTCCTGTACCATTGCCGATGGTCTCGCCGTTAAACAACATAGGCGCTTTGTCTTTTTCTCCTTCCCCGATGACGACCCGTCCCTGAATAGGGAGAGAATTAAAAGACATTCTCATCGCGTCCACCGCCGCGCCGTCTCCGGCATTTTTGTCGCCCTTTCCGAGCCACCGAGCTGAAGCAAGAGCCGCAGCCTCTGTCACCCGCACAAGATCAAAAGCCAGATTGCGATCCGGAAATTCTTTTTCAGACATCATTTCGTTCCTTAAAGACAGTGCAAAGTCTGTTGAATGAAGGCGAAACAGCCTTCAAATTCAAAAATATGCTGCAGTATAGAGCAATCAACGCGCTGCTTCAAGACGATCACGTATTGTTTCAATGAGGGAGAAAATGCTACATTCGACCTTATCCTTTGACTTTTCACCTGTTTTCGTTAAAATTTAATTTTCACAATACATTTCAAAATTTCTGCGAGGCTTTTCATGCGCGCTGAACGGTATCTTGAACAGGCACTACGTTCCATTCTTGAAAACATGCAGGTAGCTTGGCCGGAAAAAGCTGTGATTGAACCGACCAAGGATATTCGGCACGGCGAATTTGCTACCAATATTGCAATGACGCTGGCCAGATCTCTCAGCAGAGCTCCGCGCGAAATCGCAGCGGAAATCGCTTCAGCGCTGCATCAAAATGAAGAATTGGCATCCATAGAGGTCGCAGGCCCAGGATTTCTGAACGTCTCTTTCCGCCCTTCTTTTTGGCAGAAGACGATTTTGCAGGCCGATAAAGAGAAAAATCTCTTCGGGTCCTGCCGAGATGGAGAAGGCACCAAAATTCAGGTTGAATTCGTTTCTGCCAATCCCACAGGCCCCCTGCACATCGGTCATGGCCGCGGTGCTGCAGTCGGCGATGCCCTTGTGAGAATTCTCCGCTTTGCTGGATATGACGTGACTGCGGAATACTATATCAATGACGCCGGACGCCAGATGCGTCTGCTCGGACTTTCCATCTGGCTCAGAGCCAAGGAACTGGCCGGCAAGCCGGTGGAATGGCCTGAAGATTACTACAAGGGATCCTACATCATTGATATAGCCCGGGATTTGTCCGCTCAATGCCCTGGATTGACAGATCTGGCAGACAAAGCCGGAGAAAAAATCTGCTTTGAATACGGAATGGAAACCATTCTGAACGGCATCAAGCAGGATTTGAAGGACTTTCGCGTCGGACATGACGTCTGGTTCTCGGAACAATCTCTTGTTGATCGCGGAGCTATTGAACAGACATTCCAAAATTTGAAGGAAAAGAACCTTTCCTTTGAACAGGACGGGGCCTTGTGGTTCCGTACAACAGATTTCGGGGATGACAAAGATCGTGTTCTGCGCAAATCGAACGGACTATTGACCTATTTTGCATCCGATATTGCCTATCATGACGACAAATACAAACGGGGATTTGACCGTGTCGTCGATGTCTGGGGTGCCGATCATCATGGCTATATCCCTCGCATGCGGGCAGCAGTTCAGGCTATAGGCAGGAAACAGAAGGCCTTTGACGTCGTTCTGATTCAGCTTGTCAATCTTCTGTCAAATGGTGAACAGATTGCCATGTCGACCCGTTCCGGACAATTTGAAACACTGGCTGACGTCGTGAAGGAAGTTGGAACAGACGCCGCGCGATTCATGTTTCTTTCCAGAAAAAGCGACAGTCCCCTTGATTTCGATTTGGAACTGGTCAAACAGCGGACGATGGATAACCCTGTTTATTACGTGCAGTATGCGCACGCCCGCATATGCTCTGTGCTGCGCAAGGCGAAAGAGATGGGCATGGCGCTGCCGGATCAGGCCGAAGCGTCGATGCTGAATCCTCTGACGGACAGGGATGAACTCGATCTTATGAAAACCGTAGATCGCTTCTGTGACGTTGCTTCCGATGCCGCAGCCAATTTGGCTCCGCATCATATCAGCTATTATCTTGCAGATCTTGCCGGACAGCTGCATGGTTATTACGCTAGGCATCCTGTACTTCAGGCCGGAGATACTGCTCTTTCCACAGCGCGTCTTGTCATGCTCCGTACTGTAGGCCAGGTTATCCGAAACGGACTGGATCTCCTCGGCGTTTCAGCTCCGGAATCCATGTAAACCTTTCCGTGTCCTCCGGAATCTTTCGGCGGACACGGATTCCTTAAAAAGTCCCATGTTTGGAAAAAAGAAATCCCGCATCAATAAAACGGAAGATTTTGCAGCGAATCCTGCTATCCTATCCAATCCGCAATCTGATCTTCCTCGTCAGCCAGGCGGCATCCGAATTCATTTTTCCACTGTGCTGACCTGCGGTATCGTCGTCCTCATTACCGTCTTCTGGTCGTTTATCTTCGGCATGTATGTTGGCAGGGGCGTCCAGCCTTCTGAAATTATTCCTGCGGCACTTATGCCGGAACAGGAACAGGCAAAGTCCAAGGTGCTCGCGCCTGAAGAACTCAGATTCATGAACAATCTGAAGCAGCGTTCTTCCGATACTGACTTGTCAGTTTCTCAGGAACAGCCCGCTGCCCTGTCCGTCGTTGAAAAGAAGCCACTTCCGACGCAAAAGAAGCAGACGCCGGAAGAACCGCGCTACCGCTTCACGTATCAGGCCGCATCTTTTAAAAAGAAGTCGCAGGCTGATGCGCTGTCACAACGCATTAAAGCCCTGGGATCGAGCAGCTCTGTCAAAGCCGAAAAACTCTCTGGAGGCAAAATCTGGTATCGCGTCTACGCATCAACTCAAGGAACTGAAAACGATGCTTCATCTTTGAAAAAGAGCCTTGCCAGTCTTGGCCTTCAGGACGCTAGGCTCATCAGCCGCCAGCCGCGCAAACGGTGACCCGCATGTCCTTTCTTATCCGTCTATTGACACTGCTTGGTCAGGAAACTGAAAAACGACTTGGAATTCTTGGCGAACTGTTTCTTTTTTTGCTTGAGGGATTCCGCCTGCTTTTCACGACTCCCGGCATACTCCGCAAAACTGTTCAGCAAATTTATGCCGTCGGGGCTCAGTCCTTTTTTCTTATTGCGGGCATCGGGCTGTTTACAGGCATGGTTTTGGGACTTCAGGGCTATTACGTCCTGATCAAATTCGGTTCCGTAGGCTTTCTCGGTGCTGCGGTCTCGCTCTCGCTCATCCGGGAACTGGGACCTACGCTTGCAGCCGTCATGATCACGGGACGCGCCGGTTCTTCCATGACTGCAGAAATCGGCGTAATGCGCATCTCGGATCAAATTGACGCGCTTGAAGTCATGGACATTCCCGGCATGGGGTATCTTGTCTCTCCTCGCTTTGCCGCTGCGCTCATTGCATTTCCTCTGCTGACGGCGATCTTTGACGTAATGGGCATCGCCGGCGGCTACCTGACAGGTGTCATGCTGCTCGGCATTAATCCCGGATCCTACTTTTACAGTATGGAATCTTCCGTTCTTATGGCGGATGTGTGCGAAGGATTCATCAAATCTGCCGTATTTTCCGTGCTTGTGACCCTCATCTGCTGTTATTGCGGCTATACGGCACACTGCCGCAGAGACAGCAAAGGCCCGGAGGCAGTAGCCAATGCTACGACATCAGCCGTGGTTTACTCCTGCATTATCGTGCTGATTGCTGACTATGCCATCACTTCAGCGATGCTGCGCTGAACGACGGAGAAAAAAATCATGTTCCGTACATCCTGGGATATCAAATTGGAAAACGTGCAGGCAGGATATGGAGAGCGTATCGTTTTGCACGATATCGATGCCGTGATCCCGGCTGGCAAAATTACGGTTGTTCTCGGCGAATCCGGATGCGGCAAATCAACTTTGCTCCGTCACATTATCGGGCTTTCAAGACCTGTAGGAGGACGAATTTTTCACGGAGGAAACGATCTCTTTGCTTTGCCAGAATCGGAGTTTCGTAAAATCCGCCGCCGTTTCGGCGTTCTCTTTCAGGATGGCGCGCTCCTTGGTTCGCTGTCGCTCGCTGAAAATGTCGGGCTTCCTCTGACCGAGCATACCAGCCTCCCAGCTCCAATCATCCGCAAGGCGGTGCTGCGCACGCTTCGCCTCGTCGGGTTAGAAAAATTTGCAGACTACTATCCTAACGAACTTTCAGGAGGCATGAAGAAACGCGGAGGATTGGCCAGAGCCATTATTACAGAACCTCCGGTTCTGTTCTGTGATGAGCCGACATCCGGACTGGATCCCATTAACGCATCTTTGATGGATCGGCTGCTGCTCAAAATGCACAGGCAATACCCGTTTATGACCATTGTCTCCGTAAGCCATGACATGTCCAGTGTTTCCTCAATTGCGGACTGTGTCATGCTAATCCGAGACGGTAAAATCGCTTTTTCTGGAACACGAGATGCGTTTTACGCAGACTCTTCACCGTATTTGCGCAGCTTCCGCCAACGGCTCTCTGAGGAATCGCCGGCCATGGATGCTGAACCGGTTGATCCTGCAGTCCGCTGCGCCCTTGATACATGGATTACTCAATAAGGAAGGAGGTTTTTATGGCTTCTTCTTTTTCCCGGCAAACGGCCGTAGGCTTCTTTGTAGCCGTTGGGCTGGTATGCGTGGGATATCTTACCGTCAAGCTGGGACGCATGGAACTGAGCGCCTCAAATACCTATTCCGTATACGCGGCTTTCGATTCTGTAACCGGACTTCGAACCGGTGCGGAAGTCGTGATTTCCGGCGTGCGCGTCGGCAGAGTCGCAAAAATTTCTCTGGATTCCAACGGTCCCCGTGCCAAAGTTGAACTTCAGATTGACAAGTCCATAGAACTAAGCGACGACACCATCGCTTCAGTCAAAACCAGCGGACTCATCGGCGATCGCTATATCAGCCTGCAGCCAGGCGGAATCGGATCCCCTTTGAAAGCGGGAGATGAAATCACAGACACGGAATCAGCGGTGGATATCGAAACACTTATTAGCAAATATGTCTTTGGGAAGGTGTAATCATGCTGAAAAGATGGCTGATCTGCGCGGCTCTGTTGCTGATGCCGCTGTTTTTCTGTACGTGGACGGCTGAGGGAGGCGTTCCTTCCGATACGCTGAAACCTCATGTTGACGCGATTTTGCATATTCTTCAAAAACCAGGATACCAAAATCCCTCCTCCCGCCCTCCTCTTCGCAGAGAGATTGAGTCCGAGCTGGAAAAAATCTTCGACTTTACAGAATTTTCTTCCAGAACTGCAGGAAGAGCCTGGCTTTCCTTTACGCCGGATCAGAAAAACCGCTTTACCAATGCCTTCCGTCAGCTGCTGCTCACGACTTATCTGGATAAAATTCAAGGATACAGCGGAGAACAGATTGAATATGTCCGGGAAATTTCTTCGCAAAAGGGCGATCGCGCAGAAATACAGACCATCGTCACGCTGTCTGACGGAAAGCAAATTCCGGTGTCCTATCGCATGTTGGAGAAGAATTCATCATGGGTTGTCTATGATGTCATCATCGAAAATGTCAGCCTCATTAAAAATTATCGCTCACAATTTCAAAGCATTCTGGCCACAGGCGATGCCGAGCAGCTCATTGCCAGGGTTCAGGCCAGAGCTCAGGAGCTGAAAGCTGCTTCTCAGGCAAAACCATGAAAAAATGCTGCGTTATTCTGGCATTTGCGATGATTCTGCTGCTTTGCGGGTGCGCAAAGCAGCAGCCTGTCGAGTTATCAGCCGACCAAATTCAGAACAGTACGGATCTCACTGATTTTGAAGATTACGAAGAATTTGACACGACCCAGCCAGCAGTATCCGATCCGCTGGAAAGCTGGAATCGCTTTTGGTTCAAGACCAACGATGTTCTGCTGCTCAAGATCATAAAGCCAATACATGCAGGGTATTCGGCAGCTGTTCCCTGGGAATTTCGTGCCATGCTGAAAAATTTTTTTCACAATCTACTCACACCTCTCCGAGTCGTCAATGCTCTGCTTCAGGGATATCCAGCACAGGCTTTTGCCGAACTGCAAAAATGTATTGTCAATACAACTGCAGGATTCGGAGGCTTTGCCGATCTCACTAGAAATACGATTTTAAAAGCGTCGCAGAGTCCAAGAGAACTCGACTTCGGCAGTACGCTGGCATCATGGGGTATTGGAGAAGGCATCTATCTGGTCTGGCCACTGCTCGGCCCATCTACACTGAGAGATACGGCCGGCATGACGGTTGACTGGGCGCTGTCGCCGCTGTTCTGGTGTCAGCACTGGAGTGCATGGGGCATTGCAGGAGAATTGCGTTTCAATGAAATAGATTCCACCGTCAATACCTATGAGCAGGTGGTATCCGGAGCCGTAGAACCCTACTCAGCCATACGCGATGCCTATATTTCACATCGCCGGTATCTGCGTCCTGAACCTTCACGTTCAACAGATTCTCCAGAAAGCTTTTAGGAGCATGCCGTGCGCATCATCATGTTCACTTCAGCCGACAACACAAGCGGAGGCGTACGCCAGGCCGCCTATCAGACAGAGGGACTGCGCGACTTGGGACATGAAACTTTTTTCTGCCTTCCAGAAAAATCCGCAATGTGGCAGACTGGAATGCAACAAACCGGATGGGTTCCTCTAAAAGGATCGGCTTCATCCTGGAAAAAACAGATTGAACAGCTCTTTCCTTCAGATCCGCATTCTCCTCTCATTGTGCATGCCTTTCACAATCTCGGAGTCAAACTGACGTCCTGGTGGGGACTTTTCTGGAAAAGAGGAAGAAACCTGGCCTGCGTCGCACACCGCGGCGTTATCTATCGCCCCGGGAATCCTCTGCCGTATCTTTCGCCAGCTATGAGAATGTTTCTTCCAAACTCTGAAGCCTGTTCTCAAAAATTACGCTTTTACTGCCCCGCTTTCCGTAGAACCGTGGTCCGAAACGGCATTCCAGACGCCAGAATCATCCCTTCAATCCCCAAAGATACTGTCCGTTGCAGCCTCGATATTCCGCAAGATGCCTTTATCTTCGGATACGTCGGCAACAACAATCCCGTCAAGGGCTTCTCTGATCTCCTTCAGGCTTTTGCCTTGTCTGGTCTATCGAAATCCGTGCTTGTAGCTGTAGGAGCGGATGCAATATCCTGGAAGAAACAATGTGAGAGCCTCGGGATCGCTGATCGCGTTCTTCTTCTTGGACGCAGAGAGCAGGTCTGCAACTATCTCCAGATATGCGATGCTTTCGTTTTTCCATCTTTCGGAATGGATTCCGCACCCAATACACTTATGGAGGCCACGCGCATGGGCTTGCCTGTTATTGCCTGCAATGTCGGCGGCGTGCCGGAAATTGTGTCAGGGAACGGCTTTATTGTGCCTCCGAAATCAATCGTAGATTTAGCGGAAGCCATGCGCCAAATGCACGCCGATGCGGATCTTCGCAGAAGACAATCCGCCCAAAGTCTCCTGATCGGCAGCACCTTTTCTGTCGAATCCCGATGCAGAGAACTGGAAAGGATCTACCGCAGCGTTCTTCCTCTCAAATAGCAGCGAACTATCAGGAACGCTTCGGTATCTGCCTCAGCTCCCTCTTCCACCAGAAGAGTCCCAAACAAAGAACGGCCGCCGTTTCCCAACGCAGCACTCTTCTGCCAAGCGTAACAGGCTGAAAACCTGCTTGCAGCAGATGATCCACTTCATGAGGCGCATAGCCGCCTTCAGGTCCAATGACACATACTGTCGGCCGATCTTTTGCAAGATGATCATCAGTAACGCCGGAAACGAATGAAAAGCCACTTTCCACGGGCAGAATTCTCTGCGGATCATCAGGAAGAGCATCAACGGCCCGAATTACATCCTGAACACCGCCCGGAAAGACTCTGATTTCTGGAAGATACGGATTACGGCACTGTTTGGATCCGGCGACAAGCTGCGCTCTCCACGTTTCCTTCACCTGATCCGGAACAGGAAACTGACTCCTTTCCGCTTGCCAAAACCAAATGGCTTTTGCTTCCAGCTCGACAGCTTTTTCCAATATCCAGCTGTGCCGTGCGGCTTTTGTCCAAGCTGCTGCCAGAATGACGCCGCTCTGCGGTTCCGGATGCATCCAGCTTTGTATGAGCTCAAGACGCACTCCCTTTTTTCCTATTTCCGCCACGCGGAACCACCCTTCTCTGCCGCAGCCATCCAGAATCCGGATATCCTCCCCCTTCCTGATGCGCAACACCTTGGATAAATGCCGCGACTCCTCAGCATCAAGACAATACGGTTCCCGCCATTGATCAGATGGCAGAAAAAAAGTTCTCACATCATTCCACTGAAGCGGATCGGGAATCTGAACTTCCGACATGTATTGTTCTCCTGAAAAAACTGTTATGATGTTCTGCGGGACCGCACAACTGAAAGGATTTCATCCCTAAGCCCCGTCAGTTTTCTGTAATATTTGCGAATTTCTTTTGCATTGGCCGTTACTGCCGGCACAGAGATATATCGTCTTCTAAGATAGGCATTGTCCAGAATACTGTCGATATTGCGCATGATGTTGCGTACCAAATCATCAAAATAATTGCCGAGCTCGAATTTCAGATCCCGCAAAATCAGACAGGCCTCCTGCAGCATTTCGCAATAACTGAGATGCCGACCTCGAAACATCCTGTGAGTGATGTCCTCCAAGATGCGCACAGAACGGGCCTGACGGATATAGGCATACTTCGTACTGACTTCCAAAAACAGCTCTCGTTCCCTGGAGGAAACGTCCTTTGACTGAAACTCATTCAGATATCCATCCAAAATACGGGTGACGCCAGTATAGAATTCATCGCTGTATCCGATGACCCTGCGCTGATTTTTCGTGAGCCAGGCAAAAATAAATTTCAGCCGTTTTTCATCGGTATCGGTATTCAGTACGATTTCATTGCGTTTGTACACCGTCCGGCCTATGAATTCTCCGCGTACGATATCATTCAAACGAAGCATCATGGTAACTGTATCCCTCACGACATTGACATCAGCCAGAGATTCTCCAGTCAGCGGATGCAAAACTTCCTGCCTTTCAAGCGAGAGCGCACGATCCAGACGGACGTTATCCGGATTGAACCGATGCTGCTTGTAGACGACGCGGGCAATGACGACCAGCTTCTCAGAATCAAGGAAATAGCCACCTTGATGCAGTTTTTCAATCAGATCTTTCTGCGAAGGATCGACTTTGATCAGAGCGATTTTCTCCACATGCGGATAATGACGCCGTTCTCCATTGTTCCAAAGTGTTGTGATTGTGCGATCTGACTGACCGAGAACACGCACCATAAAAGATTCGCCATTTCGATGCAGTCTTGAAGCAAAAAGAGCGGCAGAGGTTCTCCGTTCTGAAGCGATGGGAAATCCGTACAACTCCATCAGAAATCGATTGACGAATCGCCGATTCTTTTCATACAGCACATTATCATCAGGTTTGAACATGCCGATCTGCACGCCAAAGCGCTTCAATTCACCATCAAAATCTGAAGGAAATGATGCAAAGATTCCGGAAAGATACTGCTTTCCATTGCGATCGGCGGACATAACATGCGCCCGATCCATCTGAAACAGATACGGCAATATCTGCTCATATCGTCCCAAATCGGAAGAATCGACTTTATGAAAGGCTTCACGGAACGTATCCTGAAGACGCTTCGGCATGCGCCCAAGAAACGTCATAAGATTATTGGCGATCCGCCGTTTCTTTTCCTCGGAGTTTTCCGTTTCACCGATTCCAGCAAATGGAGCAAGTATTTCGTACTGAAAAATTTCATGAAAACTCTGCATTTCACGAAAAAAAACCGCCATGGAAAAACCCGGCAGTCCCTTATACTCCCAGGGATCGGATTCAAATGAAGGCAGAAGATCCTTAGCTTCAACAAACGGATAATTCGGCATTTCCTGAGATGGGCGCACAAGGCCATGCGCAATCTGCACCGTATCAAGAAACATTTTCATATCCTGAAAATCATAGATCTCGATGTTGTTTTTTCCCAAAGGAAATTTACCCTGAGAAAAAACATCACGCCAGCTAATCTGCATGCTCTGCTCCATTCAGAAGATACGATCTGTCTGTACTTCTTATCTTTCGCTCCGGCGCAGCACTGCATTCCTATTCAGATACCAGCGCACAGTTTTCTCAATGCCCGTATCGAAAGTTTCTTCCGGTTTCCATCCCAATTCTGTCATAATTTTTTCCGAATTGATGGCATAGCGCTGATCATGCCCCGGTCTATCCTCCACAAATGTCATGAGCGATTCGTACTTTTTTCCATTTGCCCGTGGACGGATTGCGTCGAGAATGGAACAGACCGTATGCAGGATCTGCAGATTGTTTCTCTCATTATATCCACCGACATTATAGCTCTCCCCTGAACGGCCCTTATGAAAAATCAAGTCGACAGCCTTGCAGTGATCGAGTACGTAAAGCCAATCGCGGATATTCGAACCGGTGCCATAGACGGGAATCGGCTCTTCCCTCAGACATTTTTCAATAATTACAGGAATAAATTTTTCCCGATGCTGCTTTGGTCCATAATTATTGGAACAGTTTGAACTCGTCACGTTCAGTCCATATGTATGGCAATAGGATCGCACGATGAAATCAGATCCGGCCTTGCTGGCTGAATAGGGGCTGTTCGGTGCATACGGCGTCATTTCTGAGAACAATCCCGTTTCTCCCAATGTTCCGTAAACCTCATCCGTCGAAATATGATGGAAACGGCATGTTTCATACCCGCTTCTTGGATGATTCGGAGCACTAAACCAATGTCTACGGGCGGACTCAAGCAGCGTAAAAGTTCCCATCAGATTGGTTTCCATAAAAATACGAGGTCCTTTTATGGAATTATCCACATGACTTTCCGCCGCAAAATGCACTACGCCACGAATATCATATTGCTCAAACAGGCGGTCTACCAGGCCTTCATCGCAGATATCTCCCCGCACAAAAATATGGTTATCCAGAGATTTGCATTCCTGAAGATTGTCAAGACTGCCCGCATAGGTCAGTTTGTCCAAAGTAATGACACGATACTGCGGATATTTCGCACAGAAAAACGGCACGAAATTAGACCCAATGAATCCGGCACCTCCGGTTACCAAAATGGACTGCATTTTTCCTCCTATTGCTCCAGCTTTCTCAGGCACCGTTTCAGGCCATCCCGCCAATGAGGGATATTGATTCCGAAATCCCGCCGAATCTTCATTTTGCTCAGGACGCCGTACGCAGGACGCTGTGCTCTGCTGGGGTATTCGGAAGTCGTCAGAGGAAGAACCTTGCATGAATAACCGGAAAGCTCCATCACGGCGACAGCAAAATCATACCAGCTGCATACGCCCTCATTAGTATAATGATATATTTCTTTTGATCCGCTCTGCATTCCGGGCAGCAGTTTCGTTATGACTGAAGCCAAATCTGCCGCATACGTCGGCGTTCCAATTTGATCTGCGACAACGCCCACAGCATCCCGTTCCGAGCCAAGACGGCGCATAGTTTTAACAAAATTCCTCCCAACATGAGAATACAGCCATGCCGTACGCACAATCAAGGCCGTTTCCGCATACCGCAGTACCGCCCGCTCGCCGTCGAGTTTGGTGCGCCCGTAGACGGAAACAGGATTGACCGGATCCTCTTCTCTGTACGGGACATGTCCGGTGCCATCGAAAACGTAATCCGTTGAAATATGAATGATCCGCCGTCCGTATCTGGACAGGAGCTCAGCACCGAGACGGTTGACTCTGTCTGCCGCTTCGGGACTGTCTTCGGCCTGATCGACATTGGTATAGGCAGCGCAGTTGATGACGCAGTCAACATCATGCGAAGCAAAATAAGCCTTTACAGCCTGTTCATCAGCAATATCCAGCTTATCCTGATCTGCATACTCCGCCCGATCTCCCAAAAGCGTCTGCAACTCCGTTCCGAGCTGACCACGACACCCTGTCACTAACAACATGCCATAAACTCCTTAAAGGAAGGGTAATGCTGATCTTTCTCGGAAGTCAGAGCCTTCTTCACATCAATCCGCCAGTCAATTCCCAAATCAGGATCGTCAAAGCGAATGCCGCCTTCCGAAGCGGAACAAAACAGATTGTCAACTTTATACGCGAATACAGCGTGTTCGCTGAGTACGGAAAAGCCATGGGCAAATCCCCGGGGAATCAGCAGCTGCCGGTTGTTTTCCCCGCTTAACTCAACAGCGATATGCCGTCCGTATGTCGCTGAGCCTCTGCGAATATCTACAGCTACATCCAGAACCTTTCCGAAAATGACCCGCACCAATTTGGCCTGGGCCTGTTCTCCTTTCTGAAAATGAAGCCCACGAATCGTCCCGTATACGGATTGAGACTGATTATCCTGCACGAATACATAGCGGAGACCGGCTTTTTCGAATTCCCTCTGATTATAGCTTTCAAAAAAATATCCCCGGCTGTCAGGAAAAATTCGAGGTTCAACAATATAAACCCCCTCAATATCCGTTTTAATAAAGTTCATGATCTTCCTCATATACCTTTTTCAGGTATCTGCAGTAATCAGAATTTTCCCTCATGCTGGCGATCAGACCTTCCATACCTCGATCATCAATAAAACCCTTTCGGTAGGCAATTTCTTCAATACAGGAAATTTTCAGTCCCTGCCTTTGCTCAATAATCTGCACGAATTTTCCGGCATCGCACAAGCTGTCAGGTGTTCCGGCATCCAGCCAGGCGATACCTCTGCCCATAGGAATGACATTCAGGCGTCCTTCCTGCAAATAGAGATTGTTCAAATCAGTAATTTCCAGCTCGCCTCTCGCCGAAGGCTTCAAAGAAGCCGCCTTTTCCACGACATCTGGCGGATAAAAATACAGCCCCACAGACGCATAATTTGACTTCGGATGCTCCGGCTTTTCTTCCAGACTGACCGCACGGCGGTGTGCATCAAACTCTACGACACCAAAACGCTTCGGATCCGCGACATGATAAGCAAAAATCGTCGCACGTTTTCCGGTGTTTTCACTTACAGTCCGGCGAAAGACATCAGCTTTATCCCCCATGTAAAAAATATTGTCGCCCAAAATCAGACAGACATCATCGCCTCTGATGAAATCGGCTCCTATCGTCAGTGCCTGGGCAATACCCCTTGGTTCTTCCTGCACCGCATACGAAAGTTTCAGACCGATTCGGCTGCCGTCTTCCAGAAGCTTTTCAATATTCGGCGTATCTTTCGGAGTGGAAATGATAAGGATCTCCCGAATGTCAAACAGCATCAGCGTCGACAGAGGATAATAAATCATCGGCTTATCGTACACGGGCAAAAGCTGCTTGGATGTAATCTGCGTCAGAGGATACAGTCGCGTACCGCTTCCGCCAGCAAGAAGTATGCCTTTCATGAGAAAACTCCTGTATGTTGGCCAGAACAATCATGCTGAAAAACATGTTTTGCCTCAGACAACAGCCTGTCAAAAGATTCCAAGTCTTCAGTCGTTCTGCATCAAGTATCAAAACAGGGCATCATGCGTAACGTTCTGATTATAGCGCATAAATTCAAAAAATATTTATTGATCTTGAAAAAAAACTCAAGATTTATCTTGAGTTCTCTATCTTCTCAGCCATGGTGGAAACTTAGCGCAACATCATCCATCCAGCTTGCATTGCAATACAGAAACCGTTAAAAATGCAGTACGGCAGTCTGCCAGCCGTACCGCAAGAGGCAGAAAACCTGTTCCCACCTTATACCGTATCGGATTCCATATGACATCTTCTTTTGCGGATCTTGGTCTTTCTTCTGAATTGCTTGACGCTGTCAGAGATATCGGCTTTGAAGAACCCTCTCCCATTCAGGAACTGGCAATTCCTGTGCTTCTGGACGGACATGACGCCGTCGGACAGGCGCAGACCGGCACGGGAAAGACCGCGGCTTTCGGCATTCCCATTCTGGAAAAAGTTCTTCCTGAAAAAACAATCCAGGCGCTGATTCTTTGCCCAACTCGCGAACTGACTATTCAGGTAGCCGAAGAAATCGGACGTCTTGGAAGTCATAAAAAAAATATTTCCGTCCTTCCTGTCTATGGGGGGCAACCCATTGAACGCCAGATTCGCTCGCTCCGTGACGGAGTACAGATTGTCGTGGGCACCCCGGGACGTATGCTTGATCATCTGGAACGCGGCACTATTAGCCTCGACAGCATCCGGATTACCGTTCTTGATGAAGCTGACGAAATGCTGGACATGGGCTTCCGTGAGGATATTGAAGCCATTCTCGCCAAAACTCCAGAAGAGGGACAGAGAGTCCTTTTTTCCGCAACCATGCCACGCCCCATTCTGGAACTCAGCCGCAAATTTCTCAGAGATCCGGCCATGCTCACCATTGTACGCAAAACAATGACGGTACCGGCTATTGAACAAATCTATTATGAAGTTAGACCGCATCAAAAGCTGGAAACCCTCTGCAGGGTGCTTGATGTGGAGCACTTTCGCAAGGCTCTTGTCTTTTGCGCTACCAAGCGCGCCGTCGATGAAATTGCTGTCAATCTTCAGCAGCGCGGCTACTCGGCCGACGGTCTGCACGGCGATTTGAATCAGACTCAGCGGGACAGAGTTATGTCGCGCTTCCGTTCTGAACACCTTGAAATTCTCATTGCGACCGACGTGGCAGCCAGGGGCATTGACGTTGACGATGTCGATGCCGTTATCAACTATGACATGCCGAACGATGTGGAAAATTATGTGCATCGTATCGGACGTACCGGGCGCGCTCAGCGTCAAGGCAAGGCTTTTACGCTTGTCACGGCTCGAGAGCACTATCGCCTGCGGGATATCATCCGCTTTACCCGCGCCAAAATCGTTCAAAAGCCCATTCCCACACTTCAGGATCTCAATACTGTACGCATGACTCGGCTTTTCAGCGAGGTCAAAGAAGTTCTCGATGCCGGTGTGCTGGAAAGCTGTATGATCCAAATTGAAAATTTTCTTGAAGAATCCTTCCCCGATGGAGAAATGACCAGCAGGGATGTTGCTGCAGCGCTTCTCAAACTCCTCAAGCGCAAGGAATTCGGGAATGTGGCGGGAAAATCAGATGATTCTGAAGATTTTGCTGAAGAGGCAAACGCCTTTTCCCGACGCGCCGCATCTTCTGAAGCGTACGCTTCATCCCAGAGACGCCGCAGCACGTCCATGACATCCCTGTTGCTGAATATCGGTCATCTCTCCGGAGCAACCCCAAAAGCTATCGTAGGAGCCATCACCGGAGAATGCGGCATTCCCGGAAATCGCATAGGAGCCATTTCCATCCGAACCAGAGCGACAATTGTCGAAGTTGCCTCATCGCTGGCAGAATCCGTTGCAGCACGGCTCAATCAGGGAGTTTTCATCGGCGGTGTGCGTATTGTGGCAAAAATTGACAGCACACCTGGCGGAAGCGTCCGCAGACCATTTCCACCGTCCGGATCCAGAGGCCGCCAGCGCTCTGCGCAGCAGGGACGCAAATACACTCCAGATCAACGACAGACGACGCCTGAATCTTGTCGGTAACCCCGTATGATCGCACTTCTTCATCGTCGCATTTTTCTGGAAATCGGTTCTCTGTTCTGCCTTTCCTCCTGCGCTCTGTTGACTTTGGTTCTCATCTCCCGCGCCGTTCAGATGCGGGAAATGCTGCTTGGACTGGATATCGGACTGACCGATATGGCCAATCTATTTGCCTGTATGACGCCGGTTTTCCTTTTGCTCGTCATTCCGGTCTCCTGCATGCTCAGCGTTTTTCTAACGTTTCTGCGCATGAGCAGCGACAGAGAGTTCATCGCATTGCGTGCCGGCGGCGTCAGCATTCTTCAGATGCTTCCCGGCCCCTTGCTGTTCAGCCTGATCTGTACAGGTCTGACTTTATGGGTATCCCTGCACTGGATTGCCGCAGGCATGAGCGAATTTCGCGAATCTCTGCTCAACATTGCCACAACCCGAGCCCGCATTGTCGTGCAGCCTGGAGTTTTCAATACCGACTTCCCGGGATTTGTTCTCTTCTCCCGTCAGGTCAATCCCTCTACAGGACATCTTTCCCAAGTTTTGGTAGAGGATCGCACCCAGAAAGATCGCCGAATTATTATCCTCGCCAATACAGGACTCTTCGATACCGATTCGGACAGGGGAACGCTGCTTTTCAAGCTGACCGGAGGAAAAATCTATTCCTCCGGCCGCGGCGGTTCATCCGTTCTTCAATTTGAAGAATACGCCGTGCGTCTGCCTCTGGATACCCTGCTTCATCATTTCGATTTCGGCGAAATCCGACCGAGGGAGATGTCCTGGTCAAAACTCGCCTCCATTACCCGTGAAGAAGCTCTGCAGCGCGATGAAAACTACGCCAACAAAATCGAGGTCGAAAGGCACAAACGCTGGGCCTATCCCGCCGCATGTCTGGCTTTGACAGTCTTCGTTCTGCCGCTTGCCGCCGTCTTTGAGGGTATCAAACGTCAAACCGGACTTGCCATTGCGCTCGTCATGTTTTTCGTTTACTATAGTCTGATGTCTCTCGGATTCAGCACTGGGGAATCCGGATCTGTGCCCCCGGCAATAGGGCTTTGGTTCCCGAACATCCTTTTCCTAACGGCTGGCATCATCGGACTGCGACTCGCTGAACGGGAACGGATGCCGAAAATCCATCTGCGCCTTCCCTTTGGCAAAAACAGGAGGCATGCCTCATGAGCCTGCTGTCCCGCTATTTGATCCGGAATAATTTTGCTATTTTGATACCAACGCTTCTCATCGGTATCGGCCTGTATCTGCTCACGGATCTGTTTGAAAGGCTGGATAATTTCATCGAGGCCGATCTGCCTTTAGCCACAGTTCTGATGTACTTTGCCGTCAAACTGCCTTTGGTGGTTTCACAGATTTTGCCCGTCATTTTTTTACTATCCACTGTAATTCAGCTGTGCCTTATGACCCGAAATCGAGAACTTATCGCCCTCCGATCCGGAGGCATATCGTTTTCCGTCATTGCCCGGGCACTCCTGCTCTGCGGGGCATTCTGGAGCATCTCGCAATTTTGTTTTTCCGAATATCTTGGCGTTGCCGGAGAAAGGGAATCCGCCAGAATCTGGCAGGAAGAAGTACGCAAACGGAATCTGGCTGCTGCGGTACTGCGCAATCTCTGGTTTACAGACGGCTCATGGATTGCTTCTCTGGATACACTGAATCCGGATTGTTCCGGAACGGGCTTTGCCGCATTCCATATCGCAGAAACAGGGGCGGATATTGACACGGTCATTCATGCCGATTCCTTTATGGCGCAACCCGGTTCCTGGACGCTTTATGCCGTTTCGCAGTATGAGCCCCAGTCTTTTACCAGAGAACACAAAAAAACTCTTGTTCTGCCGCTTCAGTACGATCCCGAAAACTTCCGCATTATGCGCAACAATACCAAGCCACAGCATCTTCCGTTCATGCAACTCGGGCAAATCATTAATCGACTTAAAGGCTCAGGATCCAATGTGGAGCATCTGCGTACCACCTGGCATGCAAAAATCGCCTACGCAGCTTCTCTCATGGTTATGGCATTGCTGGCCATCGCTATCGTGTCGCGTACAGAAAATATCTATTTTGCGGTCACAGCAGCTCTGATTGCCACTTTTCTATACTATGCTCTGCACACGACCGGACTGACATTGGGGCAGAAAGGCGTGATCAGTCCTATCTGGGCGGCCTGGGCGGCTAATATTGCAGCGGCTGCTGCGGCAGCATGGCAATTGATGCCGTTTCACAGAAAACAATAATGCGTTAAAGCGTCAGACTCTTTCGATTCGTCTTCTGATCCGTACTGTTTGATGCACTGTAATCATCACTTGCAATGTCAATGACTCCCTGATGCTGCTCATCCGGTTTCTGACGGCTTTCAGGATTTTGAAAAAACTCTCCCCCTGAAAAAATCACAACTTGAGAATGCTTCGATATTTTGCCGCCCTTAAAAAACAGCCAAAGAGAAAGCACGCCGAACAAAGCCAGAAACGCCAGAAGAAAGAAAAAGCCGACAGTTGTCAAAAGAAAAAAGCCAACACAAATTGCCGTTCCCATTAAGAATGCGGATAAAAGGCTCCGAAACGCGTTCATCCTAAAATCCCTTGCGCTGAAAGCGCGGTTATGACTATCCTACATCATGCTGACAGGATCCAAATCCAGAGACATGCGCACCGGCCGCGCTTCCACTGCGCTACATACAGCTGCATAAAAACGCCGTACAGACGGCCAGTCAGGGCTTTTAACAAGGCACTGAAATCGTTTTCTGTCGTTCAGTCTCGCCAGAGGTGCCGGAGCCGGTCCAAGCACGGAAACTCCGCACTCCGAAGCGATTTTCACAGCCTGTTCCCGAAAGGAAAACATATACGATTCAATGCCTCTCCAATCCGAAGGACAGGAAAAACGAAGAAGCGCCACATGCGAAAAAGGCGGATAAGCATATTTTCGCCGCAGTTCAAGCTCATGCGCGAAAAAACCTTCATAATCCCCATGAAGAACATAACGCCAGCAGTAATGTTCGGGATCCGCAGTCTGAATCAAAACCCGTCCAGGCCTTTCACCGCGTCCGGCTCTTCCGGATGACTGGACCAGAAGCTGAAAAGTGCGCTCTGCGGCACGGTAATCCGGCAGATTCAGACCGGAATCTCCGTCTGCTATAATGGCCAGCGTAACGTCCGGAAAATGCAATCCTTTGGAAATCATCTGGGTTCCGACTAAAATGCCCGCTTCATGGCGTCCGAATGCGCCTAAAATTTTTTCTGCGCCGTCCTTTTTGTTGGCACTATCTCGATCCAAACGCAGTATTCGCTCGCCATCCGGCAAAATGCCGCGTAACTGTTCCTCAAGTCTTTCTGTCCCCTGTCCGAGAGGCAGAAGCGTCATGCCGCCGCATGACGGGCACGGAGACGGCACCGGCAGAAAAAAGCCGCAGTAATGACAGATCATCCTCTCAGAAGTCCGATGATAGGTCAAACCGATGTCGCAATGCGGACACCGTACCGTCTTGCCGCAATCAGGACAATACATCGCCGAGGCGTATCCCCGACGGTTCAGCATGACAATGACCTGTTCGTCTCTTTTTCTGGCTTCCTCAATCGCCATAAGACTTTCCGGAGCCAGACAGACGCTCTTTCGCCCTGGTTTGCGCATATCCACCAGCTGCACGGAAGGAAGTTCTCCGCCTCCGGCACGATCGGCAAGAACCGACATATGAAGAAGCCCCTGACGAGCCGCATAAAATGTCTTCAAATCCGGAGTCGCCGATCCCAGCACCAGCAAAGCACGGTAGGCATGGCACAACCCCCAGGCCAGTTCCTTGGCATGATATGTCACACCCTCTACAGCATCCTGCTTAAAGGAAGCATCATGCTCTTCATCGAGGATAATACAGCCGATTCGAGAAAGCGGAAGAAACAGAGCGGATCGAGTGCCAACAATCACACAGGGTTCCGTATGTCCTGATTCGCAAAACAGTCGCTCCCTCGCCTCCTTTGACAGAGATCCATGATAGAGCAAGACCCGTGCGTGCGGAAGGTGCAGCACAGCATCCTTGTACAGTCTTACGGCTAAAGCAACTTCAGGAGCCAGAAGAAAAACAGAACGCTCCAAACTGAGACAGTATTCAGCCAATTGCAGATAAACTGCGGTTTTTCCGCTGCCCGTTACACCGAATAACAGATGTGTCACTGATTGTCCGGAATGAAGCGCACGTTTCATCTCCGCCAGTGATGCCTTCTGAGCCGCATTCAAATCCGGCAGGACCTCTCCCGTTTTCAAGCTTCTTACCAGATGCTTTTTCTGCAGCGACTCCAGCACAGATCGGCAGGAAGATCCGAACCGGTGTTTCAATTCGCTCAAGCTTGCATAGCCCGATGACCGCAAATATTCCCACATTGCCCGCTGTTTCACGGCCCTTGCGGAAAGCACTGTCTCATCATCTGGTTTTACAGCAGCCCAAAATGCTTCCTCAAAAAATATCTTTTCAGAATGCTTTCCGGAATTTTCAAAATCTGCGAAGCCATCCGCCCACAATCTGCCAACGCGAAACAGCTGTGCTTCATCTCTTTGGCGAAGCTCTCTGAAGGGAATTTTCTCTTCGCCCTCGTCAGGACTGCAGATCTTCAGAGCTGCTTCAGTGGAACGCAATCTCTTCGGCAGAAAGCTTTCCAAAAAACGCCCAAACGGGACAAGCTGCCGCCGGGAAAGCTGCATCAAAATCTGCAGCGTCGCTTCAGAAAAAAGCGACTGATGTTCTAAGGGCCAGAAAATTGGACGGACTATAAATCCATCAGGCTCGTCATTGTGCAGACGCATCAAAATGCCGACGCGCAAAGGCCCTGTGCCAACCGGAACGGCAACACGCATTCCAAGATGCCAGATGCCCTCAGGAAAATACGCAGGAAGTGCATAAGTCAGCGTTCCGTATGGCGGAGAAAGCAGTTCAATATCCGCAAACACGCCTACGATAAAGCCTTTTCAACGATTTTTGCCAAATCTTCAGCAAGCTTTTTGACATGCTCGGCGTTTTCTCCTTCCACCATCACACGGCACAGAGGTTCTGTTCCGGAATAGCGCAGCAGAACACGACCCCGGCCGTCCAACTCCTTTTCCACCCTGCGCACAGCATCCATCACGCTCTGGCATTCCTCAATAGGAGGCTTCTGCGAAACACGCACATTGATCAACACCTGCGGATAGGGTTGAAGCAGCCCGGCGAGCTGAGAAAGAGGACTCTTTTTCCGGCACATAATCCGCAAAAGCTGAAGCGCGGCCAGCAGGCCATCTCCGGTAGTGCTGTATTCCCGAAAAACAAGATGTCCTGACTGCTCTCCGCCAAGCAGCGCATTATGCCGGCGCATCGCCTCCACGACATGGCGATCCCCAACAGGCGTCCGGATCAAATTGCCTCCATGCTCCTTCATGAAGACTTCCAAAGCCATATTGCTCATGACAGTGGAAACCAGCAGATTCCCCGGAAGACGCCCCTGCTGCATCAAATCAAGAGCGCATATAGCCATAATCTGATCGCCATCCAGAATATTGCCTTTTTCATCAACAACGATCAGCCGATCGGCGTCACCATCCAGGGCCAAACCAATATCTGCCCGCGTTTCCCTTACTTTTGCAGCAACAGTTTCAGGAAAAAGAGAACCACACCGATAATTGATGTTTGTGCCGTTCGGTTCCGTACCGATGCGCACAACTTCGGCACCAAGTTCTTCCAGTGCCAGAGGAGCGACTTTGTAGTTGGCACCATTGGCGCAGTCAATCACAACGCGAATGCCTTCCAAAGACAAATCCAGCGGAAAAGTATTCTTCAGATAAACGATATAACGCCCCGGGGCATCGTTGATTTTATACGCTCTTCCCGTCTCCGACGGCTGGGGATAGTCCCATTCATGCGCCATATCAACAACCATTTCGCTCATGCGCATTTCAACTTCATCGGGGATCTTGTAGCCGTCGGCACTGAAGAACTTGATGCCATTGTCATGAAAGGGATTGTGCGAAGCGGAAATCACGACGCCGAGATCGGCACGCATGTTCCGTGTCAAAAACGAGACCGCAGGCGTCGGCAGCGGACCAACAAGAAAAACATCCATGCCAGCTGCCAGCAATCCGGCCGCCAGCGCGTTCTCAAACATGTATCCGGAAAGCCGCGTATCCTTGCCGATCACGACCCTCGCCCTGCGCTTATGAGAACGGTACAGCATCCCTGCAGCCAGTCCAAGCCGCAGCGCGACTTCCGGCGTCATGGGATACAGATTGACGCGACCTCTCATGCCGTCCGTACCGAACAGATTCTTTGACATAACCGCGCTCTCCCTATTTCGCCCTCGGCAGAATCTCTGCCTTTTCGGGAATAATTTTCAAAACCTTGCATCCCAGAGGGGTAATTGTCTGCAAAGGCACTCCCTTGGCAATCTCTTCCCGGGACAGACCATCCAATGATACGGACACCTGCACCTGACTCAGATACAGACTGTCTTTTAAAGCCGTTAACGGCACGGAAACAGACAGCGTCACCTTGGAAGGCCTGACCAATACATCGCTTTCACTTTCCAGAATCACATCCCGCTGAAGCGTCACGATACGGCGCCGCATTTCAATTTTCCCCTTCACATGCACGAAAGGCGGTGTGATTTTGACGGACGACGGAGCCGAAACCGGCAGATTTTCATCAATATCCCGTGAGCCGAGATCAAAACCGGCAGGGACAGATACTAAAAGGGAATCGACATCCTCTATGACTCCGGAAGGACCGGAAATACGGATTTTATCCGGGATAACTGAGGTATCCTTCAACACAAAAGAAGCCATATGCGGAGATGTCTGCACAGTAGCACGTACCGGCACTTCCTTTTCCCGAATTCTCTCAACATGCAAATCAAGACGCGCCGGAATAATTTCCAGGACTTCATAATAGCGAAGGCTGCGAAAATCCGAAAACGTCAGCGGCACGACATTGTCTCCCGGATGCAGGCCGCTCAAATTGATGGCATGCGTCAATGTCCGATTTCCCAGGCTGCGAAGGAGCTCTCTTGGAGCGCGAATACGCATTCTGACGCTGGGCATCTGACCAGATGTCACAACAAGTCCCTCAGGAATATTCTGATACGCCAGTTCAATCTCTATAATACGCTCCGTCCGCTCTCCGGCATTGACAGTATACCACAGAATCAACGCGCCAAGAAAAGCCAACAGGGGATAAATGCCATAACGTACCAGCAAATCATTTTTGACAGGCATGAATGAGAGACTCCTTCAGCTGTTTGGTAGTATCCATCACAGCCAGATGCCCTCCTCTTGCAAGACTTATCTGACCGCGCTCTTCGGAAACGACCAGCACAACGGCATCACTGACTTCTGTTGCGCCGAGGGCTGCACGATGACGCGTGCCGAAATGCTGATGTGCCATTTTTGCCAACGGCAGAATACATCCCGCTGCACAGATACGCCCATTGCGAATAATGACCGCTCCGTCATGCAGGGCTGTTTTCGGAAAGAAAATCGTCATCAGCAGCTCCCGTGAAATCTGCGCGTCCAACACAACTCCGCCCTGCATCATATCTCCGAGAGCCTGTCGCCCCTCAATCACGATAAGCAGTCCGATATGCGCTCTGGCGCAACGCCCGCAAACCCAAACGAGATCGTCAATGATCCGATCGCTCAGAGAACTGCGACGATTCCAATGGAAGGAGAGCAAACCGAAAGAGGAAAGCCATTGCCGTATATCCTCATGAAACAGGATAACCATTACGAGCAACAGAGAATCAAACAGATTGTCCAGCAGCCAGATCATAGTGTACAGGCCGAAATAATACGACGCGCAGTACACCGCTACCAGCAGGAGCACCCCGGCAAGAGCGGATACCACGCGGGTACCGTGAATCCAGAGGAACAGCCTATACAGCAAAAAAGTCACCAGCGCGACATCCAGTGCGTCGCGCCAGTTCACAAAAGAAAGTTCCGGAAACCATTCCGACATGCGGACTCCGTTACATCCCCGGCGTCAGGACTTTTGCCAGGTCAAGTGCCGTTCGGCAGGCAGAGACATCATGCACTCGGTGGAACGGTACGCCACGTGCGGCCATCAGAGCCGAACAGACGGCCGTAGCCTGATCCCTGTCCGGCATTTTCAAGCCAAACATGAACTGAAAAAACGATTTTCTGGAAATGCCGACGTAAAGCGGCCTTCCCAATTCCATCAGTTTTTCAAGCCCCAGGAACAGAGCCCGCGTATGCTCGGCATTTTTGCCGAAGCCAAACCCCGGATCAAGGACAATACGATCTTCAGGCAGACCAGCCCCCACCAGATACTTCAGCATTTTCTCAAAAAAACGCAGCTCTTCGGCAACGACGTCATCATACTGAGGATTATCCTGCATGGTTTTCGCCACGCCTCCGCTGTGCATCAGCACATATCCCGGACGATACTGTGCCAGAACATCCGCCATTTCCGGATCAGAGCAGCCATACACATCGTTGATAACGGATACCCCTTCTTCAAGAGCGGCTGCAGCCGTCCCCGCACGCCAAGTATCTGCTGACAGAACGGCGTCAGGACAGCGCAGACGCATCGCCCGCAAAGCTGGAATCAGCCGTTTTTTTTCCTCCTGTTCTGTTACGGGATCGGATCCGGGACGTGTCGATTCCGCACCGAAATCCAGCATATCCGCCCCGTCGTTCAGAAGCTTGCAGCCATGCTCAGCCGCCTGATCCGGATCAATCCATAGCCCACCATCAGAAAACGAATCAGGCGTTACGTTCACGATGCCGGCCAGCATGCAGGGTGAAGGCCGCAGAATTCTGCCATTTCTGACAATCCATTCGCCGCTCATGCCCTATTCCCCGGATTGCGGGTTATTCTGTGATCCGTCATCAAGTGAAAAGGTATCGCCATCGTTTTGCTGATTCGTCTTTTCCGATCCCGATTCGGCAGATGATTCGGCAGAAGGCAGTTTTTTTCCCTCAACAAGAAGATCGATATCCTCGCCGCTCAGCGTTTCACGCTCCAGAAGAGCATTGGCTACAGCATGGAGTACATCCAGCTTTTCTTCGAGCAGCTCCCGGCATTTTGCCCGCGCCCGATCCAGAAAGCTCTTGATTTCCGCATCCACAATACGGGCTGTCTCTTCACTGAAATTGCGGGCATGCCCCCAATCTCGTCCGATAAAGACCTCTTCTCCCTGTTCGCCTACGTTCATCGGGCCAATCACATCGCTCATGCCCCATTCACAAACCATTTTCCGCGCCAGAGACGTGGCTCTTTCAATATCATTGCCGGCACCGGTCGTCACCGATTTAAAAATAATTTCTTCCGCAACCCGACCTGCGAGAAGCACCATGAGCCGGTTTTTCAGATAATCTCTGCTGTATCCATGACGATCTTCTTCCGGCAGCTGCATCGTCACGCCCAAAGCTCGACCTCGCGGAATAATCGTTACCTTATGTACTGGATCGCTTCCCGGCAGCAATTTCGCAACCAGCGCATGTCCGCCTTCATGATAAGCCGTCACGCGCTTTTCCTCTTCAGAAAGGACGAGGCTGCGGCGTTCTTTGCCCATCAGAACCTTGTCCTTGGCATACTCAAAGTCCTCTGGAAGCAGTCTTTCGCGCTCCTTGCGTGCGGCCTGGAGAGCCGCTTCATTGACAAGATTTTCCAAAGCCGCTCCGGAAAATCCCGGAGTTCCCCTGGCAATCACGGCAAGATTGACGCTGGCATCCAGAGGCGTACGCCGCGTATGAACCTGCAAAATATGCAGACGCCCATTCAGATCCGGAGTCGGTACCGTTACCTGACGGTCAAAACGGCCAGGACGCAGAAGCGCTGGATCCAGCACATCGGGACGGTTGGTAGCGGCGATCAGAATAACGCCTTCATTCGACTCAAAGCCATCCATTTCTACCAAAAGCTGGTTCAGAGTCTGTTCTCTTTCATCGTGTCCACCTCCCAGTCCGGCACCGCGGCGCCGACCGACAGCGTCAATTTCGTCAATAAATATCAGACAGGGCGCATTTTTCTTGCCCTGCACGAAGAGATCCCGCACGCGGGATGCTCCAACGCCGACAAACATTTCCACAAAATCCGATCCTGAAATGGAAAAGAACGGAACGCCGGCTTCTCCCGCTACAGCCTTGGCCAGAAGCGTCTTGCCTGTACCTGGAGGGCCGACGAGCAGCACCCCCTTCGGAATTCTTCCACCGAGACGGGTGAATTTCTTCGGATTTGCCAGAAAATCCACTACTTCCGTCAGTTCTTCCTTCGCTTCATCTACGCCGGCTACATCCGCAAACGTTACCTTTTCCTTTTCCGGATCCAGCATTTTCGCACGGGAATGACCGAATGTCATGGCCTTGCCCGCGCCGCCCTGCATCTGTCTGGAAAAATAAATCCAGACAGCAATAAGCAGCAGCATGGGAAACCATGAAACCAGAAGCGTATACCACCAGGGACTTTCCTCCGGCGGCTTCACAGTTACTTCGACATTATGCGCTATGAGCTTGCCGATGAGCGCCGGATCGTTCGGCGCATACACCTGAAAAGTCTTGCCGTCTGATGTCGTTGCCGTAATGGAGTGTCCCTGAACGACCACACTGGCAATCGTCCCCCCGTTGGCCTGATGCACAAAATCACTGTACGAAACGGCCGAATGATCCTGATCTTTCATTCCGTCGAACATATTGAAGACGAGCACCATGGCCAGAGAAATAACTCCCCACAGCATGAGATTTTTTGTAAACTGATTCAAACGACCCTCCGTATAGTGACTGCATGAGGAAAAATATGAAAATCAGGCAGTTCGCGAATATTGTAAGAACTCATTTTTGTTTGTCAATGCGACATTCCGGCGCAAAAAAAGGCGTTCCTTCAGGAACGCCTCAGCTTGCAAAAGCAATTCCGCTCTAGTAGTCGCGGGGAGGACGGGGCGCACGAGGCTTGGCTTCATTCACACGAAGCGTACGGCCGCCGAAAACAGCATTGTCGAGTGCTTCAATAGCGGCTGTCGCACCGGGATCTTCCATTTCTACAAAACCGAATCCGCGAGCACGACCTGTTTCGCGATCATTGATGAGCTTTACGGAGGTTACCTCACCGTATTCAGCAAAAAGCTCCCTGACCTGATCCTCGGTAGCAGACCAGGGAAGATTCCCGACATAAATGGACTTGGCCATATAAACCTCTCTGAGATAATTTCACACCATACGGATCAACAGCTTGTGAAAAACCGTACAGATTGTTTATCTTCATTGCCTTTTCTGTCTTTTTTAGTCAATGCTTTTTTCTTTATTTTTCGAGCTCTTTCCCCAAAAAGCTTTCCTTGACACAAAGAATCCGGATCGAATAGATATATTGCAATATGGATTATATCCATAATTAGATAAGCAAACCGGAACTCCGGTCTGGATTTTCAAGCAGAAAGTGCGATATACGGATGAATATTTTTTTTGATCATGATGACAGAGTGCTCCTGAAAGCCATCAATGAGCGCATTGATTGCGGCCCGGCAGAACAGACAGATACCGATATCAGCAACGGCAATCTTCACCCGCATGGCATTGTTGAACTGGCAACCAGTCATGAAAGCCGCATGGCGTATGCGGTGATCAACCTGCTCGGCCGCCTTTCAGACGGCAAGGCTGAAGATCGTCTTGATGCCCTGCGCATCCTGCGCGACGAAGTCATGCACAGTGCCCGCACAACGTTCCGAATCAATACAGCCAGGGTACTTATTCAAATAATGAAGGAAGTTGTCCGAGCCAGGCAGAGCGAAAAAGTGCAGCTTCGCCTTGTTCACGATTTCCGCAGAGCAATTTCAGGCAATCCCCGACTCATCCGCTCGCTGCTGCGCCGCCATCATCTGCTGGAAATGCCCGAAGAATGGAACCAGCTCACCATGGATCACCATGTGCATGATTCCAACACCAAAGGACGCAAAACGCCCACGCATCTGATTATGGACGCCTGGATTAAAGGTATCCGTTATCTAACCGTCGTTTACTTCAACTATATTGACCCACCCGCAGCCCGGGAACTGATGCTGGCGGCGGAAATCATGGGCATAAGCGTACGCATCGGCATCGAATTTCAGGCACCGTTTCGCGGCCGCTTCATCCGCTTTACCTGGGTACCGCGCGGATTTTCCGACACGACATCCGTCATTCAGTTTTTGTCAGAACCGTCCGTACGAGATCTGATGAATCTCGGCAGGGAAATTTCCTTGTGGCTGCAAAGCCATATCCTCGATACGCTGCATCTCTGGAATCGTAAATATCGCCCTGATATTGCCGCAGATCTTGACGTCGATTTTCCGCCGCTTGATGTGAATGAATTTCTGGCCTTCGTCCATACCGGGCAGGTGTCCTATCTGCATCTGGCGGAATTTATCAACATGAAAATAGCCGCAGCTCTCAAGAGGCATCTCGAACACCAGGATGACAGCGCAAGCGTATCTAAATGTATCGATATTGATGAGGCGCTGCTCAACCGCCTTTCCGGCTTAACGCCGGAAATCATCCTCGAAAAATGGCTGAATCCCGAATGCAACCCCGAACTGGAATCGACCAACTCACCGGACGCATCCGATCTCCCGCCGCTTCTGCGGGAACAGCCTTATGATTTGCTGAATCTGCTCGTTTCCCTGCGCAGCGGCTACCGCATCAGCCTTCAGCTATCCCGCCTTTCCCAGGCGGATGTACTGGAACTTCTCTGGGACTGCCGGGGTCTGATCACGCATCTGGAGATCTTCAATCTCAAGGAATGGCAGGAAGGACATCTCGACTGTCTTCGGGAAATCAACGAGCTGCAGATCGCCATCAATGAAGGCAATGCGCCGCACATCAAACAGATCATCCGCTCTATTCTCCAGTCTCCTGAGATGAACTCCGAAGATGCCCGTTGCCGCAGAGCCCGCTTTACGGCAATTCTGCGCGACATTCCCCGCCTGACAGCACCTTATAAGGACAGGCCGCTCAGAGGCAGGGTCGGAACAGATTCAACCAGCCATCTCGGCACGCGCTACGGTATGGGTCTCGCCGTACCGGCTACTCTGCCCTCAAATGCCCGCAAGGAAATCCGGCGCAAGGATCAGTTCCGTCTGATTCATCTTCCCATTCATCTCGGCCTCAGCTACCGGGAAACCTATCTGGAGCCGAAAAACGAAGGTGTCATCAGAGGATTTATCTTCCGTATGCTGCGCCATATCTGGGGATTTCAGCATCTTGGCATGCCCCGCTATTCGGAATGGCGCACGCGCGATGCCAATACCCGTTTCTGCGAAAAAGACGGCAACCTCATCACGATGGGCGGAATGTCCAACAGCCGGGATGAAGAGCAGAACGCCATCCGAAATCGAAGGGGACTCTGGCCGGGGTTTGAATATCTCAATACGGGTCTGGCAAATTGGGCAAAAATTTTCATTGGCTTTATTCCCGCAATGCTCACCTTCCTGTATACGCAGGATTCCCCTCTTCTTGCCTGGTTTGGCGCAGTTATCTGGTTTGCCATCACAGGGGGGCGCAATGTTGTGCAGATGGTGCTTGCCGGAGGAGGCTTCAAAAAAGGATCGCTGCTCCGATGGCGCAATTATGTCAGCTGGGGCAGGATCTGCGATTCCCTCATGTATACGGGGCTTTCCGTTGTGTTGCTGGAATGGCTCATCCGCATTCTTCTGCTGGAGCAAGTCTGCGGACTGACAGTCGCAAATGCGCCAATTTTCGTCTTTACCGTCATTTCCATCGCCAACAGCTTCTATATCTGCGCCCATAATATCTATCGGGGCTTTCCCCGTGCAGCTATCATCGGCAACATCTTTCGCACCATTCTCGCTATTCCCGTATCCGTGCTTTACAACGAACTGATGATTCTGCTTCTTCCTCTGATTACGGATATCGATCCGCTTGCCATTGCCGGCCCTGGAGCAGCCATCGTCTCCAAGGCGGCATCCGATACTGTGGCAGGCATCATCGAAGGATTCGCAGATATGGCAAACAACTTCCGCCTGCGCCGCTGGGACTATCGGACAAAGCTGAATCTGATTATGGAGTGCTATGAAAAGCTGGAACTTCTCTTTCCAGATCGCGATATCCTCGATCTCCTTTCCAAACCTGGAAAAGTCGCTCCTCTTATCCGCAATACGGCGCGCCCCCTGTATCTGGCTTTGATGATCAATGCGCTGGACATGATGTATTTCTGGATGTACCAGCCCTGTTCCCAGCAAACGCTGCGCAAGATCGTCTCTTCCATGCTCCCGGAAGAAAAGCAGGTTCTGGCCGGTTCTCAGCACATCCTCATGCAGGTTCGTGAAGTCAGCCTCGTCTTTGTCGACGGGCTGCTCGGACCCAATTTTGCAAAGCCACTGGCCTTTTATCTCGGATGCCATGAAACCTACATCAGAGCTATCGATGCATTGTGCGCCGTGCCTCCGGAATCCCGCGGCACAGAAATCCATCCTCAGGAAAAGGCAAACGAAGCATGATCGAAACCGAAGCAGAATACCGTACCCCAGAAGAGGCTTCCGTATCTTTCTCCGAGGCCGTGCGTCCGGAATTCGCCCGCTACCGGACAGAACTTCTCAAGGCGGCTCCATGGCCTCCAAGAGTTCTGATTATCGACGGCGGAACCAGAAGCCAACGGCTTTCACTGGGTCTCTGGTATGCCGCGCTGCTGAACTGCGTATCTCACGGCGAAACCGAACCCTGCCTTCAATGCCGCACCTGTCTTCAGATTGCCGCCAGATCGTTTGCCGATCTCATTTTTCTGGACGGCAGCCGGGAAAACATCAAAATCGATGCCGTGCGCAGCGTACTTGGATCTCTGGGACAGAAGCCCCATGGTTCCGGGAAAAGAGTGATTCTGTTCGCTGAAGCGCAGAAAATGAGTGCCGATACCCCTCATGTGCTGCTAAAAACCATGGAAGAGCCTCGCTACGAAGCTGTTTTTCTCCTGCTTGCGCCGCTGAAAAGCCAGCTGCTTCCAACTTTCATTTCCCGAAGCTGGAGTCTGACTCTTCCCTGGAACAAGCAGGATCCCTTCCCCGGACAGGAAGAAATGGAAAAAGAGCTGATCAGTTTTCTCCGCACCGGTCAGGGCTGGTTCAGCCTGACGGGATCAAAAATCTCTGCGGGCTCCGCCTCATCACTTTTTGCATCCCTCATGTCTGCGCAATCTTCCGCACTTTCCGGACACCGCACAACGGATTTGGAAAAAATGTTCGGCGTGTTCAACGCCATAGGAAACAGGAAAGCTTACGAACTCCTTGAAGAATCCATCAGAGCACTGAGTCAAACCGGCCCCAATGTCTCACTTATTCTGAACCGGGCTGCGCTTTCCCTATATGAAATCGTTCACGCAAAAAAATCCGCATAGCAGAAAAAAAAAGCTTGACCTTTTTGGGGTTCGCGACTAAAAGTTTCTCTTGTGTGCGGCTGTGGCCCAGCTGGATAGAGCAACAGGCTACGAACCTGTAGGCCGGGAGTTCGAATCTCTCCAGCCGCACCAGAATGCAATGAAGAGCTTCGGAGCAATCCGAAGCTCTTCTGTTATGCGCAAAATCCATCATGATTGTTATTCCGGCATTTTCATTGCAACGACAGGTACGGAATTCAAAATGAGCCGACTTGAAGAACTTATCGCCGAACTCTGCCCGAATGGGGTGGAGTCTAAAACTCTGGGAGAACTTGCGACTGATATTTTCCGAGGTTCAGGTATCACCAGAGACCAAGTCCGTGAGAGTGGAACCCCCTGTGTAAGATATGGTGAAATCTATACGACTTATGGTGTATGGTTTGAAGAGTGTGTGTCATTCACTGACGAAAGCATAATTCCCAGCAAAAAATATTTTGAATATGGCGACATCCTTTTTGCTATCACAGGTGAAAAGGTTGAGGATATTGCCAAATCGTGCGTGTATATTGGAAAGGAAAAGTGTCTCGCTGGCGGTGATATCGTCGTTATGAAGCACACGCAAAACCCAAAGTATATGGGATACGCTCTTTCTACGAGTTCAGCACAGGAACAAAAAAGTAAAGGAAAAGTCAAAAGTAAGGTCGTTCATTCAAGCGTTCCTTCAATAAAAGAAATCAAAATCCCCGTTCCACCTCTTCCCGTCCAAGAAGAGATAGTGAGGATATTAGATAATTTCGCCGAACTTACCGCCGAACTTACCGCCGAACTTACCGCCGAACTTACCGCCGAACTTACCAAAAGAAAGCAACAATATCAATATTATACAGAACATCTTTTCTTAGGCGATATGAATACGATCGTTCCGCTGGGAGATATCGCAGATATTGGAACTGGAAGTAGCAATACTAATGAAGAAACAGAAGATGGAGAATATCCCTTCTTTGTTCGTTCACAAGAAGTGCGAAAAAAAGATACTTGGGAATATGATGAAACGGCAATTATTACCGCCGGTGATGGCGTTGGGGTTGGCAAGGTTTTCCACTATATAGAAGGAAAGTATGCTCTTCATCAGAGAGCCTATCGCATTCATATTACAGCCCAAAATATCCTTCCCAAATATTTCTTCTACTATATGAAAAACACTTTTTTTTCTTATATCACACGAAACGCAGTCCACGCTTCTGTGACATCAATCAGAAGGAGAATGTTAGACAATTATCCCGTTCCCGTTCCCCCGCTGGAAGAGCAGGAACGCATTGTGGCTATCCTAGACCGCTTTGACGCTCTGTGTAACGACCTCACCAGCGGTCTTCCCGCCGAGATTGAGGCACGGAAGAAGCAATACGAATACTACCGGGACAAACTTTTGACGTTCAGGCAACGTTCCGGATCTGCTTTGAGCAACTAGTTTCCTACTCTCTTTCTCTTCATCAGCCACAACGCAGAAGGCCGCATCATGAAAATTTCTTCACAATGCGGCCTTCTGCAATCTTGTTAGAACAGGCTTATTTCCTTGCCGGATCAAACCCGAACGGCTTTTTTCTTCCGGCGCAAAGCAGTCCGTCCAAAATCGTCCACGGGTTAGGAGGGCATCCCGGCACAAAAACATCGACGGGGATATGCGCTCCCACGCCCAGGCATCCGTCTCCGCCGTCGGCGAAGAGCCCGCCGGAAATAGCGCAGGCTCCCACGGCGATTACAACTTTCGGTTCCGGAACAGCCGCCCAGGTATCAATCAGGGCAAGCCGCATATTTTCTGTCACCGGACCGGTGACGACCAGACCGTCGGCATGACGCGGAGAAGCGACGAAATCAATGCCGAAATGCCCCAGATCATAGCTCAGCGTTCCCAGCACATTCGTATCCGCTTCGCAGGCATTGCAACCCCCGGCACTGACCTCGCGCAGTTTCAGAGAGCGGCGGAAGAAGCGCAGATCCCTGACGGAATCATGAATCTTTCGTTCCTGACCGGAAACGAGAATCAAATCCTCTCTGCGGTATACGGCCAGCCGATGCTCTGTTGTGAAAGTCACAGCCTTTTTTGGACAGATATGGGCACAGGCACCGCAGAACAGACATTTTCCCATATCCAGCTGAATTCCCCTGCCGTTTCTGCACACAGCCCCGGAGGGACAGTTTTCGGTGCAGAGCCGGCAGTCTCCGCAGTCGACATCTGCCAGAACAGGCAACCCTCGAAACCTCGGCGACATGGGTGGCAATTTATTCGGATAATCCAGCGTTCTGTAGCCCTGATGCAGGCGTTCAAGAAAAATATCAAACATGGCGATATGCCTACAGATCATGTCCGCAGTAGGACAGGTTGAAGCTTTTATTGCACAGCGGAAAATCCGAAATCTGCTCTCCACGCAAGGCCATGGCCAGCCCCATCCAGTTATGAAATGAGGGGTCTGTAATTTTGCAGTGTTCCAAACGCCCTTCCGCATCCGTTATGCCGATATAGCACACTTCGCCGCGCCAGCCTTCCGCAATACCGACGGCCAGAGCCAGCGGTTTGAGAGGCGTCACCGGCATGCGAATTGTGCCGGAAGAACAGGCCTGAAGACGGTGCAAATCTGCTTCAGCCTGCAAAGCGGAATCGTCAAGCTCTGCGCTGCGCACCGCAGTGCGCGCCATGACATCACCAGAGGTTTCCGTACGCATGACGATGCGGTTGTCCGTATCTTCCGGATCAGCCGGAAAGCCAAAGCGGGAATCCCGGCACAGTCCGGAAGCCCGCGCGGCCATACCGACCAGACCGAGACGTTCCGCGACGCTGCGGGACACGCGCCCAGTATGGCGCAGTCTGGCCAAAACCGTCGGAGACCGAAGCATGACATCTACCGATCCACGGACATCACGGTAGGCGGCGCGGAGACGCGCCATCATATCCTCGCACTCCGCCGGATTCAGATCCCGCAGTACGCCGCCAGGGCAGACAATCCCCCTGCCGAAACGGTTGCCGCAGATCGATCCGGTCAGATTCAGGAAATCCCCGCGGATCCGACCATTCCACGATGCCGTGGGCAGAAATCCGGTATCGCCCCCAATGGCTCCCAAATCTCCGGTATGGTTGGCGAGCCGCTCCAGCTCCAAAGCGATACGCCGTACAAGACGGGCTCGAATAGGAAGAGAAACCCCGCTCAGACGCTCAAGCATGGAACTGTACGCCGAAGCATGCGCCACAGAGGAATCACCCGCCGCATTTTCTGCCAGAAGCAGGCTCCGAACAGGCGATGCAGAACGCATCATTTTTTCGATGCCGCGGTGCTGGAATCCAAGCTGAATTTCCAGATGCATCACCTCTTCTCCGCAGCATTGAAAGCGGAAATGCCCGGGCTCGATGACGCCCGCATGTACCGGCCCTACCGCCACCTCATGAACTTCGCTGCCTTCAATCCGATAATAGCTCGTTTCTCCGGGACCTGGACGTGAACCGGGCTGATCAAATCTGCCGCAAAAGCGTACAGGCTTCAGCCATGGATGTCCTTCAGGCACAAGGCCCCAATTTTCATGAAGTTCCCTTTCAAACAGATGCAGCTGAGGACAGGACGGTGTCATGGACTCAAAATGCCGGAAGACAGGCTCGCTGCGCACTGCAGTGAGCTGATGGTTCGCATCGTCAGCCAGAACCGCAAAGAGCGCGACACCAGACGAAGCCGGAATGCCGAACAGAGACATCACGCGCCATCCTCTTCCGATCAGAAAAAGCAGTCGTTCGGCAAAAAGCTGAGGACGAAGCGTTTCGATATCTCGAAGAGAAACGCTCTCCGTATAGGAAAAATTCATCAGTTATCCTCCCAGCAGACCTGCGCCACGGCCGAGAAAATCCGTCAGCCATGCCGGCGTGTAGACGCCCATCATCAAACAAAGACAGCCCAAAATCAAAGGCGGCACGATGCTTGCCAGCGGTTCAGGTTCCGAAGTCATGCCCTCCGGCCGAGTCCCCTGCACCATGCGCAGTACAGGAACTGACATGCCGATAAAAATAATGGCCAGAGCCGCAGAATACAGGACGGCAATCAGAAAGCCACCCGACTCGAAAATACCTTTCAGAATAGTCAGCTCACTGAAAAAAAGACCGAACGGAGGCGAACCAACAATCGCCAGGAAACCGCCGACCCACAGAGCTGCCGTCAAGGGCATAACGCGTCGCATTCCGTAAATTTCACCGCAGCTGTAGGTTTTATACCGATCCAGAATATTTCCGGCCAGCAGAAAAAGCATGCACTTTGTCAGAGAATGACAGATTGCATGAAACAGTGCGCCAAAAACGGCTGAACCGCCAATTCCCACGCCGAGAGCCAGAATGCCCATATGCTCAATGCTCGAATAGGCCAGAAGACGCTTGTAATGGCGCTGGCCAATGATGAACGCGGCGGCAATGCCCAGCGAAACCAGACCGAAGAAGACAAGCAGACGCGCGCTAAATTCTCCCAGACCCGCTGCGGCCATGACCTGGTAGCCTCGAAGGATGCCGAGAAAGGCACAGTTCAGCAACGCTCCGGAAAGCAGCGCCGAAACCAGTGAAGGAGCCTGACTGTGCGCATCTGGAAGCCAGTTATGAAGCGGAGCCAGCCCCATTTTCGTGCCATATCCAACCAGAAGGAAAATAAAGGAAGCTTTCAGCCACGGCACGGCGTAATTGTCCGGACTTGCGCAGACTTCAGCGGCACGCTGCATAAACAGCGCGACCTGATTCATTCCCTCTTCGCCTCCGGATCCCGGAGCATAAAAAGCTACGGACATTAGGATATTGCCGAGAAGAGCCAGAGCGATGCCGACGGAACAGATCATCAGATATTTCCAGGTCGCTTCCATAGAATGCCGATGTCTGTGAAAATAAATCAGCGGCGCGCTGGATAATGTCGTGACCTCAATACCGACCCAAAGGGCACCGAAATGCGGCGTCAGCGTTACCAGCGTCATGGCCGCCAGAAAGATACACAAGCAGGCTGAAAAACGACGTTCCGGAGCGTTGGTGAAAACCTGACCGCCTTGAATATCACGTCGCTTCTGCTGTCCCATCGCCTCACGACGCAGGTAATCAATGCCATACACCGTCGCAGCGGCAAACAGCAGACTTGCTATGGCCAGGAACAGAAGTCCAAGCGCATCAGGATTGAGAAGACCGCCCAGGGCTGAAAGCCTGATGCCGTACGCATCGCAGACCAGAGCCGCCGCTGTCAGTACGACATGAACACCCGCCGTAACCCCCAGACAGACTCGCGAAAAGAATACATTGTCAACGAGCAGGATGAGCGTTCCCGCAAAAACAGGGAAGAAAAGCAAAAGATTCAAAAGCATGAGACTAATCCCTGAGGCTGCAGAAACGCCCGACATCTGTCGATTCGAACGTACTGCTGATATGGTGGATAGCAATGCCCATGACAAAAACGGCAACAAACACATCCAGCAGGATGCTCAGTTCAAACCATGCGCCGCCTTCTGTCATCAGCGGAATACCAATCAGAAAAATGCCGTTTTCCGCAGCCATATACCCGATGACCTGCGACATGGCCTTGGTTCGGCATACGACCATAATCAATCCGGAAAACAGCGTTGTCAGCGCGGCCGGAAGCAGAAGCGGAGGGAAAAGATCGTGATCGATGGGCAAGCGCATTTCCATCCACAGAGAAAAACACAGCCCCGCAAGTCCCAACAAAACCATCCAGGCATAGCTCAGACGCGGAAAGCAGCTGGAACCAATCGCGACGCGCCGCAGCGTGCGCAGCAGAAGAATCGGCAGACCGATGCCCTTGATCAACAGGACGGCTGTACCGAGAACCAGCAGATATGTTGCGTTCGATCCAATCGTCATCAGCAACCCGGCAAGCAGCATTCCCTGAATTGCAATGAGAGCTACCAGAGAAGGCAGGCGACTGAACCAGAGCAGCCCCAGATTATTCAGCAGCAGAAGAACCAAAAAAGCCTGAAAAAAATCTATCGTCATCATTCCTAGTTCTCCGTTCTATCTCGCAAGGGTCAGAACCAGAGCAAAAGCCGCAAACATCCCCGCTCCGCAAATCAGATGCGGAACATAGATGAGGCGAAGACGAGCCATCACAGATTCCACGATGCCGACAGCCACGGCTATGCCGAATACGACGCCAAGATAAACTCCCGTTCTCGTCCAGAAAGGAACATCCGGCACAACCAGCCCTGCGAGAAGCGCGGCAAAAAACCAGAGCTTTAAGGCCGAGCCATACAGAATGAATGCCAGAGAAGGCCCGGAATGATCCAGTATCATGACTTCATGAATCATCGTCAGCTCCAGATGCGTATTGGGATCATCGGCCGGAATACGGCAGTTTTCCACAAGCAGGATAATGAACAGCACCGCCGGGATGAGAAGCAGCTCCACACGATTCAGCACCCAGGCGAAAGCCGGAGCACCATGGAACATGCCGGTCAGTGAAAGATCTGTCGCCGATCCCATAGAGGAAGCCGCTCCGAACATGGTCAGGAAGCAGAGGAACAGAACCGGTTCGCACAAAGCCGAAAAAAATGCCTCGCGGCTCGTGCCCATCCCTTCAAAAGGCGATCCCGTATCCAGAGACGAAGCCATCATGGCAAACCGTCCGACTCCAAGCAGATACGCTGCCATAATGCAGTCGCCCTGAAAAGCGACAGGAGAAGCAACGCCGCCCAGCGGCAAAAACAGCATGGCGCACAGGACGGAAGCCAGGGAAACAGCCGGACCGATGCGAAACATCGGACCGGTGACTGTTCCGATCACTTCGCCTTTTCGCAAAAGCTTGGCAAGATCAAAATACATCTGCAAAAGCGGCCGGCCATGCCGTCCCGCCACCTTTGCCTTGACTCTGGCGATAACGCCGATCATCAATGGTGCCAGCATGAGGGCAAGCAGCTGCTGCACACCGTACATCATCACTTCGTTCACTCGTGCAACCCCCAGATTAGCAGAACGACTACCGTGGCCAGAATATAGAGAATGTACAGATGGATCCGTCCGTGCTGCAAAATTTTCAACCGTTCTGCCACATCGGCAATACGTTCAAAAAGCGGCGCGTACAACCGCATTCTCAAGCGATCTTCAGCTTCAATTTCACAGGTTTCTCCGGCAGGAAACAGAGCTTCCCTGCCCGCAAGATGCTCCTTCCTCTTCAACCCCATCAAAGGCGAAAAAACCCAGGATGCGGGATTGACAAAGGAAATATCCGTATACTGAATGCGTGATGTTCCGTACTGATATCCGCAGCCCCAAACGGCTCCGGACTGCACGCGCCCCCGCACGAGAAGCCAGCGCACGACGGAAAGCACCGCTACAACAACAATAAGCAGCACACCAAACCACGAAACATAACGCAGAGCCTCTGATACGACAGAAAGACTGACTTCCGCTTCAGCCAGCTGAGCCGCCCCCAAAGGAATCAGCTGCATAACAGCTCCCTTCGTCAAATGAAACGGCGCTTCCGCATACAGTCCTCCGAACACGCACAAAGCTGCGGGGATCAGAAGAGGCCAAACAGTGAGCAGTCCGCCGTGTTCTTCAAGATTCTCCGCAAAGGAGGAACGAGGCATTCCCTGAAAAACGGATCCGTAGGCTTTCACGAATGTCACAACGGCCATGCCGCCAACCAAAGCCACGCCAATCAGAGCTCCCAGCAGACCAATCTGCTGTCCTACTCCCGGAAGCTCAGAGCCCTGAACCATCGTCAATGCCAGCACCAGTTCACCGCAGAAGCCGTTAAAAGGAGGAAGACAGGCGATGGACATCGAACCAATCAGGAACAGTCCGCTCACCAGCGGCATCTGCTTCTGCAGACCGCCGAGCAGATCCATGCGAACTGTCCCTGCGGCATGCAGAACCTCTCCGGCACACAGGAAAAGAAGACCTTTGAACACCGCATGATTCAGCATATGGAACAGCGAAGCCGACATGCCGAGCACGGCAATGGAAATATTTCCAGACAAAGAGCCTATCAGGCCGCAGGCTGCACCAATCAGCATGATGCCCATATTTTCAACACTGGAATACGCCAGCATTTTCTTCAGATTCGACTGTGCCGAAGCTTTAAAGATGCCGCAGAGCGCTGTCGTCAAGCCCAGTCCGAGCAAAATCCAGCCGCTCCAGATCGGCAGCGATGCTCCCAGAAAGTCCAGGGAACGAAGCAGACCGTACAAACCAGCATTAATCATGGCACCGGACAGAAGTGCTGAGACATGACTCGGCGCGGCGGGATGCGCTTCAGGAAGCCAGACATGCATGGGAAACAGTCCGGCTTTTGCACCGAATCCGATCAGGGAAAGTGCCGCCAGAACCATTTTTAAAACCGGTCCGGGCTCAAACTGAGACAAATCTGTAAACGATGTCGATCCCGAAGCCTGCCACAGCAGAGCAAAGAATGCGATCAGAAACACAGCTCCAAGATGCGCAGCTGTCAGATAAATCCAGGACGCTCTGCGCACTGCGGCCTTTTCATCATCAAAATCAATAAGGAAAAACGGAGAAACCGACATGATTTCCCAGGATATCAGGAATAATATCAGATCCCGGGATGTCATCACCAATGCCATGCCTAAAATCAGCAGAGCATAGAACATCCAATGAATGCCAAGACTGTGCTCCCTGGAATCCTCATGCCGAAAAGCGATACGGCCGGAAAACGCACAAACCAGACCGAGACCGAAAACCGGAATCAAAAAAATCCGACTCAACGGATCCAGTCCAATTCGAAAGCTGCCAAAAGGCAGACCCCATGGCATGCCGCAACTTTCCTGAGCATTCCAGCCAAAACACAATGATGCCAGGCCAAAGGCGCATCCGGCAGCTATGGCAAGTGAACCGAATTTTGGAACAAGGTGAAACGCCGGAGATGCCGGACGCAAAAGTGCCGAAATTCCACAGGCCGCTGCCGCAAGCGTCAGAATTCCTATTGCCGCTATAAAAAAAAACATTCATGACCTCCTAAGAGTCTTTTTCTGCCACAGCAGGAACAGACCCAGAACCACGACAGTAGCCAAAAAATCCGAAGCCGGAAGGCTGTACCAGATTCCGTCAACCCCAAAATACCTGGGCAGAATCAGCAGACAGGGTACAAGAAAGCCCATCTGCCGCAAAACCGAAAGAAACATCGCCAAATACGCGCTGCCAACGGCTTGAAAAAAATTCGCCAGCACAATCTGGATTCCGACCAGAGGAAACATCAGCGATCCAAGACGCAGCCCATTCACCGCAGCCTCAAGCAGGACGCCGGGTTCGGTAAACATGCCAGAAATCTGCCGTGGCAGAAATACCCCGAGGATAAAGCCGAAGGTCATAATTATCGTGCCGGCAATCAGACCCAGCTTCAGCGCATGAAACATGCGATCCAGCTTTTTTGCACCGAAATTGTATCCGATAATGGGCTGAAGGCCATAGGACAGCCCCAGAACAATCATCAAAAACAGAAAATGAATTCGATTGATGATGCCAAACGCGCCTATTTCCAAATCTCCGCTGTAATTTTTGATAGCGGAATTGATCACGGCGACAACGGCGCATCCGCACAGATTAACAAAAAACGGTGCCATGCCGATAGAAATAATGCCGATGAAAATATCCTGACGCAACCGGAAAATGCCCCGTTTAAAACGCACAACAGGCAGGGATCCCGCAAAATGCAGCACACAGCGAAGAACACCGCAGAATTGGGAAAGCACCGTTGCGGCGCCGGCACCCACCATACCCCATTTGAAAACAAAAATGAACAGAGGCGCCAGAACAATATTCACTGCAACAGAAAGCAGCAGGACGGACATTGCCCGATACGGATAGCCTGTAGCCCGGATAAGGTGGGACAAATTGAAAAAGGTGTATGTTACCGGAAGGCCGAATATCTGTATAAGAATAAAATCTCTGGCATACGGAAGCGTTTCCTCACTGGCACCGAACAGGGACAGCATGTCGTCCAGAACAAGCAGCTCCAGCAAACCGAAGATCAAACCGAATAGAATATTGAGCACAGTGACATTGCCAAGAACATTTCTGGCCTCTTCAGGACTGCCCTCGCCAAGACGAATCGAGCTGACAGACGCCCCTCCGATTCCTACCAGCGTACCGACTGCAGCCCCAAGATTCATTAGAGGAAAGGCCAGAGCGACGCCGACAATGCCCAGATCTCCGATACCGCGGCCGATAAAAATGCTGTCAATCACATTATACAGCGACACGGCCACCATGCCGGCAATAGCAGGCAGCGAATACTTCAGCACCAGAGAACCAACGGGATCCTGCCCCAATGCAACTGTTTCATCTGAATGTTCCGCCATATGGCATTCCACCCCTCAAACACATTGACATTTTCAAGGATGGAAAAGGCACGAAACTCCTGCTTGTGGGAGTATCCGTGCCTTTTCCATCCTTATCAGGCGTTCCACGCCTCTTCCGGAAAAAGAGGCGTTTCCCTGACTACTCTTCAAGAGCTTTGTTGTTTTTTACGCGAATATCCGCCTGAGCATGAAGCATGGACAGAAAAATGCCGAACATCTGCTCCGCCTTGTCCGATTGCACCGCCTCTCTAAGCTGAGGCGCGGCGGCGTTCCAATCTTCCTCAGACGGAACGGAAACCGAAACAGCCCGCAGCAGCAAGGCTCCGTTCGGTGTTTCCAGAGGTTTTTCAAGCCATGTGCCCACAGGAGCTGCGAAAAGCGCACGGGTTACGGCAGGAAGCACGCCGACTCCGGAAATTTCTCCGTCACGAGCCACATCCTTTGTCTGCACCACGCGTTTTTTCAGCGATGCCGGAAGTCTGTTGTCCTTAAAAGACCCCCTTGCCTTAACCGCCGCCTCGAAAGCCATTTTCAGTGCAGCCGATTCGCGCAGCTGCTCTTCAATCTGCCCTTTTACCTCGGCAAACGGCTTTACAGACTGTTCTGTACGGCTTTTAAGCCGGACAATCAGATAGCCTGTTTTGGTCAGAAACGGAGTATCCAGAACAGTACCTGGAGTCACAGAAAGCAGCATATTCGCATTTTCAGGCTTGATTTCCAACGCGGATGCCAGGGAAGATGCCGGAATGCTCCCTGTATTCCTGACCTGAAGATGCTGTTCAGCCCCAGCTTCTTCCAGAGAAGCTCCGCCTATCACCCGAACCTGGATCTTTTCCAAAATATCCTGAAGCGTTCCTCTGGCTTCATCCTCCGCAATGCGTCGGCGAATGGATTCTTTCACTTCATCAAAAGGCGTAATCCCCGCTTCTGCACGTTCTTCGCATAAAATCAGATGCAGCCCGAATTGCGTCCGAACTGGGCCCGACAGCTCACCGGGTTTCAGGGCAAACGCCGCATCCGCAAAAGGCTTCACCATGCGATCTCTTGTAAACCATCCGAGGTCGCCTCCCTGTGCCGCGCTCCCGTCCTGAGACAAATCTGCGGCAACCGCAGCAAAGGCTTCCCCGGAGGAAAGACGCTTCCGCGCCTGATTCAGTACGGATTCGGCAGCAGACTCCGCCTCAGATCCGGCATCGGCATCAAGGCGAATCAGAATATGACGGGCGTGCACCCTTTCTTCTGTCCGATACCGATCCGCATTCCGTTCGTACCAGTTTTTCACTGTTTCATCAGAAACCAAATCGGGACGTGACGTTTCCGCTGCACTGATCGTCAGATAATCCACTTCAGCCATGGGCGGAACAGAAAAGTCCGCGCTGTGCTTATCGTAATACTGCTTTGCCGATTCTTCTGAAACGGCAACGCCAGATAGAAACTCATCTTTTGAAAAAAGAACTGTTTCAGCGTCGCGGCGTTCACTGTCGAACATATACAGCATCCGCAATTCCGGATCCGGCATCCCCGATCCGGCGAAAAGCGTCCGCCATAGCTTCGATATCAGCAAACCGGAGGCCAGCTGGGCTTCAAAGCGCCCCGGATTCTCTCCCTGAGCCGACAAAATAGATCGGTAGGTTTCCGCATCAAAGCGTCCGTCCTTCTGAAAGAGCTCATAGGTCTCAATCACTTTGCGCAATTCCACAGGAGAGACGAACAATCCGATGCGCTTAGCCTCCTGTTCAACGAGTTTTGTCGTCACAATCTGCTGCATGACCTGACGCTTCAAGCCGATGCTTTTGAAAAATTCCGCATCGGCGTTAGGATACCGCTCCCGCAGTTCCCGTTCCGCACGATCCAGGCGCATACGGAACTCCTGCTGCGTCACAGTCTCGCCGTTGACGCTCAGCAGTTCTGACGGCGAATTTCCGCCCAGGCCGCTTACGCCCCAGAAAACGAACACTACGATAATGATGGCAAAGGCGATTTTCACGCCCCAGGACTGTGAACCGCCGCGAATTTTGTCAAGAAGCATACGCCGCCCTCCGCACTATCGGGCAATACGGCGGCGAACAGCGTTCAAAAGGCCACCTTCACAAATCACGTTGAATTCCGCAGAAGAGAGATCATTGCGTACTGCGACAGAGCCAACGCCCTCAACGTCCACATTCATCGTGCCGCCGGGAACCAAATCCTTGAGTGGCACGCGGATCCTGGCCCCCTGACTGACGGATTCATAATCCTCAGTTTTGGCAAACAGCAGAGGAATAATACCAAAATTAATCAGGTTCGCACGATGAATGCGCGCCAGTGAACGAGCCAGAACAACGCGGATTCCCAGGTGACGGGGAGCCAATGCCGCATGTTCGCGGCTTGATCCCTGGCCATAGTTGTCAGCGGCAACAATCACACCGCAGCCGCCTCTATCTCGCACAGCCTTGGCCCGCGCGACAAACTCCGCATCAACCCGTTCAAAAACATGTTCGGAAATCGCAGGAATGTTCGAACGCAGAGCCAGGATGGCCGCACCGGCAGGCATGATATGATCGGTTGTAATATCATCTCCCAGACGGATGACGACATCAGCTTCCATCACATCACCGGCGTCCGACAGCGGCGGAAAAGTTTCCAGAGGCACGATATTCGGTCCCCGCAAAATCTCCACGCGGCTCCGATCCTCAGGCGGGAAAACAAAAAGATGACGGATGGAAGGAACGCTCTCGGGCAGTTCGGGGCGAGCCGGAGCCTCTCCCCATTCCGCAGGATCCGTAAACGCTCCATGCAGAGCGGCCTGAGCGGCAGTCACGGGGCTGACCAGGTAAATCTGGCCATCCCGGGTTCCGCTGCGTCCTTCAAAGTTTCTGTTAAAGGTGCGCACGCTGACGCCTCTGCTCACAGGGGCTCCGCCGGAGCCGATGCAGGGACCGCAGGAACATTCCAGCAGACGGCATCCCGCTTCAATCAGGGATTCCAGGCGGCCTTCACGAGCCAGCATGGTCAAAACCTGCTTGGAACCTGGAGAAACCAGCGTATCCGTTTCAGGACAGACACGGCGTCCGGCCAGAATCTCCGATACCAAACGCATATCACTATAAGATGAGTTTGTGCAGGAACCAATACAGACCTGCTCTACTTTCAAGCCGGCAAGCTGAGCAACAGGAACAACGCGATCCGGCATATGAGGCTGAGCAGCCATCGGCACAAGTGCAGACAAATCTATCCGCTCTTCCTCGTCGTAGGAAGCACCTTCGTCCGCTTTCAGCTCCTTCCAGTCCGCTTCACGCCCCATACTCGTCAAAAAGGCGCGGGTCACACCATCACTGGGGAAAATCGAAGCCGTTGCCCCCAGCTCCGCACCCATATTCGTAATGGTTGCACGTTCCGGAACAGAAAGCGTGGCAACGCCTGGACCAGCGTATTCAAAGACACAGCCAACGCCGCCTTTGACTGTTCTGCGGCGCAGAAGCTCCAGGATGATATCCTTTGCTGAAGCCCATCCCCGCAAACTTCCTTCAAGAAACACGCGGACTATTTTCGGCATTGGGATGAAATACGGTTCTCCGGCCATTGCCAAGGCGACGGAAAGTCCGCCAGCTCCCATGGCCAACGATCCGATGCCGCCGGCAGTAGGGGTATGGCTGTCCGCACCCACCAGCGTCGCACCGGGACGGGCAAAATTTTCAAGGTGAAGCTGATGGCAGATTCCGGTGCCTGCAGGCGAGAACACGCCTCCGAATTTCTGAGCAGCTGTGCGCAGGAAGCGGTGATCGTCCGGATTGCGGAAATTCATCTGGAGCGTATTGTGATCCACATAGCTCAAAGAGATATCTGTTTTGACGGAATCAAGCCCCAGAGCTTCAAACTGCAACCATGCCATGGTACCCGTGGCGTCCTGGGTCAGCGTCTGATCAATATGCAGTCCGATTTCCGTACCTTTTTCCAAACAGCCGGAAACAAGATGATCCGCAAGAATTTTCTGTGTCAGATTCTTCATCGATTCCACTCCGGGGAATGCGGCCGCTATCAAAAACGGGTCCCCAATCGGTAAGTTGTGAATAAATTCTGCTCATACGGCTCCGCCGCCAGACAATCAGCGCGCAGATCGGGAAGCATTCGGAATTGTTCTTTGTACACCGTACGACGCCGTTTCGCAAGCACATCAGACCTGCATGGAATGGGTTCAGGCTATCCAGACAGCATTAGCCTGACGTCCGCAGGAAGGATAGCGTCGATAGGAATAAAACTCCGGAAGACTGAACGTGCACAAATCCAGCCTGAAAAGACGCTCTCGCCTCAAGCCGGCCTCAAGAAGCTGATCTTCTGTCAGACGCCATAAATCCATTGTCTGCGTTTTTGCCTGATACCAGGGACGGAACGCCTCGCCCCATTCCTCATCAAAACGTACGAATTCCGCACACGCCGGACCAAGGCTTGGCCCGCGGACAGCATACAGCTGTTTTTTCTGAAGGCCGTATCGATCGCAAAATGCACCGACAGCCTCGCCGATAAACCCGCTGCGATTGCCTCTCCATCCTACATGCAGAGCCATAATATACCGTTCTGATTCATCCGCCACAAAAATCGGCTGACAGTCTGCCGTTCTGACCAGCAGAGCCAGTCCTCTTCGATCGGATGCCAGCCCGTCACCCTTCATCAAAGCCGCAAGCGGCGTCTCAGGCGAAGAAGGCTGAGGATCAAATAGCAGGGTGTTTCCATGAACCTGATGCATTTCTGCCGCAGGAATGCCCAGCTGGCTGAACAGCATTTTCCGGGTCTCAAGCGTATGCCTTTCCTCATCACGCCCATTCCATGCGATATCCGATCCATGAGGAAAAGGCAGCGCGCCAGCCTGAAACAGACAGTGGACGCGCGTCAGACCCGGAAAGGCGAAGGGGATAAACACAGCCATACAGCCTCCTTTTCCGTTACATACCCGTGCAACAGTACATCTTCCTCAGAAATGGGTATCGCATCGATCTGACAGGAAAAAACCATCGCAATGCGTACGGCGTTTTTCCAGCCAGGCAAAGCAAGCAGTCTATCATAAAAACCCCTGCCGTAGCCAATGCGCTCTCCTCTCCGCCCAATGCCGACGGCCGGGACCACTATCAAATCCGGCAACTCAGACAAAACTGCTTCACGGGGAACAACAGGACAGGATTTTTTTGGTTCGGGTATGCCAAAATATCCGGGTTCCAAATCATCCCATCCGTAACATCTGGCCATCACCATCATTCCCTCTCCGGCAGCAGGAGGAAGACAGCGGGGGAGCAAGACGCTCTTTCCCTCCTGCCAGGCATGCTGAAGCAGGCGATCCGTTTTCAACTCTCCCCTGGCTGAACAGTACAGAGCTACGGTTCGAGCCTGCTTCCAGATGGCTGATTCCAAAACTCTGCGCTGAGCCTGTTCGGAAAAAAACGATCGATCTTCCGGAGACAGCGCAGCCCGGCGAGAGAGAAGATCCTTTCGCAGCTTGTTTTTCAGCTGTGCAACATTCCGCATTGCTTCGACATTCCATTCCGCCGTCATCGTCCGACCTCCGCGTCGCTTTTCACTGCGAACCTGCCAGGGAACGCGTCTTGTCTTTTTACGCCCGACATTTTACAAAACACCGAATTCAGGCCCAAACAACACATTCTGCTTTTTACATGGGAGACACTGTTCCGATGCTGCATATCGGCTGCCATCTTTCTTCGTCAAAGGGATTTCTTCACATGGTGCAGGAAGCTCTGTCTATCGGAGCCGACACCTTTCAGTTTTTCACCCGCAATCCACGGGGAAGCTCAAAAGCAAAAAAACCGTCTGCTCACGATATCGCCGCCGCTTCCGAACTTATGCAGGCGCATGCCTTCGCACCAATCATAGCGCACGCTCCGTATACACTCAACGCCTGCTCCGCAAAACCAGATCAGCTGCTGTATGCCAGAGAACTTTTCGCTGGAGATTTGGAAATCATGGAAAAGCTTCCCGGCAATCTCTATAATTTCCACCCCGGTTTTCATGTAGGTCAGGGAGCGGAAGAAGGCATACGGCTCATCGCAGAAACCCTGAATGCCGTCATCACTCCCGGACAGTCAACGACCGTGCTGCTGGAAACCATGTCCGGAAAGGGATCGGAGATCGGATCAGGCTTTGAGGAACTGCGAGAAATCATCGATCGCACGGAATGCCAGGATTGCATCGGAGTCTGCCTGGATACCTGCCATGTCCACGATGCGGGATATCCCATCGTCGAGGATCTTGACGGAGTGCTGACTCAGTTCGACAAAGTGATCGGGCTTGACCGCCTGCGCGCCGTACATCTCAACGACAGCAAAAATCCTCGCCAAAGCCATAAGGACAGGCATGAAAAAATAGGCAAAGGGCACATCGGCCTCGAAGCTCTGGCTCGCGTTGTTTCGCATCCGGCTCTGAGAGATCTGCCCTTCTGCCTTGAAACGCCCAATGATCTGGACGGTTACGCCGAGGAAATTCGTCTTCTGCGGACATACGGCTAATCTGTCCAGCCACCTCCCAGCGCAAGGCACAGCGCCACGACGGCAGCCAGCCGATCATTCCTGGACTGAGCCAAATCCAGCTCTGCAGCAAAAAGCGAACGCTCCGCATCGAGCACTTCCAGATGCGAACAGGTTCCGGCTTCATAGCGATCCCTGGCCAGTTTCAAAGCCCTGCCGTATTCCCGAACCTGAACTTCTGCGGACACCACGATTTTTTCCGTCTCATATTGATTTGAAAAAGCCGAGCGAACATCCGCAAAAGCCTGCTGTACAGTCTGCTCGTAGGCCGCGGCCATTTCCATCTTTCTGGCTTCGCTGGCGCGCACTCTGGCCAGGATTCTGCCAAAATCAAAAATAGGCATCCCGACTGAGCCGCCTATCGTTCCAAAGCGGGTATGGGCATGCGCAAGGAGATTGGATAAATCTGTAAAATCTGCCAGGCCGAGTGCCGAAGAAAGAGACAGGGACGGCATCCATGCAGCCCTGGCCACACCGATATCCGCATTCGCTGCAATCAGATTCTGTTCCGCAGCAACAATGTCAGGACGCCGTTCCAGCAAGTTGGACGGCATGTCCTTCGGCAGAACAGGAATGCCTGGCAAGGCGTCAATCGTTCCGGATCGGACAATACGGCCGCCAAAGATTTCCTTTGGTGACCGCCCCAGAAGCACAGCCAAAGCGCCTTCGCCGTTTTCACGAGCAGCTCTCAGCTGCGCCAGAGATGTTTTGGCTGTTTCAGCTAGCGTTCTGACCTGCGTCAAATCCAACTCCGACAGCAATCCCCAACGGTACTTTTCAGTAAACAGATCCAGCGTTTTCAGCCGGCTGTCGAGCGTGCGCTCAGCAATGGCTATCTGCGTATCGAGCGTCAGAAGCAGAAAATAGGCCTTCACCGTTTCTCCGGCCAAAGACAGCCTCAGCCCCTGCCAGGACGCTTCTGACGCCAGAAGATCAGCTTTGGCCGATGCTGCGGCATTACGATACTTGCCCCATAAGTCCGGTTCCCATGATGCGCCAAGGCTCAAACGGAAATTGGTATACTCCGCGCCGCTCGGACCATAAACGCGATCACCGTTGACATAGCCGGTTTGTGCGGATCCGCTTCCCGTCACAGAAGGAGCCATATCGGAATACGCCAGTCCCAGAGCAGCCCTGGCCTGATTCACGCGGGCCATTGCGGCTTCAAGATTCTTATTGGAGGCAAAAGCCTCTTCTACAAGGCTGTCCAGAACAGGATCCCCAAACCGTTTCCACCATTGAACCGACAGATTTTCCTCTCCATCAGTCTTCTGCCAGTTTTCCGGAAGATCCAAGCTCGGACGCTCATACGTCGGAGCCAGGGAACACCCGGCAAGCAGCAGAGCCGCCGCAAGCACGACTCCCGCGGCAAACCGCATTCTCATGCTTTCTTCCTCCCCTTACACTCACTGTCGATCCTCAGTATTTCCGGGATTTTTTCTGATCATCCAGTCTCCGGAAAAAATTTTCGTCACCACGACATAAAATATCGGAATAAAGAAAATACCTAAAGCAGTAGCCGTCAGCGTACCGGAAAAAACACCTGTTCCCAAAGCATTTTGTCCTCCGGATCCAGCGCCCTTGGTCAGCATCAAAGGCATGATGCCGAGCAGAAAAGCAAACGACGTCATCAGAATCGGCCGCAAACGCATGCGGCAGGCCAAAACAACAGCACGGCTGAGCGCGACACCTTTATCCGTCAAATCCTTGGCAAATTCCACAATCAAAATAGCATTTTTTGCTGAAAGACCGATCGTTGCCAGAAGCCCTACCTGAAAATACACATCATTGGCATGTCCTCCAAGCCAGCATCCGGCCAACGCACCAAGCACACCGATCGGCACCACTAAAATGACGGCAAATGGAACGCTCCACGACTCATACAGCGCAGCCAGGCAAAGAAAGACCACCAGAATGGAAAGCGTGTACAGAAGCAACGTCTGCGAACCGGCCTGCCGCTCCTGATAGGAAATGCCCGTCCATTCATAGCCGATGCCTGAAGGCAGATGACTGATCAGCTCCTCCATAATGGCCATAGCCTCGCCCGTACTCTTTCCCGGTGCCGGAGCCCCCAGAATTTCCATCGCAGGCAGCCCGTTATAACGATCCAGCTTTATCGGCGCTGATTCCCATGAACACGATGCAAAAGAGGCAAAAGGCACCATCTGGCCGCGGCTGTTGCGGAAATACCACTGATTCATATCTTCAGGCGTGCTGCGAAAACGGGCATCGCCCTGAATATAAACTTTTTTAACTCGGCCCCGATCGAGAAAATCATCGATGTAGCTGCTGCCCCAGGCAATGGACAGTGCGGAATTGACCTCAGCAAGAGAAAGCCCCTGAGCCATCAGCTTCTTGCGATCAATCACAACGCGCATCTGAGCCTGATCGTCCAGTCCATTCGGACGAACTGCCATCAGCCCGGGATGCTGAGACGCCATCCCCAAAAGTTTGTTTCTGGCCTGAAGCAATACGTCATGGCCGAGAGCCCCCCTGTCCTGAAGCATCAGGTCAAAGCCGGTCGCATTCCCCAATTCCATCATGGCCGGAGGCTGAAAGGCAAAAATTCTGGCTTCGTTCACAGAAGCAAAACGCTGCTGAACCCGCTGAATCAGCATGGGGAGTGACTGCTCCTTCTTTTTTCTCAAAGACCAGTCTTTTAATGTGACGAAAATCATACCGTTATTTTGACCGCGTCCGGCAAATGAAAAGCCGATAATGGCCTGAAAGACGTCAACCGTATCCTTTTCTTCCTCCAGAAGATACTTTTCAATGTGAGACATGACCTCTGATGTCTGCATCTGCGTTGCAGTTGGAGGCAGCTGAACAGAAACAAACATGCTGCCCTGATCTTCATCTGGAAGAAATCCCGTAGGAAGAATCCTGAACAGAAATGCCGCTCCGCCTATGAGAAGCAGATATATCAGAACCATTCTGCCCAAATGGCTCAGCAATCCGGCTACACCGCGCCGATAGGCATTAGTCGCGCTGTTGAACATGCGATTAAACCAGCCGAAAAATCCGGTCTCCGTTTGTTCTTCATGAGGCTTAAGCATTGTCGCACACAGCGCAGGAGTCAAAATAATGGCCACAATGACTGACAGAGTCATGGCTGCAACAACAGTGACGGAAAACTGACGGTAGACCGTACCGACAGATCCGGACATGAAGGACATAGGAACAAACACCGCGGCAAGGACCATGGCGATGCCAATCAGAGCCCCTGTAATCTGATCCATGGAACGGCGTGTCGCCTCCAGAGGAGGCAGATGCTCCTCCTTCATCACGCGCTCCACATTTTCAACCACGACAATGGCATCATCCACAAGCAGTCCGATGGCCAGCACCATGCCGAACATTGTCAGCGTGTTAATGGAATATCCGAATGCGGCCAAGACTCCGAATGTCCCCAGCAGAACAACAGGAACGGCGATGGTCGGAATCAACGTCGCCCGCCAGTTTTGCAGAAACAGAAAAACAATGGCGACGACCAGCACAATCGCTTCAATCAGCGTATGCACGACCTGTTCAATGGAAAGGCGCACAAACGGAGTGGAATCATAGCACGGGGTACACTCAATCCCCTCAGGGAAAAAGGGGCGCTGCTTTTCGAGATAGGCATCGATGGCGGCGACTGTATCCAGAGCATTCGCTCCTGTAGCCAGCTTGACCGCCAACGCTGTGGACAGCCCTGTATTGAACCGGCTGAAGATATTGTAGCTCTCGGATCCCATTTCCACCCGGGCCACGTCCCTGATGCGAATTTCCGATCCATCGGGCTTTGTTTTCAAAATAACGTTCCGAAAGTCTTCGGGCGTATTGAGCCGTTCCTGCAAAGCAATGGCCAAATTGTTTTTCTGCCAGTCCGCCGCAGGAGCCGCGCCGAGCTGGCCAGCTGACATCTGCGCATTCTGCGCGCTGATAGCATTCAGAATATCCGAAGGCATGAGGCCATAGGACTGAAGCTTATGGGGATCCATCCAGATGCGCATAGCATACTGGGATCCAAAAATCGTCGTCTGGCCAACACCTGAAAGACGGCCTACAGCATCCTGAATATTGGTTGCCAGATAGTCCGCCAAATCCGCATCATTGTAGCGTCCGGTCGGAGAATGAAGAGCATAGATTTTGAGAAAGACCATGGCGGTCTTTTCCACGGTAATGCCCATTTGCTTGACGATGTCAGGAAGCAGAGGCTCTGCCAAACTCAGCTTATTCTGCACCTGAACCTGTGCTGTATCGGGATTGGTACCGTTTGCAAACGTCAGCGTGATTTCCACATGACCCGATCCATCCGACGAGGAAGCCATATAGAGCAGATTGTCCAAGCCTGTCATTTTCTGCTCAATAATCTGAGTGACAGAATCCTCAAGAGTCTGAGCGGAAGCTCCGGGATAGTCGCAGGTAATGGTGATAGCCGGAGGAGCAACGGGAGGATACTGCGCAACGGGCAGCGTCCAGACCGAAAGCAGACCGCACAGCATGATCAGAATGGCAATGACCCAGGCAAAGATAGGCCTGTCAATGAAAAAACGCGCCATGACCTACGCTCCCTTCCCTTCTCCGGTATTCTGCGGAGCGGCATTTTCTCGAACGGAAACCTTTAATCCGGGGCGGATCATTTGAAGTCCCTTCACGACAACGGATTCTCCAGCCTTCAGTCCATCCTCAACAATCCATCCCTGCTCTACCATAGGCCCCATAGTCACAAAACGGGGATATACCGTATTGTCAGGAGTCAGCATATACAGAAAAGCCTTGCCGTTCGGATCTCGCTGAACTGCGATATGCGGCACAAGCAGAGCTTCCTTTCTTTCACCTGCGCGGAGTATTGCACGAACGTACATGCCCGGCAGAAGCCTGCGATCCGGATTGGCAAAAACCGCACGCAGAGAAATCGTTCCCGTCGCTTCATCCACACGCGTTCCCGTAAATGTAAGCCGGCCTTCAGATTCATAGGCGTCACCGTTTTCCAGCTTCAGCTGCACGGAAGCCAGGTTATCACCGGAACGACTCAGCGATCCCTCCCGAACGGCTTTTTCCAAATTAAGCAGGGAAACAGAAGACTGCGTCATATCAACGTAAATCGGATCCAGCTGCGTCACCGTCGTCAGCAGATCCGCCTGATTCGCCGTCATCAAAGCTCCTGGAGTCAGCATGGATCGGCCTGTCCTCCCTGAAATCGGAGCTTTCACTTCCGTATAGTCCAGATAAATACGAGCTGTTTTTACGGCTGCTTCCGCAACGCCGATTTCAGCCAGAGCCTGCTTGTATGCCGCTTCAGAATCGTCATATTCCTGACGGCTTACGGCATTTCGACTCAGCAACTTCCGATTTCTTTCATAGCGGAGCTGCAGCGGCCTTGCCTGTGCCCTGGCACGGATCAGGGAAGCCTTCGCGCTGGCCAGTTCGGCTTCACGGAGCAGAGGATCGATGCGATACAGCACATCGCCTTCCTTTACATCGGCACCTTCCTCAAAAAGACGCTTCTGCAAAATGCCGTTCACCTGAGGACGAACGTCCGCGATCTGACAGGCAGTAACCCGGCCTTCAGCCTCCACGGTCAGCGAAACATTCTGAGGCAATACCGTTATCAGGCTCACCTCGGGAATCATCGTCCGGTTTTGAGCATTCTTATCATCGCATCCTGCTGTTCCGATTGCCAGAAAAAGCAGCAATGCGGAAAAAATCATCATCCGGTTCTGTACCGAAAAACGCATATTTACCTCCTTGAAAAAACAGAATTATCCTCTTAAAATGATTTTTTAAAAATATCTATTCATATTTTTTTATATATTCATCATTTTTTATGATGAATAAAAAGTTTATGCCATGAATCTCACGCATCTTCGCTCTTTTCTCGCCGCCGCGGATGAAATGCATTTCGGCAAGGCCGCAAAGCGGCTGAATATCGTTCAGCCGGCTCTTTCCGCCCATATCAAGGCTCTGGAAGAAGAGTTTGGCGGACAGCTGTTTTTCCGCATTGGAAAACAGGTCGCTCTGACCAATCCCGGACGTATTCTGCAGCATGAGGCGCAGAGAATTTTCAATGATATTCAGCTGATGAAAACTGCTGTCTCGCAAGCTATGTCCGGAAAAACCGGATTGCTGAACATCAGCTACTGCGATATCCCTGAAATGCATATGCTGATGCTCCCCCTTAATGAAATGCAGACCCGATATCCTGACCTTTATATCCGCCTATGGGAAGAAAATCTGTCGTCGATTTCAGGCGGACTCAATGACGGCCGCCTGGATATCGCCTTTTTCACTCTGTCATCTCATTTTCAGCTGCCTCCAATTCTGGAAATTAAGAAAATCTGTACATGGGCTCTGCGTCTGGCTCTTCCCCAAAATCATCCCCTTGCCCAAACAGAGGGACCTCTTAAAATCAGGATCTCCACAATGAAAATTTTATTGTCCAAAGCATCACCTCTGATACAGTTGATCGGGATATATTCCGAATCTGCGGCTTTACTCCCCATATTGTGCATCAGACCAAACAGATCGCTATCATTTGCAAACTGGTGAAACACGGCATGGGGCTGGCTTTTCTCCCAGATCTTCCCCAGATTCATGCCTCCGATTTCGGCATCGTTTTTCGGGATCTTGAAATTACTCTCCCGGATGTCATTTGCTATGCTGTCTACAAAAAAAATCGGCTCAGTCCTGCCATGAAGAACTTCATTCAGCTTATAGAGCTTCATGATAAAGATCATGCGGAACAAAGATAAGCTTCGGATAGCGTATGGCCGTTTTTGCCTGCAAAAAAACAGGCTGTGAATCTTTTCAAGTTCATAAAAAAAGGCTATGATCTTCACGTTTCAAATTTTTCCGATGTATCTTGCAATATACGTCAGGAAAAGGACAAAACCTGAAGTTTGCCGTTTTAAACGGCTCCGTCCAACGCACAGGACGAAAGGAGATTATGCGTATGAAGTCTCTTAAGGGAACCCGCACGGAAAAAAACATCCTTACGGCTTTTGCCGGTGAATCTCAGGCAAGAAACCGCTATGATTTCTTTGCCTCAGCGGCTAAAAATGAAGGTTATGTCCGTATTTCTCAGATTTTTACGGAAACGGCTCTTCAGGAAAAAGAACATGCCAAGCGCCTGTTCAAATTCCTGGAAGGCGGCGAAGTTCTGATTGACGGATCTTTCCCCGCCGGACGCATCGCCGATACGAAAACGAATCTTCTGGCTTCCGCTTCGGGAGAAAACGAAGAATATTCGCACATGTATCCTGAATTTGCCGCCATAGCCGAAGAAGAGGGATTTCCGGAAATTGCCGCAGTCATGCGGGCTATTGCCAAAGCTGAGGAATTTCATGAACTGCGTTTCCTCAAGCTGGCCAAGGAAATCGAAGAAAACACGGTCTTTACCCGCCCTGTCAAAGTGTACTGGCGCTGCCTGAACTGCGGTTGCATTGTTGAAGGCCCTGAAGCACCCGATCTGTGTCCGGCCTGCGCCCATAAGCAATCCTTCTTTGAAGTCGTCGATCCTGATCTGTGGAAGTAACGTCCGTTCCATACTCAGTCATGGATTCTCCAAAATCTGCCTGAATCAGATTCACCAGCCATGGCAGAGTCTGCAGCCGGATCGGAGAATCGATCGAAACGGGATATCCTCGCAGTATGATTCCGCAGATCTGAACGGTTGTTATTGCTGCCTCCGGTGAAAACCGGAGGCTTTTTTATCTGTAAAGAAGATACAGCAGACAAAATTCTTTCCCAGCCATTGACAAAACTTCAATTTATAATTATGCTCATTTGAGCGTAACAAGGATACGCTATGCCGAGACCGAAACAATGCCGATGCGTGACAGGATCCCCTGCGGCAGACTATTTCAAGCCCCGGGGGATTCCTTTGACAGATCTCGAAGAATGCCATCTGAGCCTTGAAGAATTTGAAGTCCTGAGGCTGGCGGATCTCGAAGGAAAAACTGCGCTGGAGGCTTCGGCTCTCATGAAAATTTCCCGCTATACCTTCGGCAGGATTCTGGCCGGAGCAAGACGTAAAGTCGCTGACGCCATCGTGAACGGAAAAGCTCTGGCCGTGGAAAAAAAGGAAGGGGAACAGTCGTGATTATTGCCATTTCCGGAAGGTTGGACGCTTCAGGAGCTCCAAATATAGCGGCCTCGCTCAGCGCGGTTATGTCGAATGCCGCCATTGAGGATGCTTCTGCCGGATCTCCCTTTCTGCAATCCTTCCAGAAGCCTTCCATACATACTGCCCGAAGCATTTCCATTGAAATCCCAAAGCAGGATAGAGATCGCTGCACCAACTGCGGCAACTGCAGGCGAATGTGCGAACATGACATGATCATTCGGGATGAACAGGGCTTCTGTATTCAGACCGATCGCTGCAGAGGATGCGGAGGCTGCCTCAGCGTCTGCCGCGCACGCGCCATTACGCGAGGAACCCGCACAATTGGTGAAGTTCTGATTGGCGAAGCTGACGGTATACCCTTTGTTTCTGGATCACTGCGAGACGGCGAGGAAGCTGTTTTACCTCTCATTCGAGCCATTGATCTTGCAGCGCAGAAAACAGCTCAGGATCGCACCCGCATCATCCTCTGTCCCGAGGGATTCGGCAGAGATTCTCTGATTGCGGCAAAAGATGCCGATTCTGTGCTTGTCGTCGTCGACGCTGAGGCCGACGTGCAAACATCTCTCCAATATGCTGCCGCGCATTTCGGCAATGCGGCGGTTCGTCCGCTTCGTGTTCTGATCCGCACAGGATCCTTTGATACGGCATCGGCTGATGCGGCATGCGCTCTGTGCCGATCACGCGGTTTTTCAGTACTCGGAACACTCCGCCCGACACCGGAAGATCTCTGTTCCGCAGCTTCAGGAAAACGCTTTTCCGATATGTCTCAAGATTGGACAGATTTTTTCATCACTCTTTCGGAAATGCTGCTCAAGGAGCCGAATCATGCGTGAAATCATTGTTCTTGGAGGCAGCGGATCCGGCAAGACCTCATTAAGCCTCTGCATGGCGCATCTTGCATCAGATCCGGTTCTCTGCGATCTCAATCCTGAAATACCGGACTTGTCCAGATCACTCAGTCCCGCGATTCTGGAATCAGAGCCGGTTCTGTCCGGAGGCACAGCCAGCATCATTACCGATCAATGTATCCATTGCCTTTCCTGTGTTCGGCTTTGCAGGCAGGGTGCCGTCATTCCGCAGGGACCTCAGATTGATCCGGATCGCTGCGAAGGATGCGGCGTCTGCGCCAATCTCTGTCCGGCCATGGCCATTGAACTCACTGTGCAGGAAATCGGAAAATGCTGTCTGTCCCGAACACGATTCGGATCCCTGGCACACGCGGAACTTGTCCCCGGCTCAATCTGTCCGGATAATCTCGTTTCTGTTCTGAAAGGCAAAGGGCGTGCGTGCGCCACGTCATCAGACGCAGCCTTTCTTATCGGAGACGGATCTTCAAAAAATGGTTCCGCTGCCGTATCCGCCATATCCGGCGCGCATCTCGCCGTTCTGGTTATCAGCCCCTCTTCTGCAGCACTTCAGGATTTTGAACGTCTGACCCGCCTGTGCAGTCATTTCCGCATTTCATCCGCCCTGGTCATCAGCCAATGGGATCTTCAGCCTGACATCACAGCCCGTCTTGAAAAGCTCGCGGCAGAAAAAAAATGCCTGTATGCAGGACGCCTTCCCTTTTCTCCGATTTTCACCAAAGCGACGCAGGAAGGCAAAGCCGTTACAGAATTTGCCGTCCCTGAGGCCGAAGATGTCCAAAATACCGTATGCAAACTGCTTGCAGCTGCGCAGGAACAGTGTCCGCATCACTGACAGTCTGTTTTTTGTTCAACAATGTCACTTCAAAATAAGGAGTCTTATCCATGGATCAGTACATCATTGCTGTGCCCTCAGCCAATCCCGGAGGACTTGAAGCCGCTATGGGCATGCATTTCGGCCATTGCGAGCTTTTCACTCTGATAACGATTCAGGACGGGGCTGTTTCCAGCGTAGAAACGATGCCGAACGTCCCCCACGCTCATGGCGGCTGCATTGCCCCTGTCCAGGTTCTTGCTGAACGCGGCGTTTCCAAGCTGCTGGCCGGCGGAATGGGATTTCGTCCGCTCATGGGACTGATGCAGTCCGGCATTGAGGTGTTCCATACCGGATCCTGCGCCACTGTCGGAGATGCCGTCACGGCTTTTCTGAAGGGTGAACTTCCGGCATTCTCTACGGACTTTACCTGCCGCGGCGGGCATTAGTCCGCTTTTTCTCAAGAAGTTCAAGGAAGGTACGCCATGCAGTTCGCATGCATAACCCGTCGTTCAGAAGACTGGCAGGATTTCCGTAGCGCATTGGAAGCCTCAGGACATACGGTTTCCGGATTTGCCGATGCCAGCGAACTTGCGGCAGGCATCCGCAACGGATTCAACCCTGCAGCCGCAGCTTTCGACAGCAGAGACTATCCGGATACGGAAACTCTGAGAGCAGGTGTCATAAAAATTCTGGAAGTAAATGCCTTCATTCACACGGCTGTGTCATCGCCGCTCAGTAAAAAGGACTTCCATGAAGCCCTGGAAGGGCTGGGCATTCTGGCTCAGATCGGAGATATGCCGACCGCTTCCGATGCGGAGCTTGTCCTGAAACGCCTGGCCAAAATCGAAGCAGCTTCACTGAAGGCGAAAAACCGTTAACTGAATTTTCAGGGAACCGGATTTTCCCAACATCTTGCACGGGAAAAACGCGATGCGGCAACGCTCTGCAGATCCCGACATATTGGAAAACTACTGATTCTTTCCGTTCAGGCTGCCCTGCGCATCGCAGGCGCAGCCTGAGCACAGGCATAATCCGTCATATCTCAATCTCCGGCATTACGCCACGGCCGATGCAATGTTTCGCAAGTACCGGGTCAAACCGTTAAGGAATTCCCATGGCTTCGATTTTGACTTCTGCTGAACAGGTCTGCTTCATATCCGCCCAGCCTATGCCGAACTATATCGGTGCGGTGAAGGCAGCCAGAATACGAAAGGCTCACTTTGTCGTTACCTCAGCCATGAAGGAAAAGGCAAAGCAACTTGAGTGTATCTTTAAAAAACACGGAATTGCTGTTGAGATGCACGATCTTGCTGACACAACGCCACGGCACATCTTCGATCTTCTTGAAGGAATCCAATTCCAGTCCAATCCCGATGTCAACGTCACCGGCGGCAATAAGATTATGTCACTTACGGCCACGGAATGGGCGAACATGAATGAATATCTTCCTTTTTATGTGGACACGGAAAAATCTCGGCTGCTGATCATTCGGAACCAATTTGAAACGATTCCTCTATCTTCAATTAAAATTCCCGTCAGGGAGCTTATTGAGGTGCACGGCTACTACTTTGCAAAAACAGACGCCCCTCAATCTGCTTCGATTCCGAAGCGCGAGATTCTGATGGAGCTGACAGAATACGCGGTCGGACATCCTGACCAGCTCAAAGAGGTTAACAGGGACATCAGCGAAGCTGCCCGGATAAATAGCCTTTCATGTGAAATTTCAAATCCTTCCGAAGCCGATCTTTTTTCCATTTTTAAAAAGGCAGGCAAGGCAGACATGACCTCCTCTGGACGCGTCATTTTTTCTGATGACCTCTCTCGAGAGTGGTGCAGGGGCAAATGGCTTGAGGACTATGTCCATGCCGTACTTTATAAAATGCAGATGGACAACAAGATCGATGACTGGAGCAAATCCTTTTCAATATACTCAAGCAAAGAGGATGCCAGTAAAGCTTCTCAGCCCTACTACAAGATGGAAGGCTTCAACAATGAATTTGATGCAGCTTTCACTCGAGCAGGTCAACTTGCTGTCATCGAATGCAAAACCATCAGCATTCCCAAGTTTGGCAAAGTGTCAAAAGATGCCGAAAACAAAGTATCGGATATTGCCTACAAATTGGACTCCCTCACGAAGAAAGCAGGCGGCACATTTGCTAAAGGGGTTCTTGTATCCGTCAACGATGTCCCTCAACAAGACCAAAAAAGGCTCAAAGATGCTGGTCACAGACTCATCACCGGCAGGAAAATACTGAACCTTAGCGACGAACTGACAGGCTTATTTCAATGACAATTCCCGAAACTCCGAATTCGCCAGCACTTCTTATCCTTTCGCTTGGGGGCAATGTTGATCCTCTGATCCGCAGCATCACGGCGATGCGTCCCAAACGGATATGCTTCATAGCCACGGCTCAGTCCGCCGAGGGAATTGACTGCATTCTCAATGCTGTCGGCTCCACCCTTCTGAACGAAACGGTCGTCCTCAGCAACGGACAGGATATCGCTCAAATCACGCAGGAGCTGACCTCTGCCATAGCCGGGCATCACGAATGGACTCAGCTTGCCCACGAAGGCAGACTCATGGTGGATCTTACCGGCGGCACCAAGGCAATGGCCGCTTCCATCGCTCTCGCGTTTTCTTCCCTACCCGTAACTTTTTCCTACGTGGGAGGCATGGCGAGGACGAAGAATGGCCTTGGTTCCGTATGCAGCGGAATGGAAACTATTTTTACGTGTCTCAACCCTCTATTTCTGAAACAATAGCTGACCTCAACAACCTCATCATTCTTGGGGTGACTGGATTTAAAGCACCTCAACAACCTCATCATTCTTGGGTTCCCGGATTCAACTTTGTCAAAAAAGATGGCAAACTCATCCCCCTGAGGGTATACCCGGGGATATCCGTACCTGCTGCCAACACCAGCCGAATCTGTTCTATATGCCGGCGAAACGCTTTCGAGATAATCAGGAAGTTAAAAGAACGGCATCAGAACAGGATCACGGTGCAGAAAGATGGAACGGTAAACCTAGAGGGATTCCCCGAACTCAGGCTGTTCAGGGAAGTGCAGGACGATTCTCTCCGGTCGCAGTATATCCGCCAAAATCTTAATGTTCCCATGCTTGATCCTGCGAAAGCGGGTGAACTGAGTATTGACGGGCTCAAAACTCTTATCAGCAATAATCTGAGGAGAAAGCCCGCGAGCCGGCAGTCAAAGGATACCAAGCAGAGCGTGTATTACTGCGTCTTCAAGGACTGTCCTTCGCATGAAAATGAGTGGATTCAGGATCCCTCCCGTTACAGAGGGCTGAAAATCCTTCGTGAACGACATGCAGACATTAATGCGGCGATAAATATCGGAAGACGTTTCCTGAATGACGGGAGTATCATCAAAGATAATGGCAACTCAAAATAACTGAGACCGGGTAAAAGTTTCCCCGGCATAAAATGACGTTTCAGTTCATCGTGACGGGTGGTTGGCAGCCATTCGAGACCGATGTATCTGAAACACATCGAAGCGGCTTCACTGAAGGCGAAAACGAATCGTCAGCTGCGTTGCGCAGGCAACCGGAGTTCCCAGAATCCGGCACGGGCGAAAACGCGACGCGGCAACAGCTTTCAGAGCCGACTGGCTCAGCATCTCATGGGGACTGCTGATAATTTCCGTGCGGACTGCCCTGCCCCGCGCATCGAGGCGCAGTCTGAGCACGACATCTCCCTGAAGGCCCTGGCGTCGAGCTCTCATCGGATATTCCGGTTCGGCACGGTACGCAAAATCAGGGCCTTCGGAACTGCCAAAAGCACGCTCGCCGCCATCAGAAATGCCTGTCTCCCCCTGTTTTCCTTTTCCAGAAGAGGCTTCGTCGTGGAAAGAGCCACCTTTTTCCATACCATCCTGCCTTACGGCAGCCGCTTCAACCGGCTTTGTCTTTTCCCGTTGATCCGCTTGACGATTTTTTTCCAATCGCCGCTCTTTTCTGTTCCGCAGTGTCTCTTTCCCGGGATACCGATCTTTCTTAGCGGATTTTGCTTTCACAAGCTCCTTTTCCTTCATGCCTTGTTGATCTTCTGCTGCATACTCTGAAGCTCCCGCTGTCCTCCCTTCGGCCCTGCCCGAAGCGACACCGTGCAGCATAAGAGACGGCAGACTGACAGGATTGTCTCCATGGAGATTGGCTGAAGGCGCACCCTGCAAAATCAGCCATAAGACAGCACTGTGCGCCATGCAGGATATGGCAATCAGGCGTATCATCCGGATCCAATCCATCACTGTGCGCACTTCCCGACAGGAAACACCCGAAGAACGTGAGTTTCCGGATGCCTGTCAACGGTGATGCGGCAGTCGTATACGGAACTCAGCAAATCGGACTGCAAAATATCTTCCGGCAAACCGAAGGCTATTTTTCTGCCATTTGCCAAAAGCAGGATTCTATCTGCATACATGGCGGCAAGGTTCAAGTCATGCGTTACCATACACAGGCTCAGCCCCCGGCGACACAATCCGGCAAAAAGATCCGCCATCTGCACCGCATGCCCCCAATCCTGAGCTGAAACGGGCTCATCCAAAAATGCCAGCTCCGGAGTCTGCGCCAGAACGCGGGCAATGCTGCCGCGCTGCCGCTCTCCCCCAGAAAGAGACGATACGGATTGATCCAACAGAGATTCAATGCCCACAAGATGCAAAGCTGCTGTCACGACGGACCGGGTCTGTGCAGGCTGTTCCCCGCGCCAGGGAAGACGGCCGAGCGATACAAATTCAAACAGGGAAAAAGATACCGAAGGCGTATCCTGAGGAGCATATGCCCGAAATCTTGCCGCCCTCTCTGGATTCATCGAAAAAAGATCCTCTTTCTTTTCTCCGGCCAGCACCGTGCCGCTATGCGGACGAAGAAGACCGGCGGCAATGCGCAAAAGCGTGCTTTTTCCCGATCCGTTCGGCCCGGCAATGACCGTCAGACACCCCCTTTCAAGGTCCAGATCCACATCTTCAAGGATTTTCCGTCCGCCTGCGGAAAAACCAATGCCTCGCAGCTGGCAAATCATGTCCTTCGCCTCATCACGGCAATAAAAAAAACAGCGCCGATCAATGCCGTGACAACGCCGACCGGCAATTCGCCATCCTTCAGGATATTTGCAGCGGCAATGTCGCAAAAAACAAGATATGACGCGCCGAATATCATGCAGGCAGGCATCAATCTGCCATGCAGTCCTCCGAAGGCAGATCGCATCAGATGGGGCACAACCAGCCCCACAAAACCAAGAGGCCCGGAAACAGCAGACGTCAGGCTGACGGCAAAGCAGGACAGAGCCAGCAAGGCGAACCGGACCCTGCTGACCGGCATTCCCAAAGAGGAAGCGGAATCATCATCCAGAAGAAGACTGTCCAGCCATCTGGAGCAGCCCAGCAGGGCCATCAGTATCGCCAGTGAAAGCCCTGCATAAAGCAGAGATTCTGACAGTCCGCAGGATCCCAGATCTCCCATCGTCCACAAAATTGCCGATCCCGTCAGAAAAGGATCAGCCTGCGCCATCAGCAGCAAGATGAGAGCGCTGAAAAACGCATTGAGCATCACGCCCCGCAGAAGGAGTGCTGTCCTGCCCAAATGCCTGCCGAATCGCAAAAGCAGCAGGGAAGGCAGAATGCCGCCGCAAAAAGCCCATATCGGACGAAAGAGATCGCCGCACCCCAGCAGTAAGCCCGCCATGACAGCGCATGAAGCACCGGAAGAGACGCCTAGCAGATACGGTTCCGCCAGAGGATTGCGAAAAATCGTCTGAAAGACCAGACCGCAGGCTGCCAGAGACGCACCAGCGGCCAGACCAGTCAGGAGACGGGGAAGACGGATGTCCCGCACAATCATCTCGACGCCAGGATCGCCGCCCAGGCCGAAAACAGCTGACAGAATCTCTTCAGGCGCGATGGAGACGGTTCCGCAATACAGTCCCGAAAAGCAGGCAGCGCACAAAGCGGCCGCCCCCAAAAGCCAGAATGCCGGATGTTCTGAGGATTTTGCAAGCAGGCTCTCCTGATCTTCTTTCGGGAACCAGGGAGGCATTTCAAACTTATCTGTCATCATGATGAACAATGCTCCCGACGGCATCGGTCAGCATTTCAAGAGCGGACATGCAATCTGGAGAAGGCCGGGAAATCACATCCGGATGCAGACTGATGATCCATGTTCCCTGAGCATTCCGGCGGATTTCAGGATTGTGTCGAGAGGCGTTCGGATCGGAAACGACTTCGATTTCCGGATGAAAAGCCTGCATTCTCTCACGGGAAACCGCACGGTAACGCCTTCCAGGAGGAAAGGGACTGTACGTTCCGGCCAGCTCAAGGAGACGCCCGGGAAACGAATCAGGCCCCGCAATGAGAAGCGGATTGCGCTGAACGACAAAAACGGCTGAAGGCTTGCGGGAAAAGCCCTCCGTACGGCACTGTATTTTCTCAAGACGGCGGTTCAGCGTATCTGTCAAACGGCGGCTGCCGCTGTCCAATCCGAGAGCTTTGCCCAGCATTTCCACAGCATGAAGAAACTGATCCGGAGTATCCATGTGCAGCACCATCACGGGAATACCTAGCATACGAAGCCGGCGCACCGTGTTCGGAGGGGTTCCGTCAGCAAGAGCCAGGCAAAGATCCGGATGAAGAGCCGCGATCTTCTCCAGGTTCAATCTCACATAGCTTCCCACTGACGGCAGAGACCGGGCGGCGGGGGGATTGTCCGCAAACTGAACCCTGCCGACAATCCGATCGCCGCCGCCCAAGGCAGACACCAGCTCCAGAAGGCTCGGAGTCAGCGGAACAATCCGCTGAATGTCCGCCGCCTGTACGGAACCGACACGGAGCAGAAAGGCAAGCATGATGCAGCATGCGGCTTCTGTTCCATGTCTTTGAAGCCATGTTCTAAAAACGATAGACAAAGCCAACAGACAGTTCCCTTCCGGGCATGGGATATCCCCAAATTTCCGAATACTGCCTGTCAAACAGATTTTCAGCATCGATATAGACATCGAGACTGTCCACAGGCCGTACTGTCAGACGGGCATTGCAGACCTGAAAAGATGGCTTGTTCTGAGGCGTAAAGCCGTTGGACTCATATTGCACCTGAGATCCGACAAAACGCACGTTCATATCCAGCCATACCTTCCTGCCTTCCGGGCCGATCCCCATACCAGCTACAGCCGTATACCGGGGAATATTCAAAGGCACTGCCGTAGCCGCATCGCGGTTGCTTCGCCGCAAAAACCATTCTCCGCGCAGATATGGCTCCCATGCCAGCATACCGCCCCGAGTTGCCGTCTTTCCCTTATACGACAGGGAAAAATCAAGGCCCTCCATCCGAACATCTCCTGTATTCACATACGTGATGGATCCGTCCCTCCATGCCGTATCGATGCGATCTTTGAAGCGCGTTGCGAACCAGGCTGCCGAAGCATGCAGTCCGTTGTATTCCGCCTCCGCTCCAATTTCATAGCTGAGGCTTTTTTCCGGCTTCAGGTCGGGATTTCCCTTGTAATGCGTACTCCACAGCCCGGACGTACTGAAATCTCCAGCCAGTTTTGCGGCCGTCGGAGGCACAAAAGCGGATCCGGCAGAAGCGTGGAAGCCCAGCCAATCAGCTGCCCACCATACGGCACCGAGATTCCAGCTGACGTGATCCCATGTCCGGCTTGATGCATTGACCGTCAGATCCGCAGTGTCCCGAATCCGACTGCGGTAGATATCATACCTCAGGCCGGCCAGCAGGGAGACATCGCCGAGATCCATGCGATGTTCGGCAAAGAATCCGGAAATATCGTATACGGCATCAGGCTGATAGACAGCAGAGCCGTAATTTTTTTCCTGAACATGCGAGTATTCCGCACCAAGCGACAGCCTGCCGAACTCCAGACAGGGAACAGACCAGATGGCTTTTCCGCCTGCGGTATCCGTGCGATATGTAGAATTGTCTTGGCTCCAGGCCTGATCAAGAAAGTCATAGCGATTGCGGTTGCCGTACAGGCTGATCTGAAGACGTCCGCCACCGTCAAGCAAAACCGAATGATCCAGAGATGCATGGGAATAGGCATTGCGCACAGCGTCATGGGGCGTCAGACCGTAATCGTAATATCCCGGGCTGCCCGTGTCGTAGACAGATTGATGCAAAGCCACGAGAGAGGTCTCGATTCCCTTTTCAGGCCGATATGCCAGAGTCATACCGCCGGACAGGGAATGCGCCCTTGTATTTTCGTATTTTTTGCCGTTGCCGTCGCGATAGTCCTGCCGCCCATTCTGGCGAAAACCTGCGGTCAGCCCCCAGCGATCCTGATCCAGCCCGGCGGAGATGTCCGCTTCAACGGTGTGCTTGCTGTACGATCCGTATGAAGCACCAATGCTCCCTGAAGGGGCTCCACGGCCTTTTTTGGTAATGATATTAACGACACCGCCAACAGCCGATCCGCCGTACAGTACGGAAGAAGGCCCCTTGAGAATCTCAATTCGTTCAGCGATAGCCGTAGGAATAAAAGCCGGATTGCCCGTGCCGGAACGATGGCCGTCAATCAGCAGCAGCACTGGATCGCCGATGCAGGTAGATGCGCTTTTGCCAGAACGAAAACCCCTCAGGCCGACTGAAGCCAGTGCCCCTGGCTGAGACGAGGAGCTTCCAGGCATATGGCGTTCCAAAACGCGATCCAGCGTCGCCATGCCTGGCTGATTCAGTTCTTCCCTGTTAATAATTTGAACGGAAGCCGGCAGCTTTCTGACTTCAGAAGGTTCTGCTGACGCACTGACGATCATATTGGGCAGAGGATCGGCATTCAGAACAGAGCTGTCTCCGGCTATCCCCCCTGGCACACGGAAAAAAAGCAGTGCACAGCACACCGCAGAGGCTGTTGCCAGCCTTGAAAAATAAAACATCTTTTCCTCCTGTCTGCGCCTCGGCAGACGGTGTTTCAATGAACTTTCGGGCTGGTTTCCCGGCTTGAGGATCTTTCTCCGCCGCGCCTTCCCGAATCTCACGATTCAGTGACATCTGCGGCATCGTCCCCTCTCACGGTTGCGGGCCAGCGCCGGTTTTCTACCGGACTTCCCAATTATCCTTCCAGCTCAGAGCCCGGAAGGCACCCGAAAAAACTGTCGAATGATATGCAGAATCGACATTCTCTGCAAGACTGTTGTGCGGCGGCGGAAAAATCGCCGGATTACACTCATTTTTTTGACAATTTAAAGACGTTAGTCTACAGTTCGGAATTCAAAAAAATTCCGTTAACTGAGAGACTGGCGCCTATGAGCAACACACCTACGGCAATTAAAGGTTTTGCCGATATGTTCTCTCCTGACAGCGATGCCTTCACAAAAATGGAAGCTGTTGCCAGAGAACTTTTTTCCCGATACGGCTATACGGAACTGCGCACGCCGATTCTGGAATATACCGAATTGTTCAAGAGAGGAATCGGTACTGAAACCGATGTAGTTCAAAAGGAAATGTACACCTTTCCCGATCGCCATGGGCGATCGCTGACCATGCGTCCGGAGGCTACGGCCGGCGTGATGCGCGCCTGCATCGAACACGCCCGCGCTTCCGCCGATTCCGTGACCAAAGTTTTCACCATAGGTCCGATGTTCCGCTACGAACGTCCTCAAAAGGGACGTCTGCGCCAGTTTCATCAAATCAACTGCGAATGTCTCGGTCCTGTCGAACCCTATGCCGATGCGGAACTGCTCGTCATGGCCGTGCGGTTTCTTGAGGCACTCGGGCTGAAGGATCTGACACTGCACCTGAATGCGCTAGGCTGCCCGCAATGCCGTCCGGCCTATCGGGAAGCATTGCGGAACTGGCTCCGCCAGCTGGATGCTGATGCACTGTGTGAGGATTGCCGCAGGCGCACGGAAACCAATCCGCTCCGCGTGCTGGACTGCAAAGTTTCCTCCTGCAAGTCGCTTACGGAAAATGCGCCGAAAATTACGGATCATCTCTGTCCTGACTGCGAAGAGCATTTCGCACAGGTTCGGCGTCTGCTCGATGCGGAACATATTGAGTACGTTCTGGATCACCGTCTGGTGCGGGGACTTGACTATTACACCCGCACGACGTTTGAAATAGTGTCCGACGCTATCGGAGCTCAGGGCACGGTTGCCGGCGGCGGCCGCTATGACGGTCTGGTCAGTCAGCTCGGTGGCGGCGAAGTATCCGGACTGGGCTTTGCCTGCGGCATGGAACGACTGGCTCTGCTGCTGCCTGAGACTGAAGCGCCACGGCCTGATTTCTATATCGTGACGCTAAACGGCGTCGGTTCCGACGGACGCACAGCAGCTTTCTCGCTGGCGCAATCTCTGCGAAATGCCGGCCTGAAAGGCGAAATGGGATTTTCAACCCGCAGTGTCAAAAGCGCCATGCGCCAGGCAGGAAAAAGCCATGCGCACTGCTGTCTGCTTATCGGCGAGCAGGAACTTGCCGACGGCACGGCGGTTATCAAGGATATGGACAGCGGCGAACAGGCGGCACTGCCGCTCGCGGACGCAGCCGCACGCATCAGAACGCTCATTGCGTCTCATTCTGATCGGGCATAAAAAGGGGAAACCATGTTAGAAGAACTGAAAGAAGTCTCTTGCCAACCGCTTGGCGACTGGAAAAGGACTCACAACTGCTCGGAACTGACTTCTGCCGATAACGGCAGCGAAGTCTGCCTGATGGGCTGGGTTCAGTACCGCAGGGACCACGGCGGACTGATTTTCATTGATCTTCGGGATCGATATGGCCTGACTCAGGTCGTCTTCAGCCCGGACTATGCGCCGAAAGCTCATGAGGAAGCACGCGTCATCCGCTCCGAATATGTGCTCGCCGTCAGAGGTCGCGTCCGTCCTCGTCCCGAAGGCATGCTGAATCCGAACCTGAAAACTGGAGAAATTGAAGTTGTCGTCAGCGAATGGAAGCTCCTCAACACTTCCAAGACCCCGCCTTTTCTGATTGAAGATCGCACGGATGTCAGCGAAAATCTTCGTCTTCAGTGGCGCTATCTTGATCTCCGCCGTCCCAAGATGACCCGAAATCTGGTTCTGCGCAGCAAAGTCGCTATGGCTTTCCGCAAGGCTCTTTCGGATGACGGATTTCTGGAAGTGGAAACGCCTTTTCTGACGAAATCCACGCCGGAGGGAGCCCGTGACTTTCTCGTCCCCAGCCGCCTGAATCATGGTGCTTTCTATGCCCTGCCCCAGTCTCCGCAGCTGTTCAAGCAGATCTGCATGGTCTCCGGTCTCGATCGCTATTATCAGATTGTGCGCTGCTTCCGCGATGAAGATCTCCGAGCCGACCGTCAGCCGGAATTTACTCAGGTTGATATCGAAATGAGCTTCGCTGATGAAACCCAGGTCATGGATATGGCCGAAAATCTCATCAAGCGCGTCTTTCATGAAGCGTTGGGCACAACATTCTCCGGAAGCTTTCCCCGCATGACGTGGGATGAAGCGATGGATCGCTATGGCTCTGACAAACCGGATACCCGTTTCGGGCTGGAACTGTGCAACGTCACCGATATCGTAGCGAATTCCGGCTTCCGCGTTTTTGCATCTGCCAAACTCGTCAAGGCTCTCAAGGTGCCCGGAGGCGAATCGATGACCCGCAAGGAAATCGATGAACTGACGGAATTCGTCCGCATTTACGGGGCTCAAGGGCTGGCCTGGATTAAGATTCGCGAAAATGAATGGCAGTCTCCCTTTGCAAAATTTCTTTCCGAAGAGGAGCGTAACGGCCTGGCTCAGCGTCTTGATCTGCAAATCGGCGACATTGTCTTCTTCCAGGCCGGAGATCCCGGTATGGTCAACGCGGCTCTCGGTGCCTTGCGCGTCCGTCTCGGCGAACAGCTCGGACTGATTGATGAAAATGCCCTGAATTTCCTGTGGGTGACGGACTTCCCGCTGTATGAATACAGCGAAGAGGAAAAGCGCTTCGTAGCCTGCCATCATCCCTTTACCGCGCCGAAAGCAGAAGATTTGGACACCATGCTTTCCGATCCCGCTTCCGCCAAGGCCAGAGCCTATGACATGGTGCTCAACGGCAATGAAATTGGCGGCGGATCCATCCGTATTCATGAAGCGGCGATTCAGAGAAAAATGTTCAAGGCCCTCGGATTTCGGGATGAGGACGTGGAAGATCAGTTCGGATTTTTCGTTCAGGCTCTTGAATTCGGCGCACCGCCGCATGGCGGCATCGCTTTTGGACTGGATCGGCTGATCATGCTCATGTCGAAATCCTCGTCCATTCGCGATGTTATCGCATTCCCCAAAACCCAGAAGGCCACCTGCCTGCTGACCAATGCGCCCAGCACTGTTGAACCGAAGCAGCTCCGGGAACTCGGACTTCGTCTGCGGGAAGAAGCCAAGGCTGAAGCCGCTTCAGAAAAAACAGCTCGTTAAAACTGCAAATGGGGGGACTCTTCTCCCCCCCATTTTTCCAGTTCCGGCATCATCACACTGTTTACGGTTCACGCACGTCACAATATCATTTGATTCCCCAAGAAAAAACATGCGCCTGATAATCCGATTGCTCTGTCTGCTCTGCGTCTGGTGTTTCCTTGCGCTTTCTGCTGCAGCTGCCTCTCCGCTGCCTTCTTCCGCTTCGGAATCCATCGAATCCCTGATACGGATCGCTTCCTCTTCAACGGAGGAACCGTCAGCCGAAGCTGTCATCCCCCTGCTTGAGATCGTTCTAGGAGGAACTTCGTATGCGCTGCCCTCCGGATCCTATGGCAAGGGCGTGCTGCTCCGAAGCAAAGTACGCGTACCGCTTCGCACAGCCGCATCACTCATGCTCAATCCCTCCCTCCCAGGAGAAACGCTCTATCCGGCAGTTGTTCGAAGAAGTGCCTGGATAGCTGGCAAAAGCGCTTTGGGCAATCTGTCCCGGCAGCTGAGCAGCGGAGAATGGCCGAAGGCAATGCAGGTCGCCCGAGCCAGAGAATTTGAGGAAACGACTCCGGACACGAACAGCGGAGGCTATTACCGCTACAATCTTGACAGGATGTTCATCGCCGTTTCCGCCGAAGACGGAAGCCGCGTGCTGTTCTCCATTTCAGCCATGAACAAGCCGTCCGCGCTGGGACTGCGCGGCGCCGTAGTCGGTCAGGATGCAAACTGGTGCTATATGTATACGCCGAAAGTCGGCGTCAATCTGCCCATGCTGCAATGGACGGAAACGATGCTGTACAAGTCCGCATCCGTTACGGCCTTCATTGAAAGGGCGAATCAGCCAGGCGTAACGGAAATCTGCACCTTCAAATGGATGAAAGCCGGATGGTCAGGCATCAATGTCGTCAAGGAAAGTCACATTGCCGGAGGCGTGCAGAGGTTCTTCACATGTATGCAGCAGGCTCTGGAATCGCCGAAATTTCCCAATGCATCGCAAATCATTCGGAAACGCGCCACTTTGATGGAAACCGATTCTCAGGAACTTATCAAGCGGTTCGCAGTCTTTGCCGATTATCTGAAAAAACAGAGTACATCAGACTCTACCCTGAAGCAGAAAGTCTTCCAGGATCTTCTTCAGGATCCTCAAGGATACGGCAGCCACATGAAAAAAGAGGAAATCGTTGCCGATCTGATGAAGCTGTACATCAGAGACTGCATCGGGATCCTGCCTGCCGAATTAAAACCGGCCGTACAGTAAGATTCCCAATGTTTCGCAACAGATCGAGGATGCGGAACGCGGCATAAGATCTCCTATGAAACGAAGAGTATCATGTGATCTGCTGATCGTCGGAGCCGGTCTCATCGGCTGCTCTGTCGCCTTCGGTCTGGCGCAGCGCGGCTTCCGCCCGGTCGTCATTGACGGATCTGTTGGATTCGATGCTTCCAGAGCCTCCATAGGGCTGATCTGGACTCAGGGAAAAGGCGGCAATGCGCCGGAATATGCGGACTGGACTCTGAGATCCGCAGCCATGTATCCGGATTTCATACGAAATGTCGAAACAGTCTCCGGACAGCACATTCCCTTTTCCCAGACAGGAGGACTGGCTCCCCTGCTCGGCGACAGAGAAGCAGCCCAGCGAATCGCCTTCATTCAAGGCATTCGGAACCAATTGCCCTTCTATCCTTCGGAATTTCTGGATCGCACGGAACTGGAACGCCTGTTGCCGAAAATCCATTTCGGCAGGGAAGTCTCCGGAGCTTCGTTCAGCCCCGGAGACGGTCTGGTCAGCGTGCTAGATCTCCTCCATGCCCTGCAGACAGCCCTGCTGAAAAGCGACATTCCCATTTTTCGTCATGAAAGCGTTCTCTCCGTTCATGCAGACGGGGCAGCATGCCTGATTGAGACAGATCAGACTGTTTTTGAAGCCGATCGGGCTGTTCTGGCCGCCGGGCTCGGCAACATCCGTCTTTGTCGCGACCTGCTGCCGCAGCCATGGCCTGTTTTTCCGGAAAAAGGAAGCCTGATGCTTCTTGAACGGATGCCGCCGGTTTCTCCCATTCCCCTGCTTGGAGCGACGCAGACAGCGTCCGGAACCATCCTCATCGGCCTCAATCATGAAAAGATATCCCTCAGTCCGGAAAGCAACATTGCGGCTCTGGCGGCTGACGCAAGGCGAGTTCTGCGAATTTGGCCCGATCTGGGACGCTACCCCGTTCTTCGATCCTGGAGCGGACTGCGTATCATCCCTGCCGGTGGGCTGCCTCTCTATGCGTCTTTTCCCCATCATCCCCGTATTCTGGCCATCAATACGCACAGTGCCGTGACGCTGGCGGCCATTCATGCGCATTGTCTTCCGGACTGGATTCTGCGGGGAAATCTCGATGCGCCGGAATCTGCCAAAACGCTTTTTTCCCTTCAGGCGCATCTGGCCTGATTCGATTTTTCAAAGAACAGGCTATCTGATGAAAACGCCATGAGGCTGTTTTATTTGGTATCTCTGGGCTCTTTCCTCTTCGCTTCCCTGAACGTCAAAAGTTTGTCCCGGTAGTATTCGTATTGCTTCTTCCGTGCCTCAATCTCGGCGGGCAAACCGCTGGTGAGGTCGTTACACAGAGCGTCAAAGCGGTCTAGGATAGCCACTATGCGTTCCTGCTCTTCCAGAGGGGGAACGGGAACTTTGTATGCTTTCAGCATAGGCACGGTGAGTTGTGGAATGCCAGAAGTTGGAACTTTAAATGTTATAGTCTCAGTTACATATTTGAGATAATCCGCCAACACGCCTTGCTTTGGCACGGCACAAATAAGCCTAATAATAGGGAAGAAAGGATTTTTACGCAGTTCGCAGTAGCCGATAGTCCCGCGAGCGGCGATGGTTACACAACGCGATGTAATTTTGGCTATATTGGTATAGCCGTAAAGAGCATTTTCTCCGATACCGTTACTAAAAACAGGAATGTCGTATTCTTCCGTTTTTTCTTTGGAAAAGTTCTCCTTGGGAACATCTCCGCCAGCGGAAAGGAAACATATATCGTCAAACGATTTCCATTCTATTCCGATAGCATTCTTTATTAAATTATCTCTATAATATTGATATTGTTGCTTTCTTTTGGTAAGTTCGGCGAAATTGTCTAATATCCTCACTATCTCTTCCTGGACGGGAAGAGGTGGAACGGGGATTTTTATTTTGGCAACCATATTACTCATAAGTTTTGGGTTGCCCATACCGCTATTTACATAGTCTTTCGCTCTGTATCCAAGAGCATAGTATATGTATTTTGTTGAAATATTTTTATCTGTTATTTTTAAAAGACCACAAACATTCGTCACACTGAACTTTCCAAGACGATAAAAAACCGAACCGGCATTTGCTCCGTCTGTCGTCCAAGTCAGGTATTCTCCGTCATACATATAGGTAGAAATCCTACCCAATACTCCCTCATTCTCTGTTTGAGAGGAATAAACGGGATACATTCCAGCATTATCTCGTATATAGTCTTTGGAAATCACTTTTCCCCGACTGATTTCGCAAAAACTATCTATACTCTTATACTCCACCCTATTCGGGCAGAGTTCGGCGATTAATTCTTCAAGTCGGCTCATTTTCTTACCCTGTTTTTCTGACATTTCAGGCTCTTTTTCCTCGAATTGTTAAGTCAAAATTTCGCTTGGGTCCATTCCGGCAATGCAGGACGCTCATCAATTCAAGACAGAGCCAAGGTCCCGGCAATAAAAAGGGGCGTTCCCCTAAAAGGAAACGCCCCCTGATATTGCCCAAAAAGCTACGGCCTAGGCAAGAGCCTGCAGCAGAAGCAAGGCCACGATATTGATGATCTTGATCATCGGATTCACGGCCGGACCGGCAGTATCCTTATAAGGATCGCCGACGGTGTCGCCGGTCACTGCAGCCTTGTGAGCTTCGGAGCCCTTGCCGCCGAAGTTGCCGCTTTCAATGTACTTTTTCGCATTGTCCCACGCGCCGCCGCCGGAAGTCATGGAAATAGCCACAAACAGACCGGTGACAATGGTACCCATCAGCATGGCACCGAGCGTGGCAAACGCCGCAGCCTGTCCTGCGATGAAATCAATCAGGAAATACACCACGACGGGAGCGAGAACGGGAAGCAGGGAAGGAACCAGCATTTCATGGATGGCGGACTTGGTCAGCATATCCACGGCGGACTTGTAGTCAGGCTTGCCCTTGCCTTCCATGATGCCGGGAATTTCGCGGAACTGACGGCGAACTTCTTCAACCACGGATCCGGCAGCCTTGCCAACGGCAGTCATGCCCATCGAGCCGAACAGATACGGCAGGAGGCCGCCGACGAAAAGGCCGATCAGGACATAGGGATCCTGAAGCACAAACGCCACATTCAGGTTGGGGAAGAAGCGGGTCAGATCCTCCGTGTAGCAGGCGAACAGCACCAGAGAAGCCAGTGCGGCGGAACCGATGGCATAGCCCTTGGTGACGGCCTTGGTCGTATTGCCCACAGCGTCAAGAGCGTCAGTCACAACGCGGACGTTTTCAGGCAGCTCGGCCATTTCCGCAATGCCGCCGGCGTTATCCGTGACAGGTCCGTAGGCGTCAAGAGCGACAATCATTCCGGCCAGAGACAGCATCGTAGTCGCCGCAACGGAAATGCCGTACAGCCCGGCATTGCAGTAGGCGAACAGAATGCCGGCGCAAATCACCACCACAGGCAGAGCCGTGGATTCCATGGAAATGGCAAGCCCCTGAATGACGTTGGTGCCGTGTCCTCTGGTCGAAGCCATGGAGATGCTGCGCACGGGACGGAATTCCGTGGAAGTATAGTATTCGGTAATCCAGACCAGAAGCGCGGTGACAATCAGGCCGGAGAAAGCGCAGGCAATCAGGTTATAGACGCCAAAGCACTGTCCCTGAGCCGTCAGACAATCGCCGCCGATCATGAACCAGGTAGCCAGGAAAACCAGAACAGCGGAGGCAATGCCGGAAGCGATGAGCCCGCGGTACAGAGCCTTCATAATGTTGCCGTCGCGGCCCACCTTAACGAAACGGGTTCCGAACACGGATCCGAGAATGCAGACGCCGCCGATAACAAGAGGATAGCGCATCATCAGGCCCTGCATTTCGCCGGTGAAATACACAGCGGCGAGCAGCATGGTGGCGACGATGGTCACGGCATACGTTTCAAAGAGGTCGGCGGCCATGCCGGCGCAGTCGCCTACGTTGTCGCCCACGTTGTCGGCGATAACAGCGGGGTTGCGGGGATCGTCTTCAGGGATGCCGGCTTCAACCTTGCCCACGAGGTCAGCACCCACGTCAGCACCCTTGGTGAAGATGCCGCCGCCAAGACGGGCGAAGATGGAAATCAGGGAAGCTCCGAAGCTCAGAGCGACGAGAGCTTCAAGCAGCGTTTTCTGATCAACGCCGAACAGATTCAGCAGGCCGTAGTACACAACCACGCCAAGCAGACCGAGGCCAACGACCAGCATGCCTGTGATGGAACCGGCGCGGAAGGCCACGTTCAGAGCAGGCGTCAGACCGGCGCGAGCCGCTTCAGCCGTCCGGACATTGGCACGCACTGAAACATTCATGCCGATGTAGCCGGCAGCACCGGACAGAACCGCACCGAGCACGAAGCCAAGAGCCACCGTAAATGAAAGGAAGAAGAACAGCAGTACGGCAATGATCACGCCGACGATGGCGATAGTCCGATACTGACGATTCAGATACGCTTCAGCGCCTTCCTGAATGGCGCCGGCGATCCGCTGCATGTCCACTGTGCCTTTTCCTGCGGAAAAGACCTGCCTGGAAGCATACTGCGCATAAACCAGCGCGAAGATGCCGCAGGCCAGAACGATCAAAAAGGAAATCATACTATTACTCCGTTAAAGTAATGCAAGTTGATCAAGGATACAGAAAACAGCCCTCTCTATCAAGGAAAAAAGCGTGAAAACCTGCCATCGCCTTTTGCGGAGACGGAAAGGCCGGCAAATTGTTCCCCGGAGGCATAACCCGCTGCAAAATATCTGAAAATAATCGGAGTTAAAGCATATTTCGGCAAAAAATGTAGCAAAAAAAAGGAAAAAGCTATTCCCATAATCAAAAAATACGTGTAAAAGGGACTTTAAGCTTAGCCGCATCAGGCAGGCTGTTCGGCAGGATGCCATACTTACCAGAAGTTCGCATCCCGTTTCGGGAAATCTACCGCAGGATTTTCCGGAATGAATTCCGGGGTTCATGCTTTTTCATCTGTGAATCATCCGGAAAGCTCCAGGAGGGGAGTCGCCGACGCAGCTTCGGATGCGATAAGGACACTGTCCCGTTTCATACCTTGTATTCGGAGGTATTCATGTCTATTCCCGTATTGGCACTTATTGCCTTTTTACCCATCCTTGTTGCGCTGATCCTCATGGTCGGCATGCGCATGGGTGCGGCCAAGGCCATGCCCATCGCGTGGCTTGTATGCGCCGTCTCCGCAGTGTGTGTTTGGGGTCTTCCCGTTAATTACGTAGCCGCTCTTTCCATTCAGGGCGTTATCAGCGCCTGCGGCGTTCTTCTGATCGTCTTCGGCGCCATTCTCCTGCTCCAGACCCTCCAGGTTTCTGGCGGTATGGAAACCATCCAGTACGGCATGCAGCGCGTTTCCAAGGATATGCGCGTTCAGATCATCATCATCGGCATGCTCTTCGCCGCCTTTGTCGAAGGTGCCGCCGGCTTCGGCACGCCTTCCGCTCTGGCCGCTCCCCTGCTGCTCTCCCTCGGCGTTCCGCCCATGGCCGCAGCTGTTGCCTGCCTGTGCTTCAACTCCTTCCCCGTTACCAACGGCCCTGTGGGCGTGCCCACCGTGGTCGGCGTCGGCTCCGCTGTGAAGGGCGTTGTTGAAGCTGCCGGATATCCCGGCGGCGTCGATCAGTTCTGCTTCAACATGGCGAACTGGGCTGACTTCATCCATGCTCCCATGGTCTTCATCCTGCCCCTTATCGTTCTCGGCATGGTCACCTGGCTGTATGGCCCCAATAAGAGCTTCGCTGACGGTCTCAAGGCCTGGCCTTTCTGCCTGATCGCCTCCGTCTGCTTCGAAATTCCCGTTCAGATTATCTCCCTCTTCATCGGTCCCGAACTGCCCTCCATGCTCGGCGGCCTGATCGCCCTCGGCCTGATCATCCCGATCGCCAAGGCCGGCATCGGCGTTCCGAAGGAAGTCTTCGTGTTCGGCAAGCCCGATACCTGGGAACCCGAATGGTACGGCGATGTGAAGGGCAGCGACAAGCAGCCTGAAATGCGCATGAGCATCTTCATGGCCTGGCTGCCTTACATCCTCATCGGCGGCTTCCTCGCCATCACCCGTATCTGGTGCGGCAGCATGATGAAGGGCAAGGTCATGATCGGCCTGTCCGGCATCCTCGGCTTCACCGCCGACTCTGCCGTGAAGTTCAAGGGCGTCAATGAATTCATCGACGTTCTGTGGAACCCCGGCGTTCTCCCCTTCATCGTCATCGCCATTCTGACCGCCATGATTCATGGTGCCGTCAGCACGAAGCCCGGCGTCAACTTCGCTTCCATCAGCGCCCAGGCCTGGACTTCCGCTCTGAAGATGATGAAGAACCCCGCCATCTCTCTGTGCGCTTCCGTGGCTCTCGTGAAGATCTTCCAGGGCTCCGGCTTCAACCCCGCTACGGCTGCTGAAGTGCAGGCCGGAACCGCTTCCTTCCTGCCTTCCATGCCCATGTCCATGGCTATTGCGCTCTCCGAATACCTCGGCGGTGTCTGGTATGCCTTTGCTTCCTACATCGGCGGCCTCGGCGCATTCATCACCGGTTCCTGCACGGTTTCCAACATGCTCTTCGGTCTGTTCCAGTGGAACATGGCTGTTGAAACCGGCTTCTCCAAGGAAATCATCGTCGCTCTGCAGGGCGTCGGCGGTGCAATGGGCAACATGATTTGTATCCACAACATCGTGGCTGTCTGCGCTGTTCTCGGCATTTCCAACAGAGAAGGCTACATCCTGAAGAGGACGTTCATTCCCTTCGTGATTTACGGTATCGTTGCCGGCATCATGGGTGCGTTCTTCATCAGCGCCTATCCGAACGGCTTTATCATGTAGCATTCACTTTCAGTGGACGGAAGAACCTCCTGCTCTTCCGTCCACTGAATTCGGCGCAGTGTTCATAAAATCCGGAAGCTTCAGCTTCCGGATTTTTTCTTGTTTCAGACGGAAGGAATTCTTTCTATCTTGACATTTTGAAAAAGACTGTGTAGATAAGCAAATTCGCCTTGCCCGCGGGTTCGTAAAACCGAAATGGTTCAAATGCTCCATACCCGTGAGCCGCATGTCCATAAGGAGGACTTATGAGAACTTTTGAAACCCTGATTCTGCTCTCCCCCGAGCTGACGACGGAAAACCGTGACACGCTTCTTGCGTCGTTCACTGACGTTGTCAATCGCTTTGAAGGCAAAGTCGTCGCCGTTGATCACTGGGGAATGCGCGACCTCGCCTATCCCGTGCGCAAACAGATGCGCGGCTACTATGTCCGTCTTGAATACACCGCTCCCGGCGAAACCGTTGCGGAACTGGAACGCATCATCCGCATCAGCGACGGCGTATACAAGTTTATCACCGTCAAACTCGCCGAAAACGCCGAAGAGGAGGTTGCATAACATGGCCTTCAAGAAAAAATTCGCTCCTCGCCGCAAGTTCTGCCGCTTCTGCGCCGATAAAGATCTGCCTCTGGATTACAAACGTCCTGATATTCTGAAAGACTATATTACCGAGCGCGGCAAGATTATTGCCCGCCGCATCACCGGTACCTGCGCCCACCATCAGCGTCTGCTTTCCACGGAAATCAAGCGCGCCCGTCAGATGGCACTTCTGTTCTATACGGCCGGCCATTCTTCTGACGTGAAGAAAAAGAGCACCATCTAACTGAAAGGAGACCCGGCATGAAAATCATTCTTCGTGCGGACGTAGAAAACCTGGGTCGCCTTGGCGATATTGTCACGGTGAAGCCCGGTTTCGGACGGAATTTTCTTCTCCCTCAGGGACTTGCCATGCAGGCGACTCCCGGCAACATCAAGGCTTTCGAACTGGAACGCAAAAAGCTTCAGGCTCGCATGGATGCGCTTCGTGCCGCTGCTGAAGACCTGCAGGCGAAAATCGAAGGCGTCGTCGCTGTCGTTCCCATGCGTGTGGGTGACAACGACAAACTGTATGGCTCGGTTACGACATCCATCATCGGTGATACCCTTGCCTCGATGGGTATCGAAGTCGATCGCCATCGTATTCTGATTGATCATCCCATCCGCACGCTTGGCGAACACGCTGTTCGCGCCCGCCTGCATGCTGATGTGATCGCTTCCTTCACTGTCAAGGTTATTTCTGAAGATAAGGCTCATGCCGATGCCGCCGCTGAATCCGCAGCAGACGAACCCGCTGCCACGACGGAAGAATCCGCAGAATAATCCGGATGCCACCGCTGCCGCTGGCAGCGGTGGCTCTGTTCGGCGGGCCACGGAGGATTTTCTCCGTAGAGTACCTCCGAACAGTCCTGATGCAGAAAAAGCCGTTCTCGGCGGTGTCCTCGCCAACAATACGCTCTTTCATTCTGTAGCCGATTTGCTTACGCCAGAAGATTTTTACGTTCCGGCTCACAGACTGATTTACGAAGCTTTTCTGGAACTGTACCGGCAGGGTGCGCCCATCGATGTTGTTTCCGTTGCCCAATTTCTTCACGATCGGGGGCATCTGGAACAGGCTGGTGGCGGCGCCTACATTGCCGAATTGACCGGTTCCATGCTCGCTATCGCTAATTCAGAATATTACGCCAACATTGTTCGAGACAAATCTCTGCAGCGTTCTCTCATTGATACCTGTTCCACAATTATCGGAAACTGCTTTGACAATGCCGAACAGCCGGTATCGACTTTACTGGACGAATCGGAGCAGGCTATTTTTTCTATTGCTGAACGAACCGTCGGCCGTTCCTTCAAAAGTTCCCGAGAACTGCTTTCGACACTGTGCGATGATCTGACGCAGAGAGCCGGAAGGCACAGCCTTGTTACCGGTGTGTCAACAACTTATACTCAGCTTGATCAGCTGACGGCAGGTCTGCAGCCTTCCGACCTTATTATTCTGGCTGCCCGTCCTTCAATGGGCAAGACTGCTTTCGCATTAAACATCGCTATGCGCGCTGCCGTCAGGGATAATGTTCCGGTCGCGATTTTCTCGCTGGAAATGTCTATGGAACAGCTCATGGCCCGTATGCTCTGCGCCTGGGCAAAAATCGATCTGTCCAATTTCCGCAGAGGCTACATGAACTCGGAAGACTGGCAAAAATTTTATGAAACCGTCGATGTGCTCGGCAAGGCGCCGATTTTCATTGACGATACGCCGGCGATCTCCCCGCTCGATCTTCGGGCGAGAACGCGGCGTCTGATGACGGAGCATAAAATTGGCTTGGTGGTCGTCGATTATCTGCAGCTCATGCGCGGATCCAGGCGCCATGACTCAAGAGAACAGGAAGTATCGGAGATTTCGCGTTCTCTCAAGACGCTGGCCAAGGAACTGAACATTCCCATCATTGCCCTGTCTCAGCTGAATCGCAAGCTTGAAGAGCGTACCGACAAGCATCCGCAGCTGTCCGATCTTCGCGAATCTGGAGCCATTGAACAGGATGCTGACGTAATTCTTTTCATTTACAGGGATGAAGTCTACAATAAACGGGACGACAATCCCAACAAGGGCATAGCCGAAATCTCCATCAGCAAACAGCGAAATGGATCTATCGGTTCCTTTAAACTGTCCTTTCTTTCCGCATATACGGCTTTTGAAGATCTGGCCCCGGAGCCTATGCCGTCCGAGGCACTGCCTGAAACGCTTTAAAAGGGAAAAATTATGATTCCGAAGCTTATCCCCCTGAGTCGCACATCAATGCCGCCTCTGGACAGCGTTGTAGAGGAACTCTGTTCCACTCAATCTCTCCGTCCTGTTCTGCATCAGACATTGCATAATGCCCCCATGCCGTCTCTGGAAAGCCTGCAGGAAATCATGTCCCGTCTTAAGGCTGTGCTCTTTCCAGGATATTTCGGCGTATCCGACATTCATGTTGAATCCATACGCTATCATATGTCTGCGAATCTGGATTCCATTTACCGCAAGCTGGCCGAGCAGATTCGCCGAGGCGGCTGCTTTGCTCAGGCAGAATATGCAGGAGAATGCTCCTGCTGCGAAAAGCTATCCGCAGAAAAAGCGATGGCCTTTATGAAAAAACTTCCGGAAATCCGCAGAATGCTGGTTTCCGATGCAAAAGCCGGCTATGAAGGGGATCCGGCTGCATCCAGCGCGGGAGAAACCATCTTCTGCTATCCCTCCATGCGAGCGATGACCCACCATCGCATCGCACATGAGCTGTATCTGCTTGACGTTCCGGTTATTCCCCGCATCATCTCGGAAATGGCGCATTCCGAAACCGGCATTGACATCAATCCCGGAGCCACCATCGGCGAAGAATTTTTCATTGATCACGGTACCGGCACAGTAATCGGCGAAACGGCGATCATCGGACGCGGCTGCCGCCTGTATCAGGGCGTCACTCTGGGCGCACTCTCCTTCCCAAAAGACAGCGACGGAATGCTTGTCAAAGGCATTCCCAGGCATCCTATTCTGGAAGATAATGTGACGGTTTATTCCGGAGCCACTATTCTGGGACGCGTTACCATCGGCGCAGGCTCTATTATCGGCGGCAATGTCTGGGTTTCTCACGACGTTCCTCCCGGATCCAAGCTTGTGCAGCAGACGGCCAGCAATACCCAGACCGGAACCCTGATAGGGAAAGCCTGATGCGACTGTCCGGCGTGCTGATCCTTGCTCTGCTCGGATGCTTTCTGGGAGGATGTGCGGATTTTCATCCTCAAGTCAAAATTTCCGGCCAGTCCGACACAACGTTTGAAATTCGCAGCAAATAACGCAACGGTTCCGATGATTTTTACATCGGAACCGTTTTTTCTTCGAGAAGCTCCCAGGCTTGAAATCTTGCTTTTTTTACGGCCAGATATTAGAAAAAATACATTGACCTATTGCTTTTTTGGAAAAAATTCTGTGTGAATCCAGATAAGGAGTCTTTCATGATCGGCGTGGATATGAAGGGTTTGATTGGCAAATGCAGCTCCTACTGCCTTCAAAAGCTGAATGCTGCAGCTGGATCCGCTGTCAACAGAGCTCAATATGAAATTACCGTGGAGCATTTTCTTCTTGCCTGCCTTGAAGACGAAACCTCGGATATTTCGCTTATCTGCCTGTCATCCGGCATTGATACGGGAAGACTGAAAGGCGCACTGAACAGAACGCTTGAGGAATTTCGATCCGGCAATACCGGACGTCCTGTTTTTTCTCCGGCATTGCAGGATCTCCTTGAAGCCTCCTGGCTGGTCGCATCCGTTGATCTTGGCCTCACGCAAATTCGCTCCGGTGCCGTTCTCCTCACATTTCTGCGCAGACCGTCGATGTATGCCCAAGGCGGCTACACGACGGATCTCTCCACAATCAACCGGGATACGCTCCAGCAAAATTTTGCATCGCTGACCTCTTCGTCTTCAGAGCATTTGATAGAACCTGACGAAAAGGCTGCTTCTGCCCTTCAGCCCGGAACAGCTCGAACTGGAGAAAGTTTTATTGCGAAATACTGCGAAGATTTTACGCTCAAGGCGAAGGCCGGCAAAATAGATCCAGTCTTCGGCAGAGATCAGGAAATCCGCAGCATGGTCGATATTCTGGCCAGACGGCGCAAAAACAATCCGATTCTCGTCGGAGAACCTGGAGTCGGCAAAACAGCCGTGATGGAGGGACTGGCTTTGCGCATTACGGAAGGCGATGTCCCCGATACCCTTCAAGGTGTCTCCCTTCTCGGTCTGGATATGGGACTTTTGGAGGCCGGAGCCTCGGTAAAAGGAGAGTTCGAACGCCGTCTCAAAGGGGTTCTGGATGAAATCCGCAGTTCAGAAAAGCCCATCGTCCTGTTTATCGATGAAGCGCATCTGCTCGTCGGCGCAGGAAATGCTTCAGGCGGATCGGATGCCGCCAATCTCATGAAGCCTGCCCTGGCTCGAGGTGAAATACGGACATGCGCCGCCACGACCTGGAAGGAATACAAAAAATATTTTGAAAAGGATCCGGCTTTGGCTAGACGTTTCCAGCTGGTCAAGCTGGATGAGCCGTCTGTGCCCGTCACAAAGCTGATTCTTCGCGGATTGCGTGCCGGCTATGAAAAGCATCACGGCATACTCATACGGGAGGATGCCATCGAATGCGCTGCGGAATTTTCAAGCCGCTATATTTCCGGACGCTTTCAGCCGGACAAGGCAATCGATCTGCTTGATACCGCCTGCGCCCGCGTGCGTGTTGGTCTGGCTGCGAAGCCGGCTGAACTCGAAGATACGCAAAGGCTGACACAGGCAAAAGAACGGGAATTGGCAGCCTTGCAAAGAGATGAAGACAACGGTGTAACCGTGGATGCGGAACGCAAGAGCTGCCTGCTGCGGGAAATCGAAGAGCTGAAGGAAAAGGATGCGGTACTTACCGAACGCTGGCAGAAGGAACAGGAAGCGGCTCGCAGGCTCATTGAAGCTCGCACCGTATTGCAGGATGCTGTGATCAGAAGGCAGGAAGGCGAAGAGACAGCGGATCTGCCCAGCAGAGAGGAAGCCTTGGCTCAATTTTCCGCATGCAAAAGAGAACTGGAGAATGTGCAGGGCGATCACCCCATGATTGCCGTTGAAGTTACCGATGAAGTTATCGCCAGAGTTGTATCCGACTGGACAGGCATCCCAGTAGGAAGAGTTGCCAGAGAACAGGCTGCGCAGATTGCGGATCTTGAAACGACGCTGAAGCAGCGCATTAAGGGGCAGGATGCCGCTATCCGTGCCATCACGGAAGGCATTCAGTCAAGCAAAGCCGGACTGCGTTCGCCATCCCAGCCCATAGGATGCTATCTTCTGACTGGCCCGTCAGGCGTAGGAAAAACAGAATCCGGTCTGGCACTTGCTGAAGCCCTGTTTGGCGACGAACGCAGCGTGATTACCATTAACATGAGCGAATTTCAGGAAAAGCATACGGTTTCACGCCTGATCGGTTCGCCTCCAGGATATGTGGGGTATGGTGAAGGCGGCATGCTGACTGAAGCGGTCAGAAGAAAGCCCTACAGCGTCGTCCTGCTCGACGAAACTGAAAAGGCACATCCGGATGTCATGCAGCTTTTCTATCAGGTTTTCGACAAGGGCGTTCTGACAGACGGCGAAGGCACGGAAGTCAACTTCCGCAATACGGTCATCATGATGACCTCAAATCTCGGTTCGGACGTTATTCAGGAAATGACGACGGATCCGGAAAATCCGGCAGATACAGAATCGCTGTCGGCTGCTCTCCGGCCTCTACTGTCCGCGCATTTCAAACCGGCTCTGCTCGCCCGCATGCAGATTGTGCCTTTTGTCAGTCTGAATGCCGAAGCTCTCCGGCGTATTACGGCTCTGAAGCTGAAAACCCTGGCCGATCGTCTGTACGCAAACAACGGTCTTCAGTTCTCATGGTCATCGGAAGCTGAACAGACCATAGCAGATCGCTGCACGGAAACGGAAACCGGAGCGCGCAATATTGATTTCATCCTGTCCGGCACGCTTCTCCCTCAGCTTTCCCGCAGAATTCTGGAGCAAATGGCCGGCGGCAATCTTCCGGAACAGGCCCTGCTCGGCATCGATGAAAACGGCGAATTTCAGGTAACATTCAGCAATTCCGGAGAATAATGGTGAAACCGCATCTTTTTCTCACGCTGCTTGAGGAGAATGGAGGACTTGCCCAATCTCTTGCATCGGAATGTGCCCGCTTCGGCTTGACGGTGCGCGCGCATTTCTGGGAAAAAAAAGCTGATTGTGCGTCATTAGCTCCCGTTTTGCAGGAAATGGCGGATCCGTCCTGCTCCGCCTGGCTGATTGCCGGCACGGCAGCTTCATTTCACGATGACGGAATTAGGAAGGGGCTGTCCATGGCAGCACTGGCCTCTTTTGGATCCAGAGGCATGCAATTTCCAATAATCCTGCTTCCGGCATCGTCTGATCCGCTGAATATGCCATCCCCTTTTGCAAAAAGCGATATTGTTCTGTCTTCTATCGGCGCAAAAGTTACCGCCAGACTCCATGCCAGACAAAAACCAACTGCCGAGGAAAACAGCTACCGATTCGCCGTGCATGCGCTTCCCGGACTGGGGCTATGGCTGGAAATCGGCCCATCTACAGCACCATGGGAAGGCGTTTTTCTAGGCACGGCCGGCACAGGCGCTGCACCCGATGCCCATGGAGTCGGCCCGAAAGGATGTATTCCGCAAAAAAGTACGCTCCATTATCCTGTCAAAGGCATGAAAATCGAATCCGGATCACGACAGTACGAAGCATGGGGCGTTCAAAACGAACTGAATCCGGCAAACAGCTATTTTGTACGTCTTCAGGCAATTCCGGATGCTCTCATCTTCGGTTCATTCCCCAAGGAGGACAGCGCAGAAGTTTTCTCCATTTCCCTGACATAGAGCAAAAGCCGGACATGCACATCAACGGGAAACAGCATCATGAAAAAACACTATCTCCAGGAGCTGGAAAATCTGCGTACGCTTGGGGCGGAATTTGCTCAAAAATATCCTACTATCGCGCCTTTGCTCAGCAGCCAGACAGCTGATCCAGATGTAGAACGAATTCTTGAGGGAACGGCTTTTCTCTGCGGCCTGATACATCAGCGTCTCGATGAGAACTTTCCTGAAATTACGCAGGGGCTGATGGATATTGCAGCTCCGGACATGATGTTGCCCATTCCGTCTCAAACGCTGATCCGCTTCGTTCCCGGTTCTCAAATGAAGGGAATTCAGGAAATATCCGTCGGCGATCAAATCAATTCCATTCCGATAGATGATACCGTCTGCCCGTACTCCATAACCCGCAGCTGCCGCGTCCTGCCGATATTCAAGACAGAGACCTCGCTGAAGAAACTCGATCCTCATCAGGCGGAGCTGACCGTAACGCTCTCATCTCTCACGCAAATTTCCGTCTGGAGCCATGAAGAGATTCTGTTCTATCTGCATGCTTTCGCTCCTCATGCCGCTCAGTGGCTGATGCTCCTTCTCCGCCACCTGGATCACATAGCCATGACGGATGGCATCAAAAGTGAGATCGGTTCAAAAGGCAGTCTGCGTCATGTTCTTCCGGAACGTGCGCAATATACGGAAATGAACAGGGGCTATGCCCTGCCTTCAGCTTCCTCAATTCTGCAGGAATATTTTGTTTTCCCGGAGAAATTCCATTTTCTGGCACTGAATCTTCCACCGGCATTTTCGACTTCATCTTCTCAGGAGCTGACGCTGCGCTTCCTTCTCCGCGGTGATCTCGGCGATCTTCCGGATCCTCCTGCGGATCTTTTTCAGATCAATGTTGCGCCGGCAGCCAATGTGTTTCCTCAAAGTGCCACACCTTTTGTTATTCCCCACACACGGCAAGAATACCGTCTCCTTCCCCAGGGAGATACGGCCGGACAGAAGGCGATTTACCGTGTCAATCGTGTCGTCGGCATTGCCAGAGGCAACAAAACCCGGGAATTCTATCCGTATTTTTCTTTTCAGGGCAATATCGGAGAAAAAAACACCTATTCACTGCGGCGCAGTCTCTCTCCTGTTACGCAGAAAACGCAATGGAATATCAGCCTGCTCTATGCTGACGAAGCCGATCTGCGGGATAACGAAACTCTGACAGCCGATCTCCTCTGCTATCACCACTCGCTTCCGGGGCGTCTGCAGGTTGGAGACATTTCCATGCCGTCGGATACCTCTCCGGCCATGACTTCTTTTGCCAATATTACCAAGCCAACTCTGCCCATTCCCGCACCCAGCGAAAACAAATGGCTCTGGAAATTTTTTGCCAGCGTGCACAGCAATCTTCTGCCATTGGCTTCCGGAGATGCGCTGCGTGAATTTCTCATGCTTCATGTTCCCGAAATGGAAGATCCTACAGCAAAAATCATCAACAGAAGGCGATGCGAATCGATTATCAGTTTCCAGAGCACAAACACGGAAACACTGTATCGAGGATACCTGCTGCGAGGACAGGCTCTTGATCTTAAAATCGACGGTTCGTCTTTTACTTCCAAAGGAGAACTCTTTGTATTCGGTTCCGTTTTGGAACGGGTTCTGGCTTGTTATGCTACAGTCAACAGCTACATTCAGCTGCATCTGAGCGATACTTTGTCCGGAGATGTGATGACATGGCCGATCCGATTGGGAAACAGACAGCTGCTGTAACAGACTTTATTGACCGGCTTTGCAAAAAACCAGGGCATTTTTCCTTTTTTCAGGCTGTGCGCCTGATCGCTCTGCGCGAACGCAAAAGATATCACAGTGAAGAAGATTTTTTACGCAGAGGCCTGAAAATCATTCCTGAACTGTCGCTCAGCCATCCGGCGACAGACATCGCTCATATTGAACAGGAGGCCAATCCGTCCGATCCTCAATCGCTTCGGTACGCCATCACGGCCACATTTCTGGCTCTTTACGGAACCTCCAGCCCACTGCCGACTTTCTATACAGAGGAACTGCTGGAGGAAGAACGGGCTGATGAATCTGTCAGCCGGGAATTTCTCAATATTTTCAACAGAACACTCTATACGCTGTACTGTCTCGGCGGATGCCACTACAATCTGCCTCTACGCACATGGGAACAGCAGGATCCGGAAATGCTGGAAATGCAGTACGCACTTTTCGGATCAGGGAGTGAGGCCTTTCGCCGGGGAGCCGGCACGGCATACGGAGATCTCCGCTTCACGGGACTTTTTCTGCAGCACAGCCGGTCTGCATACAATCTGGCCATTTATCTGAAGCTCAGAACCGGAATTGAACATCTGGAAATTGATCAATGCGTAGAGAGAATGATGCCCATTCCCGGAAATTGTCACTGCATCCTTGGCAGAAGCAGAATCGGGGAAACACCTGTAGGAATTCGTATGCGCGATGCTATGGGCGCGTTCCGTATTCACCTGTATAATCTTGATGAAACTCTGCTGCCAAAATTCGAACCTGGAGGCGAGGGAAGAAAACTTCTTGAAAATTCTGTTCGACAGTTTCTTCGCATGCCTCTGGAATATGAAATTGTGCTGCATACGCACCGGCATGCACCTGTACCGGCCATCTTGGGTGAAAAAACCAGACTGGGCATAAACAGTTATTTTCCGAATCGTTCTGCAACAGCTCGTTACCGCTGCCGCCTTTTGCGGCAATAAGAGGAGGATCAGGACATGGCCATGCAACAGGAACGCTTTATCTTCCGCACGGGAGCTATGCCGGACGGAACGTTTCACATTCTACGCTTTTCCGGAACAGAGGGAATCAGCGCGCTGTATCGTTTTGAGCTGACGCTGGTTACGCAGGAACAGGAACTCCCTGCTGAAAGTCTCCTTTCCGAGCCGGCCATGCTGCTGATCCGTCGCGAAAACGCTCCTGACACCTTTTTTCACGGTATTCTAACTGAATTTACTGAACTTTCCAGGCAAAACGGCTGGAGCTACTGCAAAGCCGTTCTGCAGCCAAAAGCATGGAAACTCACGCAGAGGATTTTCAACGCCATTGATCTGGATTGCACCATTCCTCAGCTTGCGGAAAATATTTTTAGAGAAAACGATATCGACTATGACTTTCGGCTGAGCGGACAGTATGCGATGCAGGAATTTTCCATGCAGTATAATGAAAGCCAGTTCAACTATCTTTCCCGCAAGCTGGAAAAAAATGGCATTGCATACTGCTTTGCCCATGAAGCGGAACATGAAAAAATCGTCTTCTGCGATGGTCCTCTTGCCCATTCAAAAATGGATGATACGCCCGTTCTCCATTACTCACCGGCTTCAGGTCTTGAAACAGGGCATGAATCCGAAGTCATTGCTTCGTTTTCCATTACCAGAACGCCGCTTCCCGCAAAAATCATTGAAAGAGACTATGACTGGAAGCATCCGGTCAAACCTGTCGTTGGTTCTGCAGATGTTTCCGAAACCGGCACGGGAACGCTGTATTTCTATGGCGACGGTTTTACTACAGAAGCTGAAGGCAACCGTCTTGCGGCCATCCGCGCTGAAGGCCTGCGCTGCCGAGCCTCAAGGTTTTCAGGAGTCAGCGGCGTGCCAACTCTTCGTTCAGGCTTTATCTTCACGCTCGCCGATCACTATATTCCATCCTGCAATGACGACTATCTCATTACAGAAATCACTCATGAAGGAAGCCAGTCCGGCATTCTCTCGCTCATCACCGGATCTCAGCTGAAAACGCCTTCCAACGAACTGTATTACCGCAATACTTTTCAGTGCATCAGGGCTTCTCTTCCTTTTCGTCCGGAATTCAAAACGCCTCGCAACATTATTCCGGGGATGATCAACGCCTTCATTGATGCGTCTGATAATTCCGGCAAGCCTGAACTTGATGAATTTGGCCGATATAAAGTCGTTTTTCCCCAGGATATGAAATCCCGAGTCAGCGGCAGAGCCTCCTGCTGGATCCGGCGCTCTCAGACTCATGTCGGTGCCGGATACGGAAGCACTTTTCCTCTGTCCCCCGGCATTGAGGTGCTGATCGGATTCATAGACGGCGATCCGGATCGTCCTTTCATTGCCGGTGCCATCAGCAATCCGGAAACAGGCTTTATGGAAAATGCGGTTTCTTCGGAAAGCACGGGCATTACTTCGCAATCCGGCGGGTCGCTTCTGTTCAACAATCAGGACAGAAAAAGCGGTATGCTCCTCAACTCCGGAAGCGGCAGATCCGGGTTAATGATGTCTGCGGGATCGACAGATGAATCTTTCGTATGGGCTGATCGATCCCTGGGATTCATCAGCGGGATGGACTCGGCATTTTCCGGCATAGCCAAAAATCTGCTTGGCGGTTTCAGTGCCATGCTCGCTGCCAAGGCAGATTTTCGCGTTTGGAATCTGATCTCGATGATTACGACAGGTCTTGGTGGTATTACCAGTGCTACATCCGGCGCGCTTCAAAAAGAACTGAAGCTACAGGAAGGATTTAATATCGCAACAGATGTATTCTCCCTGGCCGCGACTGTGGCGACCGCTATAGACCAGTATCAGATGATGGATAAAAATCCTCTATCAATTTATTCTGCTCAAATCACCGATAATACGGAACAATCCATCATTAGTCTTCAGCCCAAGATATCAATACACGCTGTAAGATCCTATATAGCCTTTATGGCTCTGCATCTCATTGTCAAAGCCCCTGCTGCAGCGATCACCGGCTATACAGAATCGAAAAAAGCATGGGAAGAATGTGAAGAAAAACCAAAGGATACCTCGTGGGCTAATAAGTCCGCACCGATTCGCAAAGCCGTCAAATCCGAGCTCGAACTGCTTCTTCCGGAAATTATTCTTCTGGTCGCCAGGGGAAGACGCTTCAGTTCCATTGCGAAACTCAATGGTCAGGGCGGGATCAAGCTCCTTTCCAAGGAAAGCAATATTTCCATTGCCGCCCAAAATGAAGTTCGTCTGGCTTCCGCAAAAAACATTATTCTGGATGTGGATACCGATCCGAAAAAATCTTTATCTCGTGCGAATGCTGCGCCGAATCTGCTTGCCCCCCAGTTTCAAGCTTTGGACGAAGTTGACGGCAATATCTACACCAATTCCAAGAAATTAATCAGTCTGAGTGAGACAAACACTCATCTGTTTAGCGGTCAGGACATGAAACTTATTTCTGGAACAAGCATAATGCTTTCCAATCATCACAGTCTGCTGACTCCCAGCTATATGGCTCTGGGAAAGACCATACAAAGAGAGGAGCCGGAAAAATATTCAGAGCTGGATCTGAATAAAGGCGATTTTTCACTGAAAAACAACGGAGATTCCCTGATTATCCGTCAAAACGCCTCTACGGATAATGGCCAAGTGTCAATCATCCGGGCTGACAGAAATGAGACAGTCTGCAGCAGTGCTGTTTTTGGCAATAAGAACATTACGTTGCTTGTCAAAAACGGCAACAACGATGCATCAAAAGTGGAACTGAACAAACAGGATTCCGCGATTGTTTTTGATTCTGAAGGCAAGACGACTGTTTCCATGGACAAAAACTCTTTTCTGATCAAAGCGGCAGACAGCAATAATCCCCAGATTGAGCTAAATCAAGACAATACGTTTCTGCGTTCCTCACAAACCATCACTCTTGATGCTGCCAATGAAATCAAAGCCAACGCTACCAAACTCAGATTGAAAGATCTTGTCATTACCGATGACAAGCTCCAATGGAAAGATCTGAACATCAGCAATACCCTGATGAAACTGGGCTAGACAAGTATGAAACCCCTTATTTCTCCTCAACTGCGTCTTACATCCATCGCCGTACCTGTCCGGGGAAATCTTCGGATGCTGTTCACTGCCACGCTGGGTTTTCACCTGAACGAGCGGGCTGATCTGATGGATCCGGAAAGCATTGTGAAAATCATGGCTGAATCACTGCCCGATGGCGTTATTCCGGATCTCGGTATGCCAAAGCCAAAAGCGGAATGGCTGCTGGCCGGAGAAGCCATCCAGCCCGGAGGCATTCCGGCAGCAGGGCTTGCCGTGCGCGTGTCCGTTCATACTTCTGCGCGTACATTCATCGTTACTGGCGATTGCAGAGACGATGGCAGAGGACTGCCGAAACCGAAGCCATTTGCGCATATGCCCATGGACTGGCACCATGCCTGCGGAGGAACTGAAAATCCTCCAGGGAAAAAATACCCATATCTTCCGAATATTACGGATGATGCCCGCAATATTTCCCGAATAGTCTGTCCTTGTGCCAGAGATGCACGCATGGCTGCGTTTTTTTCGGGAACCTATGATCACGCCTGGCTGCGCACTCGCTGGCCCGGCGTTCCAGATGATTTTGACTGGTCCTATTACAATCTGGCTCAGCCTGAACAGCGTCTGCCTTCCTTCTTTCAGGGAACGGAAGCCATTGAAATTATGAATATGCATGCCGCTGTTCCGCATATTCTCAGCCATATTCCCGGAGTACGGCTCAGGCTTTTTGCCGATACCGGCAGCGAGGAAGAACACCATTATCTTGAAGCATCCGTCCAGGCAGATACGCTGTGGCTTTTTCCAAATGCGCTGGCAGGCATGTTGCTCTGGCACGCAGCACTTCCGGCCGATGACGAAAGAGGAACCAATCTTCACCGTGTGTACGCACTACTGGAAGATGTCAAATCGCCTCCTGCTTCGGCAGTTCTGCTTGCCGCTACAGCGGAACCTCCTGATCAAATGCCTGATGCGGCAAAACCGACTTCCTCTCCTGCTGCAGAAAGTCCCCAACAGCCGTCGGCTGTTATCCCTGCCGCCGAAGAACCGCAAAAGTCCGTGCCTGCAGAGGAAGCTGTGCCGTCCTTCGCAAAGACTGATCCCCCCTCTTCCGACAAGGATGAAGAACTCAATCCGGCGACCGCTGTACAGATGATGTTTTCTGACATGCGTCAAAACCTTGATGAAGTGCTTGATCCTGCCAACGAACAGCTTATCTCCATGGGAATTCCCGCCATATCGCGTGAACGGGTGCTTCAGGAACTGAATCGTCAGGAACAGATTGTACTGCAAAGTCTGAAGCAAATTCCGGAAGGAAAAACACCGGAAGAAACTCTGATGGAAGCGGGCTTTTCCAGAGAGCAAATTGACAAATTCATGAAAGCAGTGCTCATGCCCGTGCCTCTGGCTAATCAATATCCCTCGCCAGAGGCGTTTCACAAAGCGGCTGAAACGTACTGTGAGGAATTTCGCAAGCTGACTGATGCTTCCGATTCAATCATGAATCAGATAAGGGATATGCTTTTTCCGGATGAAGCGTTAAAAAAGCTACCGGATTTCAAGGAAACATGGCTGAAAATCGGAGCAGATCCGGAACGGATTGACAAGCTTCAGGCTTTTCTCAGCAAAGACTGCCCTGACCTGCCCGGAGATGACTGGTTCGACACCCTCATCCGGGACACGGCAGAAGCACTCGACATAACTCCGGAAAGCCTCGCCGAAGGCGTACGGAGAGAGCAACTGAAAGAGCGAATCCGCCTCTATCCTCTTCCCGAAATCCAAAACGCTGTACGAAAGCTTCAGGTCTCATTTCCCAACGAAGGCCAAAAACTCGAGGAAGTATGCCGCATGATGGCTTCCGGGAATTTGCCTGAACGCACCGATCTGGCCGCATTTGCCGCACTCTGCGGCATCTCAGATCCCCAATGCCTGAACAGTCTGCGCATCATTGATCCCATGCCTGAAAAATTTTCCGTCTTTATTCCGGAAACTGCAGCCGCTGTGCAGGAAACACCGTTGGCTGATCGCAAAACGGAAGAAGGGCATCCGGATAGCGCACAAAGGCAGAATACCGAAGCTCAGAATCCCAGCCATACTCAGATTCCTCCGTCAGATCGGGAAACTCTTTTGCATGCCATTAGGGAAAAACGTGATTTGCACGGCGTTTTTTTATCCGATCTGGATTTATCGGGCATCCAGCTGCCAGATCATTCAAATCTGTCCGGCCTCATTCTGAACAGATGCCGACTCTCTGGAGCTTTGCTGAGCGGATGCATTCTGCACAATACTGTACTGCAGCAATGTGATCTGACTGGAGTCTCTCTTGCCAATGCCGATTTGACCGGATCCGATTTGACCGGATCCATATTGGATGAAACCGATTTCTCCGGCGCATCGGCGAATGGCGCAAATTTTTCCGAAACACGTTTCCGTAACACCAGGATCACCGGTCTGCAGGCCGAGGATCTGGTTGTGACCGGTGCGATTTTCGAAGACACCTCAGGAGAAAAAACTTCTTTCCAGGGAACGACATGGGATGCCTGCAGCTTTGAACGGACGAGCTTTACAGACTGCAATCTGAATCGTACCTCTTTCTTCAAAAGCACCATTGCGGATACGGCTTTCTCTTCACATATGCGCACAGCATCTTTTGACAGCTGTCATTTCAGTCGTTGCACCTTTTCCGGATCAGATCTGACAAACTGTCGCTTTTACGACAGCATCCTGACTGAGGTTTCACTGAAGGATGCCGTTCTATGCGACAGCAGCTGGCTGCGCTGTACAGCGCCTCGGCTTGTCTGTACCGAAGTTTCTTTGACAGGATCCGTTTTTGAAGAATGCAGATTTCCAGATCTTCAGGGAGTCTGTATCTCTGCCAGAGGTGCAAAATGGCTGCTCTGCGATTTGCGAGGCGCAATCCTGCACCGGCTTGATCTCATGGAAGGATCGCTGCGTGACTGCTGTCTTGAAAATGCCGATCTGAGAGGGGCAAGCCTGTACGGAGCTGATCTGCAGCGCATGCGCTGCAACAGACAAACCAATCTGTTCGGAGCCGATTTGACAAGAACCTGCCTGGCTTTTGGAGAATGATCTCATGAACTCTTCCCGGCAACAGCAGCAATGTCTTAAAAATGAAAACCTTGACGGGCGCGTTTTTGCTAATGATACGCTTCAGCATATCCATTTCTCACAATGTTCCCTGCGCGGGGTTTCCTTTCAAAATACCTCGCTGCGCTCATGCTGTTTTTCTGATTGCGTTCTGGACGATGCTTCCTTCATTCGCTCCGAAATCAACAACTGCCGTTTCGAACGGTGCGTCTGGACCGGCGTCAATCTGAATGATTCTGTTTGGACAGATACGGAAATCCTTCAGGCTGACTGGAAGACAGTGTCTCTGCAAAGCTGCTTCATGTCCGGATGTACTCTGGATCATCTGACTCTTGCAGATTGCCGGGGCAAAGGATGGACGCTGAGAAGCTGCACAGCCTCATCCGGCATCATGTTTCGGCGCTGCAGCCTGCCGCTGCTCAGCTGTGAAAGCAGCCTGCTTGACGGATCAGTCTTTGCCATGTGCGATCTGCCTTACGTCTCTTTTCCACAAAGCAGCCTGAATGCGGTGCTGTTTGATGCCGACTGCAAACTGGCCTGCCCTAATTTTTCATACGCTTCTTTGCAACAGGCGGCCTTTCAGGGCCTGGATATGACAGCCGCATCTTTGCGCAGAGCGGATCTTTCCTCGGCTGTCCTGCAGAAATGCTGCCTCTGCATGGCCGATCTGTCGTATGCCAACTGCACCAAAACCGATTTTTCCAACGGGGATCTTTCCCTGGCCGATATGCACATGTGCCGCTTTGAAACCGCGCTGATGAAGCATACCGTCACCAACGGCATCCGAAAAACCGATCCGCTTCGCCTCAGAGCGGAAACATTCACACCAGGACACGCATAAGGAGCCGCATATGTCCGAATTTCAGACAATACCGATTCTTCATACGCAGGATTCTATCATTGGAACAGGAAAAATTCAGTGCATCCATGATGGGGTCTGTATCATTGCCGGCGATATCGGCATGATCCGTGCCGTACGCTCGGCGGGATGCCTTTTGGAGCCGCAAAAAAACGATCTGGTCGCAGTTCTTATGACCCCTGAAAAAAGCTATGTGCTTCATGTCCTCGAGCGTCAGGAAGATACGGGATCTGTTGTTCTGCCAACTTCAACAGAGATTAGAACCGTTCGGGGACAGACTTCCTTGTCTTTGAATCATGATTGTATTACCCTGAATGCTGGAGAATCGCTGAAGCTGACAGGAAACAGCATTGAAGCCCGTGCCATTTCCTCGGCTGATCTTTCTGCAGAATCCGTGACGCTTTCCGGAAAACGTCTGCGGCAGCATTTCGGCAGCGTACTTCATCTCTGCGGCACAATGTTGTCTCAAATTGGACTTTTCTTTGCAAACAGAGAAAAAAGCGTTGTCCGGATCAGCGGATCTCAGGAAACCTATTCAGGCAGCATCCGCATGGAAGCGGAAAAGCGGCTGCGCATACGCGCTGAAAATGCGGACGCCGTCACCCGGGAAACATTTTCCATCGACGGTAAAAAAATCAATCTCGGATAAAAACATATCTAGAAAAACGGATTAAATCGTATGGGAAATCCAGCGATGACAAATATGGGCGGAATGTTTACCGCAACGACGCCGGACGTTTGCAAAACGCCCACTCCAGGAAGCCCGGTACCCATTCCCTATCCCAACATTTCTCAGGGAACCATGCTTGACGTCTCTTCTCTTGCCAAGAAGGTCCAGATCTGCGGCGGGAAACCGGCTCTTGTCACGTCCAGCACGATGCTCAGCAATGGTGATGAAGCGGGAACAGCAGGAGGGGTCGCGAGTAGCAAATTCATCGGAAAAACAGAATTTACCTCCGGAAGCGTCAAAGTGCGGATTGAGGGTAAAAGTGCTGTTCGGCTTGGGGATCCCACAACGCAAAATGAAAAAAATACTGCTGGGATGGCGACAGCACCATCTCAGACAAAGGTGTTTCTCGGATGATTCGCCTATTCTGCGCTGCAATATGCGTTCTGCTCTGCGCCTGCGCTTCTGAACAACCGCGTCGATCGGATATGCCTCCGGAACCAACGCCTGCAGAAAAACCGCAGGATGTCGTATGGGGCTTTGGTCAACAGGCCATTACCCTGAAGATCATTGCCAAACCCGATTTGAACAGTGTCAGAGACGTGTCTCATGCTCTTGAAATCTGCGTCATGCAGGCAAAGAACCGTGAAGCTTTCTTCCCCGCGGCAGCCGATCCCCAAGGCATCACGGAATTGCTTCAGTGCAAAGCAGATGGACAGAATATCGTGTCGGCGAAAAGAATCCACGTTCAGCCTGGACAACAGATGACCGTGCATCTGGATCGCATGGAAGGTGCCCGATTTCTCGCCGCAGCTGCAGGCTTCAACGACCTGATTCCCGAAGACTGCTTTAGCGTCGTCTCCATTCCCCTGCATGAAATAACAGGCCGCAACTGGCATTTCGGGCTGAATCGATCCTATTCCGTTGCGAATATGGACGCCTGGCTTTTTCTTTCCGATCGCAAGCTTCATCTTGAAGGAGCAGAACGTGTATTCTGAAAAACGTCTTTTCTGGGAACAAGGCACTCTTCTTCAGCCACAGCATTTTCAGCTTCAGGATCTTCAGTCTTTCGAAGACGGATGGTATCCGGCAGCATTGCTCTGTCCATATCTGTGGGGAATCAGCAAAATCAGCATTCGAGAAGAAGCCCTGCAGACCCAGATTTTCACTGTCGATGATTTGGATATGCTGTTCCCTGACGGAGCGAGGATCATCGCCGGAAAGAATGCCGTTCTGGCCTCGAAGTCCTTCGCTAAGCTGTGGACAAATCGAGATCATCCTTTGACCGTCTACATCGGTCTGATGCCGTTTTCCTCACAAGGCGGCAATACCGTTGAAAAGGAACTTCTGCCTGGTCAGATAGCCGAGACGGAAGCGCGTTTCATCGCGCCTGTTTCTCCGGCTCAGATTCCGGATCTTCACGGATCCGGCCCAGATGCGGAAATACGCTTCATGCTCTACAATGCACGCGTCCTTTTTGAAACAGAAACGGATCTTCTCAGTCGGATGTCCGCCGTTCCGGTGGCAAGACTGATTCAGAACGGCGATCGCGTAGAACTCGATCCAGACTACATACCTCCCTGCATCTCGATCCGGGCATCCGAAACCCTGATGCGCATTACGGAAACCGCACGCAACATTCTTCTGGCCAGGGTCGATGAATTGTCAGATTACCGGATCCCATTTGTTCAGGGCTCTCAAGTCACCGTTACAATGCAAAGTTTAGGATGCCATCTGCTTTTGAGCATTCTCTCCCGTTCTCTTCCTCTTCTGGAGCATCTTCGAGAGACTCCAAATCTTCACCCGTGGCTTCTGTACGCTCTTTTTCGTCAAATTTTTGGAGAACTGTCGATCTTTACCGGCAATCTTTCCCCCCTGGGTGAAACGGAAAGCGGGGAACGCTTTCTTCCGGCGACCTACTGCCACGACAATCTTCGTGCCTGCTTTGGTTCCATTCCTCATTATCTCAAACTGCTGACCGCATCTTTTGCCAGACGCCCCGACGGAGAGCTGGCCTTTACAGAACAACAGGACAGAAGCCTGCGGTGCATACTGCAGGATCTGCCACCCGAACCGTATGCCGTATGGCTTCAGGTGCGCAGTGCTGACATGCTTGAAAATATTCGCCTCAACATTCAGGAACGGGCTAAACTGGCAGCCACGTCCGATCTTTGGGATCTGGTTACCTATGCTCTCCCCGGCATTCCCCTCTCTTTTTCAGAAATGCCGCCAGGAGGACTGCCAAAGCGAAGCGATACGGCATTCTTTCGCATTCACACAGAAACGCCTCTGTGGAAAGCCGCTCTGGCACAGCAAAGTCTTTCGCTGTTTCTGCCTGACATGATCCCAAACGGTATGCTTCAACTTATCCTGATGAGGGAGTAAGAACATGAGGATTCTCATTGAACGCTTCCGACCTTTTTTGTCGCTGATTCTGCATCTGTGTCATACAGAAACAGGAATGGCTCTCTCCTGGGACGATATTGAGCTTCAAATTGACAATGCCGTGCACAATGAATTGGAACAGATACCTCCAGCCGATATTCTGCCAGCCGATCTCCAGGCATGCCGTCTTGCGGCCTACGCCTTTGCCGATGAAAAGCTTGCCTCAAGGTCTGGAAATGACGGCTCTGCTGGGGGATGGTTTTCCCGTACGCTGCAGAGAAAATTGCTTCACACCGATCAAGCCGGAGATCTTTTCTATGACGCGCTTCGCAGACTCTCCTTGCGCCTGCCCCGTGTCGCCGACCATCCTCTCCAGACACTTCCGGAAATTTTTGCCTCAGCGGAAACCGTTCTGAAAAACAGGAGTTCTTCAGAATCCTGTTCCGCTTCAGAAAGCATCGCCTTTTTCGGCTGGTGCCTGCTCTGCGGATTTCGCGGCCGTCTACGCGATGATCTTTCATCCCTGCAGAAAGCGCGCGGCGCAGCTTTCCATCTGCTTTCCGTCTGCGACTCAAAGGAGCAGGAAATGCCGGCTGTCACGCTAGATCCTGAAAAGCCCGTTCCTATCTCCGCAGATCCTGAAGCTCTGCTTCATTGGCTTGTTCCGGCGGCGATTTCCATTATCTGGTATATCCTTTGTACCGATTTTGTGACCTCTATTTCCATTCCTTAAAAACAGGTCCGACTCAATGCTTGCCTTTTTCAAAAAAACAGCTGTCGTTATCCTGATCAGCGCGCTGATCGGCATAGGTGCCGTTCTCCTTTTTCTGACCATGTGGTGGTTCAACTGGCCGTTTCTCACGCTTGCCATTGCCGTCTGCACGCTTGGATCGCTGATTCTCTGTTTCTTTGCCGGAAGGCAATTTCTGATCTGGAACAACAGACGCCGGTATGTACGCAAGGTTCTGAACGAACAGCAGACGCTGCACAGCGAGCCGGAACAACATGATAATGCCGTAGACGAAGCCTGGATGCGAGGCATGCGCATTATTGAACGATCCGGAAGCAGTGCCTGCGCGCTGCCATGGTTCCTTGTCTTTGGACGAAAAGGATCCGGAAAAACATGGCTTGCCCAAAGCTTTTCTGCGGATAGCCCGGAACTGGATCATGAAGCACCATTCTGCTGGCATTTTCTCCCAGATTCCGTTCTTATTGAAGTGAGCGGTGTTTTTTTTGAAGATGCCTCTTCCTGTCGTCCGGCGTGGGAACGTTTTCTGACGCTACTGAGCGAGGCCAGACGAAAAGAACCCGTCAACGGGCTGATCTTCACATGTCGCTCTCCGGATCTTGCCGAATGCGCCAATCCCGCATCTGGCGTTAATGCCGAACAGCAAATCCGAAATGATGCCAGACGCATGCTCAGCTTGGCACAGGATATTCAGTCTGTGTTCGGCACACGCATGCCACTGTATTTCTGTGCGACATTTGGCGACGTTCTGCCTGGGATACGGGATCTTCTGACATCTCTGACTGTCGAAGAACGTTCTCAAGTGATCGGTACGGACGATCTATGCGATTTGGGAGGCGAAAAAGCATTGCGCAGAGCCTCAGAACAGCTGGATCGCCTCATTCTGCAGAGTGTGTTGCGCTGTGAACCTCGGGGAGATATCCTTGATGCTCCGCTTGCCCCGCTTACCCTCCTCAAAGGAATCCTGGCCGCAGAAGAAATCCTAAGGCGATCCTCGCCTCACGCTCCGGCACCACTTCCAGGCGGTTTCTACATTACCGCTCAGGCTGAGGACAATGCTCCAGTCTGCTTCGCCAAGCTCTTCTTTACATCCCTTCTGCCTGACGCGCGTATGCAATTGGTTCCTTCTGAGCCTCCGTCCGTCCGCTCGCATCTGTATGGAATGAGCAATCTGCTCTGGTATCTGGCGACCTTCGCCTTTTGCTGCATGACTGCCGCCAACACCTTATACAACGTGCAGGCACTGTCAAATCTGCCACCTATGCCGCATCAGTCAGACCCAATTCCGGCTGCACAGGTACTTTCATCCCGTCTGAACACGCTGGAAAACGCCGAAAAGCACTGGTGGTTTCCCGGATTGGGACTGAATCGCGTTCAGGAAATCGGAGAGCAGGAACAAACGAATTTTCTCGATTTCATGATCGCAAATTTGATTCAACCTCTTATCGTTTCCTTGAAAAACACCGATGCGCAGACAGGGGAATCACTGGAACGGCTGCTCTGGATGCAGGAGGCTCTGTCCGCCGCGGAAAACACGGGATCCTGTGATTCCGTCCGCAAACAGCCGTTTCCCATTGGCACGACCGCATGCAGGTTCTGGTCGCTGGATTTCGGAGAACTTTTTCTCTCATTCGCCGAACATGCTGATCCGCAGCAAAGAAAGCACATCTCAGCTTCTCTTTCAGAAGCGGCGTTCGCACTTCTTCGGAACGACAAAGCCGATTTTTTTGATCGCTTAACGGAACATATCAACGAGCGATTCGGACAGTATGCTATTCACCTTTCCGACTTCTGGATTGGCGTGCCGGACGGCACAGCCGACGCAAAAACGATTCCTGCCTGCTATACCGTCAAGGGCTATTCTGCGTTGCAGACGACTCTCAGAAGACTGATGCCCTCTGAGGAACACGATCTCGCCTTTAAAGAAATGCCTTTCTGGAAAAATTACATCCGCAGCTATGCCGAAGCCTGGGCTGATTTCGCCGCCGGATCCGATGAAGCCTGGCAAGGCAACAGCCGCGCGGATTCTCTGTTCGTGCAAGCTTCAGGGAAACGCTTTGATGACGATCCTTCCATACGGATTCTCAAAAAAATGGCCCGGGAACTGACACCACTGCGCAGTGAAGCCGGAGCGGCAGTCTGGATCCAGGATTTGTATAAAATTGATGCCGCGCTGCAGGTAGCTTCTTCCTCTGATAACGAAACAGATTCCTCTTTCTGGCATGTGCCCGTTACCTTATTCCGCGCGGCGAAGGAAGTGCCTGACGCACTCCGCACTTTGAAAGAAACACTGCCCGATCCAGGGCAGTTTATGCGGTCTGTTGCAGCTCTCCATGCTTACGCTTCAGAGATACAGAATTTAAGAATTCTGCTCAACAGCGGAGAAAACTGCCTGGAGCTGTCCCGCACGCTGTATGGAGGCAAACAGTACGGCGACCCGGACAAAACTGCGGCCGTCGCTGCGGATCGCCAGCTTCAGGAGACGCTTCGTCTGCTCAATATCCGGACAGAAAACAGCCGCAACGCCATCAATATGCCCGATTTCGGTTCCCGGTCTCCTGCGGCCTCACTGCTCCGCGGGCCGCTGCGCTTTCTCACGCACGCAATCGTTATTTCAGCTTCGCTGGAACTTCAGCGTATTTGGGAATCCGATGTGATTACGCCCTCTCTTCTTTTTTCTCCGGATCATCAATATGAAGGCATATTCGGAGAAAGGGGAACTGTCAGTATTTTTATCAAAGAACAGGCTACCCCGTTCATGGATCGCCGACCTGACGCTTTCTCTGCAAAACGGCGCATTGGAGAAACTTTTCCTTTTACGGCCGATTTTCTAACTTTTGCCCGCCTTGGACAATCTGTTCAAACCGTCCCGCTCAAGGAAAGCTACGCGCTTGTCCTGGCTTCCCAGACCTGCGACGTAAATCCCGATGCAGCTGAGCGCATTGAATACGTGCAGTGCACTGTCAGCGACGGATCAGGCAATCAGGTCACACTGCGCAATAGCAACTACCCAAATCGTACGGCATTCACGTTCCGCACTGGACAGGTCGGATCGGCAAAAATGGAAATCACCTTTCCTTCCGTTACTCTGAAACTTCAATATGCGGACTGCCTTGCCTTTTTGCGGGAATTTTCCGGAGGAGAGCGAATTTTTACTCAGGATGATTTTCCGGAATCAGCCCGGATTATGGAATCTCTCGGCATTCGCCGCATTACCGTGCGCATTCTGCCTGAAAACAGTTCAGAACTGCTTGCATTAACGGATCTCGAACCGCCTCAGCTCCCTGAACGCATTGTCAGGGCCTGGTAATATGGATGTGCAAATGAATGATATCATCAGAAAACAACTCCGCATAGCGGCAGGTTTCTGGATTGCCGGAATGCTGCTGCTTATTTTCCTTGTCGTACGCGGCATCGGTGCAAAAGACGGATCTTCAGCACTGATCTTTCTTTTTTCCCGGCGTACTCCGGCTGTTTCAGAACATCTGCAACCTCTGGAAAATCCGGTTCCGGTTTCTGCCCCCGCTCCGCAGAAACTCTCCAAAGAACTCCCTGCGGATCAGCCGCTTTCCAAAGGCAGGAAATCAGGCAGCGGATACTTTGGATCGCCGACTATCTCGCAGAATGCCGATAGTAATGTTGTCATTTTTCTGCCGCTGCAGGGCACTGTCGGAGAATATGAAAATTTCTACTGGAACAATGGGCGTTCTGTCGTTCTCGATTTTTACGGCATTCATTCCTCTCAATCTCAAAACAGGGAAGTAAAAATCGGGGCTGTCCGTTTCCTGCAGATTGCGGATCATGGATCCTTTACCCGCATTTCCCTGACTTCAGGCACAGGGAAACTTACAGCCCAACCTTTTGCGAAATCAAACGGAATTGAAATCCGCATAGCGCAATAAGGGAGAGCATATGGAAAATAAACGTCTTCTGGAACGCATTCGGGAAATGGCAGGAAAGCCTAGATGGCGTGGAAACGATGATATTGAAACTATTCAGGAATCCATCCTGACGTATTTGAACAAATTGCTCAATACCCGTCAGGGATCAGCGATTGTTGCGGATAATTTTGGCATCCCTGATTTTTCCGCCCTGGCAGCATCCTTCAATCGCCGGGATGTTTCCGCCATTGAAAACAGCATTCAGGAAGTTGTATCGCGCTATGAAAAGCGCCTGAAAAATATTCGCGTAACGTTTGAGGAAAATCCGGATGATCCGCTAACCATCGCTTTTCACATGGAAGGAGATCTGGTTGGAACATCCGAACCGACATCTGTCTGTTTCCAGACTGTTTTGGCTCAAAATGGATTTATCATTATCAAAAAAGACAGGATTGAAGAAAACTCATGAAAATTACACGCATCAATAATGCGGATGCTGCCGTGCCTGAATTTGCCATCGAAGGGGCTCTGGATACGCTTGAAGCACCGAGATTTATCGAAATTCTGACCCAGGCTGTGACCTCCGAGACTAAAGGACTGATCGTAGACTGTACAGAAATGCCTTATCTGACAAGTACCGGACTCAGAGCCTTCATGATTATCGGCAAGGCTGTCATGGCCAATGGAGGCAAACTGATACCCTGCGGACTCGACGGTCTGGCTCTGGAAATTTTTTGTTCATCCGGATTTTCCCAGGTGTTTCCGCCAGCAGATACGGTTTCTGATGCACGGATGCAATTCAATCAATAGCCATTACATCAAAAGCCAAGGAGGGCGCGTTCTCTCTCTGAGAGAATCTGCAGCGCGCAAAGCAACAAGATGAAAGAATACGAATGCCCTGCTCTTCCGGAAAATCTTCGTCCTATTCTTGCTCTCGCCGCCGAGGAGCTTTCCGCCTGCGGCACCATCCGTGATGTTCGGGAACGGCTTTTTGTTATTTTGGAAGAACTCTTCAATAACGTTGCTTTCCATGCCTATGAAGGAATGGAGATCGGCCCTGTACGTATTCAGATGGCAGCGGATCAGGATTCTGTACTTCTCTGCATTGAAGATCGAGGCGTCCCTTTCAATCCCCTGAACAATGAAAGCCTTGAAAAAAATCGCCTGAGCAATCTGGAAAGCTTTGAAGAGGGAGGAGCGGGGATCTTCTTGGTAAAAACCCTTGCGACAAACATTTCCTATGTCCGCCAAAACGGATGGAATCAGCTGAAAATTTTCATTGAAACCCGAAACTGACAGGTTTTGGCTCATGAAATCCCTGCAGAGCACCTTCAGGAAACTGACCATTTCCGTCCTTATTTTTTCCGTTCTTCCTCTTTTTGCCCATAATATCAGGCAAAATATTGTCAGTGCTGAAAAATGGAATCGGGATACCGCTTCTGACACACTGCGGGGTATTCAGCAAATTTACGAAAGCTCTTTTCTCGATACGATTCTAATCCGCGTCAAAAGCATCGAACAGGAAAAGAACTATCTGCGCAGTTTGGCACAAAGCTGCGCAATATCTCTGACCAGCTTTGCGGATCAGACACTTTCTGCTGAACAACGCGAAGAGGCAATCCTGAATTATGCGGCAATTCTGAACAGGTCAGGCTATGCTTCGGGGGAACGCTACAAGTTTTTCCTGGAAAGAAACGGGATCGACATTCCTATCAGTAACGACATTACCCTGGATAAGATCCGTCAGTATTCCGTCAGCCATAAAAATATGCCCTTCAGGGAATTGATAAATTTTGTTCGAAATTCCGGATCAGACAAATACGAATGCTTTTCCTACAATGGCCATGAATTTCTAGTCTATGCGTGTCCTGTTCCCCGCAGTTCCATCGTTCTCTGCACCGCTGTGAACCTGCAGGATCTCAGCAGTACGACGCAGGTAACGCTCAATTATGCAAAAGAAGCCCGAAAAAAGGTGCTTCTGCAAGCTGCAGACAACGTACACGGAATCGCTTCCGTTCTGAATCGCGACGATCTGAGCATCGTGCTGACGACAGTTTCATCAGAAGGGGATCTTCATGCTGTCTTTCCGACGGAAGAGGTGCGTTCGGCTCTTCAAAACGGGCATTTTTCCTTTAAGACCAGGATTGGGTCGCAGAACTATACATGCTATCTCATGCCGCATCCTTCATTCAACCGAATCTATTTTCTCGCTATTCCCAATTCACTTCTGTTTCAGACATGCACGCGCATTATCGCGGAACAATGTCTCATTTTCGGATTTTTTCTAATCTTAAGCAGCATGGTACTCAGCTTCTGCTTCAAAAGAAAAATTCTCATTTTTTTAGAGCAAATGAAAAATTTTTCTCAAAAGCTGCCTTCGCGGGGATTTACGGTTGACGAAGCGATTCTGAACGCGGAGCTCCCGACATCTCTGGATAATGAAATCGGTGAACTGGCTCGAAGCTACAGCACGATGATTCTGCTGCGCAATAAGAACGTAAAAGAGCTTCTTCAAATTACCGCCAGCAAGGAGCATCTTGAAAGCGAACTGAAAACCGCTCAAAGCATTCAGCTCGGCATGATTCCAGCCGATCCGGTTGACACATCTCTCTGCATGACGCAGGGGCTGACCGTGCCGGCCAGAGTCGTGGGAGGCGATCTGTACGATGTCTTCTATCTGGATGAGGATACTCTATGCGTCTGCATCGGCGATGTTTCCGGAAAGGGCATGTCCGCTTCTCTCATGATGTGCCGGACAATGACACTTATCCGTGCCTGCGTGAGCATCAGCAAATCTCTCACGCAAAGCGTGCAGGCCATTAATGACATGCTGTGCAGCAAAAATCCGTGCGGCATGTTCGTGTCAATGCTTATCGGTGTCTATTCGCTCAAAACCGGAGCACTGCGCTTCGTCAATGCGGGACATCCCGTTCCTGTCCGCATCATGCCTTCAGAATCCCGCATGGAACATGGTGCCTCTCCCAATCTCGTCCTGGGACTCATGCCCAATATCGCCTACCAGGAACATACTCTCAATCTCCGAAAGGGAGAAAGCTTGCTATTCTATACTGACGGAGTCTCAGAGGCCTATCGCACGAATCAGAAGAAAGAAATGATCTTCTACGGAGAAAAAGGCATTCTGAACTTTTGCAATAGTCGCCTCCAAGATCTTGACCGGAACTTCTGCCGGGATCTGCTTCAGGATATCCGACAGTTTACAGGCGACGGCGAACAATGTGACGATATTACCATTCTGCTTTTGCAGCGCAAAGCTTAAGGAAACCGGAAATGCGATGCTTCTCCCTGTTTTTGCTGTTGTTCCTTTCCTGCCTGATGTTTTTTCCTCAGATGAGCTATTCACGGGAATACTCTATTGCCGTCATGTGCGAGGGAACGCTGTTCAATAATGTATTCTTTATCAGAAATTTTCCAAAGATGCTGAATAATCCAAAAATCCGATCTGACAGCAATATCAGCATCACCGGCAAAGTTTTTCTTTATGATTCAAATATTTTTCTGCTCCCCAATAAAACGGATCAGGATTTGCAGGTCATTGAAGAAAAAGCCGCTCAGCTGATGCAGCGCAGAGATATCGATTTGATCGTCGCTCTGGATCTTGCTTCCGGATCCGCACTGATCCGCCAAAATAACGGCAGAACTCCGGTTCTGATTGCCTGCATGGAAGACCCTGTCAGAGAAGGCCTTGTGGCCAGATGCCGTGAGCAGAATATCCGCAATATTTCCTTTTCCATCAGTGCCAATCATATCAAACGGAACATCGCCATTCTGAAACGATTCGCTTCCGTCAAACGTCCGGGCATTATCGTATCGGACAGCTCCCTCGGCAAACGATACAGCCATCTTCAGGAAATCAGGGAGGCTTTTGCGGGGGATCGCAGTGTTTCCGACAGTCCTGCCGACCTTGTCACGGTACATCTGGAAGCTGATACCCATGATGCATGCGCCCGGGCTGTTGAACAGCTGGCGCATTCTGGAATCGACAGTTTCTTTATTACAGGCCAGCAGTGCTTCAATGTCTCCAGAACCGCAACACGCAGCATTCTTGAACCGCTTTTTCTAAATGGCATTCCCACTTTCGGATTTCGAGACAATCACGCTTTTGACGGTGCTCTTTTGACACTCTCGACGGATATTCAGCGAAAAATCTGCTTTGACGGCGTAAAGGTGCTGCGTATGCTGGAGGGCGTGGAACCGGCGTCACTTCCGGAGAAGAGCCCCTACAGGCCGCGCATCACGCTGAATCTCAAATCAGCAGGCCGACTCGGTTTCATGCCCTCGTACGATCTACTTGCGACTTGCGACCGTATCCTTTATGATCATGAGGAAAACGACAAGTAACAAAAGAGGAGGCTGAATTTTCAAACTTTTTCTTGACTTTGTCCAAAGACGCTTTATCTGTCCTTTCCCACCACCTGCTGTGCAATGCAGCAGATTCAACAGAATGCAGGTGACATCATGGACTGGTTCGTACAGCTTTTTCTTGGAAATTCTCCAGCGCAATGCGTCGTCGTGATTGCCATGACCATTGTCATCGGGCTGGCTTTCGGACTGATTCAAATCCGCGGCATCCGTCTGGGAGTCGGCGGCGTCCTGTTTTCAGGACTGGCCATCGGACATTTCGGTTTTACGGTCAATCCGGATATTCTATCTTTTATCAGAGAATTCGGTCTGATTCTATTCGTTTTTTCCATAGGCATACAGGTTGGCCCAGGTTTTATTGATTCTCTGCGCCGCAGAGGCGTCAAACAGAATTTGCTCGCCGCTTTCATTGTCCTATTGGGAATTGTGACAACGATTATTGTCTTTTACGTTTTCGGCATTCCGCTGCCTGTCGCAGTCGGTCTATTTAGCGGCGGTGTTACCAATACGCCGGCTCTGGCAGCCGCATCTCAGGTGTTCCATGAAATGCTACCTCCTGATTTGTCCGCACAGGCAATCAGCGATGCCGGCCTCGGCTACGCTCTTGCCTATCCGTTTGGCATTGTGGGCGTCATTATGGTCATGCTTCTGGTACGCTTTATTTTTCGCATCAATCCCGCCAATGAACTGAAGCAACTCGATGAGCAGATCAAGGCTCAAAATCCCGGTCTGAACTGCATGACGCTGCGAGTCGTCAATCAGGCTCTTTTCAATAAGAAGCTTTCGGAACTTCCCCGAACCGGAGAGCATCCTCCTGTCATTTCCTGGCTGCGTGAACCGGGAAAAAACGGCCGTACGATTCAGGCTTCTGCCGATGCCGTTCTGCTGCCGGACATGCTGGTTCATGCTGTCGGCGATGAAAAAGGCCTGAAGGATCTGCAGATCCTCATTGGTCCCGCGGCACCTGAAGAGCATACAGGCACATCTGGAGATCTCGAAATACGCAGTTTTCTGGTAACGCGCATGGAAGCAATTGAAAAGCCGCTGAAGGCTCTGAATCTGCGCAGCCGCTTCGGCGTCAGTGTCACCCGAATTGTCCGTGCAGGTGTGGAATTTTCGCCGCGGCCCGATCTCTATCTGCATTTTGGCGACAAGATTGCCGTGATCGGCCCCAAGCAGGGTCTTGATGAAACGGGTTTGCTTCTGGGGAACTCTTCAAGAGCTTTGAATCAACCCCATATTCTGCCCATCTTCATCGGCATTCTCATCGGCACCATCATGGGCAGTCTGCCAATTGCCATTCCCGGTCTGCCGTCAGGAGTGAAGCTTGGTCTGGCTGGAGGACCGCTGCTGGTGGCAATTTTTCTGAGCCGTATGCACCGTATCGGCGGCATGATCTGGTATATGCCTACCAGCGCAAACCTGATTCTGAGAGAAATCGGCATCGCACTTTTTCTGGCCTGCGTCGGACTTCATGCCGGCAAGGGGTTCGTCGCCGTACTCATTGACGGATCTGGATTTACATGGATGGGAATTGCAGCCTTAATTACCTTTATTCCTCTGATGGCTGCCGCTGTTATCGGCAGACTTGTCCTGAAGTTTAATTATACCTCTATTTGCGGTCTGCTTGCAGGCAGCATGACAAGTCCTGCGGCACTGGCGTTCACAACTCAGATGCTTGGATCCGACACTCCAGCTTCAGTTTACGCTTCAGTCTATCCCTTTACGATGATTTTGCGCGTTTTGGCTGGACAGATTCTCGTTATTCTTCTGTATGCCCTCGGATAATCCAATTATTTCACACCTGTCTGAGAAGACTCCCTATGAAAAGAGAGTCTTCTCTTTTTGGGAAAAGTCTTTCGGACTTATTGCGTATTTTCTGAAAAAAGTACAATGTTTCTGAACATTGCGTCATCAGAATAGAATGGTTCTCTTTTATAAAACATGAGAGATAAAGCAGGGGAAGTTCGGAGGGCGCATCCCCTCCCCAAGCCATCTAGGCAGGGGTTACGCGCAGTTAGTCAATGGAGCGAAAACACTGGATTATTGCCTTAATATGTTTTGCCATTGCCATCACGATTCTGGGCTTTTTCTTTTCCCAAAAAGAACAGGGTACGAAATATCTGACCGAACCGGTCATCCGAGGCAATATCTCCCAAGTTGTGAATGCGACAGGAGAAGCCAATGCCGTCAATCTGGTCAGCGTCGGCGCACAGGTTTCCGGACAAATTCTCAAGCTTCACGCCGTTCTCGGACAAACAGTCAGACAGGGCGATCTCCTTGCAGAAATTGATGCGGTCAAGCAGGAAAATCAGCTGAATATCGATAAAGCCAAACTCCGCTCGTATGAAACGGATCTGGAAGCCAAAAAGGTCGAGCTGCGCATTGCTCAATCACAATATAATCGGGCTCTTCGTCTCAGCAAACAGGATGCCGCTTCCCGCGAATCTCTGGAAAATGCGGAAAGAACCCTGGCTCTGACCAGATCTGAAATGATGCAGATCGAGTCCCAGATTGTACAAACCCGCATAGCCGTTTCCACGGACGAGCAAAATCTCGGCTATACCCGCATTACAGCTCCATTGGACGGCATTGTGGTATCCGTTCCGGTCGATGAAGGACAAACGGTGAACGCCAGTCAGACAACACCGACCATCGTCCAGATTGCGGATCTGAACAGGATGGAACTTGATATTGAAATTTCTGAGGGAGATATCGGCGTTGTCCAGCCCGGTCAAACTGTTCTTTATACCACGCTGTCCGACTCTGGCACAGAACGACGTGCTGCTCTCGATTCCATCGATCCAGGCCCCACGACATTGACGCAAGGCAGCTATAAGAACACCGCGTCTGCTTCATCAGGATCTTCGTCCTCCTCTTCTTCCTCTTCCACATCGACGGCCGTCTATTTTTATGGCAAGGCGCTGATTGATAACAGAGACAGACATCTTCGCATCGGCATGACGGTTCAAACAGCAATTCTGATCGATCATGCCGAGCAGGTTCTGCTTGCACCTATCATGGGGATCCGGCAAACAAAAAATCAAGCCTTTGCTTCTGTTATGCTGTCCAACGGCATCATTGAGGAAAAACAGGTGAGAACAGGAATCTCTGACGGAGTCCGCATTCAGATTCTTTCCGGACTACAGGAGGGAGATCAAATCGTTACAGCTCAGGTGACGGCTTCGGAACTGGAAGATCAGAAAAACCGTATGCCCGGTCCAGGCGGCAGACGCCGTTAGGCGACAGGAGAAAGGCGTGAGCCATATCATAGAAATGAAAAATATCTGCCGCTGGTTCGGTAACGGCGCAGGACGCGTTCAGGTTCTGAAAGATATCTCTCTCACCATAGAAGACGGTGATTTCGTTGCGATCATTGGACAGTCCGGATCCGGAAAATCCACTCTGATGAACATTATCGGCTGTCTGGATACGCAAACTTCCGGAACATACCGCATTGACGGAAAAGATACCTCAGCACTCTCTCCTGACGATCTTGCGGATCTGAGAAGCCGGTATATCGGCTTCATTTTTCAGAAATACAACCTCCTCCCGTCTCTATCCGCGTTAGACAATACGGCTCTGCCAGCCGTGTATGCCGGATATGATAGAAAAACCCGCCTTGATCGGGCTGTATCGCTGCTCAATATGCTGGGGCTTGAAGGAAAAGCAGCCAATCGCCCTTCAGAATTATCCGGAGGACAGCAGCAAAGGGTCAGTATCGCCAGAGCTCTCATGAATGGCGGACGTCTTATTCTGGCGGATGAGCCCACCGGAGCCCTGGATTCCGGAAGCGGAGAAAACGTTATGAAGATTCTCTGTAATCTTCATGCCCAAGGTCATACTGTCGTTGTCGTAACACATGATGCGAAAGTTGCTTCCTATGCCAGCAGGATTATTGAAATTCGCGACGGAACAATTTTATCCGATACCCGCAAAAGCACAGCAGCACAGCCCCAAAAAGGTGCAAATTCGATCAAAAGCACGCCGCGATCCGCCTTTGGACGCCGATCCGATCAGCTTCGGGAATCTTTGAGCATGTCCATACAGGCCATTCTTTCACATAAACTTCGTTCTCTGCTCACAATGCTCGGAATCATTATCGGCATTGCCTCTGTCGTTTCCGTCGTCGCTCTGGGGAAAGGATCTCAGGACAAAATCGTGGCGGACATCAGTTCCATGGGAACCAATACTATTGATATTTTTCCAGGCAAAGGCTTTGGCGATCGATACTCCGGAAAAATCCGCACGCTTACTGTAGACGACGCTGAAATTCTCGGAAAGCAAAGCTACATCGACAGCATTACGCCCAATACATCAAAATCCGGAGATCTGGTTCTGGGCAATACCACGCTTACAGCACAGCTGAACGGAGTGGGCGAGCAGTATTTTGCCGTCAAAGCCTATTCCGTCGCCCAGGGGCGTCTTTTTACAAATCAGGAAGTACGTCAAAACGCGTCATATGCCGTGCTTGATGACAATACGTTTCGCAAGCTGTTTCCCCAGGGTGGCAACGCCATCGGACAAATTGTGCTCTTTAATCGAAAACCCCTCATCATTATTGGCGTTCTGGCAAAAAAATCTCGTTCCTTCGGACCGGAATCGGAACTTCTGCGCATTTTTACGCCTTATACGACGGCCATCAGCAAATTCACCGGAAACCGGCACATCACTTCTATTACGGCTAAGATCAGTGACAATTGCCTGCCTTTCATGGCAGAAAAAAACCTCACAGCCCTGCTCACGGCCCGGCATGGAAAACAGGATTTCTACACCATCAACACGGACAGCATCCGTCAGACCATTGAAAGCACTATCGGCGTCATGCGTCTTCTCATTTCCGGCATCGCCGTCATTTCGCTCGTTGTTGGCGGCATTGGCGTGATGAATATCATGCTTGTATCGGTTACAGAGCGCACCAGGGAAATCGGCATACGCATCGCTGTGGGGGCCAAACGAATGAATATCATGGAGCAGTTCCTTATAGAGGCGGTTCTGCTCTGTCTTGCAGGAGGCCTGCTCGGCATCGGACTGTCCGCTTTCATCGGCTTTCTTTTCTCCATGCTGGTTACTAAGTTTACTTTTGCCTATTCTGCCGGTTCCGTCTTTGCCGCGCTGTTCTGCTCCTCCGGAATAGGTATCCTGTTTGGATTCATTCCGGCTCGCAATGCTTCCCGTCTCAATCCCATTGACGCGCTTTCACAGGAATAACATGCTCGATACATTCCCTTTTCGAGGCTGTCTGCCGCTGGTTCTGCTCACGCTACTTTCAGGATGCGCCACACCGTTTCCCCAGCAGCTTCAGGATCATCGCATTCTTTCTGCGGAGCAGATTGCCGAACAATACGATCTGAACCCGCAATGGTGGCATATCTACCGGCAAAACAGCCTGAATACGCTGATTGATACGGCACTTGAACGCAATGCCGATCTTGCAAAAAGTATCGTCGCTGTCAGCAGGGCTCTGTATAATGCCGGACTGCTCACGGCAGATCTGCTGCCATCCTTTGCGGGCTCAGGACAGGGTGAAGCTTCGAAGGATCTGCATCATGGCGGGCCGTCTTCTCGTCTCCTCAGAGGAGAAATTTCATTGAACTACGAGCTGGATCTGTGGCGCCGCCTGCGGCACGCCAAAACAGCAGCCGACTGGGAATATTCCGCGACTGCTGCCGATCTGGAAGAAGTCCGCCTTGCCGTTATCAAAAGCACCGCAGATTCCTGGTTCAAGCTTCTCTATTATAGGGACGCTATCCGGTTTACAGAAGTCCGCATTCAGCGCTATGCCCGCCTTCTGGATATTCTTCAGCGCAAGCATCAGGCCGGAAAAACCGATCTTTCCGAACCGATGCTGGCAGAGCAGTCGCTTCTTGCGGCTCAAAGACGCCTGGCCGATCTCAGAAAAGAAGAAGAAAACACTTTAGAGAATGTAAAAAATCTTCTGAATCTGTCCCAGGAAACGGCATGGGATCTTCCAGCCGCGTCACTGACCGATCTGGTTCCCAGGCATGATGCCGTCTGCCTAGATGTCCCGATATCCGCCCTTGCAGCCCGTCCGGATGTGCGTGCGGCTGAGGATCGCCTCAAAAAGGCCTTTTACAATCTTGAAGACATGCGCATGAGCTGGTTTCCCTCCGTTTCCATCGGATCCGTCTTTTCCGTCTCCGGGGTCTCTCTCTCCACTCTGGATCAGAATCCGAATCTTGGCGGTCTTCTCAATTTCAAGCTGCCTTTTCTGGACTGGAATCGCGTCCGTCTCAATATCGCCATTTCCAAAGCAGACTTTCAAACCGCTCAGCTGAATTTCGAACAGGCTGTCACTTCAGCTCTCAATGAAACCGCTGCCGCCTTTATCCGACTCAAACAGGATCGCCTCCTGTTTGAAAACTGGACACGGAGACAGATCACCGATCATGCCCTGTCCGAATATTACGGAGTTCGTTACCGTGAAGGCGCATCCGAATTGAAGGACTGGCTTGAAGCCTTGAATACGGAAGACGAAACACGTCTCTCCAGCCTTGAAGCCGCCTATAACGTCATTACTTCAGTCAATGCTGTATTTCGCTCCATGGGCGGACGATACGAACCCAAATCCGCCGGAAAACAGACACAGTTTCCGCAAACGCTTTTGCAAAGGTCGCCTTTATGATGCAGTTCAGAAAAATTCTGCTTATGTCGCTCGGGCATCTAGCCTGCGACATCAACGGCAATGCGCTGCCGGCTCTCCTGCCCTATCTTGCCGCAGCCTATCAATTTGATTACCGCACATGCGGCACGCTGGCTTTCGCTTACGCGGTGGTTTCATCCGTCATCCAGCCGGTATTTGGCCTGTTTGCCGACCGCGTCAGGCGCAGCTGGTTTATTCCTCTGGGCATCATTCTTGCCGGATGCAGTCTTGGCATCGTCGGCTATCTTGATACCTACTGGACCATTCTTCTGGCTTTTATTTTCTGCGGCATCGGATCCGCCATTTTCCATCCGGAAGGCGCCCGGGCGGCCAATCAGGTTTCGGGCGATCACAAGGGAACAGGACTGAGCATTTTTTCAATCGGTGGCAACAGCGGCCTTGTTGTCGGTCCGTTCATCATTCTGCTTTTCGTAGGCGGCATTCCTTTGGGAAGTTTCACGCTCGGAGGTTTCGGGCTCAGAGGAACAGCTGCTTTCGGGGTTATCTCCACCCTGGTCGCACTGTATCTGTACAGCCAGATTGCAGAATGGAATCTGACACCCCGCAGAAACAGTCAGAAAACTGCCGATGCCACACTTCCGGACAATAACTGGCAGGCATTTTCCATCCTTTCCGTATGCGTCATTACGCGCGCCATTCTCTTTTTCGGTTTTAACATGTATGTGCCGATGTATTGGCATCATGTCTTTCACAGTACGGAACAGACAGCCAATCTGGTTCTCATCGTCTTTTGCGGCGTTGGCCTGCTGAGCAATCTTATCGGCGGCATAATTGCGGATCGCTTCGGCTATGTCAGCATCATTCGCTGGACGTTCTGGCTCTCTCTGCCTTTTGTCGCCGTTTTTCCCCTGATAACAGACCCGACGCTGGCCTTTATCCTCATGCTGCCCATTGCTTTCGTGATCTTCGCGCCATTCAGCTCCATGGTCGTGCTTGGCCAGAAATATCTGGCTCGGAATATGGGCTTTGCCTCCGGCATTACGCTGGGCGTCGGAATGAGCATCGGCGGCACGTTTACCCCGATCATCGGATGGGTCGCCGACAATTACGGAGGACTGCCCGTCGCGCTTCATATTCTGACTGTTTTCACGTTCCTGGGAGCTATCGCAGCGATGCGGCTGAAAAAATATGCCTGACGGCGAATCTATCCTGCCAGCTCTGCTTCAGCATGATTTTCTCTGCGGAAACGGAACGGACGTCTATGGTAAGGATGGCGAAGGACAGCTCTTGTCCAAAACGTCGCCGTCCACAGCTGCCCGGATTGAAAAAAAGTCGCCCGTTTTCCGTATATTCCGCATACTGATGCGTATGGCCGAAAACAATGACATCAATGCCATTCAGATCTCTGGGAAGACTCCTCCTGTCATGCACGGACAGAAAATGAAGCTTTTCAATCTGGAAAGCAAGACGTTCATGGAGTCTTCCCGCAGCCCAGACGCCGTCATTATTGCCCCGTACGGCATATACCGGAATTAGTTTTTCCAGATGCTCCAGTATTTCCGGAGTGTCAAAATCTCCTGCATGAATGACTGCATCGCATCCAGCTATCTTTTCCAGCACCTCAGGACGCAGGACACCATGCGTATCCGATATGACAGCAATACGAGATGACATGCCTGCTCCATGCGTCGTGTTTTCCGAATCCGTATTAAACACCCAAATTGGGCAACGCTATTGCGTAGCCGTCTCTTCCCCTGATTCCGCTTCCTGAATCCACTGCGTCAGAATCGACACGATTTTCCCAGCCTGACGGACACTGGAGATGTCAAATTTTGATTTCAGGCGATATTCCCCGCCAACACGGTTATACCTTCTGACGGAAAATTTTTCAGGACCGTATTCCCCGGTATCCTGCTTGAGCTGCCGAAAACGAAAAAGTATTGTTACCCACGTACCCGTATTGGATAGAACACATTTGCCCGTTTCCTGAATCAGAATCTGCCCGGATTCCTCATATTCAATGGTAATGTCATCAATTTGGCTCATTTCTGCCGTCTCTCCTCAAAATGCATAAAAACTGAAGCACGCAGATCATGAATCTGAGCTGTTCAAATGTTCTTACAGATTAGAACTCCTGAAAAAATATGGCAAGAGCAGCAGAAAAATTTATCTCGCACCCTCCCCGGCTCATTTTTCGCTAAGTTTTGCTGACAGACTGGCAAGAGGCGTCCGACTTTTTTTACGCTTCCGCTGTTCGCCCATATCCTGTCCTTCGCTCTGCTTCCAGCCCTGCTCATCATGACGGTGGACATAGAACGTCTTCCATTCAAACGGTACCAACCGGAATGCCTGTCTTCCGATCTCCAAAACTGCTCCAGGGAATCAATCGTCAATACCTATGACAATACGATAGCCTACACCGATTTTTTTCTCGGACAAGTTGTAGAAAAACTGAAAGCCTACAGCAGCAATTATGATGTGGCGATGATCTATGTTTCCGATCATGGCGAATCGCTCGGTGAATACGGCCTGTATCTGCACGGTCTTCCATATGCCATTGCACCAGCAGAACAAACGTATGTTCCCATGGTGGTATGGATCCCCGAAGAATATGCCTGCGGTTTTGGAGTGGACATGCGGCTTCTGATTCAGTCAACAGCAAAACAGTATTCACATGACAACCTGTTTCACTCCGTTCTCGGACTTATGGAGGTCAAAACCGATATGTATGAAAAAGACAAGGATATCTTTGCCCCATGCCGCTAGCTCAAGCCTGATACAGATCCTTTCCGGCTTGAGAAAGACAACTAACCGGTATACGTCTCGGATGCGAATATTCTGAACGCATCGCGAATCCCGTCCATACGATTTTTTTGAAAAAAGCTATCAAAAGAGGATACTCATGAGAATTCTTCTGGTAGAAGAGGAAGCCCTTGGGCGCAAGTTTACCGAACAGGAATCCACCCCCCTGATTGCGGAGATAGGCAGGCAGCTGCATTTGCGGGATAACGACGCTCTCTAGTCGCTTTTGGCAGCTCTGGAGTACCAAAGAATTTTTTACGAAGCCCTGCCGGACAGGATTGCTGACGCATCACGGGAAATCATGGACGGTATCAGCGCAGCTGCCGCCAGCGAAACAGCAGCCGCACAGGCACGCCTGACAGAGAGCGTCGTGGAACAAGCAAAACGGTTATCCGGCAAGATTCACTACGCAACCCTTGTGCCTCTGGCCATTGCGGCCCTGATATGCCTTCTTGTCTTTGGCAGTCTGATGCTTTGGGCTGGCTTCTGCATCGGCTCCGGCCAGTCTCTCCCGCCTGCTGCTCTTTTGAGTATGCCGTCCGGCATCCTGATCAGAGGCTTGAGCTTCGTTGCTGGTATCTATCTTTTTGTAATTACCGCACGGCTCTTTATTGATGAAGATGATGCTTGGAAAAAGAGTTGTGCAGTCATGTTTTTATTTGTAATTGTTGGAATTGTGCTG
>JAQXLA010000020.1 GCA_029011315.1 Desulfovibrionaceae bacterium
GATACGGTACTTGACCTTGGAACCTGTATGATCCGGTTCATGCGTGCGATCCGTGCCTGTGTGTTCAGTCCGATCGAAGAGCGTTCCCTCTGCATGCTGCTGGTGTGTTATCTGGAGTGAATTCCCGCAAATACATGGTGCGGACTTCTGGTCTTGACTCATATTCTTCTCCCTATATTTTCTTTAAGCGGTTTGTGATTGTGCTTGCCATGCGCAGAAGATAAGGCCTATAGTAACTATAGGGTCAAGTGAAAAAAATAGACTTTTCAGGCATAATTTTCTGTGTAAAGTGCAGAATAGAACCTTTTGCGGGGAGCCTTATCAGGGGAAAGAGAAGAGATGAAAGTCAAAATCGGAGAACTTTCGAAAATGACCGGGTGTGAAGTGGTTACGATTCGCTATTACGAAAAGGAAGGTCTGCTGAAAAGACCTGAACGGACAGAAGGCAATTACCGCATTTACGAAGATGATGACATAGCCCGGCTCCGCCTGATCCGTCATTGCCGGCAGCACGGCATGAGTCTTTCTGAAATACGGGCATTGCTTGCCTTTAGCGACAATCCGACTTCCAGCTGTGATTGGATCAATACTTTGATTCAGCAGCATATCGAAGATGTTGAAAGGCAGATCGAGAATCTTCTTCATTTAAAAAGACATCTTGAGAATCTTTCTCATCAATGTGATGGCGGGAAAAAGAAGGACTGCGGTATACTAAAAAGCCTCATTAACGGAGAACCCTGCAAATACTGTCAAAAAAGGGAAAGCTGAAATTTTTTTGTTCCAAAAAGGTGATGCGTTTTGAATTTTCAGGGGTGAGATCTCAGGCCAGGCGTCTGAGCATACCCCTGTGGATATCCGTAAAGCGCACTTTGCGAATAGCGTATTGTTCCAGACAGGAACGCCGGCTTCCCTTGTATCCGAAAAGAAAGCCCCTGCAGGATTCCGGAAGGTCCAGTGCAAAGGGACCCTGCCCCAGATCCATGACTGCTGTTTGAATATTTCTCCACAGTGCTTCGGTCATGATCATGGATCCGAGGGCGTCATGTCTCGGGCCGGCAATCACGGCTTTTTCCAAATCGGGTTCCGGAGCCAGACTCAAGCGAATAACCGGAATGGACGCATCCCAAGTCTGGCGCAGTGCTTCGCCGAGTACCTGAACGGTTTGGTCCAGATCCCATGGTGCATAGTGCCCGGATCGGAAAAGTGCGGCAAGCGCAGTGCCTTCGATGACCAGGCAGGGATAGAAGCGCGCGCAGGCCGGATAAAATGCAATCATCTCCTGCACATCATGGAGAAAGGTTTCCGGATCGCATCCAGGCATACCAGGAAGAAGCTGGATACCGAGCTGAAATCCGGCTTTGAGGACGTTTTCGCATCCCTGTTTGGCTTCTTTGGACGTATAGCCACGTCTGGACATTTTCAGAGCCATGCTGCTGAAGCTCTGAATACCGAGCTCAATGAGGGAGATGCCGGCATCTTTCATTTGTTGCATTCTGTTCGGATTGAGCGCATCCGGACGGGTGGAGCAGCGCACCCGGCTGACGAGATTTCTTTTGAGCAGAGAGTGAGCAAGATAGAGGCAAGCATGAAAAAGCGGTTCAGATAGGAGGGAAAATGTGCCTCCGTAGAAGGCCAGTTCCGGCAGAGAATCGGAGTGGTGCCTGCCCCCTTTTAATTCCTGAAGAAGTGCATTAAAAGAAAGAAGGACGGACTGCGGGATAGAAAATGGTTTCGAGGGCGGATCGTCAGGATCGCCGAGCCATAAAACACAGTCAGAATCAAGAGTTATGCCTGTCTGCCGTGTCTGAGAGCAGAAGACGCAGCGTTGCGGGCAGCCCGCAAAGGGAAGAAAAACAGGCATGACAGACGGACGGATTTTTTGATATTCCCGGCATCCGGCCGCAAAAGTGCGGTATTCGCCGGAAGCTATGGAGGAGTTTTTCATGAGTGATACATCTTCCTGCATTTTCTGCAAAATTATTCGGGGAGAGCTCCCCTGCACGAAGGTTTATGAAAGCAAAGAGCTTATTGCCTTTATGGACATCAATCCCATGAATAAGGGGCATGTGCTGATTGTGCCCAGGCAGCATGCGGAGACGCTGTTTGATCTGGATAACAGTATTGCGGAACCTGTTTTTCGCGCCATGCGCGAGATAGGCAGAGCCATTATGATCGCAACCGGGGCTGATGGACTGAATGTCATTCAGAATAACGGAGAAGCGGCCTGGCAGCAGGTTCCTCATGTGCACTGGCATCTTATACCACGTTTCCGCGGAGACGGATATAAGCCATGGGGGCAGAAAAAATACGATACTCTTGAAGAAATGCAGGATTTGGCTTCCTGTATTCAAAAACAGCTGTAGGCAGCATGCCGGATATACCGTCCATACAGGGCAGATTTGACGCCGTGGATTCTCTTCAGGAATTGCGGGGTACGCTTGAGCGAGTCATTTTTCATAATGAGGAAAATGGCTATACCGTTTTTCGTCTTGCGTGCGACGGCTGTGCCGATGAAGAGATCGTTGTCGTAGGCTGCATGCCGTCGCCGAAAAGCGGCGTGACTCTGACGGTGCGCGGGCAGTGGGTGGACAACAGAAAATTCGGGCGTCAGTTCCGTATGGAGAGCTGGTCTGAGGCTGATCCGGAATCGGCAGAGGATATCCGCCGGTATTTGGCTTCAGGACTGATTGACGGCATCGGTCAGGTTTTGGCCAGGCGAATTGTGGAGCATTTTGGACGGGATACGCTGTCCGTGCTTGATGAACATCCGGAACGTCTGGAGGAAGTCTGCGGCATTGGCTGCAAAAAGGCCGAGACAATTCGTGCAAGTCTGGGGAAGCAGCGGCAGTCCCGGGCTTTGGTCACGTTTCTTGAACGGCATGATATTGGGGTTTCTTATGCGGTGCGCATCGCCGCTCAGTACGGCGATCAGGCTCTGGAAGTCGTGAAAAAGAATCCTTATCGACTTGCCATGGACATCCGCGGCATTGGCTTCCTGACAGCCGATGCTCTGGCGCAGAAAATCGGATTCCCCGTGGATCATCCGCTTAGAGTGCAGGCGGCTTTGCTGTACAGACTGGTTAAGGGAACGGAAGAAGGGCATGTTTATTTACCTCTGGACAGGCTGTGCGGTGAAATTGAACAGGATTTTGGCATCTCTTCAGCAGCAGTCCATGCGGCTGCTGAAGAGCTTATTCAGGAAAAACGTCTGGTTCGGGAAGATTTCGGCGATCATGTCGGCTTGTATCTCAGCCGTTGGTATTTGTATGAATCCAAAATTTCCTTTTATCTGTATCGGCTTTTGACATCTCCGAAAACAGCGTTTTTTGAAAATCCGGAAAAAACGCTGGCCGAAATGCTGAAAGGTCTGGATATCACACTGGCTCCGGAACAGATTCTGGCAGTCAAGACCGCAATGTCCGCCAAGGTTATGGTGCTTACAGGCGGCCCGGGAACTGGAAAAACAACGGTTTTGAAGGCGATTCTGCGGGTATTTTTCAAAAACAGGGCGAAAACAAAAGTCTTGCTGGCAGCCCCCACTGGCCGGGCAGCGAAACGGATGTCCGAAGCATGCGGACGAGAGGCCAGGACGATTCACAGACTGCTGGAATACAATCCGAACGAGGACGCCTTTTCACGGAATGAGGACAATCCTCTGGAATGTGATCTTCTGATTGTGGATGAGGCTTCCATGATGGATACCATGCTGGCCTATCATCTGCTCAAGGCTGTTCCTTTCGGATGTACGTTGATTCTGGTTGGAGACGTGCATCAGCTTCCATCTGTCGGTCCGGGAAACGTCTTGAGAGATTTGATCAGTTCCGGAGCCGTTCGGGTTGTACAGCTTGAGCATATTTTTCGTTTTGCCGAAGCAAACCGGATTATCAGCAGCGCGCACGCCATCAATCACGGCATTATTCCGGATTTGAGTTCAAAGGACGGTGTGCTTTCAGATTTTTATTTCATTCGTTCGTCTGATCCTGAAAAAACTTCGGAAATGATAGTGACTCTTGTCAGGGATCGAATCCCTTTACGCTTTCGCCTTGATCCATTTAACGATGTTCAGGTTCTGACGCCCATGCATAAAGGGCCTCTCGGGGATATCCGTCTGAATACGCTGCTTCAGGAGGCATTGAATCCGCGAGGTGCTTTTTTAAAGCGCGGGGAAGCCGTCTTTCGTCGGCTTGACAAGGTCATGCAGACCAAAAACAATTATGAAAAAGATGTTTATAACGGCGATATCGGCCGTATTACCTGCATTGACGGAGAAAGAAAAAGCCTGTCCGTTGAATACGACGAGGATCGTACCGTCTGCTATGATTGGGATGAACTGGATGAAATTGTTCCGGCCTACGCTATTTCTATTCACAAGTCTCAGGGATCGGAATATCCGGCCGTCATCATTCCCCTGATGATGTCGCATTACGTCATGCTGCAGAGAAATCTGATCTATACGGCGGTGACGCGCGGCCGGAAGCTGGTCATTATTATTGGAGAGACAAAGGCTTTGGCTATGGCTGTACGCAATGCATCTATGCAGAAACGCTGTACGCGTTTGGCTGAACGCCTGGCTGATGCCGAAGAATTTTGGAGAGAGGAATAAGGTGAAGCGTCTTGTTGTTGCGGGAGCTGTGAGCTTGCTTGCCGCAGGTATCATGCTTTCCGGATGTGCCGGCAAAAAAAAGACGGAACCGATCCCGACAGGAACGGAGCTTCCGGTGATGTCGGCACCTGCCGTGTTTGATGAGGACATCCTTGATATTCGCATGATGCCGCAGGATCTGCATGCTTATACAGGCGGAAGGGCTTCGGTTCCGCTGATTGGCGCGGCGGAACAGGCCAGATTGTCCGGACAATTTCTTGAGAAATTTTTTCGACCCTGGTCGCCATCGGATAGAGATTTGACAGCCAAAGAGGCGTTGTGGGGACTGCCTCGTCGTACCCCAAGGGGCAAGGCGGAAAACTTGCTTCGCTGGAGTCCGGCACGCTGGGCGGCTGTAGCGGCGAACGCGGACAGAGAGACTTTTCCGTCGAGAAGAGAAAACGCCGTGACGGTGCACCCGACCGCTTTGCGCACGATTCCCTCACTCAGTCCCATATTGGGGGGGGCAGGATATCCGTTTGATGATTGCAGCATTTCCATGCTTCCTGCCGGGATGCCGCAGAGAATCCTCCATGTTACCCGTGATGGGCGGTGGTCTTATGTCGTCAGTTCTCTTTGCGGCGGCTGGGTGGAAAGTCGGGATCTTGCACTGACGGATGCGGTTTTTGAAGCTTCTTATCAGACTGGACGCTATGCCGCTGTTCTGCGTGACGGCGTGCCTCTGCGTGTCGGCCAGACGTTTCTGACAGCTGTTCATATCGGGACAGTGTTGCCCATGAAGTCAAATGGGGATCTGCTTCTTCCGGTGAGAAATGCGAAGGGGCGGGCTGAACTCGTTGCTGTCAAAGCTCCGGCAGGCAGCGTCGCGCCCATGCCCTTAGCCTGCACACCGGCTCATGCCGCGTCCATAGGCAATGCCATGATGGGACAGCCATACGGATGGGGAGGTTATCTCGAAAATCGCGACTGCTCGCAGATGACCCGGGATATGATGGTGCCGTTTGGTCTCTGGCTGCCCCGCAATTCAGGTGCGCAGTACAAGGCCTGGAAGAAAATTCCATTTGCCGCGCAAGCTTCTCCCCAGGACAAGGAAAAACTGACTCTTGCAAAGGGGATTCCGTTTTTTACGCTGGTGTATCTGAAGGGACATATTATGCTGTATGTCGGCGAATATGGCGGCAGGCCGGCTGTTTTTCACAATATGTGGGGCGTGAGAACGGAGCAGTACGGCAAGGAAGGAAGGCATCTTGTGGGACGGGCTGTCGTGACGACACTGTCTCCAGGTCGTGAATTGCCGAATCTCGGCCGATCCGGTTCTATTATCAATCGTTTGGTAGGCATTGCTGTGCCGAAATAGCGTCAGAGGAGATACCATGAGAGTTTTCAGCTATGAAGAACTGGACAGCGGCGTGATGCGTCGTCTGCAGGAGCTGTTTGAAGCAAGAGGCTATGCTTCCGGCCTGGATAATCTGTATTGGATTCCCATGGACTGTGAAAAATTGAATAGCGTGCAGAAAGAGCATGAAAAAAGCTGCGGTCCCTATGTGATGGCTGTGGAGCTGCTGGACAATGCTGTCCGTCTGGAGCTGCTGGTACGGGGCAGAGGCAGAATGCGCTGCGAATGTGTTGGCTATGCTCCGGAGGAAACAGAGCGGGAGGTCATTGGTCAGCTTACAGATTTGATTGACGGCCTGATTCGTGATGAGATGATGTGCAGGATGTCACTGAAGCAGTAATCCTGTTTTTTATTGACACAATCTCATATATATATATATATATATACTATTTACAAGGATTTTATTTATGTTTATGAACATATTTTTCAATACGTAGTTGTCGATAACAGCATGTTTTTTTCTGAGTATCAGGCATGTTTTGTTTATGGAGAACTCTATGCAGATAAAAAAAGTTGTCATTCCGGTGGCCGGATGGGGGACACGTTCTCTGCCTGCAAGCAAAAGTGTTCCTAAGGCCATGCTTTCGGTATACGATCGTCCTGTCATTCACTACATTGCTGCCGAAGCCGTGCAAGCCGGTATCGATCAGGCTGTTTTCATTACAAGCCGAGGCAAATCGGCTATTGAAGATTATTTTGACTACGATCCGGAACTTGAGGCTCTTCTTGAGAAGAAAGGCAAAACGGAAATGCTTGCCAAGGTTCGAGAGGCGTCTACGATGTTTACATCCGTAACCAGCGTTCGCCAGCGGGAGCAGCTTGGGCTGGGGCATGCCGTGTTCTGCGCCAGACGTGCCGTAAACTGCGAGCCTTTTGCCGTTATGCTCGGCGATGACATTATGGACGGCGGGGAAAATGGCAAAAGCGGTCTTCCGCAGCTTGTGGAAGCCGCGAGCCGCTATAAAAAATCTGTTATCGGCGTAATGGAAGTCCCCGAGGATCATGTCAACCGCTACGGCATCGTTGAAGGAGAGGAAATTGCTCCTGGAGAATACCGAGTGACAAAGCTGGTGGAAAAGCCTGCAGTGGGCACAGTAAAGTCGCGTCTGGCCATTGTCGGACGGTATGTGCTCATGCCGGGAATTTTCCACTGCCTGGAGCATACGAAGGCTGGATCAGGAGGGGAAATCCAGCTGACGGATGCGCTGTCGGAGCTGAATGAGCGTGAAGGCATGATCGCAGTGAAAATGCAGGGGCTTCGTTTTGATACGGGAAATCCGGATGACTGGATGCTGGCGAATCTTTTCTTCAGCCTGCGCGAAAGCCCTCAGCGAGAGAAGCTGCTTGAGCAAATGAGGAAGCTGGTGCGAAGCAAAAGCCTTAATTTGTCCTGCTGATTGCGATTGCAGAAACAGGCGTTTCCCGCCTGAAGCGTTTTTTTATAAAAACAGGCAGGGATGATGCTAAGCATCGTCCCTGCCTGTCGTTTTAGCGAGCAAGCGTCGTCTTGAAAGCCTTCGCCAGTTCTTCAACGTTTGCAGAGCAAATGTTGCTGCCGCGATAGGTGAAGTTCAGAACGGGATCCGCATGTGTTTCTCCGATCAGTACGGCATTTTTGCCCATAATCGCCTCGAACTGCGCCTTATCATTCGGATTGACTTCGACAAGGAGCCGTCCGGCGGATTCGCTGTACAGGCATTCCGTAGCCGAGAGATCCGCTTCGACCGTCGGCATGTCATCGAGATTCACGGTAGCACCGATGCGCCCGCCGATGCACATTTCCGCAGCAGCAATGCCCAATCCTCCATCTGAGAGATCATGGCATGCGGCTGCCAGACGGAAAGAGACGGCCTTGTGGAATTTTCTATAATTGGCAACGGCTTCTTTCGTATGCACCTTTGGTGCGCATCCGCCTTCGAGTTCAAGCTGAGAGCTGATTTCGCTGCCTCCAAGTTCACGAGCCGTACCGCCGATCAGATAAATCAGATTGCCGGGCCGCTTAAAGTCAGAAGTCACAGTCTTTTTCACATCGTCAATCACGCCCAGAACAGAGAACAGCACAGTCGGAGGAATGGAAATTTTTACGCCTCCGCCCGTGTAGTCGTTCTTCATGGAATCCTTGCCGGATATGCAGGGAACGCCATAGGCCAGGCAGCAGTCAGACAGTGCCTGGCAGGCGCGCACCAGCTGAGCCAGCTTGTATTCTCCGTCAGGCGTTTTTTCAGACTGCACGGGATCGCACCAGCAGAAGTTATCTACGCCGGCAAGCCGATCGGGATCCGCACCAGTTGCCACGGCGTTGCGGATGCCTTCGTCAAAGGCGTTTGCCATCATGTCATAGGTGTCAAAGTCGCTATATTTCGGGCAGATGCCATGGCTGAGCACGATACCGGCATCAGATTCCAGAATCGGGCGCATCACACCGGCATCAGAAGGTGCATCACGCTTGACACCAGTCAGCGGCTTGACAACGCTTCCGCCGCGGACTTCGTGATCGTATTGGCGGATGATGTATTCCTTGCTGCAAATATTGAGGCGGCCGAGCATGGACAGCAGAAGATCCCTTTGCGAAATGCCGCGTTCCGCGACAGATGCATCAGAGATGCTCAGAGGCTTGCCTTCAGGCTTTTTCCAGACAGCCTTCAGATGGTACTGCGGCAATCCTCCGTGCATGAAATCCATATTGAGACATGCAACGGTTTTATCTCCGAAGGTCACGTCAAAGAAGCCGGAATCAGTAAATTCGCCGAGAGCCGTTGCTTCGACATCCATCTGAGCGGCAAGTTCCATAAAACGATCGATATTTTCCGGAGGTACGGCCAGCGTCATGCGTTCCTGGGCTTCGGAAATCAGAATTTCCCACGGAGCCAGTCCGTCGTATTTCAGCGGAGCTTTTGCCAGATCAATGCGGCAGCCGTTTGTGTCTTCAGCCATTTCGCCGACCGAGGAAGAAAGACCGCCGGCTCCGTTATCCGTAATGGCGTTGTACAGACCGAGATCTCTGGCTTTCATGATGAAGTCATACATCTTGCGCTGCGTAATGGGATCCCCGATCTGCACGGCAGTAACGGGCGATCCTTCGTGAAGTTCTTCTGAGGAGAAGGTAGCTCCATGGATGCCGTCTTTGCCAATCCTGCCTCCGGTCATGACAACGATGTCTCCGGGCATGGCCTTTTTCTCATATCCCTTGCGCATCCCGTTTTTCCCAGGAACTTCCCTTGGAATCAAACCGACAGTGCCGCAGTAGACCAGCGGTTTGCCGAGATAGCGTTCGTCAAAGACAACAGATCCGTTTACTGTCGGAACTCCGGACTTATTGCCGCCATGTTCTACGCCTTCGCGCACCCCCTCGAAAACGCGCGCAGGGTGCAAAAGTCGAGGGGGGAGTTCGCCTTCATGAAAAGGCGAAGCGAAACAGAAAACGTCGGTATTGCAGACCAGTTCTGCGCCAAGTCCCGTTCCCATAGGATCTCTGTTGACACCGACGATGCCGGTCAGAGCTCCGCCGTAAGGATCCAGAGCTGAGGGGCTGTTGTGCGTCTCAACCTTGATGCAGACATCGTGCGTATCATTGAAAGCTACGACACCGGCATTATCGCTGAATACGGAACGGCAGAAGTCGTTAGTTCCGAGATTTTCCCGGATGGTTGCCGTCGTATCTCGGATGCAGGTTTTGTACAGGCTGTCGATCGTTTCCTGTCGTCCTGTTTCCAGGTCCTGATAGTCAATGCGCGCAGCGAAAATCTTGTGCTTGCAGTGTTCCGACCATGTCTGCGCGAGAACTTCGATCTCTGCATCTGTCGGATTGGAAGCCAGACCCCGTTTGGATCGAGCGGTGGCAATTTGCGGATCCGCAAAGTGATCGCGGATGATCCGCATCTCCTCAAGACTGAGCGAAAGCGTGTGCTCACGGCTGTAGCTAAGCAGCTGTTCATCATTCATCACGAGAAGCGGAACGGTCTCAACGGTATCGGACGGAGAGCCTGTGACTTTAGCCGCCTTTGGCGTAAATCCCGGTTCTTTCAGCCATTCCTCGCGGCTTTTGACATCACAGCGCTGAATCAGGCCGTTGCAAAGGAAACGATCGGCAACCATACGTGCCTCGTCAGCAGAAAGAGAGCCTGAGATGCGGTACTGAACGGAGGTGTATACGGCGAGACTGCCGCGATCCAGGCCAAGGACGAGAGCGGCTGTATTGCGGGCTGTCTTGCCTTCATTGTCTGTCACCCCCGGACGAAATCCGACTTCGATGATCCAGTCCGCATCGCCGATGGGCAGCGGCGTCAAAGCAGCTTCCTGAAGAACCGGATCGTGCAGAGCGGCCTGACGAATGAGCTTCTCAGCCTGATCGGTGCTGATTCCATCCAGCGTGAAAACTTTGACGGTGCGGATTTCTCTGATATTCAGACCGGATGCCTTGCGGATGCGATCGGCAAAACGGATCCCGATATTATCCCGAACACGGGAAGACGGACCGGCTTCAATTCTGTAAAGCATGATACACTTCCTTGGATCTGTAATAATTCAGTGGTTTCTGTTGCGGACCTTGGAGATGAGTCCTTGAAAAATTTCAGTATAGGATTGGGGAAGATCGATTTGACGCAGGCAGGAATCCGCCTTTTCCAGATAGCTGTCGGCTATCCGGCGAGTGCGTTCTCCATATCCTTGGGTACGAATAGCGGCCGTTATCGATTGGATGTCTTCGTCAGAGAAGCTGCGGAAGGCAAATTGTGTGTGGAATTTTTCCCTTTCCGCTTCAGACAGTGCCTCATAGTACATCTGGATAGGCGGTGTGAACTTTCCTTCACGCAGATCGCCCCCTTCCGGTTTGCCTGTCATTGAGGACGGGGCAAAATCGAGGGCATCATCAACAAGCTGAAATGCGATGCCGAGATTTATGCCATATTCTGCGGCATATGAGATTTTTTCTTCGGATACATTGGCCAGAGCTGCTCCCATTGCGCAGGCAGAGCGGATCATCCAGGCGGTTTTTCCGGTGATTACTTTGAGGTACGCATCAGAATTCCCGGCAATCTCTCCCTGGAGAGACATTTCCATAATGGCTCCGGCTGTTGTCTCGAAAATTGCTGATGAAGCGATCAGGGAAAGGCGCGGGTTATTTTGCTCGGCAACAAGGCGGGTTCCCGCTGCAAGCAGCGCATCGCCGGCCAGAATGGCAGCGGGAATGCCGAACAGTGTGTGAGCGGTCGGAACACCTCGGCGCAATGCCGCATTATCCATTACGTCATCGTGCAGAAGCGTTGCCGTATGAAACAGTTCCAGAGCGCATGCAGCCATAACAATGTCCGGATTGGTGTTGCCCAAGGCTTCAGCAAAAAGAACGGTCAGCAGAGGTCGCAACCGTTTTCCGCCGCATGTCAGGGCGTGTACGGCAATGGGGCGGACAGCCTCGGGAAATGACAGGGCTATTTCCTCAAGAGCATGATTGATCCGTTCCTGCGCAGATGCGGGAGATGGCGTTTGAGAGATGGAAGTCATAGAGCCTGCGGAAGGGGTTAAAGCGTTGATCGCCGCTGAAAGACGGCGGTTCTTGAAACATGGGGATCCGTCAAAAAATACGGGGATTGACGGGGGTTGTCAATGCGTGTTGTCAAAACAGAAAAGGCGGATCGCCTTTTGCGGCGATCCGCCTTAAGCAGACTACTGAGAAAATGCTTTTCTAGAAAAACAGCCAGGTCAGCAACAGGAAACAGGGATACAGAATGCCCACAGACCATGCCATATAGCCGAAGAAGCTGGGCATGCTGATGCCCTGATTTTCAGCAATAGAGCGGACCATGAAGTTGGGGGCGTTGCCGATGTAGGTTACTGCACCCATAAAGACGGCACCGGCGGAAATAGCTGACAGAGTGGTAGCCCATTCCCCCATCAGCAAAGCCGGATCACCGCCTGCAGTGTTGAAGAACACCAGATAGGTCGGGGCGTTGTCGAGGAAGGATGACAGCAGGCCGGCCAGCCAGAAGAACATGGCATTGACGGGCTGACCGTCGACCATGACCATCTGAATGATAGGCGCCAGAGCACCCTGTTCACCGGCGCGGAGAATAGCAATGGCAGGCACCATGCTGACGAAGATGCCGATGAACAGCTTGGCCACTTCAAGGATGGGATCCCAGGAGAAGTCATTCAGAATGCGGCATTCCTGCGTGGTAAAGCGCAGAGACAGTCCGGCTACGCCGAGGAGCAGAATATCGCGGACGATGTTCTGCAGCTCCATATGCACGCCGAAAACAGAAAGCGTCACGCCGGGATTCCAGGCTCCGGAGAGCAGCACCAGCGCAACAACGAAGGCGAGGAACAGCAGGTTGATCTTGCCGTCAAGGCCAAGCTTGGCATTGGCAGCGCCGTCAGATGCGGGAACAGGACGTCCTTCTTTTCCGTACAGTTTTTTATCAAGCAGATAGTAAACACTAAGCAGGATGAGAGAGAGCAGCAGCGTTTTGAAGAACATGTGCGTCGTTGTCCAGAAGAAGCTGACGCCCTTGAGGAAACCGAGGAACAGCGGCGGATCGCCCAGAGGCGTCAAAGAACCGCCGATATTGGCGACCAGGAAAATAAAGAAGACGATGGAATGGACGCGATATTTGCGGTGGGCGTTTGCGCGGATCAAAGGACGGATCAGCAACATTGCGGCACCGGTGGTTCCCATCCAGCTTGCCAGAATCGTTCCGATAGCAAGAATGGCCGTATTGACACCGGGTGTACCGACCAGACGGCCGGTCAGGCGAACGCCGCCGGAAACCGTGAACAGCGCGAACAGCAGAACAATGAAGGGCACATATTCAAGCAGAACGACGTGCATCAGCTGATAAAACGCCGTACCGAAGCCGAAAGTCCAGGCGCAGGGAATCAGAAAGGCCAGTCCCCAGAAGACGGCGACCTTTCCGAAATGGTGATGCCAGAAATGAGGCACAATCAGCGGTCCGACAGCGATGGACAGCAACATGCAGACAAACGGAATAATCCAGTAGATTTCAAGCGATGAGCCATCCAAATCATGGCTGCCGCCTGAAGCCAATGCTGCAACGGGGAAAAGCACCGTCATGACCAGCATGGCCAGCATTGAAAGAAATTTCATGACCGACAACGCTCCTTAATAAGAGTCTAAACACCAAAGACCCTCCTTTTAGACTTATTTTGAAAAGAGATCAAGAACGGCGGTTCATGGGAAAAAATGTCGGAAGTCCATAAAAAAAGCCCCCTTTCGGGGGCAAAGAACCTATTTTCTATTTGCTCAGCTGTTCTGCCAGAGCCTTATTGACAAGAGCCGGATTGGCTTTGCCTTTCATCAGTCGCATGACCTGTCCGACAAAGAAGCCCTGAAGCTTGGTCTTTCCGCCCTTAAAGGCTGCAACTTCCGCAGGATTGTTTTTCAGCACTTCTGCGACGGCAGCGTCGATAGCGGATGTATCGGAAACCTGAACCATTCCCTTAGCTTTAACGTAAGCTTCCGGCATTTCTCCGGATGCGCACAGATCAGGGAAAATATCCTGGGCAATTTTTGCGCTGATCAGTCCGTTTTGCACAATTTCTGCCAACTGAGCCAGAGCCTTCGGATTCATGGCGGTATCCTGCACGGAGGCACCGGTTCGGTTCAGTTCCCGAAGCAGAGGGCCGGTCATAAGATTGGCGATTTTCCTGGGATCGATATTCGGTGCTGCGGCAACAGCCTGATCGAGATATTCCGCCAGAGCGCGTTCGGAAGTCAGAAGGACGGCGTCATCTTCAGGCAGACCGTATTCCCGCATAAAGCGTTCGCGCCGTGCGGCAGGCAGTTCGGGCAGCGTATCCTTCCAGTGCTGCAAATCGGCAGGATCAATGTGAACTGGCACCAAATCAGGATCAGGGAAATAGCGGTAATCCTGCGCTTCTTCCTTGTCGCGCATGGCCTGCGTAACATTGCGGACACTGTCGTACAGACGGGTCTGCTGAATGACCGCTTCCCCGTCTTCCAGGAGATCCTGCTGCCGGATGACTTCGTATTCAATGGCCCGCTGGACGTTGCGGAAGGAATTGAGATTCTTCAGTTCCGTACGAGTGCCGAGTTTATCGGAGCCAACGGGACGTATGGAAACGTTGGCGTCACAGCGGAAACTGCCTTCTTCCATGTTGCCGTCTGTGATGCCGAGATAGACAACGATGTCATGCAGCTCTTTCAGATAGGCGGCCGCTTCTTCAGGGGAACGCATGTCCGGTTCGCTGACAATTTCAATAAGCGGAACGGCAGCTCTGTTCAGATCAAGACAGCTTTTATTTTCTGAAGGGGAATGAATGCTTTTGCCCGCGTCTGTTTCCATATGGATTCGGGTAATGCCGATGCGTTTTTTTTCTCTGCCGGTTGCAATTTCCAGCCATCCGTGTTCGCACAGAGGGCGTTCAAATTGGGAAATCTGGTAATTGAAGGGCATATCCGGATAGAAATAGTTTTTTCTGGCGAATACGGAGTCATTATTGATTGTACAATTCAACGCCATGCCGGCTCGGGCGGCGTATTCGACGGCTGTACGGTTCAGCACTGGCAACACTCCGGGCATGCCGGCGCAGATTTCACAGACATTGGTATTCGGTTCTGATCCGAAAGTCGTGGGACAGGAACAGAACAATTTTGTTTTGGTCGACAAATGGACATGGACTTCAAGTCCGATGACAGTTTCATATATCGGCATGGGAAACTCCGCTTAATGTCTGGTGCCGCTTCTGCGCGGCGGTTTGGTGAAGGCGTTTTCAGCCTGATATCCAAAATCCAGAAGTCTTCGGTCAACGAGATCAAACAGCGAGTTTTTGGTAAAGCCTCCGGATTTCAGAGGCTTTCCGGCAGGCAGTCCGGTCAGCAGTTCCAGTGCCTCCGTGATGTGCCTCACGGGGTATACGGCGAAACGCTTTTGCTCGATGGCTTCCAGAATGCGCTGGGGGAGCATGAGGTGATCAATGTTGTCGTACGGCATAATGACGCCCTGTTCGCCGGTGAGGCCCCTTCTGGAACAGACGTTGAAGAACCCCTCTATTTTGCGCGATACGCCGCCTACAGCCATAATCTGCCCAGATTGACTGACAGCTCCTGTAAAGGCCAGAGACAGTTTGAGCGGCACTTCGGAGATCGCGGAAAGCAACGCAGCGAGTTCGGCTCCGGATGCGGAATCGCCTTCAATGCCGGCATAGTTCTGCTCAAAACAGAGGCTTCCGGTGAGTACAAGAGGCTTGTTTCTGGCAAATCGATCCGTAAGATAGCTTTTCAGAATAAGCATGGCCTTTGTATGAATGGGACCGCCCAGCTCTGCTTCCCGTTCCAAATCGATGATGCCGCCATGTCCGACACCTACGGTACAGGAAATCTGATGGGGCAGGCCAAATTCGGAATCTCCGTACCAGCTGACCGACAGCCCGTTGACACGGCCTATTTCAGACCCGCTGGTTCGTACTTTGATCAGATCCCGATCATATTCCTCCATATACAGTTCTTCAACCAGATTCGAGCGATAGCGGCGGTTGTCCAGCGTCTCTTCAATGTGCCGGAGAGAGACGGCCTTCACCTCGCCTTCCAGAGAAGCGATTGTTGCAGCTTCGATCATCACGTCGCGGATCAACGGAAACCGCAGGGAAAGCTTTTTGCGATCTTCGGCCATTTCCGAGGAAAATTCTGCTAAACGCACCATTGCGGATCGATCAAATGGCATCAGATTGCAGGAATCAGTAATGCCGGCCAGGCAATGCAGCCATGTGCGGATGTTTTGAGGCGTTCGGCTGATGCTGTCCGTCATCTGTGCTTTGATTTTGAAAAGTCTGGCAAAGCGGCTGTCTCCGATAAAAACAGATTCATACAGATCTTCCGATCCAATCAGGATAACCTTGACATTGCACAACAGGGCCTCTGGCGTGATGTTTCTGGCACAGTTGCGTCCATCAGAAGCGTCGCCCGGATCGTAGGGTTTGACAGACCCGGCGCGCAGGGTTCTCAGAAGCGCTTCCCATGACGATCCTGAACGCAGAAGATCCTCGGCGTGCAGCACGAGAAATCCGCCGTTTGCTTTCTGCAATGCTCCGGCGCGGATCAGTGTAAAATCCGTAACCAGAGCTCCCATTTCTGATTCACGTTCGATACAGCCGAGAAGATTGGAAAGCGTCGGATGATCTTCGATAATGAGTGGGAGACCTTTGCGATCGCTGTTGTCGACAAAAACATTTATGGCGTATTCGTAGGGAATATCGGGATGAAGCACCCCTGATCCGTCTGAAGCGGCCGTTTTCAGAGGATCGCAGGGCAGGAACGGTTCCGGATGATCGGCGATGTCTTCCCGGAGATTGTGAAAATAGGCACTGACCTTTTCCAGCTCTGTTTTTTCCAGAGAACGGCAGTTTTTCAGAATGCGTTCCTGAACAGGCAGCAGCACGGATTTGATCGCTTCCTGAACGACTTCCTTTTCCAGCTTTCTTTCTCCATCCTGAAAGAGCTGTTCTGCGGCGGTCAGCTTCCGAACCATGCCGGACATAAGCCTGAGCAGGCTTTCCCCTTTTTCCTTCAGCCCCTGCCGAAGGGGCATCCCAAGCCGATCGTAATCCTCTTCGCTGATGCGGCGGCCGTCAACAGTCGGATACAGTGTCAGCCCCCCCTGATCATCGAAGTCCAGATTGAAACCGTGCTTGCCAGCGGTCTGATCCATGCGCTTGAGGAGAAGCCCCCGTTCTGCCTGGAAGCGATCCTGAAGAACCTTATGCTTTTTCAGAAACGCCGTGTTTTCCAAACGCGCCGTGATGTTTTTCCTCATTGCTTCCAGAGCGCTGCGAAGCAATTCCTGAATTTTTTTGCCCTGTCCGGCGGGAACAGCAAGCAGGGAAGGCCGATCTGGATTTTTAAAATTATGGACATACAGCAGATCGGGCGGAGAAGGCCTTTTTTTGGCAATAGGCGTCAGAAATTCCCGGATTAAATGCGTTCTCCCGAGATTTTCTCCTCCGGATAAGTAGACATGAAAGCCGTTGTCCTGAATACGCAGAGCCAGGTCCAGTGCACGAATAGCTCTGGGCTGAGAAGAGTGAAGCGACAGAATCGATCCGCCGCGCGGAATGGCATCGCTTGCAGCCCAAGGTATGCTTTTTTCCGGAAACCTTGCGCTTAATGCGCCGACGGATAAGGGTTTGATGGCAGTCATTGCAATCCTTAAAAAAGAAAAGAGGCACCGCATGCTGCGGAAGAAACGTCATGCAGAAAGACCGGAGAACAGCGAGGTTCTCCGGTCTTTTTTCTTTATTGAATATGAACGGAGGTGTCAAACTCTGATCAGCGTCCCTCATTCATGGCGAGGATGGAGCCTGCGCCGCTCATCAGCAGAAAATCGGCCAGGCGTGTGCCGATAAGATAGGAGTCCGTTGCACCGCCTTCCAGCATGTGGCGCACGTAGTTTTTGCCATCCAGAGAAGCGACAAAGCCGTGAATTTTGAGAAAAACTCCGTCATCGATCAGATAGGCATGCGCGGCTATGGGCGTTTTGCAATCTCCCTGCAGGCGATCGAGAAAGGATCGTTCCGCTTCTACGCACAGCTGTGTTTCCCGATGATTCAGTGGCTCGATCAGTTCCATCAGGTCATAGTCGTCTTCACGGATTTCAATGCCGATCGCACCCTGTCCCACAGCGGGAATAAAGCTGAGTGGATCCAGAGTCTGCATATGCGGCGCGGACAGACCGAGTCGGCGAACACCAGCTGAAGCCAGAATGACGGCATCGAACTCGCCCTCTTCGAGCTTGCGCAGACGGGTATCCACATTGCCGCGCAGAGGTGCGATCTTCAGATCGCTGCGCCTGTGCAGGATCTGCGCTTTGCGGCGCAGGCTTCCCGTGCCGATTGTTGCTCCCTGCGGCAGATCCTCAAAGGTCGGATACTTAAAGGAAAGAAAGAGATCCGAGGGATCTTCGCGTTCAAGGCAGGCTCCGAGAATCAGACCCGTTTCCAGCTCTGTCTGCATATCCTTGATGCTGTGGACGGCAAGATCCGCCTTTCCGGACAGTACATGCTCTTCGATTTCCTTGATAAACAGACCTTTGCCGCCGATTTCATGCAGCGGCTGATCCAAAATGAGATCGCCTTGGGTTTTGACGATGTCCAGGACGATTTCCAGATCGGAATGCAGAGCCTGAAGCCTGTTTTTGACCAATTCTGCCTGCCAGAGAGCCAGCTGGCTTCCTCGAGTGGCAATAGTCAGTTTTTTCTTCATTGCGCGTTTCCCTGGCTGCGGTTAATGCCCGCCGCAGCTTGAGCAATGCCCGCCGTGACAGCCTGAGCAGCCGCATCCTCCGGAGGATGCCGAAGATGCGCTGCCGTCGGAATACCGACACGGGCGTGAAATAAGTTTTTCCGTCTCACTGGAACCGCAGGAGGGACAGGGCGGAACATCGTTGCCGAAAGTAATTTCCTCAAAGATATTGCCGCACTGTTCACAGCGGTATTCAAAAATAGGCATTTTTTCGCATCCTATTCCCAGGATTTATGAGGAGCAAGGTGAGTAAATTCTCCGGTTTCGTTCGGAGCATAATGCCGAGTTGGCAAAGGCATTTGCCGTTCCGTTTCGGCATTTTTGCAGACGGGGCAGGGCGGAATTTCGTCACCGAAAATCAGTTCCTCAAAGACATGGCCGCATTTTTTGCAGCGATATTCAAAAAGGGGCATAGGGAAGACTCCATGTTGAAAAAAGTGATTGCAGCGCGGCGCGCTAAAATAACCTTTATTAGGAATAAATAACGATCCCTGCGTATTATGCAAGACTTTGCCTGCTTTTTTTCTTTGGAACGCAACTGACAGGGCAATTTTATCCTCCTGTCTGGTGACATATCTGCCAAAAGCCGCTATTGCATCTCTATGAGTTTTTTGTACATGTTCAGGAGCGGTCATGAAAAAATGGATTTTTAGCGAAGATCTTCCACGGGAAGCGGATCCGAATTCGTTTGCGCAAAAGCTGAAGATTCCCCCGCTGATTGCACGAATTCTGCTGCGCCGAGGCCTGACGGACGAAGAATCCGCCCGGCGTTTTCTTTTCCCGGAATTGAAAGATTTAAGCCAGCCGCTCTTGTGGCAGGGCATGAAAGAGGCTGTTGACGTTCTGGAAAAGGGGATCGAGGCGCAGAAAACAGTCTTTATCTGGGGTGATTACGACGTAGACGGAATTACCGCTTCAGCACTGGCTGATGAAGTGCTGAAGTTTCATGGAGTCCGGACGAGGGTATATCTTCCGGATCGGCGGCGCAACGGATACGGACTGAATATCTCCGGTCTTGAAGAGCTTGCCAAAGAAGGGCCTGGCGTCCTGCTGACTGTTGATTGTGGCATTTCGGATGCAGACGCGGTCAAGCGCGCACGGGAACTCGGCTTTGACGTGGTAGTGACCGATCACCATATGCCTCCGGAGCAGCTGCCTGAGTCAGACGGCATTGTCAATCCTCGCATCGGCAACAATCCCAGTGCGGATTTGTGCGGTGTCGGCATGGCTTTTTTCGTTCTTGGCGAATTGAACCGCCGTCTGACTCTTAAAAACGGGCGTCGGTTCCCTATGCGCCAGGTGCTGGACTTGGTCGCTCTGGGAACATTAGCGGATATGGTCAGTTTGACAGGACAGAACAGAATTCTTGTAAGACATGGCATGGACGGCATCCGGGACGCGGATCGTGTCGGCATAGAAAAGCTCAAAGATGTCAGTGGATTTTCAGCGCATCAGGCGTTAAAGGCTGGCCAGATTGTATTTCAGCTGGGGCCGCGCATCAACGCTTCAGGGCGTATGGGAAGTCCGGAAAAAGCATTTCGCCTGTTGCAACGGGAGATCGATCCTGAAGAGGCCGACTCTTTGGCAAAAGAACTGAACGTGCTAAATCAGCAGCGCCGGGAGGAAGAACAGCGCATTTTTCGGGAAGCACTGGAGCAGGCCGAAGCTTTTCGGGACAGTGCCGCACTGGTGCTTTGCGGCAAAGACTGGCATCCGGGAGTGATTGGCATTGTCGCCTCCAACATTCTGGAGAAATACGTGCGTCCGGTCATTATTCTGACTGCTGACGGCGATGATCTCAAGGGATCCGGCCGTTCCATTCCGGAATTTGATTTGTACGCAGGGCTGAAGGCCTGCAGCGAGTTGCTCCTTGCCTGCGGCGGTCATCGTCAGGCCGCAGGGCTTAGATTGCGTTCTGAGAATCTCGAAGCGTTTCGAAAGCTTTTTGCAGAGGAAGTTTCTTCCCGTCTTGGCGGTGTTGCTCCGGAGCCCTGTCTGCACATTGAGGAAACGATTTCTCTGCAGGAAGCGTCCGATATCAGCATTGTGCGATCTTTGGAGCTGCTTCAGCCCTATGGAATTGGCAACAGCGAGCCGGTTTTTGCTTCCGAACCGCTGATCGTTGAGCAGATGCGGCGTGTTGGAAAAAAATGCGAGCATCTTATCATGAAAGTGCGCGCGGGGAATCGCGTATGCAGCGCGAAATTGTGGGGAAGAGCCGATGAATTTTCCTCGGATTTGCTTGGCGCATCGGTCCGCCTTGCGTTTGCGCCGGAAGTGAACATCTTCAGGAATCCGGAATCGGTAGACCTCATTGTCAAAGATATTCACAATTGCTAGACAGTTATCTCGGGAGGGATTGTTTATGTATCGTGTCATCCAATATGTTCTGGCCATGCTGTTTGCTGTCTGCGTGTCTGAGACGGTATGTCTGGCGGATCCCATGCCTCGAGTTCGCATGGAAACAAACTTCGGCAGTATCGTGATCGAGCTGAATTCGGATAAGGCACCGAAATCGGTGAATAATTTTCTGTACTACGTCAAAACGGGTTTTTACGAAGGCACAGTTTTTCACCGCGTTATCCGAAATTTCATGATTCAGGGCGGAGGTTTTGAGCTGAACAGCCGTGGCGATCTGGTCATGAAAGAAACGCGGCGGCGTCCTGTTGAAAATGAGGGAGGCAATGGCCTGAAAAACGTGAAATACTCCGTTGCGCTCGCCCGTACTTCGGATCCTCATTCCGCGACTTCGCAGTTTTTCATCAATACAGCGAAAAATGATTTCCTCAATTTTAAAGCCCCGATGGGGAATGCCTACGGCTATGCTGTATTCGGCAAGGTTATTTCCGGTTTTGATGTCGTTGATCGCATCGCCCTTGTTCCGACGCATTCTGCTTCTGCGATGAAGGATGTACCATACGAACCTGTGAAGATCCTGCGTGTTGTGCCTGTGCTCAATTAGCTCTTTTGCTTGTGCACGCCATAAAATAGAAAAAATTTGCTCAACATGTCCTGAAAGCAGATCGTTTTTTTGAATTAAAGAAAAACTTTAATTTTAAAGTCTTGGAAAGTCGAAAAAAAGACCTGATTCGTCAGAGAATCAGGTCCTGAATTGCATTGAGAATGGTGCCGAGGGACAGAATTGAACTGCCGACACGGGGATTTTCAGTCCCCTGCTCTACCAACTGAGCTACCTCGGCACAGCATGGAAATGCTTATGCCTTCTTTTTTGATAAAACGCAAGCCTTTTGTTTCAAATACGCTGTTTTTTTCTAATGAGGGTCAATAAACGGGGAGAAACTAAAGGACATTGTCGGATGCCTTATTTACAGCTGCACAGATAGCGTTCGTCAGCTGCATCAGGGGTTCATCCTGAATAATAAACGGCGGCATCAGATAGACAGTTTTGCCGAACGGGCGGATCCATACGCCATGACTGACAAAAAACGCCTGCCAGCGTTCCACGTCTACAGGCTGTTCCATTTCAACGACGCCGATAGCACCGAGAACACGGACATCAGCCACGCCCGGCATATTGCGGCAGGGAGACAGACCTCTTCTGAGCTGTTTTTCAATATGCGCCACTCGTTCCTGCCAGGGCGAAGCAAGCAGTTCATCAATCGATGCGCAGGCTGCGGCGCAGGCCAGAGGATTTCCCATGAACGTCGGTCCGTGCATGAAAACTCCGCCTCCATGCCGGGCATCGCCGCTGGAAATGCCTTCAGCAACCTTCCGTGATGCCGCAACGGCAGAAAGCGTCATCATGCCTCCTGTGAGTGCCTTGCCGCAGCAAAGGATATCTGGAACGATATCCGCCCATTCGCAGGCAAAAAGCCGTCCAGTACGGCCGAATCCCGTAGCGATTTCATCGGCGATCAGCAGAATATTCAGTTCATCGCAGAGACGACGCAGATCCCTCAGATAATCGGGATGGTAAAAGCGCATGCCTCCGGCACCCTGCACGACAGGTTCGACCATAACGGCGGCCAGTTCGTCAGCATGTTTGCGCAGCAGTGTTTCCATAGGAGCAAAAGATGCCGGATCATAAGAGGCATGAAACGGGCAGGACGGGCTTTCAGCAAAATAGCGGCGTGGCAGAATGGCTTCGAAAAGCGAATGCATGCCCGTTACCGGATCGCAGAGGGACATGGCTCCGATAGTGTCTCCATGATAAGCACTTCTCAGGGCTGCGAAAACGGATTTTTGCGGATGTCCCAGAGATTGATGATATTGAAGCGCCATTTTCATGGACACTTCGACGGCAACGGATCCGGAATCCGCAAAGAAAATGTGATCCAGGTTTCCGGGAAGAATCTTAATCAGCCTTTGAGCCAGACCGGCTGCTGGAGCGTGCGTGAGTCCTCCGAACATCACATGAGACAGTTTGCCTGCCTGCTGCTGGATGGCTCGGATGAGATGCTGATTGCCGTAGCCATGGACTCGGCACCACCAGGATGACATGCCGTCCACCAGACGTGTTCCGTTGCGCAGAATGATGCTTGTTCCATCAGCGCAGATTGCCTCCCTGACAGGAAGAGGCTTCATCGCCGAAGTGTACGGATGCCACAGATGTGTCCGATCAAAGTCCAAAAGTTCCTGAGGTGTTCCTCTGAAAGGTGCCGTATTGCTTTGCGGAATATACTGGCTCAGCAGAGCAGCAGCTTGGGCGAGGCGTGCGGCAGCATCTTCCATGCAGGATGCCTTTGCTGAAAAATCAGGATACCACGGCAGATTTCCAAGAACCGGAATGCCCCGTCGCTGTGCTTCGCGGGTGAGAAAGTCGACGTTTTCATTGAGAATCAGCTCCTCGGCTTCCGGAGATGTTCCCGGGTCGTTTTCTTCCGGAGGCGTGGTACGGCAGAAAATGATGCCGGCCGGTTCCAATCCCCTGTATGACAGAGCATCAAGGGAAAGCAGCGCGTGATTGATGCATCCCAGACGATTGGCGACGACGAGAATAACGGGATATTTCAGCCGTGCCATGAGATCCAGCACGCTTTCCTGTTCATTCAGCGGTACATATAAGCCTCCTGCGCCTTCAAAAAGCCTGATCTCATGTTGCAGTGCGGCTTTTTCGCACATGTCTGCCAAATCGGAAACGGACAGTTTCTCTGCCTCCAGACGAGCTGCAAGATGTGGCGAGCAGGGAATGCGGAAACATTTCAGAGCTTCCGCCTGTCCGCCGGATTCCCTGCAGAATACAGTATCCGGAGCTTCGATCCGTCCATTGCGTTCCAGACATCCGGTCTGTACCGGCTTGATCGCAACAGCATCCAGCCCGAGTGTTTGAAAAGCCTTCAGCAGTGCTGCCGTCGCCGCTGTTTTTCCTGCATCGGTATCTGTGCCTGTCAGAAAAAAAGATTTCATATCCGTACTCCGAGCGTACGCATCATGGATTTATCTTCGTCGATAGATGTCCCTGACGTTGTCAGATAATCTCCAGTCATGAGACCGTTGGCTCCTGCAGCATAGATCCAGCTTTGCCAGGATCCGAGCACATGGTTTCTTCCTCCGGCGATAAGAATATCTCTCCTGGGATTGACGAGGCGGAGAACGGCCAGCGTGCGGAGAGCTTCTTCCGGAGTTATTTTCGGCATGTGTTCCAGCGGAGTACCGGGAATAGCATTCAGGAAATTAACGGGGATGGAATCCACATTCAAATTCGCCAGCGTAAAGGCCAGTTCCACACGCTGGGCTCGCGACTCTCCAAGGCCGAAAATGCCGCCGCAGCAGGTTTCCATCCCCGCCGCTTTCGCAGCGCGTACGCTCTGAAGATCCTGTTCATAGTCATGAGTAGAGCAGATAGAAGGGAAAAAACTCGCCGCTGTTTCCAGATTATGATGATAGCGAGTCATTCCAGCCTCAAAGAGAAGCCGAGATGACTCGGAGTCAATGAGCCCGAGTGAACCGCAGACGCCAATTCCTGTTTCCTTCTTAATGCGCCGTACGGCCTGGCAGATCTGATCAAGAGCAGCTGCGTCCGGTCCCGTTCCGCTGGTTACAATGCCGAAGCGTTGGTTTCCCTGTTGATAGGCCATACGGGCTTTTTCAACCAGAATATCAGGAGAAAGAAGAGGATAGACTGGAGAACCTGTGCGATAATGTGCTGACTGGGCGCAAAACGCGCAATTCTCGGGGCAGTGTCCGGATTTTGCGTTGATGATGCCGCAGCTGAAGAATTTTGGTGCAAAAACAGCCCGGACGCTCCCGGCAACGGAGAGAAGATCGAGAGTCTCTGATGACGAAACTTCAAGTAATACTTCAGCTTCTTCTCTTGTCACTAATGGTGAAGATCCCTCGAGAATCGGCAGGGATCCTGTAAGACGCCGGAGAACGGTATGCAGCAGGATATTCATTTGAAAGTCCTTTTTCCTGTGAAGCAGTAGATAGATAATGCAGAAAAAACAGAAAAGAGTATTGTGGAACAGCCGGACGGCTTATCAAAGCCTTTCATGCCGTATCCATGTCAATTCATGCCGGTTACAGGACAGATGCAGAACCCGGGAATGGGGAATTTCAGCAAAGCGGCGCACGATTTCATGATCCGTTTCTGCCTGAAGCTTGATGGTACAGACGAAACGTCGGCATTGTCCATATTCAAGCCAGCGGGTAACGGCTTCATACAGTCGAGACGGGTAGCAGATCATATCGGAAAAAAACCAGTCCACGGCACCGGCATGACGGGGATCCAGTCCGAATCCGCTTCCGATACAGTGAGAAACATTGGGCATAGCCTCTACATTTGCCGCCAGAGGGGCTCTGTCAATACTGAATACCGAAGCCCCCATACTGGCCAGTGCCCATGTCCATCCGCCTGGAGCGGAACCGAGATCTAGACAAAGATCTCCTGGCCCCGGCATGGAGTCATGCAGCTCGGGCACAACGGTAAAGACTTCCCAAAGTTTGAGATAGGCCCGGCTTGGCGGATCCGTTTTGTTTTCCTGAAAGATAACCTGGCCGTCTGGAAAGGCCGATGTACAGAAGGGCGAAGCCAGAATGGTTTGATCGTCCCACAGTGTCCAGCTGCCGAGAGCCGCGGCAGGCTGCTTTGTGCCGAAAATATGCGGTTTGGCTGAAACATACGGCAGTTTTGCCTGGATGAGCTTTGCGCGGCGGATGTGGGCTTGAGCGATATGCAAGGACCAGTTTCTCTGGATGTCCGCTAAGGCTCTGGCACCTTCTCCCACGGATGAAATATCAATTCTTCTGGGGGTAAGCCAGATATTTTGCGCCCAGACAGACGGAGCCCCCGATCCCCGGCAGAGAATCAGTCGGCCGCGCACGTCCAGAATATCTTCTCCGCGCAGCCGTAATTCATCCCTAAGCTCCCGAACAAAATCCTGTTGAGCAACATAGACTGATCCTGCCTCAGGCAATGGACGATCGATATCGTTTTGCGGCCGGGCTATTCGATATTTTGAGCCTGTTCGCGACATTTTTCCAACTCGTTCTTTATATCTACAACAATTTTGGAGAGTTCCGCGTTCTGTATTTTATTGCCGCAGGTCGTAATTTCCCGGAAACATTCTTGAAGCGTAAAATCAAGCCGTCTTCCGATATCCGATTCTGCGTGGAGTACGTCTCGGAGTCTGGCGATGTGCGTTTTAAAACGTGTAATTTCTTCAGATACATCGAGCCTGTCGGTCAGAATGACGATTTCCTGAAGCAGACGGTTTTCATCCGCTTCAACTCCGAAGGAAGCGGACGCTTCGCGGATTCTTTCGCAGAGTGTTTCTCTGCGTTCCCGAATGAGATCGGGAATAAAGCTTTCAAGGGCCTGAATTCGCTCCTCCATGAAATCGATTCGATCGGAGATGTCTCGAAGAAGCGCAGATCCCTCTGTCTCTCGGGACTCATTCCAGTCTTCAATAGCCGCTCTGAAGCCTTCCTCAAGCCAGGCATTCAAATCATCGTTGTCTTCATCGGCACCGCTAACCCATAATTCTTGAATTCCCAGCAGGGCGTTGTAGTCAGGAACGAACATTTCTCCATGTTTTTCGGCAAGATTTTTCAAACTTTTGAGCATGGAAGCAGCCTGGGCTTCATTGAACCAGCTTAGTTCCGCACCGTTTCCCAGTCTGAAAAGTGTCAGTGTGATGTCAAGACGTCCCCGCAGACAGGAAGTTCTGGCAATTTTTTCCAGAGTGATTTCGAGACCGTGCAGGTTCTGAGAAAGATGCCACTTCAGATCAAGATGACGGCTGTTGACGCTTTTGATTTCCCACGTTTGCGACCAGCTTTCATCCTCTGTAACGCACCGTCCGAATCCTGTCATGCTGCGCAGCATAGGCCTGTCCTTTTATAGAGTTTATATTGTGTATCCGATGTGTATCCGAAAAAAGAAATCACAGCGGCCGGACAATCAGACATGTCCCCTCTGATCGTATGGGAACAGTGGAGATCAGGCCATGGGCAGTGATGTTCGGTTTCAGCAAGGTTGTCTCCATCCGGCAGGAAATGTAGCATTCATCAACTCCGTGCGCGACAGTACTTTTTCCTGTCCCGAGGCTGTCAAAGGCTACGGTCAGCTGATCAAGCTTCAGCGATGATTCGATGAATGCTTTCTGCTTTGCATAGATGATGGATCTTGCCGTAGCAGCGCGTGCCGCTCTGACAGGGACGGGAATCGAATCGGGCAACAAGGCCGCTTCGGTTCCGGGTCGTTCAGAGTAGGGAAAAACATGGGCATAGGTCAGGGGGAGTGCCCTGAGCACTGCGTATGTTTCTTCCGCATGCGCTTCCGTTTCGCCTGGGAAACCCATGATCACGTCCGCTCCGCAACCGAAGCGGGGCCAGAAGGAGGCAATGCGCTTCACATTTTCCAGCAGCCTTTCCATATTTTCGTGGCTTCGGTGCATGGCCTTCAATATTTCAGGACTGCCGCTTTGCAGGGAGAGATGAAGATGTGGACAGATCATTGAACTGGAGGCAAGCGTTTCCAGTCCTTTTTCATTGATCTGAGCCGGATCAAGAGAACTGATGCGCAGCCGGGCGCGGTCAGTTCCTGATCCGAATTCCGAGACAATACTGTCATTCAAATAACGGATAAGATCCCAGAAATCACGGCAGCTTTCTTCGGCATGAGCGTACTGGCGCAGATTGATGCCGGAAATCATAATCTCTCTGTATCCTGCTCTGAGCAAGCGGCGCAGCTCAGCGAAACATTCTCTGGGAGAACGGCTTACAGGCCTCCCCCTTGTTTGCGGCACAATACAGTAGGAGCAGTGATGTGAACAGCCGTCCTGAACTTTAAGAACGGGACGGGAACGGCGGAAGGTGCTGATGCGGAAAGGAGGAAAGGAAAAATCCCCGGGTTGAGCATCATGGCAGGGGATCGGCGCATGAAGCAATCTGCTTTTGTCTTTCTGACGCACGATCAGTACCCGATCGGGATCTCCGGAACGGTGTACAGCTTCGACGAAGGACTTTGTTTCAACAGCGCATCCGGTGAGGACGATCATAGCGTCCGGTGCCTGACGGCCAAGCTTCAGAACCGTCTGACGGGCATCGGCTACGGCGTTGGCGGTAACGGCGCAGGTGTTGAGGAGTACGATATCGGCTTGCGACGGATCATCTGTTTCCGTTCCTCCAAGGCTTGTCCAGGCTTCGCGCAGGGACTGTGTTTCGTACTGGTTGACCTTGCAGCCGAATGTCAGGAGGCAAAAAGTCCATGAATGATCTCTGATGCGGGAGAGGAGCTCGTCGTTCATGCGCAGATTTCCTAAGGGCGATGTCCTCTGAATTCAATATCGATAACTTCGTAGCTGATTTTGCCGCGAGGCGCCTCAACGGTGAATTCATCTCCGATCTGCTTGCCGAGCATGGCCCTGCCAATGGGAGAAAAAACAGAGATCGACCCCTTGGCATAATCTGCTTCATCAGGGCCGAGGAGGGTAAAGACTTTTTCTTCGCCGCTGTCAATATCCTCTACGGTGACTGTCGCGCCAAAAATGGCCTTGTCGCCGTGAAGCGAGGAAAGATCAATGATGTTGAATAAAGACATGCGGGATTCAATATCCTTGATGCGGGCTTCAAGCATGCCCTGGCGTTCCCGAGCGGCGTCATAGCCGGCATTTTCCCGAAGGTCACCTTCCTCGCGGGCCTCCTTAATAGCCCGAACGACTTCAGGCCGCTCTTTTTTCAAACGTTCAAGTTCCTGCATGAGAGCCTGATGGCCTTCTTTGGAAATGGGAATGGTGTTCATAGCATATCCTCGTTAAAATATAAAAATTACGCTGTCACAACGGATAAAAAAAACCCCCCGCCGATTTCGACGGGGAACTTTGTATCCGCACAATGATAACGTTTTTTATTTTACAATACATAATATAGACAATGCCCGGCAAATAGTCAAGACAGAGAAAATGGAAGGCTGCTTGACAAGGTGCGGGCTTCTCTTCACAATCCCAGCATTATAAAAAGGTATAGAAAAGCGTTTTTTGCAACCGAATTTTTATACAGGAACAATATAGAATGAATAGGCAACAACGCATAGTGGTCAAGGTTGGAACATCAACAGTGGCCCGGAAATCCGGTGCGCTTAATCTGCGCCGCCTGGAGCGTCTGGTACGGATACTGGCTGATCTGCATGGATCTGGAAAAGAGATCATTTTGGTATCCTCCGGAGCTATTGCGGTGGGATCCAATCGGCTGCGCATGACCGAGCGGCCGAAAGAATTGCGTTTTAAGCAGGCTGCGGCTGCTGTAGGGCAGTGCCGTCTGATGTCGGTTTACGATAAGCTCTTTTCTGAATACAACTGCGCGACGGCTCAGATTCTTCTTACAGGTGAGGATGTCGATATTCCCGAACGGGCGATGCATCTTTCCAATACCTTTTCCGCCTTGCTGGAAACAGGCGTCATTCCCGTTGTCAATGAAAATGATGCGGTTTCTTCGGCAGAAATTGAAACAGGCCATAACAGGGTTCTTGGTGATAACGATACTCTTTCAGCCATTGTGGCGAAGTTCTGCAAGGCGGATTTGCTGGTGCTG
>JAQXLA010000021.1 GCA_029011315.1 Desulfovibrionaceae bacterium
CTTTACGATATCCACAGGGAATACGCCGCCGCTAATCTTACAATCCAACAGCCGCTGTAAATGCTGGCGTTGGATTCGGTCATCTGTTTCCAGGAAATTCCCGCGCAGCGTCCCAAACGCGCAGTCTACAATCTGAAGCAGATTCGGAGCCTGAATTCCATATTTTCCTGCATACCAGCAGCAATGCGCATCCCAATCGTGCATACGCTCCAGGAAAGTTGTGAGCGAAATCTCGTTGTAATAGGTAACAGCGAGACGGCCGGTCGTTGCGGCATCGAAACTCGCCAGAATCACCTGATCCGTATTATTCAGCTGATGATCGCTCCGCAAACTCAGCAGCGTACTTTGCAGCTTGTTCCGATAATCGCTCGGCTTGCGCGCTGCTTCAGCCTCCTTGCTTCGTATTGCGCGCATAGGCCGTGGAGTGGTTTTGCCTTCCGGATTCCAGCACAGGAAAATGCGATTTCCCGCAAATTCCCGCACGCCCTGTTCGGAAGCCAGCCAGCGTATGGCGTTGTGCGCCTTCTGCGAAGCCTCATAGCTCACAGTGGCTGCCTGCCATTCTTCCGAAAAACGCCCGCGGTAGGTAAATCCGCTCTTATCATTGGCCGAAATCAGTTTTGCGTTTCCATTCACAGGAATAATGCCCTTGGGGTGCTGCAAAGCTGTTGGGCCCAGTTGTCCGTCCAGCATGCAAAGGGCGGTTTCCTGTGTTCGGCTCTCGCGATAATACGCAATGAAGGCTTCAAACAGATTTTTGTTCTTCCAACAGCAAGGCTCCTCACCGTCGATCCCCAGCACACGCCAGCAAACAAGCTGTTTTTCGTTTTCTTTCTTATCCGCTGCAAGGATGCCTCCGTCTACGAGCTCGTCAAGAATGGTACCGCTTTCCACATAGGTCATAATGACTGGCAGGAACGGATGCGTATGTACAGACTCACTCCACTTTTTGAGTGCTGCAAGGTAGTATTCGTGCGCTTCTTTGTTCGTACAGGCAACATATTTTAACTGTTCACAAAGCGGATGTGCCGCAAGTCCGCTGGTGCGGCCACCGGATTCCTCCGTAACCGGAATCAGAATTTTCGGTTCGTTTTTTTCAACTTTTCGTGCAGCTATGAGCTGCCCCTCTGCGTTCAATGTGATTTCAATATTTGCGCTTGTCAGAACATGTCCGATTGGCGCGAGCGGATCCCGTCCCGTTTGATATACCCCGATCAAACCGGAATTTGCATCATACGTCTCCACCGCTCTTTGCAAAAGTCCCATCATCTCACCTCGCCGAATTCCTGCAGTCCGGAAAAATTGTCCAGGCACGTGCCAAAGGGTTTCATTTTCATGCTGCAGATCGTCTTATGCTGCGGACACTGTTCAGGCGGTATAAAAGAAATCACGCCATGTTTCATCACCGGGCTCCAGAATCGAACCGTCATTTTGTCTTTTGTATCTTCTGAATATGCCTCATCCGCATAGGTGATGCCGTGATACATCGGGCCAAAGGCCAGTTCCGGCGTATCGTCGTAGGCGCCTTTCTCCTCGCCGAATACGCAGGGCTCCACATATCCCTGGCACTCCCTGGTGCCTAAATAAATATCGCGGCGACCCCCTTTGCGAATCATCTTTTTTGCAATCTCATGATGCTTGTTTTCGATGCGGTCTGCAGCCAGCTCCGGGCGGTTCTCATTCCATTCAAAATGTGCGCGAACCTGATAGCGGCAATCTTTTAGGTAGGTATAATAGCTTAGATCATTGCCGCCGTAGTATTTGACGGGACGGATGCCCTTTGTCTCCATCTGAATGGGATTCATCACTCTGACCGCATCAATGACCCAGATGAAGGTTGGCTTCCAGTAGGCAGAGTGGAGAATGCCCTTGAGCGCCTCGTAGGTCGGTACCTGATAGGTGCACTTTTCGCCGCCAATACGCATGATTGGATCTGAAAACAGGGCGTAGTCTCCCGTCACCTGAAACTCTACAATATTATCGTATTTTGTGTTTTTCATTTTACACCTCCCAAAACATTTGCGAAGCTGATGACATCGTCAGACCGACCTCATCATTGTAGAAGCCATCCGCCAGAACCAGTGCGCAGCCGTCGCAGACCGGGATCAGAGCATGATTCATCTCCAATTGCTTCTTTTGATATTGATATACGCTAACGGTATAGCTGCTCAGTTCTTTCAGCACAGATGCACGATGGCCCAAATCAAACCGGCATCGTTCCGTGCACAGTTCTTCGACAAGCTGCCTGCCCCTGCCATACGAAATCAAAACATCGGTGGTGTTCTCGTCAAATACGGAGAAATACTGCCCCGCCGTCTTGAATGCCTGCCGAAGGAAGAAGGCGTCTACATTTTCGCATCCCTCGTTTGCATATTTTTCGTTGCCTGCCATCAAATCAAACAAGGTGGTCCTTTGTTCGCGGATGTAGCAATCCTGTTCTTCATCCTCCATATCCCGATACAGCGCCTGATAGTAATACTGAATCGATGCATCAGAAGACAGGTCTCCGTCAAACCGTTCCGGTGCGTTTTGAAAAGCGTTCATCAGCGCGATGCTTGCGTCCTTGCCGCGCTGAATGTCCCGCAGCATACCAAGCTTTTCGTCCGAACAGTTCACAATATACACAGGGCGCGACCTTTCTGACTCGCCGTTGCGGTTGCACCGTCCGGCGGCCTGTACAATGCTGTCCATTCCGGCCATCAGGCGAAGAACAGCATCAAATGAGATATCCACGCCCGCTTCAATCACCTGTGTTGCAACGCACAGTACCTTTTCATGCCGGGAAAGGGCCTCCTGCAATGCCGCAAGCGTATCGCGGCGGTGCTGCATGCACATCGCCGCAGACAGATGGAAGCTCCGATAGGCTGATGATTGCGTTTCCTTCAGCAGATATGCCGCTTCTTTCTTCTGATTGCACACGACCAGCAGGCTGCCGGTTGTCTCCATTTCTGCGCGGATCAGCGCCGGAAGCTCGTCCAGCCGGCAGGATTCAATTTGCCGGAGCTCCGTTCTGCGAAAGACATCCCAGAGCTTCTTGTGATACGGCACCATCTCCGGGGCTGCGCGTCGAATCGGGTGCGCAGCTTTATCAAGACTCGGCTGCGTTGCCGAACACAGCACCACCGTCGCGCGGCACTGTTCACTTAAAAACTGAATCGCAAGATTAAAGAGCGTCAGCAGTTTGACTGGCACAGTTTGAACCTCATCAATGATGATTACGCTGTCACAGAGCGCTTGAAAGCGCCGGATGGCAGTCGTTTTTCCATCAAACAGGGTATTCAAAAACTGCACCAGCGTCGTGATGATAATCGGTGCGTCCCAGCTTTGCACAAGAAGTTCCCGTTGGTCCAGTTCTCCCTGTTCCGGTTTCGCCTGCACAACATTGGAATGGTGTTCCAAAATCAACCTGTCATCGCCAACAAACTCGTGAATAACGTCTGCATTCTGCTCCAGAATGGAAAGCAGCGGTGATGTAAAGATGATCCGCTGCTTGTTGAATTGTTTTGCGTGTGCAAGCGCATACCGCAGTGAGCTGAGCGTTTTCCCTCCGCCAGTCGGCACATTGAGCCGGTAAATCCCCGGTTCATGCGCCGCAGATGCGCAGCAAAGCTCAGAAATTGTATGCCGCGCATTTGCAACCGGCGTATTGCAGGGGAATTGTGCCAATTTCCCTTCCAGAAAGTCCAGCCGTTC
>JAQXLA010000022.1 GCA_029011315.1 Desulfovibrionaceae bacterium
CCGTTTTCTGCCTCGCTGCCGTCAGCGCAGGATGGAAATTCGGCCTGCGCTTTTTCCGCAAGGCATAACGCGCAATCAGCGCATTCGTTCCTTGCGTACCACACTGGCAATTACCGCACTTACGGCAAACCAGGCGCAGGCACAGAGAATCACGGCTGATCCCGCAGCCGTCCTAACGCCATCCTGAGCGGAAATCAGCAATCCCGCAGCTGCCGAGGTCGTGCCAATCAGCACAGCCCAGCGCAGCATCGAAGCCGCCGTCAAAGCCAGATTTCTCGCCGCTGCAGCCGGCACGATTAAAAGTGCTGTTACCAGAAGAACTCCTACAGCCCACACTGAAAACATCACTACGACGGACAAAAGTGCCGCAAAAGCATACTGCAAACACCTCACCGGTACTCCATGCACCCGCGCCAAAAGCGGATGCAGACCGATATACAGAAGACGGTTGTAAGCATACATCTGAAACGCTGCCAGAATGGCGAAAAGGACGCACAACCATCCCAAATCCGTATCCGTAATCGTCAGAATATCGCCGTATAAGAACTGCTGCAGACTCCGTCCGGCCGAAGGCGTCCGACTCACAACAGCCAAGCCAAAAGCCATGACCGCTGCATACATCACGCCGATAACCGTATCTGAAGAAAGCGAAGAAGAACGAAGCAGTGCCATGATGGACACTCCCACAGCAACACCGAAAACCGGCATCACGAAATGAGGCGAAACACCGCACAGCAGGCCGACAGCCGCGCCGGCAAACGCTGAATGACTGATGGCATCAGAAAAAAACGCCATGCGCAAATTGACAACCTGCACCCCCATTACAGCCGTCATGGGAGCCAGAAGCAGCAGACCGAACAGAGCCCTCTGCATGAAGCCCGACTGCATGCAGTCCAGAGGAATCAGCGAAAACAACGTATAAATATCACTCAGAGCCATGACTTATGCTCCTCAGGAGCCCTGCGGCATTTCCATATGGATTCCAAACAGTTCCTGAATATGATTGCCGGTCAGCACTTCCTCAGGAGTTCCCTCAGCAACGACAGTACGATTTAAAGCAATCACATGCGTGGCATGCCGAGCCACCATTCCCAGAGAATGACTGATCATCAGCTGCGTAAATCCACGCTGCAGGCGAAGCTCTTCAAGAAGACAGCAAAAAAGCCTCTCGCCCCGCACATCGACGCCAGCAGAGGGTTCGTCCAAAATGAGCAAATCAGGATTGCCCAAAAGAGCCAATGCCAGCAAAACCCGCTGCAGCTCTCCTCCGGACAAATCTCCGATTCTCCGTGAAGCCAGATGCCCTGCATGAACAGTTTCTAGCACAACAAGCCCTTTTTCGCACGTTTCCCGCTTCAATCCCAGCCAAAGCGGTCTATGCTGGAGCGTCATCCCTAAAAATTCCATCACGCTCATCGGAAGCCCGCGATCAATCTGAAGTCTCTGCGGCACCAGACCAATGCGCATATGCCTTCCGTCATAGCGCGGCATAATGCGAATGCGTCCGTCATACGGCATTTCTCCGAGCAGTGCCATAAGAAGAGACGTTTTGCCTGCGCCGTTCGGCCCGATCAGTGCGGTACAGCCTCCAAAAGGTACGGATGCAGAAACACGATCTAAAATAACCGTGCCTTCACGCTTTACACTGACTTTTTCAAAGATAACCGCTTTGCCTGTAAGCGGTTTTGCATGAGGACGCAGGGAAGACAGTCGGCGCACCTGGCACTCCGCTTCGTTACATTCTCCAGTGCAGACAGATAGAGCCTGATCTGTTCGAGATTGGTCATTTCGTTCCAATCATGGCCTCCAGCGTTCGCAGATTCTGACGCATGATTTGCAGCAGATGATCTTCAGGCGCTTCTTCCGATCCCGCCACACCGGCATCGAGCACAAAATACGCACAGCCGCTTTCCCCGGCAATTGTTCTGGCTGTTTTGTCATCGCCGAATCGCTCACCGATTACGGCGCAGACCGTTTCGGCAACGCGAATCAACCGCATTAAATCCGATGCGGAAGGTTCATGCCCTTCATGTTCTTCAATGAGCGCCGCTGTTTCCAAGCCCACATCTTCCGCGAAATAGGCCAGACTGCCGTCACGAAACATCACGCGCCTCTGAGTCAGTTTCTTGCCGATCTGCGCACATTCCGCCGCAACTTTTTCATACTCTGCGGCCCATTGTTCAGCACGCGTCGCAAAAAATTCAGCCTGATCTGGTCGAATCCTGCCAAGTTCGGCCGCCGTATACCGAATCATTCCGGCCATACAGGCAGGGGAAGCAAACAGATGAGGATTCGGATGTCCGCTGGGTTCCGCCAAACGGCGGGTGGTGCCATTGACCGCATCAATAAACGGCTTATTCAAGGCAATCGCATCCAGGAAAGGCTCCATGCCCAGTCCGTTACGAATAATAATATCCGTTTGCTCTACGGTCCGCATTGAGGACGGACTGAGTACCAGATCATGCGGACACCCGCTCTGTGCCGGAACAAGAAGGGAAATTCTGACATCAGAACTGTCTCCGACAATCTGCCGCGTCATTAAATACATGGGAAACGTTGACACTCCGATTCGCAAGACTCCGGAATCTCCGGAAAAGCATGCAGTCGGAGAAAAAACACATATCAGGAAACTGACAATCAGCACAAACAAATGCATACTTCTATCCCATTGGAACGACATACGGCGCCGTTTCCCCACTTCAGGAAAAACGACGCCGTCTTCAAAACTTCAATACAAACAAAGATCAGTTCTCATGAACCTGATTTGCCGTCACAATCACTGTATTAACGATATCCTCGACAGTACAGCCGCGAGATAAATCATTAATAGGCTTATTCAACCCCTGAAGAATAGGACCGATCAGCACAGCCGAGGTATTGCGCTGCACTGCCTTACAGGTAATATTGCCGGCATTCAAATCCGGGAAAATAAAGACACTGGCCTGTCCGGCTACAGGGCTGTCAGGCATCTTGGTTTTTGCCACATCTGCCGCCACAGCCGCATCATACTGCATCGGACCGTCGAGAAGCAGTTCCGGAGCCATCTCTCTGGCAATTCGCACCGCTTCATGAATTTTATCGACATCCGGACCAAATCCTGATGTTCCGGTAGAATAGGACAGCATGGCCACGCGAGGCTCAATACCAAATTCACGAGCCGATTTTGCGGTTTCAATGGCAATTTCAGCCAGAGCTTCTGGCGTTGGATTGGGATTGACGGCGCAGTCGGCAAAAATGACCGTCTGATTTTTCAAACACATCAAATAAATTCCGGAAACACGAGAAATGCCGGGTTTGGTGCGCACAATCTCAAAAGCAGGGCGAATGGTATTGGCAGTTGTCGTGATCGATCCGGATACCATACCGTCAGCCTGACCACACTGTACCATCATGGTGCCGTAATAGGACAGATCTTTCATTTTTTCGCGGGCCTGATCTAGAGTCACGCCCTTTGCGGCACGAATCTCAGCATACTTTGCCGCATATATTTCAGCATTCGGATCGGAAGAGGGATCAACAATGCGAATCCGCTCAATTTTCAATTTAAGTCTGGCAATTTTTTCGCGAATCGCTGTCTCGTTGCCCAGCAGCACGAGATCCACCACGTCAAGATATTCCAGTTCCTCAACAGCTCGCAGAATCCGTTCTTCTGTTCCTTCGGGAAGTACAATCGTCCGACGGGTATGACGTGCCTGACGCAGCAAATCATTCTTGAACTGCAAAGGAGTATGCCGTTTAATTTTATAGGACAGGAGATACGGTGCCACGACTTCGCCCTGTACAGACTGATCAAAAATTGCCAACGCTTCATCAGGATCGGACAGCGAAGAATCTTCAGGAATAGCATAAACGGGAATACTGAGACCTTCCCGAAGGGAAGCCATCTGGTCCCTGGTAAAAGATCTGTTGATGAAAACGCATGCAACATCCTGATCCCGCATGCGGTAAACAGCCAGGGAAAACAAAAGTGCCGACTTTACTTCATCAAAAGTTTTTCCCTTGCCATTAATTAAATGCACAATGGGAATATTCAAGGCCTCGGCGATGTTGGCATTGAGCATAAATTCGGCAGGCATGTTCTTGCCGGAAAAGCAGGTTCCCTGACATAGAATGAAATCATTGGTTTCCATGAGCTTTTCATAACGCTTCATGATGATTTCATACAGATGTTCGCTCTTTCCCTCAATGATGAGCTTCTGAGCTTCATTATACGTACAAGCATAAAATTTTTTAACAGGAATATTCAAGGCAAACTGCTTCAGAATCATCTCCACATCGGAGTCTATCGGCTTGCCATAGCTGTCCACATCCATAATAGGAATGAAAAACGCAACCTTCTTCGCCTGATCAAGGAGCGAACGCATCAGACCCAAGCTGATGACCGACTTCTCGATATAGCTTTCCGTTGTCGTCACATACACGCTTTTTGCCACGATGCACTCCCTCAATGTCACCGCCGTCAGCGGTAGTTTTTCAGGATTCTCTCCCTTTTCACAAAGGGAGAGAATCCCATGAACGTTCAGTCTGGATTAATCCTGTTTGACAGGTGCCTTGCTCAGATGCGTGAGCAGAGCAAAGCGTTCATTATAGGATTTTTCAAGTCCGCTCTGAAGCTTTTCAGACACATCAGGATGGACTTCATTCAGATACGCATAACGGCTTTCACCAAGCAGGAATTCGCGCAGCTTGCCATTGGGAGCCTTGTAATCCACCGTCAGCGGATTCTTGCCTTCTTCGGCCAGAGAAGGATTATACCGATACAGCGGCCAGTATCCGCTTTCCACCGCCAGCTTTGCCTCTTCCATCGTGCGATGCATACCCTTGCGGATACCCTGGTTGATACACGGAGCGTAGGCGATGACGATAGATGTGCCGTGATAGGCCTCAGCTTCACGGAATGCCTTCAGAACCTGCTGTTTATTCGCGCCCATGGCCACAGAAGCGACGTACACATAGCCGTAACTCATAGCCATCATACCGAGGTCTTTCTTCCCGGTACGCTTGCCGGCCGCAGCGAATTTAGCAATAGATCCAAGA
>JAQXLA010000023.1 GCA_029011315.1 Desulfovibrionaceae bacterium
GAGGGTACACCCGATCCCATTCCGAACTCGGAAGTTAAGCTCTCCATCGCCGATGATACTGCATATCTCTATGTGGGAAAGTAGGTCGACGCCAGGGCTTTTTTTATGCGCTTTGCGCGCTTCCCCTGAGGCTGCTCCGGGTACCGGAGCAGCCTCTCTTTTTATCCCCCCCATCACATCGCCTCTTTCTTTTTCGCTTCCCTGAACGTCAAAAGTCTGTCCCGATAGTATTCGTACTGCTTCCTTCTGGCTGCGATTTCGGCAGGAAGGCCGGACGTGAGGTCATTGCACAGAGCGTCAAAGCGGTCTAGGATAGCCACAATGCGTTCCTGTTCTTCAAGCGGGGGAACGGGGATAGTAAGTTGGTGAAGTTTACTTCCTTTTATACCCTTGACCGTTGAACCTGTTGCCGCTCTATCAAGTTTTTCTTGGAACTCTCTTCCTAAAAGGACATACTTCAAAAAGGAATTATCCAACTTACTTGTTTTGCTTCGGTATTTGATTACTCGTTGAGCCAGAGCAATATTTTCTCTGTCAATTTGTGCGACATATCCGCAAGGAGCCTCGGTTGTAATAAGCACATCACCAATTTGAGGCTTACCTCTTCTCATTACTTCATCGTAGTTATCCTCGGAAATGTATTCTTTGGATGCTTCGTAATCTATGAAGCCTTTTCTGATATTCTTTGCCGTAACAAGGAAAATACCTTCTTCTGTCTTTTTCGGTGTTTTACCCCGATAATCAACATAGTCACAGACCTCAATAAGTTTTTCCCATTTCGTCTTTTTGTCAAAAGTCAGTAACTTATCATTATCATATTGATATTGTTGCTTTCTTTTGGTAAGTTCGGCGGTAAGTTCGGCGAAATTGTCTAATATCCTCACTATCTCTTCTTGGATGGGAAGAGGTGGAACGGGAATTTTTATTTTATTCAATACAGATTGGGTAAGGCTTGGAACTCCACCACCAGTATTCAGTTTCTCAATATGCTGAGTTTCAATGAAATAATATACAAACTTTTCAATAACAATATTACTGTTGATAACAGTATAAAATATAGTATCTACCGTCCAAAATGGAGTATCCACATAATACAACTTATCAATAGAACCTTTTCTTGGAATAAGAACTGACGGTCTATCATAAGCGTATGTGTCAATATATGCGATAATCCCACCAGAGCCATAAACAGGGATATCGCCAGTTTCAAACTCTTTATAGTCCTTACCATTTTTTATAGTAAGAACTTCTCTTAATTCTTTATACTCCACCCCATTCGGGCAGAGTTCCGAAAGCAAAGAAGAAAGAACGCTTTCCTTTCCTTTCCTTTCCTTTCCTTTCCTTTCCTTTCCTTAAAAGAAATTCCTCAATCTTCGCTTCTTCCTGATTCATCCCTGTCTCTCCCCCCGTTCTATCTTCCCCAAAAACAAAATCCTTTTCCCACTGCCTTTTTTGCAGTATACTTCATATTCAGTATAAATGGAGATAACGGATGAAACAATATGGAGCTTTAAGCCCTTCTGGGCAACATCCCATGACATGGACTTTTGCCTTTACTTCGCCATGGCATTGTCTTGCTTCTTTTGGAGGAAGCGGTGTATTGCGTCCCGCTTCGGGCACTTGGGGCACGCTGGCCGGTCTTTTAGTCTACATGGCCTTTTTTCCTTTTATGCCGCTGTGGATGCAGATCGGGATTATTGTCGCGGCGTTGGTGATCGGAGCCAAAGCGGCGGAGATCGCGGGGCGGAATTTGGGGGTTCACGATCATTCTTCCATCGTGATTGATGAAGTCTTTGCCATCTGGGCTGTGCTGATGGCGGTGCCTGATACGTTTTTCTGGCAGATGGGGGCTTTTGCGGCTTTTCGTTTTTTTGACATCGTCAAAATCTGGCCAGCGAACTATTTTGATCAGTCGCCCCGCTGGCACAATGGCTGGGGCGTGATGCTCGATGACGCCGTTGCAGCAGTGCAGGCCGTCATTTTGCTGCACATTGTGCAGTTTCTGATCCAGTGAGCGGTCATACCGTCTTTTCTGATGCTGGAATGATAAAAGCAGATAAAATTTGAGAAACGCGGCGAATCTTGGAACGAGATAGAGATTTCGCCGCGTTTTGTCTAAGGAGAAGCCTGCTGTAGATCCTGAAAGAGAGAGAAAGGTCGCTTCTCCTAGACGAAGCGGAGAAAATGCCGGTCGAGAAAATCCTGCAATAGGCCGTCGATCAATCCTCTTCCGGAAATTTTCAGGGTATTCATCCGCAATTCTTCCATGACTGTGCTGACGATGGCGGAACCGGGAATGATGATGCCCGTGCGCAGAGGATTCATGCCGGGAAGGCGATCGCGTTCCTCTTCATTGCGTTGGCAGAGTTCCCGTACGATTTTCAGCAGGGAAAAATAGTACAGTTCGTGTTTGCTGTGTTCGTCTTCCGATCGGTTCAGGCGTCCGAGGCATTTAATTGTGCCCGATGTTCCAATAAGCTCGGTTGGCGCATACTTTGAAAGGCGTTGCAGCTTTTCTCCGGCTTCTTCCCGAATCCAGTTTTTCATTGCCTCGTAGCGTTCGGCACTGACAGGTCCTGTATCGCCCTTGATGAAACGATCGGCCAGACGGACAGCCCCCATATTCAGCGATTCCAAAGCCAATATGGTCTGTCCGGAAAAGACAGCGAGCTCGGTGCTGCCTCCTCCGATATCCATACAAATGCGGATCTCATCGTCTTGGGGAATCGAAGCGTGTACGCCCTTGCAAATCAACTCCGCTTCCCGCAGACCGGAAATGCTCTGAAAGAAAATGCCGGTCTTTTCCCGTATCAGCTTCACGAAATCCTGCCCATTGGGAGCTTCTCTTACTGCGGCTGTCGCAATAGCCGTGTAAGCAGCTGTCTGATGCTCGATGCAGATAGCAGCCAGTTCACGGACAGCGTTGATAGTGCGCCGCATGGGCGTTTGCTGGAGTCCTGATCCGGAAAAAGCTCCTTCTCCAAGGCGTACCATGCGCTTCATGCGGCAGATCGATTCTGAAGATCCGTCCGGTTTCAGATTGATGATTCCCAGGCGGACGGAATTGGAACCGAGATCGAAGAAGGCCACATTCATTTCCTTATCTGATCCTCCTGGGCATTGATAGCCGTGCCGTCACGATCCCGTCGAATGCGGACATAGCTGCCTTTTTCGTTCAAAGCCCATGTTCGGGTATTGTCTTGAAGCTGCAAGGTAAGAATGCCGTCCGCAATCCGTTTTTTGATTTGTTCGTCAAGTATCGGCGTCAGCACTTCAATGCGCCTGTCAAGATTTCTGGGCATGATGTCCGCACTGCCGATGTACATGCAGGGATTCCCATCGTTGCCAAAATAATACACGCGGGCATGCTCCAGAAAGCGTCCGACAATGGAGCGCACGGTGATATTTTCGCTCAAGCCGGGAATGCCGGGACGCAGGCAGCAGATGCCGCGCACGATCAGCGAGATCTTCACTCCGGCTTTGGAGGCCATGTAAAGCGCGCGGATCACAGTCTTATCTACCAGCTGATTGCATTTCATGATGATTTCACCATGGCCGCCCTGAGCTTGAATATCGATTTCATGACGTATTTTTTCAATGAGCCCGGAACGCATGGTGCGGGGCGAGACGAGCAGTTCTCTCCAGGTACTTTTTTCCGCATATCCGGTCATGACATTGAAGAGATCGGCGATGTCGGCGCAGATATCGGGCTGGCAGGTAAGAAGTCCAAGATCCGTATACATTTGAGCGGTAGCCGCATTATAGTTGCCCGTTCCGATATGGGCATATGACTGGATAGATCCGTTTTCACGGCGCACCACCAGACAGAGCTTGGCGTGAATTTTCAGTCCGGCCAGACCGTAGACCACATTGACGCCGGCCTTTTCCAGTTCTTCAGCCCGAATGATGTTGCGTGTTTCGTCAAAGCGCGCTTTCAGTTCGACGACGGCCGTAACCTGTTTGCCGCTTTTGCGGGCATCTATCAGAGACTGCACAATAGGCGAATTCCGTCCCACTCGATACAGCGTCTGCTTAATGGAAACAACGTCTGGATCTTCTGCAGCCTGTCGGATGAAGTCTGTGACCGCTTCAAATGTGTCATAGGGGTGATGGAGCAGGATATCTTTTTCTCGAATCGCATCAAAGGCGGATGTGCTGCGCAGTTTTTCAGGATAGTTTTGAGCGTATGCGGAAAATTTCAGTCCGGGACGGCCGGCACTGTACAAATCCATGAAATCGACCATGGCCATAGGGGTCTTAGTCCGGTAGATCTGAAAAGCCTTCAGATTCAGATGAGTAACAAGCAGCTCTGAAAGGGAAGCAGGCATGCCCCGGGATGTTTCCAGGCGGACAACGCCGTTGAATCGCCGCTGATTGACCATATCCCGGACGGCATACAGCAGGTTGTCAGCCTCTTCTTCAGCGAGATCAATGTTGGAATTGCGGGTAATGCGAAACATTCCGCAGGATTCAAGCGTATAGCCCGGAAAAAGCAGGGAAAGATGTTCTTTGATGAGCTCTTCAAGCGGCAGGATATCCGCATTTCGGATGTCCTTTTCCGGTTCTGCGGAATCAGGATTGTCAAGAGAGCGGGGAATAAGAACGAAACGGGATACATTGTCCGGGCATCTCAGACGGGCAAAGCGCGTTTTGCCGGATTGATTTTGCAAACGGATAATGAAATTCAGACTCAGATTGGAGATCGTTGGAAAGGGGTGTCCGGGATCAATGGCCTGAGGCGTCAGCAGGGGATAAATGCGATCCCGGAAGAAGGCAAGAGCAAATCTGCGCTGCTTTTCGTTCAAATCGTCGTATTCGACCAGAGAAATGCCCTTTGCTTTCAGCGAAGGCAAAAGATCTTTCCACAGTTCTCCGGATCTTTCCAGAAGTGCCAGTGTCTGACGGCGAATGGCAGACAGCAGAGATGAAGGCGTGATACCGTCATCGGAATCCTGCGCGCCGGCTCGAGTCTCTCTGTATCGATGAAGAACTCCGGCTACCCGAACCATGAAAAACTCATCAAGATTGGAATGAAAGATGGAAAGAAACTTCAGCTGTTCCAGCAGGGGAAGTCTGCGGTTTTCCGCTGTTTCCAGTACTCTGGCATTAAATTGCAGCCAGCTCAGCTCTCGATTGATATAGCAATCTGAGGAATCCATTTCTGAAAAAGGATCGGGAATGGGATCCTCAGCCAATGCTTTCTTCTTTTTTTCAGTCATTTTCTCTCTCCTTAAGCATTCTATTGTTTCTGAATAGAAAGAGAATGTAAAAAGAGAAAGGAACGTTGTGTAAAAAACAGGTAAAATCAGCAGAAGGAGAAAACAGGAAAAAACGGTCTATTCTATTGTGAAATTATTGAAAAATCAGTAACGTCAATTTTTTCAATCTGGTCCTGTGACAATGCCGGAAGAGGAGGAGCATGATGGAGGAAATCTGGTCTGCTGACAGGTTCACAAGCCGGATCAAACGGATTCTTATCACCAAAGAGGAAATCGATGCTGCCGTACGCCGTCTTGGTGCTGCCATCAGTGCGGAGTATGCCGGGCGTCCTGTCCTGCTGGTCAGTGTGCTGAAGGGAGCTTTTGTTTTTCTTTCGGATCTCAGCCGCGCTATTGCCATTCCCTGCGAAATTGGCTTTATGTGCGCGAAAAGTTATTATGACGGCACGGTTTCCGCCGGGAAGGTCACCGTGACGATGGATCTGGATCAGGATGTCAGCCGGTATCATATCATTGTTGTGGAAGATATCATCGATACCGGCAGAACGCTCAGGGAAATTGTGGAGATGCTGAAGGCTCGCAGGCCGCTTTCTCTGAAAGTGGTGACGCTGCTGGACAAGCCTTCTCGCCGTCTGGTTGATTTTCAGGCTGATACGGCACTTTTTACCATACCGGACAGCTTTGTCGTCGGCTATGGTCTTGACTGTGCCGAGCATTACAGAAATCTGCCCTATATTGCCGAATATGAGGAGTGTGAGCGATGCTGATGCAATGCTTCAAGCTGAAGGAACACGGGACAACAGTCAGGACGGAACTGCTTGCCGGAATGACGACCTTTATGACGATGGCCTATATTCTGGCGGTCAATCCCAGCATTCTCGGGGCGGCCGGCATGGATGTCACGGCTGTTTTTCTCGCTACATGCCTGGCTTCGGTCATTGGCTGCACCTGCATGGCGTTTATGGCCAATATGCCGCTGGCCCTTTCCGCAGGCATGGGCTTAAACGCCTTCTTTGCCTATACGGTTGTGCTGGGTATGGGATATCCGTGGCAGATTGCGCTTCTGGCTGTGTTTGTCGAAGGTCTTGTTTTCATCCTGCTTTCTCTCCTGAACGTTCGGGAAGCGATTTTCAATGCCATTCCCTATGAGATCAAGCAGGCCGTTTCCGTAGGCATCGGGCTGTTTATTGCGTTTATTGGATTGCAGAAAGCCGGTGTATGTGTGGATAATCCGGCGACTCTCGTGGGAATTTTGCGTTTTTCCGGCGAGATTGCCAATAAGGAAATCTGTGCTTTGCTGGCTCTTCTCGGGACGCTCGTCACAGCGGTTCTCTATATTCGGAATATTCGTGGATCGATTTTGATCGGCATCTTTTTCACCTGGTTTGCAGGCATGTTCTGCCAGATGACGGGCATGTATGTTCCGGATCCGGCCTCTGGTTTCTTCTCGCTGCTTCCCCAAGCCAGCTTTACGGATTTTTCCAGAATCGGGCTGACCTTTGGTCAGTGTTTTCATTTCGACATGAGCGGTTTCTCCTTTATCAATTTTTGCGTGGTCGTGCTGTCCTTTCTGTTTGTTGACTTTTTCGATACGCTCGGAACCGTCATTGGCGTAAGTGCCAGAGCCGGAATGCTTGATGAGCAGGGGCGTCTGCCGCAGATTCGTTCCGTTCTGATGGCTGATGCCGTTGCCACGACGTTTGGCGCTGTTTTTGGCACTTCGACGACAACGACGTATGTTGAATCGTCCACAGGCGTCGCGACGGGAGGCCGCACAGGGCTCACGGCGCTGACGGTTGCTTTCTTCTTTTTGCTTTCCATGCTGTTTGCGCCGGTCTTTACGGCAATTCCTCCCTTTGCTACGGCCCCGGCTTTGATCTTTGTGGGATTTCTGATGTTCAGCAACGTAGCGCAGATTTCATTTGCCTCAGAGCATTATGCTTCGGCCATCCCCGCCTATCTGTGCATTCTGGCTATGCCGCTGTTTTACAGTATTTCAGAAGGCATCGCCCTCGGTGTCATTTTCTTCGTGCTGATCAATCATTTGTGCGGCAGAAGCCGCAAGATCACGCCCATCATGTATGCTTTGGCGCTTTTATTCCTTTTGAAATACATGCTTTTTTAAGCATGGAGCCGAAGGACAGAATTTATCATTATTGTTTTTCGGCTCAATTTTTCCAGAACGGCCGCAGACAACGGATTTTCTGCGGCCGTTTCGTTTTTTTGTTCCTGTGCGTTCTCAGAGACATTGTTGAGCATGCCAGCGAATTTTTTGAGAAGAGGCAGAAATATTCATTGCAGTTATATATATATATATATATATATAATAAAATTTATTTTTTGAGGTAATGCACATATGGCGTCTGCACAGAAAAAGACATTGCGCCTGCAAAATGGAACGGTTGTTGAAGCGCAGAATCCGATGATTGTTTCTGCAAGCAGAAGTACCGATATTCCGGCTTTTTACTCAGACTGGTTTTTCAAGCGCCTGGATAATGGCTATTCTGTGTGGACGAATCCATTTAACGGCGTTCCGATGTACATTACATATGAGGATACGCGCTTTATTGTTTTCTGGTCAAAAAATCCGCGGCCTCTTCTGCGTCATCTGCATAAGCTGGAAGAACGTGGCATCGGCTGCTATGTTCAATACTCATTGAATAATTATGAACTCGAAGGCTATGAACCCAATCTGCCATCCTGGGATCAACGTATTGATACCTTTAAAAGGCTTGTGGATAGGCTCGGCAGGGGGCGTGTCATCTGGCGCAATGATCCGCTGCTTCTTACGGACAGGGTCAGTATGGATACCCTTCTGGAAAGGCTGGAAAAAACAGGTGACGCTCTGCAGGGCTATACGGAAAAGCTGGTTTTCAGCTTTGTGGACATATCCTGCTATGCAAAAGTTGCCAGCAATATCAAAAAGGCAGGGATTCGCTTTGTCAATTGGGACAGAGCATCCATGTGCGCTTTTGCGGCGAAGCTTGCCGATCTGAATAGAAAATGGCGGTACTCGCTCGCCACATGCGCTGAAGCCATCGATCTGGATGCTTATGGCATTCAGCACAATCACTGCGTTGACGAGGAACTTATTGCCCGCATTGCCTATAAGGATCATAAGCTCATGGAACACCTTGGGCTTGAAATCAGAAAGCGCAGCCTTTCTCTGATGGGTGAAGAACCGGTTCCTCAAGGTAGCATCGATCTCGGCTGCGGTCTCTATGCCGTGCGCACAAAAGACAATAAGGATAAAGGTCAGAGGCTTCATTGCGGCTGCATGAAAAGTAAGGACATCGGCCAATACAATACCTGCAGGCATTTCTGCGTGTATTGCTATGCCAACACAAGTCAACAAAAGGTTTTGGACAATTTTGAAGCGCATCAGCTCAATCCGGATGCCGCTACCATCACCGGAGAGCGTTCCTGCTGATTTTTTCTGAGGAGATGAGGTCCTGCAGATGTTTCCAGGATATTTTCATTTCTGCTATGCTGATTGGGGATTGTTACAAGGTATAGAATATGAGTAGCCTGCTTGTTGAGCATCCTGGTTTTCAACCTGATTTTGCTATTGCAGATTTGGTCAGCAGCGCACAGAAAAGACTTTCTCCTGCTATGCGGGAAAGACCATGGAAGCATCCAGAACTGCATCATGGCACTCATCCTCTTTCATCCAGTGAAGCTCTTGACTGCTACCTTGCGGCGTATGGAGAAATGCACAGCGTCAAGCTGGAATTTGCTTTTCAGTTTTTTCCAAAATACGAACTGACCTCACCGTTTGAGGTGTACGACTGGGGAGCGGGTCAGGGGCTGGCTTCGGTGGAATTCTTGCATTTTCTGAAAAAATCCAATCGACCGATGCCGTCTCGCCTGACGCTGATAGAACCTTCGGAAGCAGCCCTTGGACGTGCTCGCCGCAATATCGAAGATTTTCTCTCTGCAGAGACACGGATTCGCACTCTTGCAAAAATGTTGCCCTCTGAGCGGGAGAATCCGTATCCTGGCGAAATAGATGATTCGCTCTTTTCTGACAATTATTCCATCATCGTCCATTTATTTTCCAACGTACTGGATGTGCCGGGCATCAACCTGAAGAAAATGGCCGAATATATCGCTTCCGTACAGGCCATGCATTATATCGTATGCGTTGGTCCCTGCAATGTCGGAGAAATGCGCATCAGAGCTTTCAGCAGATATTTTACTTTGGCAGAAGAATCGTTGTTTATTGATTATCGCGATCCTCTTTTTGCGCATACGCGAAGTAGGCATCCTTATACATGTACGATTTTGGGATTTCGCCTCGACTGCCGATCTGCCAAGGGGGTTCTTTGCCGGTATTCATATCCTCCTGTGCAGTATCACTGTGGCTACCGGCCAGATATTTTGGCAAATGATGAGAAAATTGCCGATCTCTGCGGATTGGTATTGCCATATGCTTTTGAAATTTTGGCTCCGTTTGATATAGGATCCGGGGTATGTCCGGATCCCCATCCTATTTTGGCAGTATTGAATAATATCGTGAGCCGAGGACTTCCGACCAGAACAAGTCCTCTCCTTGAAGATGCGTTCGAGAAAGTATTTGGCGTTACCCGGAAAAATACCAGCGATGACATCATCCGATATGGCATCGCCTCAGAAGCCAGTCTCGATAAGAAAATCAAGGCGCTTATGGCAAAAATTTCCTGCAACTGTGCCAGAGTGCAAAAAACGGTCCTGGAAGCCATGCTATATGGCGAACTGCCGATCAAGGCGGAATGGCATGTGCTTGCTGTGGAACATGATGTGCCTTGCTGCGCCCTTGCGCTGGCCGATCTTGGGGAAATGTTTGACAATCTCACCAGCCTGAGTGCGGAATATGGCGATCTCAGGTTTCCAAAAATTCGACTTGACGTCGTCTCTTCTCATTTTATGAATAGTCCCTTGCATGGCAGTGCGCATGTCGTTGCAAATGAAGGGGACATTGATGCCTCTACGGTGTTCGATATCGTTTTGGATGTGTCTATTGAAAGCTTTCTGGATCCGGACGCCAGCTATGTTTCCCGATATCAGACATGCGGCAGATGTGCCTTCGTGATTCGTTCTTCGGCTTCATATTATTCTTTCAGGCAAATGATCACGACAGAACGGATACGATATCAGAGGCTTTTGCACGAATCTGACGGTCAAAATAATGAGCCGGTAGAAGATACAATTCGGCATCTGAGATATTTTTTGAACCTGCTGTTCCGCAAAAGAGACTTTAGACCCGGTCAGATTCCCATTCTGGATAGAGCACTGAGGCTTGAAAGCGTCATTGGACTGTTGCCTACCGGTGGAGGCAAATCATTGACGTATCAGCTTGCATCCATGCTGCAGCCGGGCGTGACGCTCGTCATTGATCCGCTTGTTTCTCTGATGAAAGATCAGGTCGACGGGCTTCTAACAAATGGCATCGATTGCTGTGCCTATATCAATTCCACTTTGAGCAGGCAAGAGAAAGAAGAAGTAAGCACCAAGCTCTCGGATTCGCAATACCTGTTATGCTTTTTGTCTCCGGAACGACTCTGCATACGCGATTTTCGGATATATCTTAGGGATATGTCGGAATACGGGGTGTATTTCGCCTATGGCGTTATCGATGAAGTGCACTGCGTTTCTGAGTGGGGGCATGATTTTCGCTTTTCTTACCTGCACTTGGGGCGCAATCTGTATTCATATGCTTTGCCGAAACCTCGTAAAGGTGAAACAGAGCCTCATATCAGTCTGTTCGGGCTTACCGCCACGGCTTCTTTTGACGTTCTCTCAGATGTGGAGCGGGAGCTTTCAGGCAACAATGCCTTCCCATTGTCGCCAGAGGCAACGGTACGCTATGAGAATACCAACCGCCTTGAGCTGCAGTATCGCGTCCTTAAAATTTCTGGTAAAATGGCTACTCGCTGGGAGGTTTTTGCAAAAAAAGCAGAAATATTGCCGCTGATCGTTCAAAGGAGACTCGATGAATCCTTCAATGAACTTTTGACCCCGGACTCTATTGATAGGATAAAAAAGAGGTTTTTCGAGAGAGAAAACATAACCGATACAGCATTGATGCAAGCCATTGAAAAGACGGATTTTGGCGTCGATATTTCGCATGACTGGTACAGCGATCCCCGACATTCCGCTGCGACCATCGTTTTCTGTCCGCATCGATCAGGATCCTTGGGAGTCAAGGACAACACTCACACAGGTCACACAGGTATTGTCTCTGTTCTTCAAAAAGCCGTAAATTGCGATGTGAGTTCGTTTATCGGCGGGGATTCTCTTGATCCGCAGGAAGAATTTATCCGCAATAAAACGGGTATCATGGTGGCGACTAAAGCTTTTGGCATGGGAATTGACAAACCTAATGTCCGCTTCACTGTCCATGTCAATTATTCCGGATCCCCTGAGGCCTTTGTACAGGAAGCTGGCCGAGCCGGCCGTGACAGGAAAATGGCCTTGGCAGTCATTTTGTACAGCGATTGTCGTGAATATCCTCAATCTCCCACAGTGGATTTCGGCATCCATAAATTCTTTCATGAAAACAGTTTTCTGGGCAAGAAAATTGAAAAGCTGATTCTATACTATATCATGCAATATATGGAGATCGCTACGGAATGCGATGATGCTCCTGGAGAACACATCAGGGGCTTGCTGACAGGGATGGACTCTATTACCGACGGAGAGGATGGCGTTTATTACATATCATATTCTTCGCAGTCTCAAGATTATGAGCAGTTGAATAAATATCTTGAAAAATATAGTGAGAAAAAAAGAATCAAACAGAAATACTTTCCAAAGAAGAAAATTATTATATGGCTCTCTCCAGAGCCATATATCGCATGTGCTGCATCGGGCTGATCAAAGATTACACGCAGGACTATGTTGGAAAATTTTTCCGCGTAGTTGTCAGCAAACTGCCAGCCGGTGGATATTATGAGGCACTTGCCGGGCTTATGACGAAATATTATGATTCCGAAAGAGCCCGTAGTGAAGCGGAAAAAGCCAGAAAATTCAAAGGAGACAATGAAATCCAGAAATGCCTTGGTTTCCTGACAGAGTTTGTTTATGACAAAATCGCGAAGAAGCGCTGGCAGGCGATTGAGGATATGGAAATATTTTGCAGAACAGCAGTGGATAATCCTGACTGGCTTGAAGCAAATGAACAGCTGAAGGATTATCTATACTACTATTTCAATTCAAAATTTGCCAGAGATCAGTACACAGCTCCAAATGGCGAGGCGTTTTCCCTTACCTCTGATACAGATCGGGGCAGAATATCATCATTTGATATCGTCAAGAAATACTTTCGTGTCATCGATGAGGAGATCTGCGGTAGCGGATCTCCCATGGACAGCATCAAGCATCTTCAGGGAGCGGTACGTCTGATCCGGCGTGCTGTGACAGATATCAATCCTGCTTTAAATTTGCTTCATGTCTTTTGCCTTTTCTATCTCAATCCACAGCTCAATGAGCATCAGAAACAGGAGATTGAGAGCAATTATCTTGAAGGGTGTTATGAATTGTTCAGCTTGGCTGCCGATGCGGAAGAATGCTCCGCAAATGTGGCGTGGTTCAAAAGGGAACTTGGGCCGGAAGGCCGCAAGATTATAGGGCAGGATGCTGTCGATATGTTGGAAGAATGGTCCCTGGCCGCAGAGGCATATACGCATGTGAGGAAAATCCGTGCTATTCTTGATAATTTTTTAAGGAAATAGGGAATTTTTCATGGATCAGAAAGAGATCTTTCAGTCTTTGAGTTCTTTGGAAAAAAGTCTCAGCAATATCTCTTCAGCCTCTGAGATGGTCAAGAGGACAACAAAATCCTGTGATGACCTGCAGAATCAGGTAAAAAGATATTGCGAAGATTTGTCCTCGATTACAACGCAGCTGAAAGTGATTTCCAGGCAGCTTAATGGCAGTTCTGAATCCCTGTTGGCCGATATGGATAGCCGTACCAATACGATTCTTGCCAAAATATCCTCCCAGTCGGAGAATCTTAGTAAGCAGGTAGAAGATCGGTATGATGTCTTGTTGCAACGGGCTGAAGCGCAAAGACAGGAGGCCGCGTCAAGAATGGATGCCAGAGCGCAGGCAATACTGAAAGATGTCAAAGCCAAGCAAGATGCTCTGACTGCTGCGACGGGGGATACATTGTCAGGAAGTATCTCCGCTTTCGATCGAGATGTGCACCGTATTCTTTCAGGTATGGAAGATCAGTTTTCTTCGCAAATTTTGAACGCAGCGAAACGTATTGATGCCGAGTTTCAAACCTTTCGGAAGTCTCTGCGTGATTGTGTCGACACGACCGACTCTCTTAATAGCGTTATGCAGACATTTTGCTCGAATTTTTCGACTGAACACTCCCGTCTTGATGATCAGCTACGCAGATTTGATGAAAGCAGCATGGCGATAAAAAAAACCGGAGATCATTTGCTTTCCATTAAAGAAGAAGTGGAGAAGCAGCAAAAAAATCTGGAAGTCATGGCGGAAAAATACAGAGGCATCACCTTATGGCTGATAGTTCTCTTGATAGCCATACTCGGATGCAATGCGATGCTGTATTTTTCTCTGAATCCAGATTTTCTGAAACTGTGGATGTCGTAAAAGTGAAAACCGGTTTTTTTGCCTTGTCTGTCATTTCTTGATGTATCTTTATGCCGGAGGAATTTCAGAGAGTAAGATGGCAGTTGGGTTGGGATCATGCTAGGGGCTGAAGTCCCAACATTTCATTAATCAATAAGTGTTAATAGCACGTTAGAAGAGAACTATGATAGAAGCTAAATACCGTGCAGAAGCTTTTCTGAAAAAAGTATTTAATAATGATTCTGCAACATTCCGTGATGGACAATGGGAAAAGTATCGTGCCACTCCTTGCTGGAAAACGTGTTCTTGTGGTGCAGCGTACGGGATGGGGCAAAAGTATGGTTTATTTTATTGCTACCAAATAAACGCAATAACTGCAATTCGCAGAAAAGAGCAGTCGGAAATGCAAGATTACATGAGACACAAAGGCTGCCTGATGACTTTTTTACAAACTGCTTTGGATGATAAAAAGGCTAAATCATGCGGAAATTGTATGAATTGCGCTCCAGACAGCAAATTAGATGATCAATGTCAGTTGTCACTTGTCCGTAGTGCTCAGGCCTTTCTTAAAAATCTTAATCTTATCATAGAACCACGAAAACAATGGCCTTTTGCAGGAATATTCAAATTTTATAACTTTGATAAAAGAAATATTCCACCTAATCTTCAGGCAGAAGTTGGACGAGCCTTATGCCTATATGGAGATGCGGGTTGGGGATCTCTGGTTCGTGAAGGAAAATACCGATCAGGAAAATTTGATCAGAAGCTTGTGGAAGCTTGTGTTTCCTTGTATCGAAAATGGAATGTTAACCCCGCGCCGAAATGGGTTACGTGTATTCCTTACTCTTGTCATCAGTTCGAATTATAACAAAGGCGGAACATGGGCAGGAGCAACAGAAGAATTAAAAAGAGATAATCATCGCATGATTTTCGTGAGGGACGAACCTGATGTTCCTGCAGGAAATCAAGCAATCATCAAGCTAGGCGGTATCCCCTGGTCTGATCTACTCGACGCCAATGATTTGAGATGCAGGCTTGACGCAGCAGCACAAGAGCACAAGATTTCTCCTTTACCTCCACAAAGAACTATAAGCCAAGGCTCCCTGTTCTCTATGTCCCCTGTCGCAGCAAAAAAGGTTTAGGCATTCAATGACCCGAATGTTCTGACCATACAAACAAAAAAGAGTGAAGCTGCTTCGGCTAAAGAAACTTCTACTCAGGAATTATCTGAAAAGACGATTGAAGGAGAAAAAACAAATCCTGATTTAAATGCTTGCAGCACCATTTTAGAAGCTGTTCTGCCTGTCCTTTGTCAGTCACTCCATGAGCCGGCAACGGCTAAAGAACTTGCCTGACGACTTGATGTCGGGCAAAGACAAATGCAAAAATGGCTAGATCGTGCCCTTTCAGAAAATGTTCTGAAAAAGGAAAAAGAACGTTATCATCTAATCAGACAAGACAAATAGCCAATTGTACTTCCTTCCATTTTTTATGCAACCATCATCAATTTTATAAAGATTGAAAGGGGGAAAAGTAGAGAAGAAAAAATCGGATACTTAATTTGAAATAGGAATTATTGAGATTAACAGAAAAATCCCGCTGGCATTAGCCAGCGGGAACATTTTCTTTTTGGCTCCCCGAGACGGACTTGAACCGCCAACCTAGTGATTAACAGTCACCCGCTCTGCCGATTGAGCCATCGGGGAACATGTCGTGATGACAAAAATGTTTATAGTGAAAAGCCTGTCAGCTGTCAACGTTTTTTTTCAAAAATATGAAAAAATCTGCGGGTTAGTTTTTGCCAAGCTTTTCACGGACGAAAGGCACGAGGCCACCCTTGTCGATCAGCTGCTGCATGACGGGAGAGAGGGGAGGAACGGTGATTTCGGATCCATTGGTCAGATCCTTAATCAGACCTTTCTGGAGATCCACTTCCAGTTCGTCGCCGTTGTTGATTTTGTCCACATCATCGCCGATTTCCAGCAGCGTCAAGCCCATATTGAAGGCGTTGCGGTAAAAAATACGGGCGAAGCTATGGCCGATTACAACCTTAATACCGGCGCCGACGATAGCGATAGGGGCGTGTTCGCGTGATGAACCGCATCCGAAATTGCGTTCTGCGACGATGAAGTCACCGGGCTGAACGCGCTGAATCCAGCCGTGTTCCAGGCCTTCCATGCAGTTTTCCCCGAGTTTTTCAGGATCTGTGGTCACGAGAAAACGGGCGGGAATGATAGCATCCGTATCAATATGGGGGCCGACTTTATGAACTTTACCGATAAAAGACATGATCTATCTCCTGATTAAAGATCTTCTGGTCCGGCGATGACGCCCGCAACGGCAGAAGCGGCTGCGGTGCAGGGGCTGGCGAGATACACTTCCGACTCAAGGCTTCCCATCCGGCCGCGGAAGTTGCGATTCGTGGTTGAAATGCAGCGTTCACCGTCGCCGAGAATGCCCATATGGCCTCCAAGGCAGGGACCGCAGGTGGGAGATCCAATAATGCAGCCGGCATCCATGAAAATATCGAACAGTCCCTCATCCATGGCCTGACGCCAGACCGTCGGCGTAGCCGGGAGAACGATGCAGCGGACATTTTTGGCGACCTTGCGTCCTTTCAAGACGAGAGCCGCATCTCGCATGTCGGCAATGCGGCCGTTCGTGCAGGATCCGATCACAACCTGATTGATCACCACGTCCCGGACTTCGGAGACGGGCTTCGTGTTTTCAGGCAGATGCGGGCAGGAAACCTGAGGCTGCATGGAAGCAATATCCATATCGATAATGCGCTCGTATTCCGCGCCTTCATCGGCTTCGATTTTTTCTGCATCGGGGCGATTATGAGCAGCGCAGTAGGCCAGCGTGCTGTCATCAGAGGGGAAAAGACCGCATTTGCCGCCGGCTTCAATGGCCATATTGGAAATGGTCATGCGGCCTTCGACATCGAGCGTCTTGAGTGTGGAACCGGTAAATTCCAGAGCCTTGTACAGAGCACCGTCAACACCGATATCGCCAATGAGACGGAGAATGATGTCTTTGCCGCGAACCCAGCGGGGAAGATCGCCGTGCAGACGGACGAGAATGGTCTGAGGCACCTTGAACCACAGTTCACCGGTAGCCATGCCCGCAGCGACATCCGTAGAGCCGAGACCGGTTGCGAAAGCACCAATGCCGCCGTAGGTGCAGGTATGGCTGTCGGCACCGATAACCAGATCTCCTGGAGCGACGAGACCCTGTTCTGGAAGCAGAGCATGTTCAACGCCGCAGTTTCCGCCTTCATAATAATGCGTGATGTTTTGCTGAGCGGCAAAACGCCGGGTGATCAGCACCTGATTAGCGGAATCGATATCCTTTTGCGGCGTGAAATGATCCATCACCAGAAACACGCGATCTTTGTCAAAGACCGTTTCTGCACCCATTTTTTGAAAGGATTTGATGGCCAGAGGCGCGGTAATATCATTTGCGAGGACGCCTGAGAGGCGGCAGTTTACGATTTGCCCCGCCTGACGAATTTCTTCGTCGGTATGGCGCTGCAGAATTTTTTGAGCAAGTGTATGAGGCATATGGAGAAACTCCGTGGATAAAGGGTGAGGAAAGCCGGCAGAAGCGGCTTTCCGAAAAAAGCATCAGTTTTCCGCGCTGCAACCGTGAGAAAGTTCCTGATCCTTATGATCCAGACGGTTCAGAGCGTCGACATAGGCTTTTGCTGAAGCAACCATGACATCCGGATTCGAGCTGCGTCCTACAGCCGTCAGGCGGCCTTCCTTCAGCCGCACGGTTACTTCGCCGATGGCGTCAGTGCCGCCGGTAATGGAACTGATGCTGAATTCTTCCAAATCCGGAGTTCGACCCACGAGCTTGGAAATGACGTTGAAGACAGCATCGACAGGACCGACGCCGAAAGAGGCTTTGCGGACGAGATCGTCACCGACTTTCAATTCCACTGCGGCAGTGGCAGGCATGCCGGACATGGCGGTCTGAACACTGAGATTGATCAGTCGATAGCGATCCGGAATGCGGTACACTTCGGAAACGACCAGAGCCACAAGATCTTCATCGTATACGGAAGCCTTTTTGTCAGCCAGATCCTTGACGGCTTTAAAGACGTCGTTGAGCTGATCTTCATTGAGCGTATAGCCGAGCTGTTCCAGGCGTGTACGCACGGCGTTGCGCCCTGAATGCTTGCCGATGACGAGATCTGTCTGCTTCCGTCCGACGGATTCCGGTGTCAGGATTTCATAAGTCTGGCGATTTTTCAGCATGCCATCTTGATGAATGCCGGCTTCATGGGCAAAGGCATTGCCTCCGACCACAGGCTTGGTCGCGGAGATCGGACGGCCGATGATATGAGCCAGAAGGCGGCAGGAAGGATAGAGCTGTTCGCTGACGATGCCCGTATCAATGCCTCCGTAGATATCCTTGCGGGTACGCAGTGCCATGACCACTTCCTCAAGAGAGGAATTGCCGGCGCGCTCGCCGATGCCGCAGAGCGTTAATTCCGCCTGACGGGCACCATTGGCCAGGGCACTCAGGGTATTCGCCGTTCCAAGTCCCAAATCGTTATGGCAGTGAACGCTGAAAATAGCTTTGTCCGAATCTTTTGTATTCTGAATAAGATAGCGAATCAGACTGCCGAATTCCTCCGGCTGTGCATAGCCTACGGTATCTGGAACGTTGATGGTTGTGGCACCAGCCGCAATGGCTGCGGAAAAGACTTTGACCAGAAAATCCGGATCAGAGCGGGAGGCGTCCTCGGCGGAAAATTCAACGTTTTTGGTATACTGAGCCGTATAGGCAACCCATTTGGAAACCTGTTCCAGAACTTCTTCCGGCGTTTTGCGCAGCTTGTATTCCATATGAATGGGGGATGTGGCGATGAATACATGAATGCGCGGATTGGACGCGTCTTTGACAGCTTCCCAGGCGCGATCGATATCTTTCTGGTTAGCACGAGCCAGTGCGGCAACCTGAACTTTTTTTACTGTTGAAGCGATGGCTTTCACGGATTCAAAATCACCGTTGCTTGACGCAGGGAAGCCGGCTTCAATGACATCGACGCCGAGCATTTCCAGCTGTTTCGCCAGACGCAGTTTTTCCTGAAGGTTCATGGTAGCTCCCGGAGATTGTTCTCCGTCGCGCAGCGTCGTATCAAATACAATCACTCTATTTGTCATGACAGACTCCTTACTGTTCGAGTTTCAAGGAAAAAAAGAAGGGAATCGCGCTGAACCGTGATTCCCTTCGGAAGAAGCGAAAATAAAGGGGCGGATCAGTGCCGTTCCGATGAGTGTCCATGGCGTAGGGTGTATAGAATGCCACCCAGAACATAGCCGAGCGCGATGAGAAACGCAAAAAGGCGCGGTTCAGAAAGTACCAGCAGGAACAGCAGCAGAACACCGACGAGATACCGGAAAGGATGCTCCCGCAGAAAGCCGAATTCTTTGAAGGAAAAATAGCGCACCGTGCTGATCATGAGAAATCCCATTGAAACGGTCAGAATCAGCATCAGTCCCGCCGTATGCTCGGCGAGAAAATTCGGCAGATAAGGACTAAACAGAACAAACAGTGCCAGCATGCATCCGCCTGAAGGGCTGGGCAGACCGACGAAGAAACGTTTTCCGACGACGGCCGTCGAGACATTGAATCGAGCCAGACGAAGTGCCGTGCAGGTAACGAAAAGCAGGGAAGCGCAGATACCGACTGACCCAAACTGATGCAGCTGCCAGATCCATGCCATGAAGCCGGGAGCTACGCCGAAGGAGATCAGATCGGCAAGAGAATCATATTGCAGTCCGAATTCACTGGCTGTATGCGTCAGACGCGCTACTTTGCCGTCACAGCCGTCCATCAGCGCTCCGAACAGAATAGCGACGGCACAGCCGGTGATGTTTCCCTGAACAGCCAGAATCATGCCGTAGAAACCGGCAAACAGGCTGGCCGAGGTAAACAGATTGGGAAGAATATAGACTCCCCGTCTGATTTTCCGTGTTTCCATATGCAATTCCATTCTTTTTTCAGGCGATTTGACCTGATAAGGTTATTTTCTTCGTGCGATGACGGTTTCACCGGCAAAGACCTTTTGTCCGATAGCAACACAGGAAGTATAATCTTGCGGAAGATACAGGTCAACCCGTGAACCGAAACGGATCATGCCAAAACGGCCGCCTCTCTGCAGTTTTGAGCCTTCCTCAACCCTGCAGACGATACGCCGCGCAATCAGTCCGGCGATCTGCGTCAAAGTCCACATGGATCCATTTGCATCCTCCAGCATGTAGGAGCAGCGTTCATTGTCTGTTGAGGCTTTGTCCAGAGAGGCATTGAAAAATTTTCCCGGGAAATACACAATGCGGCGTATTGTGCCCTCTACGGGAGCCCGATTGACATGGACATTGAAAACATTCATGAAGATGCTGATGCAAACCTGATGTTCTCCCGTAAGAGGATTGGAACGGGGTTCTACCTTGACGATCTTTCCATCGGCCGGAGAGACGGCGGCTCCCGGATCCTGCGGTACGATACGTTCGGGATCGCGGAAAAAATGTCCGGTAAAGAACGTCATGGCCAGAAAGAGCAACGCGACTGTTTTCCAGCCGAACGCAGCAAAAACAATGGTTACAAGCGCAAGAAGCAGAATAAAAGGGATGCCTTCAGGTGCAACACCGATAAAACCTCTGTACATAGGAACCACCTTGTTCAAAAGAAGATTAACCCAATGCTCCCGCCATAATCTGACGCAAAACCTGTACGGTCAGCCCAATAGCTATCATGTAGACAGGTACGAGAGCCAGTGCTGTTTTTCCCCAACTGATGCGCAGCGCGTAACGGCACCCGATAAAGGTGAACATAGCATAGCAGAGAGGAGCCGCAAGCCCTCCGATAATCGGAATCGCATAGAGAACTCCCGCTGAGGCACTGTACGCAATGACCCTTGCCACGACGGCAAACCGGACAGGATCAGGACATACAAGACGGAACATGCCGTAGTATACAAAGGAAAAAATCAGCATCTGAATGCAAAGCAGAATGGGGGCGATGAGAAACAGTCCGTCAGAGGAAGTCTGAAGCAACTGTTCCATTTGGGGATCCACCGAAGTCTGTCCTGAAGATCCGGTAAGAGCCGCATAGCCCCAGAGAAACTGCAGCGCATACTGCAATAATCCGAGGATGCAGTAGAACAGTGCAGGACGCAACAGAGACCCACGAGCCTCTTCAGCTTCTCCGAGTCCGGAAAAAAAACGTGCCGGACTGGAGAGAACTGCGGCAACGGTAAGATAGAGAGCTCTCAGCCATCCGAATGCCGACGGACGATCCCATGGCACTTTGATGTCGGATTTTCTCTGCGGATCCGGCTTTTTCCATAAATTGCGCAGAAAAGATTCCGAATCAGCGCTGCTGGTCGAAGCCGCCTTCTTTGCTGTTCTGCTCTGTTCCCTTTTCGTTTCTTCATGGATGTCCTCAGCCGCCTGCTGCGATTCGGCGGAGGAATCCGGTTGGGGCTTTGCGTCCTGATTGGACAGCTGTTGTTCTGAACTGACGATGTTTTCGATAATTGCTCCTGGAGGCAGGAGATCGTCAGGGTGATCTTCTTTGTCTTTGATTTCTTCGTTCTGCACGTGCAGTGCAGTCTTCTCGATCGGAAGCTGCACAGACGGAGAACTGTCAGCGGGAGTGTGTTTATGGCTGCTTTCCGCAACCGGAGAAACGCTGGAAGCCTCTTGTTCTGCTGAAGCCACCGCAGACTGGGACTTTTGCCGGAAATTGAAACGTTCTCCGCATTTTGGGCAGGTGGCCATGGTTGCCGTTGGCGGAACGGACTGATCTGGAATTTCCCTGCCAAAATGGCATTTTGGGCACTGTATGAGCACGGAATACCTCTTTATGAAAGAAGGCCGAAAAACTTTTTGGATGTAGTATACGGGGAACGTCCGATCAGATCAAGGCTGTACGGCGTCCTGGAACGGCTGCAATAATCTGACAGTGGGGTGCTGCAATACGCAGATTGTCGCGTAACGAAGTCAGATCCTGCTCCAGAATGGGAAATGTTCCCCAGTGAATGGGCAGCAGGCGGGGAGCGCGAAGCAGACGCGCAGCTTGAGCTGCCTGGAATCCGTCCATGGTAAAATGACCTCCGCACGGCAGCATGACAAAATCCGGACGATACAGCTCTCCAATCAGTGCCATATCTCCGAAGATTCCTGTATCTCCGGCGTGGTAGAAGGTGAATCCTCCCGGCATGGTTACGACGAAGCCCGTGCAGGATCCGGAATCGGTGGAGTGAAAGGCCTGCGTCATGGTAATGCGAATGCCGTTGATTTCGACAGACCCGCCGATGTTGAAGCCTATCCCGGCTGGAACACATGCCTGATGCAGTCCCTCTTTAATCAGCTTTTCCGCTGTGCCGACGATGCAGCAGCATGCAGCTCCTGTTCTGTTACAGATGGAAACCGCATCTCCCGTATGATCGCCGTGATCGTGCGTTACGAGAACGGCATCAGGATCGGGAATGGCATCCGGTGCAACCGTACATGATGGATTTCCGCTCAGAAAAGGATCAATGAGAACCGAATGTCCGGAGCAGAAAACCTGAACTGCGGCATGGCCGTACCAAATGAAAGAAATCTGTTCTGTCATGGAGAACTCCTCAAACTACTGGAGAAGAGGCCGTTCCGGAGCGGCGTTGTTGGTCAGATCTTCGATTCTTGTGCCTTTAGGTGGAATAAAGGCGAAAATAGAGGGATTAACTGAGGCATCGGGAACAATGGATGTGAAGCGAATTTCGTTAATGTTGCCGTAAAAATCGATAATCTGCACCTTCTTCAGAAGGGACGACTTCTTGTCAATCCACAAAATACCCTCAATCATCTGCGTACTGGGTTCTTTGGGATAAATTCTCACCACAGCCAGACCGTTCTCATCGGACTCAGATACGACTGTAAAATCCCGATCCAGACGATTCTGTCCGGTAATGATGCGAATTACAGATCGGGAATCGTTCACGACTTCTGGAGCATATTTGTACGCTGTCTTTTCTTCAGGAAGGTAGTCCCATACGCTGTCTTTTGATACGATCAGCCGTTCCTCACAGGGGGCTTCGGTTGCCCACACGATGTTCAGAGGACGGGAGAAGATCAGTTTTCCTGTACGGGTTTCCTCCATGCCTGTTTCTCGGTGTTCCAGACGCTGGACAAAAGAAGCCGTAAAGCTGCGCACTTGCGCATAGCGTTGCTGCATCATCAGTGCCAGAGGCACAGTATCCTCAGCCTGAGCGTGTGGAAGCGGAACGGCAAGACCGCAGAACAGAGAAAAAGCCATCACCATTATCATACGCAATACCATCTGGAGACTCCTTACCGTCAGTGTGTCCGACCGAAGCGATCGGGAGAAGAGGAGATGACGCCGTCCTTTTCCAGCTGCTCCCGGAAACGGGCAGCTTTGTTGAATCCAATGCGGAAACGGCGCTGAAGCAGAGAAATAGATACATTGCCCCGCTCTCTGGCGAATTCCACTGCTTCAGAATAAAGCGGATCATCGCTGTCTGACATCGGTGTGCCGCTCCCGGATCCCGATTCTTCAGTTTCCTCCCGGATGGCTTGAAAATCGGCAATATAGGAGGTGGGGCATTGCTTCTTCCAGTAGTCAACGACAGCCTGCACTTCATCATCCGATACGAATGGACCGTGAAGACGCTGGATGCGGTCGCCGGGGCGGAACAGCATATCGCCCATGCCAAGGAGTTTTTCCGCACCGGTTTCATCAAGAATGGTCCGGGAATCGTATTTATTGGAAACCTTAAAGGAAATGCGGCAAGGAAAATTCGCTTTAATCAGACCCGTAACCACGTCTACGCTTGGACGCTGGGTGGCAACGATGAGATGAATGCCCGCAGCGCGGGCGAGCTGAGCCAGACGAACGATGCGGCTTTCTATTTCCTTTCCTGCCGTCATCATCAGATCGGCCAGTTCGTCAATGACGATGACAATATAGGGAAGAGGCTGCAGATCGGCCAGTTCCGGCGGACGCTTCGCGCCCATGCCTAACAGCTTTCTGTTGTAACCTGTGATGTTCTTGACCTCCAGACGGCTCAGCAGCACATAGCGCGCCTCCATTTCCCGCACGGCCCATTCCAAAGCTGACTTGGCAAGATCGGTTTCCGTCACGACCGGATGCACCAGATGTGGCAAACCGGAATACATGGTCATCTCGACACGTTTCGGATCAATGAGCAAAAGCCGCAAATCCCGGGGAGAAGCCTTGTACAGAAAACTGATGAGGACGGAATTTAGACAAACGCTTTTGCCGGATCCCGTCGTCCCTCCAACCAGCATATGGGGCATTGCGGCAAGATCCCTGACAGCTGGGCTGCCATCTATGGTTTTGCCAAGTGCCATGGAAAGTACAGATTGAGAGTTTTGAAAATTAGGTGAGGAAATAATGGTGCGAAAATTGACAGTAGAGCGTTTGGGGTTGGGGATTTCAATGCCGACGGTATCGCATCCGGGAACTGGCGCCTGAATGCGAATGGCCTCAGCGCGCAGAACGCGCGCAAAATCATCGCTGAGGTTGGTAAATCGTCCGACTCGAACCCCAGTTGCCGGACGGATTTCAAACAGCGTGACAACAGGCCCTGGCGTCGCTCTGACAAGTTCTCCCTGAATGCCGAAATCCTCCAGACATTGCATGAGCGTCTGCCCCTGCTTTTGGAGATAGGCATCGGACGGCAGAGAATCGCTTTCCTGTGGCAGCGATAGAAAATCCGCAGGGGGAAGCAGATAAATGCCGCTGTGCTGCGGTGACGCAGCTGAGGAAGGCGTAGCCGGAACAGAGGGCGCAACAGCAGTCAGTGCTACGGGCACAGACACAGATGCCGGAATCGGCTGCTCAGGTAGTCTTTGATCTGTTGTGACAGTATCTACTCCAGGTTCTGCTTCCCGGATCAGCGATTCGTTCTGATCCTTATTATTTTGAAAATCTTCTTTTATGTCCGCTGGTTCCGAAACGCATTCGGACGGATCTCCTTCGAGATCCCTGATAAAGCCGGGAACGCCAGTCAGAAGATCATTGTCAGACGTCTTTTCTTCCCTTGAAGAAACGGAATTTTGGCTGAAAGCAGAATTGTCAAAGAGAAAGTCTGGTAAGGGATCCTGTGATCCCTGAAGCGAGGGCGCGGCATCCTGTATGGCCGGACTGCTGTCATATTCGACAGACTGGGTTCCGAGAAGCAGCTCGGAAAGGCTGCGATCCTGTTCGGCATCATCGGAAACCGCAGTGTGCGGAACCTGTTCCGAACGATCTTCTCCCTGGGATGCCGCAAGTTGTTCCGGTGCGTTTTGCCTGAGAGAGGAATCGGAGTTATCTTGAAGCAACGTGTTTTTTTGAGAATGTTCTCTGTTTTGTCTGCGGTTCCATTCCTGGATGGTATCCCGGAAGAAATCGGTCATTTCTCCCAGTGGAATATCCGTAATGAATCCCCGAAGAGCCGCCAAAAGGCGGCGCAGGATATCAAGCCAGGAGATGCTGAAGGCGAGTTCCAGCGCAAAAAACAGCAGAAATATCCAGAAAAGATTGGCTGCTCCGCTGAGTAGAGAATCTCCGAAACTATATAAAGACTGACCAAAGATGCCTCCGCCGCTGACTTCTCCAATATAGAGACTGTATTCCGCTCCGAAGACAACGAGACAAGTGCCGGTGAGAAAAAATCCCATCCAGCGCCACCAGGGCATGGAGTCGAAAAAAGCAAAGCAGCTGAGACCGGCGGAAAGGAAGGCTGCAGGCCATACATATGAGGCGATACCAAACAAATCGACAGCCAGACCGCTGATATATGCACCGAGCTGGCCGCAGAAATTGCGAACCTGCATGGAACCGCTGGATATACGATTGAATCCGGGATCGTTCGGATCAAATGACAGAAGCGCGAGAAGAAGATAGATGGCCCATCCGATGAGCATGAGTCCTGCGATTTCTCTGATGAAGACAATGCGGCCGCTGATGATGACGCCTCCCCCGGAAGAACCGGTTTTCTGCTTCACAAAAAAGTTCAGACTCCGAAAACAGACGGAGTCTGAACATATGTCATGTTATTCGCGTCCAAGATACTCTTTCGTCCGTGTATCGACCTTGATGCGGTCTCCGGTATTCACGAAAATCGGAACCTGAACTACGATGCCGGTTTCCAATGTCGCGGGCTTGGTAACGTTGCTTACCGTGTCGCCTTTGGCACCGGGTTCCGTTGCCGTGACTTCAAGAATCAGCGATGCCGGAATTTCAATATCAATGGGCTTTTCATTATACAGAAGAACGCGGCATTCCTGTCCGTCCTTCAAAAAGGCGGATTTGCCGTCCGTGACGTCTTCGGGCATGGAAAGCTGTTCGTATGTTGTCATATCCATGAACGCCAGATCCTGGCCGTCATGATACAGGAACTGCATGTCACGGGATTCGAGATTGGGACGATCGACTTTTTCACCGGAACGGAATGTATTGTCGATGACGCGGCCGTTCAGGATATTGCGCAGCTTGGTGCGCACCATGGCACCGCCCTTTCCGGGTTTGAAATGCTGGAAGTCGACGATTTCATACGGAGTGCCGTCGATTTCGATTTTCAGTCCTTTGCGGAAGTCTGTGGTGGAATACATTGATCCTCCAAATGGCTGTCAGAGATGTGGAACGCCGGATGATGCTTCCAGCGTTTTCCCGTTTGATTTTCTTTCAGGCTTACGTTAGCCTAATGAAAGATAGATAGTTTCTTGTATACCTATTTTTTTGTCAAGATGGAGATCTCTATGCCGGAAATACTCTTTAATGCGCAGTGCCCTCCGGCGTCGCTTCAGCTTGAAGCAACGGCATTTAACAGACAGCAGATACAGGAACAGTATGACAGTCTTGGAAATGCGGCTCAGATAGCTTTCGCCGGTCGATCCAATGTTGGCAAATCGTCTCTTATCAATGCGCTGGCTCAGAGAAAGCAGCTGGCCAAGACAAGCTCCTCTCCTGGCAAGACACGATCTGTGAACTTTTATCGTGTGATTCCCGACGGATTTGTTTTGACGGATTTGCCAGGGTATGGGTATGCCCAATGTAGCAAAGAGGAACAGCGCAGATGGTCGAAACTTATTGAAGAATATCTTGAATCCTGTAGTTCACTGCGTGGGCTGGCTCTTTTGCTTGACTGCAGACTGCCGCCTCAGGCATCAGACAGAGCTCTGGCCGCTTTTGCTCAGGCCCGGAGAATTCGTATTCTGCCGGTGCTTACCAAGGCTGACAAATGCCGTCGCCGGGAAATAGACGCGAGAATGAGTGAATGGAGTGTTCTGCTAGGCGGACAGAAACCCGTTCCCGTATCCTCGAAAGACGGAACGGGGATGCTGATGCTGTGGAAGATGCTGCGCAATCTGGCATCGTCGTAATTTCTGACGTATCTGATTTTTGTGCTGTTTGTGACTGACAGAAGACTGACAGAATATTTTCTGTGGAGATCTCAGCTATGCTGTTTCGCCGTAAAAAACAGAATGGTTCCAATAGCGTATCATCTTCTTCACCAGACGACAGGCATGACAGCGTCATCACTTCGCTGACTGGAGATCAAAGCAGAGAACCGTCTTCCGAACATGGATTCTTTGCCCGAACCTTCCTGCATCAGAAGGGCTCTCATGAATCCGTATCAGGGTATGGAAAACGTCAGTATGTGCGTGACGCATTGCTGCAGGACGAGACCGATCATGAAAAAAACAGAGGGGGGGCTCTGCGTCTTTTTTGCTATGCTCTGCTTGTGTTCGGCTTTTCTGAAGCCGTATGGTCCTGCCTGAAAGCCTTTGAGCGCGCTCCATGGATCGGATGGGCTCATATTGTTGGCTTTTCTCTGCTGTCATTGTCCGTTCTCATTGCCATCGGCAGGGAACTCAGAGCTTTGCGCAGCCTGAATCGCCAGCAGGTTTGCATGGAATGCAAAGAACCGCATAGAACGGCGGATCTTCTTGCCCTGCTGCCCCATGAAGAAAGTGAAAAAATGAAGAACGCGGTGCAGAGGTGGCTTGAAGTCTGTGAGAGTGCGGAAACAGCTGATGAAGTCCGGAATGCGTACAGTGATATTGTTTTGAGCCAGATTATTGATCCGCAGGCTGCGGAGATCATCAGAAAAAGTGCTTTGAGTGCCGGCATGGCTGTCATGGCCAGCCCCTGGGCTGCCGTGGATATGCTTGCCGTGCTGTTTATCGGCGTACGCATGACCAATCGCATTGCCAGTACGTACGGCATGGGGCTTGGCACTGTAGCTCGCTGGCGCATTGCGAAAGCGGTGCTCAGGGGCATGACAGAAGCCGGAGCCGCAGAATTGGCAACAGATATTCTGTCACAGGCCGGAGCACGATTTGCCGGTATCCTGACGGCCAAGTGCACGCAGTCTTTGCTGGCGGCACGGTGTATCATCCGTTTGGGCATCGGCGTTGCAGAGGCGTGCCGTCCGGTCGCCTTTGATCTGGATAATCGGCTCTCCGCAGCGGATATCTTGCGGTGCATTGGCCCCGGAATTATCGGTCGTGCTTGAGATCAAAGCTTCGGAACCTCGCCATCATCGAAGCGGATTCAATGCAGCTTTTTGTGGCTATGAAAAACCCGGATTTCTGAGAGAAAATCCGGGTTCAGCAATGCGCTTTTCAAAAAATGAATTAATCAATTTTTTTCATTTTTGCGCCGTCAAGACCGCAAACAGGACATTTGTCGGCAGGTCCTTCGTGGATATATCCGCAAATAGGGCAGAGATAGTATTCTTTTTCAGCCGAAGGATTGTCGAGAGCTTTTTTATAGAGGTCAGCGTGGACGGATTCAACGCGACCGACCATGTCAAAGTATTTCGCCGTAGCGGCAGCTCCCTCTGCGGAGGCGTCTGAGGACATCGCAGGATACATCTGCGTGCTTTCTTCCAGTTCACCGGCAATGGCATCTTTAAGATTGTCAAGCGTGCCGTTTACCTTTCCCGCTTTGCGGAAATGGGAAAGAGCATGAATGGTTTCGGCTTCAGCAGCAGCACGGAACAGTTTGGCAACGCTCGGATAACCGTCTTTTTCAGCCTGTGCGGCATAAGCAAGATATTTGCGGTTGGCCTGAGACTCTCCGGCAAAAGCAGCCATAAGATTTTCAACGACAGTGGCCATGACGAACCTCCATATTTGTTAAAATTGTTAAGAACGATTCCTGTTTAAATCTTTTTTCTGAGCCTGTCAAAGAATTTTGAATCATTCTAAGATAGAACAGAAAAAACGACAATAGCCTTTATAGATCTGTAAGTCTGCTCTTTATTGACCGGATATGCAAACGGCTATAAGGATACTGCTCATGACAGTCTTATATAGTATTCCAGATATTCCAAAAGGACAGTTTCACCGCCGAGAGATGACCGTAACCCGCAGCCGGTTTTTAATCAGTCTGTTCCATATTTCTTCTCCGGATGCGGCGCGTATCGGCATCGATCGGATCAGAGAGGAATTCCCGGATGCTACGCACCATTGCTGGGCCTATGTCGCAGGCCCGGCTGGCGATACCGGGCATATCGGCTGCTCGGACGACGGAGAACCGCACGGAACGGCTGGACGTCCCATGCTTTCTGTTCTGCTTCACAGCGGGATCGGAGAAATATGCGCCGTTGCGACGCGCTGGTTCGGAGGAACCAAGCTCGGGGTCGGAGGGCTTGTCAGGGCGTATCAGGGCGTAACATCTCTGGGGCTGGAAAGTCTTGCGGTTCGTCCTTTTCGTATCCTTGAAGGTTTGGAAATCGTCGTAGAATATGCATTTGCCGAGAGAGTCAGACGTTTGCTGGCCTCAGAAGAGGCGGAAATCATGGAAGAAAAATTTGATCTTGATGCGCACTTCATTGCGGCGGTTCCGAAGGAAAAAATGGATCGGATTGAGCGTCTGCTCACGGATTTGACGGCAGGCTGTGTGCTCCTGAACCGCTTTTCTCTGTAGACGCGGCGGGAGCTTTTTCGTAAAAAGAGCGTATTCAGGATTTTTTCTTGCCTTTCAGGCATTCCTGTTTCACACTTTTCCAAATCTGTATCGGACTTGCGGCGCATTTTTTTCTCTGCCGCCTGCGCAGACCGGGACATCCGGTGCAAAAGTCTGGATTTTTTAAGGAGCCTTTGCTGATGAGTGAATACAAAAAAACATTGAATCTTCCGGTGACGGCTTTTCCCATGAAGGCCAATCTGGTGCAGCGCGAACCGGAAACGCTGCGCCAGTGGGAAGAAGGCGATACCTATAGTGCCATGAGGAACGCTTCAGGCAGTCGGGGCACCTTTGTTCTCCATGACGGTCCTCCATATGCAAATGGTCATATCCATTTGGGTACGGCTCTGAACAAGATTCTGAAAGATATCGTCGTGAAATCCAGAAACATGCAGGGGGTCCGCACGGACTATATTCCCGGATGGGACTGTCATGGCCTTCCGATTGAGCTGAAGGTTGAGCAGGAACTCGGAGAAAAGAAACGGGAGCTCCCCGCATATGTCGTGCGCCGCCGTTGCCGTCAGTATGCTGCGAAATTCCTTGATATCCAAAGGAAGGAATTTCGCCGTCTTGGCGTGCTTGGAGAATGGGATAACCCTTACATGAGTATGGATCCCGCATATGAATCCGCTACGGCGTCCGAATTGGCAAATTTTGTGGAAAAAGGAAGCGTGCTTCGCAGCAAAAAGCCCATTTACTGGTGCTGTTCCTGCCATACGGCTCTGGCCGAAGCGGAAGTTGAGTACGCAGATCATACGTCTCCTTCCGTATTTGTCCGCTTTCCGTTGCCAGATGCCGGCCTGACAGAAATTTTTCCGCAGGCTGATCCGAGCAGAGCTTTTGTGGTCATCTGGACGACGACACCGTGGACCTTGCCCTGCAATATGGCTGTGGCTCTGCATCCTGATTTTGACTATGCGCTGATTGAGTATGGAGATTCTCAGTATCTCATGGCTTCGGAGCTCGCGAAACAGGTTGCCGAATCCTGCAGCTGGGACGTTTCCTCGATGCGTGTGCTGGGAACGGCTAAAGGCACAGCACTCGAACTGCTGAAGGCTCGTCATCCTTTTTACGATCGGGAATCCCCCCTTATTCTCGGCACCCATGTCACGCTTGACGCCGGCTCCGGCTGCGTTCATACAGCTCCCGGTCATGGACGGGAAGACTATGAAGTCGGCTTGAAATATGGGCTGGAAGTGTACTCTCCGCTGAAGGACGGAGGGGAATACATGGACAGCGTGGAATTTTTTGCCGGAATGAAAGTTCAGGAAGCCAATCCTGCCGTGATCGCCAAGCTGAAGGAGACCGGTACGCTTCTTGGCCATGCGGATATCTCACACTCCTATCCGCATTGCTGGCGCTGCAGAAAACCAGTGATTTTTCGGGCGACGACGCAGTGGTTCATTGGCATGGAACCCAACGATCTGCGCAAAAAGGCTCTGCAGGCCATTTCTAACAAAGTGAAGTGGATTCCGTCTTGGGGCAGGGATCGCATTTACAATATGGTTGAATCCCGTCCTGACTGGTGCATTTCCCGGCAGCGTGTCTGGGGGGTTCCAATTGTGGCTTTGCTCTGCGAAGACTGCGGAGAAGCCTGGAACGATCCAAAATGGATGCGGGATATCGCTTCCCGCTTTGCTTCGGATCCGCATGGGTGTGATTATTGGTATGAAGCGGATTTGAAGGATATCGTCCCCGAAGGTCTGGTTTGTCCGCATTGCGGGGGAACGCACTGGAAGCGCGAAACGGATATTCTGGACGTTTGGTTTGATTCCGGAACAAGCTTCTCCGCTGTTGTCGAGCAGCGCAATCTGGGCTTCCCTGCGGATTTGTATCTTGAAGGATCCGATCAGCATCGTGGCTGGTTCCATTCTTCGCTGCTTGCGTCAATCGGTACCCGCGGCGTGCCGCCGTACAAAGCGGTTTTGACGCATGGCTATGTGGTAGACGGCAAGGGCATGAAAATGTCCAAGTCTGTAGGCAACGTCATCGCTCCGCAGGAGATCATCGACAAGTACGGAGCGGAAATTCTGCGTCTCTGGGTCGCATCGGTGGAATACCGCGAAGATATCAGAATTTCCGATGAAATTTTAAACCGTTTGGTTGATGCATACCGCAGAATCCGCAATACCTGCCGCTATTTGCTGGGATCGGTGCATGACCTGACTTTTGCCGATCTTGTTTCGGAAAGCCGTATGGATCCTCTGGATCAATATATTTTGGATGTCGCGGCGCGCACGCATCGGAAAATTCAGGAAGCGTATGAATCCTATGAATTCCACAAGGTTTATCATGGGCTGTATACGCTGTGCGTTTCGGATCTCTCTGCGTTCTATCTTGATATCATCAAGGATCGTCTGTATGCCTCAGCCCCGGACAGTACGGAACGCCGTTCGGCTCAAACTGCTCTGTATGTCATTCTGCTTCTCCTGCTTGAGGATATGGCTCCGGTTCTGAGCTTTACGGCCGAAGAGGCTTTCGGGCATATTCCGGAAGCAATCCGTCCGCAGCAGTCAACCGTATTCGCCATGCCTCCAATGGAAACAGAGGATTTTCTGCTCGATGATGCCACGCGTGCGAGCTGGGATACGCTGCTGGCCATCCGCTCTGCAGTGATCAGAGCGATTGAACCTGTACGTCAGCAGGGAACCATCGGTCATGGGCTTGATGCAAAGGTAACTCTGTATGTTCCGGCCGAAACGTTTAACAACCTGATGCGGCTGAATACAAGTCTGAGAGCTCTGTTCATCGTGTCCAGCATTGACTGCAATGTGATTGACAATGCGCCTGAAGACGCTTTCTTCGCTGAAGTGGAGAATGTGGGCAGGATTGCGGTGACGGTCAAGCACGCTGAAGGGGAGAAATGCGAACGGTGCTGGATGTACAGCAGCTATATTGGCACGGATGCGGATTATCCGACGCTCTGTCCCCGCTGCGCTTCAGTGATGCATCAGATTGAAGGTGAAAAAGCGTGAATCTCAAAAGGGATCTTCAGGTCTGGCTGCCCTGCGCAGCGGTGATTGCGGCTGATCAGTATACGAAAAAGCTGGCTGAGGATCTGCTTTCTGTACGGGATGCTGTGACGGTAATCCCCGGTTTTTTCGATCTTGTCCTTGTAAGAAACCGGGGAGCCGCCTTCGGCTTTCTGAACAGTCCGGATATTGACTGGCAGTTTTGGCTTTTTGCTGCCGCGGCCTGTATGGCCATTGGCGTCATTGCATGGCTGGCGCGATCCGCTCAATCTTCCCAGCACCTGTATCTTGGGGCATTGGGATGTATTGCGGGGGGGGCCATTGGCAATCTCATCGATCGTGTTCGCTTTCGATCCGTTGTGGATTTCTTGGATTTTTATCTTGGAAGCTGGCATTGGCCGGCATTTAATGTCGCGGATATTGCCATCTGCTGCGGCGCGGCGCTGGCCGTAATTTATATGATGCGCGAACCGAAACAAAGCTGATGCGGATCTTTTTTCGCAGAGGATATATCATGATGATTCCCATGCTATCACTGGAGCCCTGGCAGCTGGCTCTGCTGTTCGTTCCGGCCCTGATCAATCTTTTGGCCATCCTCCATGCCTGCCTGCATGGATTCGCTACAGCGCAGGAACGGCATCTGTGGATACTGCTCAATATCATGATCCCCATACTGGGGGGAATCATCTATTTTATTTTTGGCCGCTGCCGCACGGTGAGCGCGCCTTCTGAACGTACCTCCAATCGATTGTGAGTTTGTTATGAGCGATATGAAACGCTGTCTTGGCGCACTGCTTGCCGGAAGTCTTGCTCTCGGCGGCTGCGTCAGTCAAAGTCAGGTTGATGCCATGCAGATGCGTATTAACCAGCAGGATCAGATGATCCGCACACTTCATAATCAGTTGTCCGGCGTTCAGCCTGCGCAGGCTGATACATGGGCGCAGGTTCAGACGTTGCGTCAGGAAATGAGCACTGTGCGCGGTGAAATTGACAATTTCAATCATGCATCCGCGCCTGTCGGAGGGCTGTCCGGTCTTGCCCGCAAGGTTATGCAGCATGACGAGGCACTGCGGAATGTAGGCCGCCGATTTGATATGGATCTTGGATTGGACGCTGAAGAGGCCTCTCAGGGATCCGGATCTACGCCAGCTGTTGCCCCCGCTGCACCGCAGAGCAATACTTCAGAAAAAACATCGGCACGAGGAGCTGAGGAAACGGGACAGACAGTTCAGCCTGCAGCGAAAAAGCCGGATAAAAAAGATGCTTCAGGGGATATGGCCAAAGCTTTGTATGATGCCGGCATGGCTTCTTATAATGCCCGGAATTACAGCAGGGCATATACTTCTTTTCGGGATTTGACGCAGACATATCCGAATAGCAGATATATCGCTAATGCCTGGTATCAGCGTGGTGAATGCAGCTATCAGATGGGCAAATATATGGATGCCGCTCTTGATTTTAATCAGGTCATTACCAAATATCCGAAAAGCGGCCGGGCTCCTTCAGCTTATCTGAAACAGGGGCTGGCATTTCAGAAAGCAGGTAAAAAGCAGGCGGCAAAGCAGAGGTTTGAAGAATTGATTCAAAAATATCCCAAGGCTCCCGAAGCGGCTCGCGCGAAGCAGGCACTGAAAAATCTGTAGGCGGAGTTCTGGACAGAGATTGCCTTTTTCAGGAAAAAGCGTATGATTCTTCATTGCGCGGCGGAAGATTACGGTTCCTGAAAAGCGTTCCGCATGGGCGCTGCGATAGCGGATCCATAGCTCAATTGGCAGAGCCATCGGCTCATAACCGATTCGTTTCAGGTTCAAGTCCTGATGGATCCACCAGAGTATTTATAACAGGTTCTTTCCGCATCGGTGAGAACCTGTTTTTTTTTGCTGGGGGAGTCCCTGGTGGGGCTGAGAACGGGAACAGGTCCCGGACCCTTTGAACCTGATGCAGATCATACTGCCGCAGGGAAGCTGTCTGTGCCGACGGGGCACCAAAGTCCGAGTCGCCCGGCTCGAAGGGGAAACGTTTTGATAGAGGAGAGCGAGATGATCTTTTCTCAAAATACGGCTTTGGCTTCGCTTTTTGAGCGGTACGGCGAACAGATTGCCAGTGAAGAATGTCTGGATTCGGCAATAGTTCGTTCGCTGATTGAACACGGTAAAATGGTTTTTCTTGGCAACCCGAAGCATGAAAATATCCGTCCTATTCTTGTAGGACAGCCTTCACGAGTTAAGGTGAATGCAAATATCGGCACTTCGCCGCTGTGTGATTGTCCGCAAACAGAATTGAAAAAGCTGAAAACTGCTCTTGATGCCGGAGCGGATACGGTAATGGATTTGTCCATTTCAGGGGATTTGGACGGTATCCGTAAGAAAATGCTGTCAGCTTGTTCCGCTCCTGTCGGAACAGTTCCCATGTATGCCGTAGGACAGAAAATTCTCGATGCCGACGGAGATGTGGCTGACATGGATCCGGCTATGCTGTTTGCTGAAGTGGAAACGCAGGCAAAGCAGGGTGTTGATTTTATGACGCTGCACTGCGGCCTGACTCGCCGGGGCGCAGAATGGGCGGCGCAAGAGGAATATGGCATGTCCCGTGTGATGGGCATTGTGTCCCGAGGGGGATCGATGCTGGCGCGCTGGATGCTGCACAATAATCGGGAAAATCCTCTGCTGGAGGGTTTTGATAAGCTCATCGATATTGCCAGAGCCTATAATGTCACTCTGTCGCTTGGCGATGGACTGCGTCCTGGAGCCGGAGTTGATGCCGGAGATTCAGCTCAGTGGGAGGAAGTCATCACGCTTGGACGTCTGGCCGCAAGAGCTTTGGATGCCGGCGTTCAGTGTATGATTGAAGGACCCGGACATGTGGCCATGAATCAGGTGGAAGCTCAGATTACCGGCATCAAGCGCCTGACGAACGGATCTCCCTTATATGTTCTCGGACCATTGGTCACAGATACCGCAGCGGGATACGATCATATTGCCGGGGCTATCGGCGGTGCAATTGCCGTGCGGGCTGGCGTGGATTTTCTCTGCTATCTGACGCCTGCTGAGCATTTGACTCTGCCTGATGAGCAGGATGTCCGTCTTGGCGTCATGGCTTCGCGCATTGCCGCTCAGGCCGGAGAAACAGCTATGGGGCGTCCGGCTGCGGTCAGGCGGGAAGCGGACATGAACAGAGCCCGCAAGGCTCTGGATTGGGAAGGCATGAAAAATGCCGCTCTGGATCCTCTGTCTGTGGAACGGCGCCGTGAACCGCATCGCGATCATGAAGAATGCGCAATGTGCGGGAAGTTTTGCGCTGTAAAGATGCTGCGTGACGCAAAAAAGGGGACTGAAGCGAATCAGTAAGCTGGCAGAGCAGGAGGCTTCCTCCGAATTTTTCGGCCTCTTGTCAATCTCCCGTCTTCACTGTATATCTGGTAGACCCGCTGTGCGGTTTTTTGTTTTTACTGCCATTTTTCTTGGAGGTTCTATGTTTGTTTCTGTCGCCCATGCTATGGGCAATGCCGGTGCCGCTGGTGCGCAGGATCCCTTTATGCAGTTTCTTCCGCTTCTTATCATGCTGGCCATTTTTTATTTTCTGCTTATTCGTCCGCAGCAGAAAAAGGCCAAGGAACATAAGAATATGCTGAATGCGCTTAAAAAAGATGACGTTGTGCTGACGACGGGCGGACTGGTCGGCCGCATTAAGGAACTGAAAGGCGATGTTCTGGTTCTCGATCTTGGTAGCAATGTCGTCGTGAATCTGCGTCGCGATTATGTTGTGGATCTGGCCGCTCCTGAGGAAAAAGTTGGCAAGCCTGAAAAGAGTCGCAAGGCAGATAAATCTGAGAAGGCCGCTGTTGCTGATGTGAAGGAACCGGCTCAGCCTGAAACCGAAGAAACAAAGAAATAGTGTCTTCCGTCTACGAGACGGCAGTTTTTTGCAAACACGGGTGCCGGGATTCCTGAACGCGGGATTTCTCGGCATCGTCATTTCCGGAGTTTCGCAGGAATTGTCCGGAAAGGGGATTGCATGAAAAGTATAAGTTGGCGCATCGCTGTATCGCTTTTGGTGCTGCTGATTGGCCTGGCGTATGTCCTTCCGAGCTTTATGGAAAGTTCCTTTGTTTTTTTGCCGTCGAAACGCATCAGCCTGGGGTTAGATCTGAAAGGCGGCATGCACTTGACGCTCGGTGTGGAAACCGACAAGGCGGTCAGCAATTCCCTGGCTCTGAGCGGACAGGAACTGCGTATCCAGGCCGCGGAAAAGGGGTTGACTGTTCTGCGTTCCCGCCTGACGCCTGACGGACGGCTGGAATTTTTGCTTCCGAGAGAATCTCAGCGTGCTGACCTGGAACAGTTGCTCAAGGATAAATTTCCTCAGCTTGCTATTGACGATCCTGTGCCTGGAGAAGGCGGCGGCCTGCGTTTTTTTGCCTCATATACGGATGAGGACAGAAAGAAAATCGAAGACATGGCTTTAGATCAAGCCGTGCGCACAATCCGGAACCGCATTGATCAGTTCGGAGTGGCGGAACCGGACATTCGCAAACTGTCCGATTTTCGTATTCAGATTCAGCTCCCTGGCATGACGGATGCCAAGCGCGCTGTTCAGCTGGTGGGACAGACCGCTCAGCTGACTTTTCATCTCGTTCGGGATGATTTGAATCCACAGGATATTCTGCCTCCTGGTGTTGCTCCTTTCCCCATGACAGAAGGTGGAGACAGCGGCAGAACACTGCTGTTGGATAAAGAGCCACTGATGACGGGAGAAGACGTGGCCGATGCTCGTCCGTCCTTTGACGGTCGGGACAACAGTCCCTGTGTATCCCTGGCGTTTAATGCCCGTGGCGCGGCGATGTTTGAGCGCGTTACCGGCGAAAATGTGAAGCACCGCATGGCGATTGTACTGGACGGCAAGGTTTACAGTGCTCCTACGATTCAGGAACGGATTGGCGGCGGACATGCCAGCATTACCGGACGCTTTACAGCTGCTGAAGCTCAGGATCTGGCCATTGTGCTGCGTGCCGGTTCGCTTCCTGCCCCGGTCAAAATTTTGGAAGAGCGTACGGTTGGGCCTTCTCTGGGAGAGGAATCCATTCGTGCCGGAATTCTGGCCGCAATAGTCGGAGCAGCAGCCGTAGTAATCATGATGCCTCTGTATTATGGGATAGCTGGCCTGCTGGCGGATGTCATGCTGAGCTGCACCATACTGCTTTTGCTGGGCGGTCTGGCGGGATTCGGCGCGACGCTGACGCTGCCGGGCATCGCCGGTATCGTTCTGACCATTGGTATGTCTGTTGACGCCAATGTCCTGATATTTGAGCGTATCAGAGAGGAAATCCGCTATGGCAGAAATGCTGTGGAAGCGGTTCGGAAGGGATTTGATATGGCAACGGTTTCCATTGTCGACTCAAATCTCACGACGATTATTGCGGCGGCTATTCTGTATCAGTTCGGCACAGGGCCGGTACGGGGATTTGCCGTGACGCTGACACTGGGAATACTGGCCTCAATGTTTACGGCAATTTTCATGTCGAGAACGGCTTTCGGCATCTGGCTCCGCAGCAATGGCGGCAAATCCATCAGTATTTAGGGAGAGTAGGCTATGAGCCTGAACTTTTTTCATCCGGAGCGGGATATCAACTTTACCGGATTCCGCTACATAGGGTACGCCTTTTCCGCCGTTTTGCTTTTGGTTGGCCTAGTTGCGGCGGTTTTGAATGGCGGTCCGACATACGGTGTGGATTTTGCCGGCGGGGCGGCTGTGCAGATTGGCTTGGAAAAGCCGGCGGACGATGAAGCGATCAAGAAAACGCTGGCTCCCATGCATGTCGCCGGGCTCATGGTGCAGCAGTACGGATCGGACGGCAAAAGCTATTTGATTCGTTTTGCGCAGAATGAGCAGATGAGCGGGGAAACGGTTCGCAGCCGTCTTTTGCGCAATTTTGCCGCCGGTCTGCCGGATAATTCAGTAACTATTGAACGCTTTGAGATGGTCGGTCCGAAAGTCGGCGCGGATCTGCGCAATGCGGCTCTTCAGGCCATGTATTTTGCCATTTTGCTGATCACTGTGTATATCTCCGGGCGTTTTGAACAGCGTTGGATGATTGCGGCTGTCATGGCATGCGCATTGGGAGGAGCCATGTATCTCATGGGGTTCCTCAATCTGGATATGTCTTTGCGTGTTTCTGCCGCGTTGGCTGTGACGCTGATACTGTGCTGGAGACTTAAACTGAATTTCGCGCTTGGTGCTATCATCGGACTTATTCATGATGTGCTGGCGACGATAGGTATTTTGATTCTGCTGGGGCGTGAATTCGATTTGAACATCATCGCCGCGTTGCTGACGTTGGTCGGCTATTCGCTGAACGATACGATTATTATTTATGATCGCATCCGTGAATCACTGAGAAATCAGAAGCCCAAGCAGCTCAAGGCTATGTCCGATATTATCAACAGCAGCGTGACCCGCAGTCTCGGACGGACGATCATGACGTCGGTTACAACGCTTGTTGCGGCACTCAGTCTGTATATTTTGGGTGGAGACACCATTCGGGATTTTGCTCTGACGATGATTCTCGGTGTCATCATCGGAACGTATTCGACGATTTTTGTCTGTTCTCCGGTACTCCTGATTTTTGGCGATACGGAGCATTACCTTCGTCCAGTCCGGAAGACGCCTGCCTATGAAAGACCTGGAGAGCACGGCGTGGTCTAGTGAAAATCTGATAGTTTTTTAAGGCCGCATTTCTTACGAACTTGCGGCCTTTTTGATGCGGAATGCTCAGAAAGCAATGCGGATACGGATGGAGGTGATAAGACAGCCAAAAATGAATAGTACGTCGATTTTGGAAAATTTTTTGAAAAATGCCATTTTTTTTCTGAAAATAGTAAAATTTTTTGTATAATATTAAATTTTTTCTGTATTTATTGGAAAATATTGATTTGACAAAGTTTTTCGAGTTCATTAGCTTCAATCCATGAGAAAAGTTCATCTTCATCTTTTGACAATTCTGCTGCTTTGCGCGACATGGGCTGCGGTAAGCGGCTGTGCGCAGAAAAAGCATGACGATGCTTTCTCCGACAATGAAGAAAATTATGCCTTGGCGGGCTTCTTCGATTCGGAAGAGGATGAGAGCCGCGTCATGCCCTATAGTGAGGGGCTGGGAGATCTTCCTCAAGATCGAAAACGTGAGGAATCCAATCCGGCGGACTGGGATTATCGCACAGCTCTGACTCCGCATACGTACAACGGCAAATCTCTGATAAAAACGGCCAGAAGTGCCTTGGGGACTCGGTATGTATTTGGAGGCACGACGACAGCCGGCTTTGACTGCTCTGGTTTTGTCCGGTGGTCCTATCAGAGAGTGGGCATCAATTTGCCCCGCACAGCCAGAGAGCAGTCGCAGATCGGAAGGCGCATTGCCAGAATTGATGATCTTCGCGTCGGAGATATTGTCTCTTTTCGCAGACGAGGCGGATACCATACTGGTATTTATCTTGGGGACAGAAAATTCATTCACAGTCCCAGAACTAACAAGCGTGTGGAAATCACTTCCATCGATACGCCGTATTTTCGCTCCAATTTTCTGTTTGGCAGACGCGTTAAAGGTATGACGCTGGAAGAGAGGAATGATGCCAAGCATCTGCTGGCGATGCATGAATCGGGCAAGCTGGATTCGCCCAATCATAAATATTTTTCTGAAAGGAAAAAGAGCAGCAAAACTTTATCCGGAAAAAAAGCAAGGTCGTTCAGAGAAATTGCGCGCAGCAGTAAGAAAGCTCAGTCTGCTAAATCTGCCAAAATGGAAAAGCGCAGCTTCGGCAAAAAGCATCTGGCTTCCACTTCCACTCAGAAAACTTCTCAGCTTCGGCATAAGCAGAATGCCAGATCTGCCAAGAAGGCGGTGGTGAAATCGTCGTCAGCAAAAACGAAGAAGCAGGTTTCCGTCAGCAAGAAACAATCCGTAAAAAAAGGTAAAAAATCTGCAAAAAAGGAATAGTCAGAATGGAATGCAGACAATAGCGGCGGCCATGATGGCTGTCGCTATTGTTTTTGATCGATGTTTTTGATCGATTAGGATGTGTCAATGCGTACACTGCAGATAGTCAATGTCCGCTGGTTTAATGCAACAGCGTGGTACGGTATTCGTCTGGCGAAGCTTCTGGGCGATGCGGGACATGAATCTCTCGTCGTTGGGCTTGACGGCACGGAATCCTTTCAGATTGCAAAACAGCTTGGGCTCAATACGGTTGCTCTGCCGCTGAATACGAAAAATCCTCTGGATTTTCCCGGTCTGCTGCTTTCCATGCGCCGTCTAATCCGTTCGTTTCGTCCGGATATTGTCAATTGTCACAGAGGCGAGTCTTTCTTATTTTGGGCAATGCTGAAACATGCGGGAAAATATGCGCTTATCCGTACTCGAGGAGATCAGCGTCTTCCGAAAAGTGGACTGATCAACCGTTTTCTGCATGCTCAGACAGCTGAAGCCGTTATTACAACCAATACCGCCATGCAACGGCATTTTTCTGAGGTCATGCATGTTCCGGCCGATCAGCTGTGCTGTATTTTCGGAGGCGTTGACACAAAGCAGTTTGCCTTCCGAAAAGAAGAAGCGGAGCGCATGCGGCATAAATGGCACATCAGTCCGGATGAAACGGTCATCGGTCTTTTGGGAAGATTTGACAGGGTGAAGGGACAGAAAGAGCTGCTGGAGGTGGCTTCACGCTTAATCCGCAAGGGAATGAATCTTCGTATTGTTCTGATTGGCTTCCCGACGGCAACCTCTCAGAGGGAAATTGAAAAGTGGATTGATGCATACGGCATGAGGCGGCATACAATGATTACGGGAAAGGTCGATAATGTCGCTGCCTGCATTTCCGCATTGGATATCGGTGTGATTCCTTCCTTATGGTCCGAGGCCATCGCTCGAGCCGCTCTGGAAATGATGGCATGTGCCCGGCCCATACTTGCCTCTTCCGTGGGAGTCATGCCGGATCTCCTCTCTGATGAAGCTTTGTTTTGTCCGGGAGATGTCGATGCCATGGAGCAGAAGCTTGCCCATGCTGTTCTGGATCCTGCGTGGAGAAGCCGTCTTGCGGCCAGCAGTCTGTCAAGGCTGCCTGAACTGACGGATGAAGCCTTTCTGGAACAGACTCTGGCGGTTTATACAAAGGCTCTTTACAGCAGAAACTCTGCTGCTTCTGCAAGGTAAATTTTTTCTGAAGAAATCTGTCCGAGAATAAATGATGCCGCAATGACGAGATCGGGGGCGACGGCGCACTTTTTTTGCGGTAAAAGCATAATTTCCCCCTGTTGGGGAAGGGGAAGATTGTTTTGCCTGGCTTCTTTCATGCCGTGTCCGGTTAAAACAAGCACGCCGAACAGATTGCAGGCGGATGCAAAGCGCAGATCGTCGATTTTGTCCCCGATCATGCAGCTTTCAGCAGGATTCAGACTGTGTTTTTCCCGGAGCGTTTGCCACATGCCCGGACGGGGTTTGCGGCATTGACAGTTTGCTTCCGGAGCATGCGGACACCATAATGCATCGTCAAATTCGGCGCCGCAGACATGCAGCAGCTGTGTCAGCCGGTTTTGACAGCTTTGCACATCCTCAGATGTGAAGAATCCCCGGCCAATTCCTGACTGATTGGATACAAGAAAAAGATGGCAGCCTTTTTGGGCAAGATTCGCCATTGCTGCACCGACACCGTAGATCAATGAAACCTGATCCGGGTCATGGAGATAGTGTCGCTCTTCGATAACCGTCCCGTCTCGATCCAGAAGAATATTGCGGAAGAGAGGAGGACAATCCTGACGGATGGATGAACGCTGCATTGGATTTCCTTTCTGTCTTTATTTGCTTTGACTTTTTACGGCGTATGGAAGAAAATATCAAATTGTATAATAAGATAATGAATCAGTTTGTGATAGACATGAACGCCGTTAGCGTCTCCTGCAAAGGCGCAGAATGCCGACGCATTCAGTATGATTGATCAAAAGAGGAGATTTTTTGATGGAAGAGCAGTTTGTTCTGCGTGAAAAGACATTAGGGCAGCTCCTCGACGCATGTACGGAAAAATATCCTGATGATGAAGCGGTCGTATTTCCCAATTTCGGCATTCGTTGGACTTGGAGAGAACTTTCCTTTCAGGTCGACAGCTTGGCACGCGGCTTGATCGCCATGGGAATAGGCAAGGGCGAAAAAGTTGCAATATGGGCGACGAATGTGCCGCACTGGATCACGCTCATGTTTGCTACGGCCCGCATCGGCGCGGTGCTGCTTACTGTCAATACTCTCTATCGGGCAAAAGAACTGCATCTTCTCCTGAAGCAGTCTGAATGTGAAAATCTTTTCTTCATCCAGGGGCTGCGAGATCATTGCTTTGTCGATACGGTTTATGAACTCATTCCGGAAATGCGCAGGCAGCGGCGGGGGCATTTGCACAGTGCATCTTTGCCGCATTTGAAACGACTGGTTTGCATGGAGAAGCAAGCCCACCGAGGAATGTATACGCTTGAAGAAATCGTTGAACTGGGGAAAACGGTTTCCGATGAGCTTTACGCATCCCGCAAGGCTCAAGTATCTCCATACGATGTGGTCAATATGCAGTATACGTCCGGAACAACTGGATTTCCAAAAGGCGTAATGCTGACGCATGTCAATATCGGCAATAATGGCTACTGGATTGGTGCCAGACAACATTTTTCGCACAAAGATCGCCTGTGTCTGCCCGTACCATTTTTTCATTGCTTTGGCTGTGTGCTCGGCATCATGGCCTGTGTCTGTCATGGCGTGACAATGGTTGTTCTGGAGACCTTTTCTTCAGTACAGGTTATCATGGCAGTCAAGCAGGAACGCTGTACAGGACTGTATGGCGTGCCGACCATGTATCAGGCAATTCTTGATAACAGAAATTTTTCGTCATTTGATTTTTCCACGCTCCGTACAGGCGTGATGGGCGGATCAGTCTGTCAGGAATCTCTGATGCGTCAGGTGATGGACGTTCTGCACATGCCTGAAATTACGATTTGCTACGGGTTGACAGAAGCCTCTCCGGTGATGTCCCAGACTGCAGCGGATGACCCTCTGGAATGCAAAATCAATACCGTTGGCAAGCCTCTTCCGGGCATAGAAATTCGAATTGTCAATCCCGATACGGGAGAAGAATGTGCGGAAGGAGAAAATGGAGAAATATGCTGCCGGGGCTATAACACTATGCTCGGATATTACAATATGCCGCAGGAAACATCCCGGGCAATCGATGCGCAGGGTTGGCTTCATTCCGGGGATCTTGGCTGCTTTACCCGGGACGGCTATCTGAGAGTCACGGGGCGAATTAAGGACATGATTATCCGGGGCGGTGAAAACATTTCGCCGAAGGAAATCGAGCAGTTTCTGCTCAACATGCCCGGAGTTTCCGATGTGCAGGTCATTGCAGTGCCCAGCAGGCGGTATGGGGAAGAAGTCGGTGCCTTTTTTTTGAGCTGTAATGGCGCAGCGATCACGCTCAGTCAGGTTCGGAGCTTTTGTCGCGGCCATATCGCAAGGTATAAGATTCCTCAGTATGTAGCGGTTCTCGATGCGTATCCACTTACGGCAAGCGGCAAGGTGCGAAAAAATCGGCTTCGGGAAATGGCGGCCGAGATGTTTCCTGAAGCGATGGAAGTCCGTGCCCGGGCGGCGAATGTGCGACGTAGAAAAAACTGAAGTCGTCTGCGGATGGAAAACGGCATAAAAACCATAAGCAGGCATTTATGCCGTTGTGGTCATTTAGGAGAAGCTTTGCTGAGATAGTCAGATCGAAGCTGGCCGCAGGCTGCCTTGATGTCCTGTCCTTTGCTTTTGCGCAGTACGGCAACGATATTGTGATCCCAGAGAACTTTTTCAAAAGCCAGAATGGATTCTTCAGATGGGGCTCTGTAAGGGGTGCTTCCGCTGGCATCAAAAGAGGGATTGTACGCGATAAGATTGATTTTTGCCTTCAGCGTGCGTATGAGCCTGGCCAGTTCGGCCGCATGCGCAGGCGAGTCGTTGACGCCGCCGAGAAGCAGGTATTCAAAGGTAATCAGTTCCCGCGTCTGGAGGGGATAGTCGGCGAGAGTGCTGATTAAATCGTCCAGAGGCCAGCGCGCAGCTTTCGGCATGATTTGTTCGCGAAGTGCTTGATTGGGCGCATGCAGGGAAACGGCGAGGTAAGACAGTCCTTTTTCTCCCAGTTCCTGCAATCCGGCTTTGATGCCGCAGGTAGAAACCGTGATGCGCCGACTGGAAAAGTCCATTCCCCGCGGATGATGCAGCATTTCCAGAGCTCTGGTGACTTCCCGAAGATTCAAAAGCGGTTCGCCCATCCCCATAAAGACGAGATTGCGAATGATGGGATGATCAATGCGGGTGTCTCCACGCCGCTTTCTGGCGACGAGAACCTGACCGAGTATTTCTCCTGCCGTCATATTGCGTACGAAACCCATTCCGCCAGTGCTGCAGAATGTGCAGCCCATGGCGCATCCGACCTGGGAGGAGACACACTGCGCCATGCGGATTTTTCCATCTCGTCCTGTACTGGGAATCAGAACGGTTTCCACCAAAGCCCCGTCGTGCAGACGGAGAAGCAGTTTTTCCGTTCCGTCAGCTGAAACCTGTGCTTCAACGATTTCCGGATAGCGTATTTCAGCAATTTCCTGAAGTTTTGCCCGCGTTGACTTGGAAACGTCGCTCATTTCGTCAAAGGACAATGCCAGTTTTTGCCACAGCCATTGCCAGATCTGTACGGCACGGAATTTCGGCTCTCCCAGCGTTTCCGTCAGGAGAGCTTCCAATTCCGCATAGGAAAGATTCAGAATATCGATCATTATTTATTTTTTATTTTGGACAAAGGCAATGGCCGATTCTCTGTCTGTGACTTCCCCGGCAATTTGAGCCTGCAGCAATGCATGGCGCAGGACGCCGACTTCCGGTCCCTGAGAGAGCCCGGTGTATTCCATGATTTCATTGCCGTTCAGTAGCGGCTCCAGCATCAGCTCCGGAGAATCCGCTCTGGTGAGGTATTTCTGGTTGTGATTGAACGACGTATAGTTGCCGTCTTCAGCCTCAATGTTGGCTCTGCACAGGGCAATCAGACGCTTCTGTTCCTTCAGCTCGCAGAAACGGCGAATGCCCCGGTCTGTCAGCATGAACTGGAACATCATATGATGGCGAACCAGATCGCAGATCAGATCGATATCCTCGGGGGCGAAGTGAAGACTGCGGAGAATCTTGCGTGTGACACCGGCACCGACACGGTGGTGCTGATAGAATGTCCATTGCCCATTGGTATATTCCGCAGTATACAGTTTGCCGATATCGTGGAACATGGCCGCAAAAGTTCCGTACCAGTCCATGGAGAGATCATCGGTCGGATACAGGCGCATGACCTGAATGGTGTGATCAAAGACATTTTCAACGGTATGCGTATCCGTATCGTCCCGCTCGTGCACCACGCATGCCAGGGAAGCCAGTTCGGGAATCAGACCGTGAAGAATATGGCTGTCAAACAGCAGGCGGACGAAACGCCACATGGATTCTGCGGAGACTTTTTTCCATTCATCCATGATTTTCGGAATCGGGACATAGTCCAGAACACGTTTTGCAGACTGAATGATAGCCATCCATGTATGCGGTTCAATGGGCATGTCGTAGTTGGCCGCGAAACGGAGAGCCCTGATGGCCAGCAGATAATTGTAACTCAGCGTGACGCTTGGAACACCGCGCAGACGAACGGATTCTTCCTTTTGCAGATCTTCAAACTGGTCGGCTTCATTTTCCTGAGCATCGTCGTTGGATACATATTTTTCATCCTGTTCCAGGATTCTCAGGCTATTGAGCAGTCGGGGCGTCATGCGCATTTGCCCATGTTCTGGATGCGAAGCGTCCTCCACGTCAGCAGGGTAGAAATACAGCGTGATGTCTTCGTCTGTCAGTTTTGCAAAGGCGCCGAATTCATCGAATCTTTCAGCAGCCGGAAGAATTTTGAACAGCGTTGCGGCATCGCAGGCGCAGGCTATGTCCACTTCAAGCTTCTGCGTTTTCTCAATCAGATATTTCTGCAGGGGCGCATTGATGGCGTAGGCGTCGTAGCCATTGCGCATGATGGCCTTGCAGTAGGAAATGCCTTTCTTGATGGTCTGCATATTCACGGAAGATGCTCCTGTTGATGATAATCCGTAAAGAAAGCCAATCGGTGTTATGAAATAATGCGGAACGGAATGAAGTCAAGCCTGTTCTGAAACGGATCGGGAGAGAAACCCCGGCAGCTCTTCAAGCAGGCGTCTTAAAGCCTTGCCCCGGTGACTGCGGGCATTTTTTTCTTCCCGAGATAATTCCGCCGCGCTGCAGCCCAGTTCCGGATCAAGGAAAACGGGATCATAGCCAAAGCCATTCGTCCCTCTGGCTTTTTCAAGAATGCGTCCCTCCCAGACACCTGTTGCGGAAAGGTAGGTTCCGTTTGGAAGACAGATCGTCATAACGGTGCGGAATCGCGCTGATCTGCGGGATGCGGAAACATTCTGAAGATTGCGCAGCAGTTTTCTGATGTTGCGATCATCGCGGCTCATCGCAGGATCTGTTGGTTCGTCTTCTCCATATCGTGCGGAAAAAACGCCCGGAGCACCGTCAAGCGCATCGACTTCAAGCCCGGAATCATCGGCAATAGCCGGCAATCCGGACATCTTGGCGGCAAAGGAAGCCTTGATCAGGGAATTTTCTTCGAAAGTCAGCCCCGTCTCTGCAATTTCCGGTATTTCCGGAAAATCGTCAAGACCAAGAAGGCGTATGCCGAACGCCTTCAGAGGCTCGGCCAGCTCGCGGATTTTCCCCTTGTTGCGAGTTGCCAGAACCATCGTCCTTTCCTGGTGCATATGTTCTCTCCTCAGCTCTCTTGTCAGAAAAAAGAGATGGATATACAGTACGTTTCGAAGTATTTTCTGTTTTATAGCTGAAAAAGGCAAGCAGAGAAAGAGGAGAAGCGCACATGAAAGAAGTCCGCTGCTATTCTGTCAGTCTCGGATGTCCGAAAAACCGGGTGGACACTGAGCATTTTTTCGGGTCTCTCGGGATTCATCCTCTTCCCGTGGACACGCCGGATCAGGCGGATCTGGTATTTGTCAATACATGTGCGTTTATTGCGCCGGCTGTCGAAGAGTCCGTACAGACCATCGCGCAGATTCTTGCGGATCTGGAAGGCGAGAAGACCCGGCCTGTGATTGCCGTGGCCGGGTGCCTTGTCGGGCGTTACGGCGTTGCGGATCTGGCTGCGGAGCTTCCCGAAGTGGATGTATGGCTTGACAACAGGGAAATTGAAAGCTGGCCGCACAAGGTGTCTGCTGCCCTCAAGATCAAAGAG
>JAQXLA010000024.1 GCA_029011315.1 Desulfovibrionaceae bacterium
ATTCGTCGTGTTGATCCCTGCCAAATGCAAGCAAAGGGACTCCGATCGGAGTCCCTTTGCTTGCACACACTGTGCATCCGGATAAACCGGTGATGTCGAAAAATTCTTATTTGAACTTGCTGTGTAGTTCCGTAGGGTGTAACTACGGAACTAGAATACTCGCAATATATACGGAGTGTCAATATGAAAAAGTACTATCTTGGGCTTGATATAGGTACAAGTTCCGTCGGGTACGCTGTGACTGACGAAAACTACGCGCTGATGAAGTTCAAAGGTGAGCCAATGTGGGGTGCGACGACGTTTGACGAAGCTGAACTTGCTGTCGACCGGCGCAAGGTGCGAACGGCCCGCCGCAGGCTTGTCCGGCGTCAGCAGAGAGTCAGGCTTCTTCAGGAACTCTTTGCCCAGGAGATAGCCAAAGTCGACAGCCACTTTTTTCACCGCCTTGCATCCGCCCGCTTATGGCGTGACGATGCTGAGGAAGCGCATACGCTTTTCAATGACATTGGCTACACGGACAAGGACTACCATAAGGCCTATCCCACCATTCATCATCTGATTCTTGATCTGATGCGTTCGTCAGAACCGCATGACGTGCGTCTCGTCTTTCTGGCCTGTGCGTGGCTTGCAGCCCATCGGGGACATTTTCTTTTCGATGTCGATAGTGATTCGGCGATGGACTTGCTGAATGCCGAACACGTTTTTTCCCGTTTTCAGGAATGGCTGGATGTTCGGGGGTATCCGCATTTATGGAACGACTCCGTTTCCTTCCAGGATGTGCTGTCCGTGCTGAGCGGCCGCATTGGAGTGGCGAACAAGAAAACGCAGTACGTTGAGAAGCTTCTCGGAGGCAGAAAGCCTTCAAAGGAAATAGGCGAAGATGACAGATTTTCTCTTGAAAAGGCTGTCCAGCTCCTTTGCGGTGCGCAGGTAAAGCTGAGCGAACTGTTCGGGCAAGCTGAATACAGCGATAAAAAGGTGTCGCTTGCCGATGTTGCTGAGTTTGAAAATACTGTGCTCGAGCTTGGAGAGGATGGCGACTTTCTTGCCGAACTGCGCAACATATATGACTGTGCGCTTCTTGTTTCCGCACAAAACGGCTGTGAGTATATTTCCGAGGCGAAGGTCGAAGTCTATGAACAGCATGGCAGAGATCTTAAATGGCTTAAGAATTTCATCAAAAAGTATGCTCCTGACCAGTATTCTGAGGTCTTTTCCACTGTCCGCAAGGATCTGAACAACTATGCCGCATACGCCTGCAAGGTGAATCATTCTGATAATGACAAGCCGAAAAGAGCGAGTAAAAATGGTTTTCTCGAATATCTGAAAAAGACGTTGGAGAACATGGCCGGAGCTGTTAAAAACGCGGACAGGCAGGGCTATGTCTCCGTGATGGAAAGAATAGGAGCGAATGATTTTCTGCCACGCCAGAAGGATACCGATAATCGGGTCATCCCGCAGCAGAGCTACCGCCTGGAACTCAAGCGTATTCTGGATAACGCAAAGATCTACCTGCCTTTTCTCACGGAGAAGGATGAAGCCGGCCGGAGCGTCGACGAAAAGATCCTTGCGATATTCGATCATCGAATTCCCTATTTCGTTGGGCCGCTGAATGCTGCCTCTCCACGTTCATGGGCAGTCAGGAAGGCTCCGGGCAAAATTCTTCCATGGAATTTTTCAGAGAAGATTGATCTCGATCGCAGCGAACAGGAATTCATCAGAAGGATGACGAATTCCTGTACCTATCTGCCTGAAGAATCCGTCCTGCCGAAAAATTCGATTCTCTACAGCGAATTCACGGTACTAAACGAGCTAGCTCCCCTCAAGGTGGATGATGCTCCGATTCCTCCTGCGTGCAGAAATTCGATGTTTCAGGAGCTTTTCATGAAGCGTGCCCGCATCAGGAGGGTAGATATAGAGAAGTGGCTGATTTCGCATGGATTGGCGCGTAAAAACAGCAGAATTACGGGCATTGACATCACGATAAAGTCAAGCATGAGGCCCTATATTGCCTTCTCGCGTCTGCTTGATGCCGGACTCCTTACGCGCAGCGACGCGGAGGCAATCATCACCCGCATGGCATACACGGAAGACAGGGGACGCCTGCGCCGCTGGCTGAAGCGGAACTATCCTGCTCTTTCTGACGATGACATTCGTTACATTGCCAACCTCGGCTACAAGGGTTTCGGCAGCTTTTCACGACGGTTTCTTGAAGGAATCAGGGGAATATGCAGGGAGACCGGCGAGGAAATGACGATCATGCAGGGATTGCGTGAAACTGGCGACAACCTCATGGGACTGCTGTCCTCCAAATATACATTTAAAAAGGAAATTGACAGCATTGAAGAGAAATATTGGGCGGAAAAGCATCTGACGCTCGAGGAGCGCATGGATCAGCTGCGTCTTTCCGGTGCCGTGAAGCGTTCCGTCTTCCGCACGCTTGCCATAGTGTCTGATGTGGAAAAAGCCATGGGATGCCCTCCGACGCGAATCTTCATAGAGATGGCACGCGGAGATCAGCCTGATCTCAAGGGAAAGCGCACCAGGAGCCGCAAAGAGCAATTGCTGGAGCTTTATAAAAATTTTGACGCCGATGACACCGTAAGAAAAGCCCTTGATGGAGTGGATGACAGCAGTCTGCAGCGCGACAAGCTCTTCCTCTATTTTCTTCAAAATGGACAGTGCGCCTATACGGGAACCAATTTAGAACTCGACAAGTTGAATGAAAATGTCTACGACATCGACCATATCTGGCCTCAGTCGGTTGTCAAGGACGACAGCATCATCAATAACAAGGTGCTGGTCAAAAGCGAAGTGAACGGCCACAAGGGCAGCACATATCCTCTTGATAAGAATATACGGGAAAAGATGCACGGCTTATGGACTCGTCTCAGGCAGCATGGACTGATGTCTGATGAGAAATTTCGAAGGCTGACTCGTTCCACGCCATTTACTGAAGACGAGAAGTGGAGTTTTATCAACCGGCAGCTTGTGGAAACAAGGCAGTCTTCCAAGGCCGTTGGCACGCTGCTTTCGGAAAAATTCAGGGGCAGGGTGCAAATCGTGCCTGTCAAGGCCGGACTTGTTTCAGATTTCCGACATCAATTCAACATGCTGAAATGTCGTTCCGTGAATGATTTTCACCATGCGAAGGATGCGTATCTCAATATCGTTGTGGGAAACGTATGGAATATGAAATTTTCCCGCAGAATATTCAGCGTTTCCGGCATATACAGTATCAAAACTCAAAAAGTTTTTGAGGACGCTGTAGCGCAGGCGTCGTGGGACGGATCCAAGTCAGTAGCATTCGTTCGCAGAGTCATGGAGACCAACTCCGTCCGCCTTACCTCCATGCCGATATGCAGGAAGAAAGGCAAGAGCGGCGGATTTTACGATCAGAATCCTCTCCCTGCGAAGAAATCGGACGCTCTCATGCCCATTAAGACCAGCCTGCCGGTAGAAAAGTACGGAGGATTTGACAATGCAACGACCGCATTTTTTCTGCTCGTTTCCTTCTATCAGAAAGGCAGACATGATGCCGTTTTCATGCCTGTGGAATTGATTGACGCGGCAGGCGTCTTGAAAAGCAGAGAGAATGCGATGCGATATGCTGAAAGGAGACTGCCCTCTCTGGCTGGAAATGGCGTGATTGAAAGACTGGATTTTCCGTTGGGGCTTCGTCCTGTGAAGATTGACAGCGTGCTTTCTCTTGACAATGTAAGGCTGACAGTGCGCGGTAAAAGTAGTGGAGGCAAGATGATAGTCGTGCAGCTGCTGACTCCGTTAGTGCTCGGAAAAGATCCTGACGATCCTGACAAGACGGATTTTTATGAATATGCCAGAGTGCTGGAACGCATAGCGGCAAAAATAAAAGGCAATCCAAAGATCACCGTGGACTCAAATCGAGACAAGGTGACGAAAGAAAACAATGAAAAGCTTTACGCCATCATTCAGAAGAAATTGCAGAATAAGCCGTTTTCACTGTGTCCGGGAAGCAAAAGCATAGCCGACATTCTGGACAAGGGAAAAGAAGCTTTTTCCAAATTGAGAGACATTGAGCAGATTGCTGTCTTGAATTCGCTCATCGCCTGGTTTGGCAAGGCTGCCAACTGTAATTTGACAATGATTGGAGGCAACCTGTCCGGTACGAAACGCATACCGGCCAGACTTTCCAATATGGCAAAGAACTATAGCGATATCAGGCTTCTTGACATGTCCGCTGCCGGGCTTTTCGTCCGTGACAGCGGCAACTTGATTGATCTGCTATGAGCTGGAGAACCGTCGTCATATCGAAGCGATGCAAGCTGGATCTCAAGATGGGCTTCATGATTGTCAGATCCGAGGAAATCAGTCGGATTTTCTTGGACGAAATCGCAATTCTGATTCTTGAGAATCCGGCCGTGTCGATGACTACCGTGCTTTTAAACGCTCTGGTCGAACGCAAGGTACGGGTCGTTTTCTGCGACGAACGGCATCTTCCTCTTGCCGAACTGGTCCCGTACAGCGCGCATTACAGCAGTCCGTCCCGTCTTCAGGAACAGATCAGCTGGGATGTCGATCGAAAAGGCATGGTGTGGACAGCCATAATCGCCGAGAAGCTGGCCCGTCAGGCGGAATTTATGGAAGATCTCGGACTGCTGCGCGAAACGGAGCTCATTCGCTCCTATCTGGACTCTCTTGAAATATTCGATCCGACGCATCGGGAAGCCCATGCGGCAAAAGTCTATTTCAACGCGCTCTTTGGAAAGGATTTTTCGCGGTCAGACGATAATGTCCTGAACTCGGCGTTGAATTACGGGTATGCTGTCATTCTTGCGGCAGTAAGCCGTGAAATTGCTGCTGGAGGCTATTCCGCGCAGCTTGGCCTATGCCACAGGGGGGCGTTTAACGCTTTTAATCTGTCAAGCGATCTCATGGAGCCGTTCCGTGTCCTCGTTGACAGGGAAGTGGTTGCGCTGTCTCCCGCAGCGTTCGGAACGGAAGAGAAGCATTCTTTGGCAGCGATTTTGGAAAGAGAAGTGCTGATTGACGATAGCCGTCAGACGGCTCTGAATGCGATTCGGATCTATGTCCGCAGCGTGTTTGACGCGCTGCATGCAGGCAATGCCTCCCTTGTAAAAAGCTGGCACCCGGTATGAGCTGGAGATTTATGCGAATGCTCGTGTTTTTCGATCTGCCGGTGAATACGCTGGAGAACAGGCGGCAATACAGCCGATTTAGAAAATTTCTGATCAGCAGCGGATTTGTCATGATGCAGGAATCCGTGTACTGCAAACTGATAGTCAATTCCGGCAGCGCGGATCTCATGGAATCAAAAATTCGCCAGGCAGCGCCTTCGGAAGGCATTGTCCAGCTTCTTGTCGTTACGGAAAAGCAGTTTTCAAGAATTCGCTGCATTACAGGCGAGCTGCATACGGATATTCTCTCTACGCCGGATCGGACGGTGATATTATGAGATTCGTACATCCTGACATGGGCTTTCAGGCTGAAACCGGTCTGCCGGGAATTCAGAGCATCGTTATTGAAGAGCCTCGCTGCTTTCGCGAAATCATCGGCGATATAGCCCTGCAGATCCGGGGAGAGGCCGGGCTGTCGGTTCTCTCAGAAGAGAACCAGCCTGTAGATATGGCAAAAATGGCGGAACTTCTCCAGGATCTTCTGACGTTCGATATCAACAGCAGGCAGCTTCAGGCGAAGATTGTTTCGTCTCTGGAAAAGGAATCTGTCGCCCCTGAGCACCATATGCGTACGGCGGAGCTGATTTCTGCGCTTGAGCGGCATATCGATGATCTGGCGTTTTCCTTTCCCTGCGATATTCAGTGCCTGAAACTTTCGTTTCCCAGCATTTTGAAAGCTGTCGGAATCGGAGTCCGCGATGAATACGAAGACAGGCTGGAAAAACTTATTGATTATATGGAACTTATTCGGGAATTCGATCGGGAGAAGTGTTTCTTTACTGTCAACTTCCGAACCTATTTTACGGACGAAGAAACGGATCTGTTCATGGAAACGATTGAAAGTCATGGATTTCATGTCATCATGCTGGAAGGATGCTCCCATGCACGGCGTAATAGAGAGCGTCGCATAACAATTGACAAAGATTTGTGTGAATTTTAAATGAAAAACGATCCTGCGGATGCTCGCCAAGATTGCTGCTTGGTTTTCCAAATGATGATTTGGAGTTTGAGAGCTGTGTAATTCCGTAGGGGAATAAGGCAAAAGATGCAGTTATGGTGATGATAAAGTTGTTTGAGAGCTGTGTAATTCCGTAGGGG
>JAQXLA010000025.1 GCA_029011315.1 Desulfovibrionaceae bacterium
GAGGCAGAAAACGGCATGAAAAAAAATAGTGAAGAGGGCGGAGGTTGAATTTTTGGAAAGAAGATGAGACAGAGTTTCCGCCGCATAGGCTGAAACAGTTGTGAAGGATCCGAGAAAGCCTGTTCCTATGCCTGCGGACAGTGAGTCTGCAATGTGTTTTCTGATGGATAAGCTTCGGAAAAAGCCCATGAAGAAGCAGCCGCAGCCGTTGATCCAGAGCAGGGTAAATGGAATATCGAGATTTGAGAGAAGGGTATCCGTGAGATAGCGGCAAGCTGATCCCAGTGCGCCTCCAAGCATGACGCATACGGCTAGATGAAACACAGTTTTACTCCGAAATATCCCGAAGCGGCCAGCATGGGCGAACAAAGAAGAGTCAGAATCCAGTATGCTGCTGCGGATCCGGTTTTGTTTTTTTGCAGCAGGCTGAACGTTTCGAACGAAAAAGTTGAAAATGTGGTCAGCGCGCCCAGGAAGCCCCGGGAGATCCACAAATGGACAGGGCTTTCACCGTGCGATTCTGAAAAAGCCAACAGCACGCCCATGAGAAAAGAACCGAAGGCATTGACCAGTATTGTGCCAGCAAGCGGATTATGAAGGGAAGAGACACACTGAACGGCTATGGCAAAGCGCAGCAGTGCCCCGCAGGCTCCTCCGGCCGCGATGGCCAGCATTGTGTTCATTGAGGATCTCCGACTGGTGCCTCATTCCAGATTTTTGTGATTTCATCGCGATGAGCTTCCAGATATTGCAGTGCAGAATGGGGAATAAAACGGGAAATATCGCCTCCAGCCATCCATACGGAGCGGAGATGCGAGGAACTGACTTGCAAGTGCGGCAGAGGAAAAAAATAGCAGCGATAGCTCATGCCATTTGGAGAAGCTTCAAGCAGGGATCCGTTCTGCTTGATCACGGATCCAGGCCAATATGCTTCTACCGATGATTTGAAGGCTTCTGCTTCGCGTCCGGATCTTGGAGCTACGAACAGATGTGTCAGCTTGGGAAGCTCCATCCCCCGATACCAGGTACGCAGCAGGGTGAAGTCTTCTCCTCCAAGAGCAAAGACAGGTTCGGTTTGGGGATGTTTTTTCCGGAAAGCGGTAAGGAGATTCCATGTGTATGAAGGGGGAGTCAGTTCGGCCTCCAGGGACGAGATGCAGAGACGATTGTCTGCCGTATCCTGAAGAGCGGCTTTGAGGATCGTAATTCTCGTTGCAAAAGGCAGAATGCCGGATGCCGCTTTGTGAGGAGGCACGGTGCAGGGCATCAGCAGAACCTGCTGAAGATGGAGAGTGTCCGCCATGGATCTGGCAAAACGCAGATGGCCGATATGAATAGGATTGAATGTGCCGCCGAGAATACCGATGCGCTGCGGATGGGTTTGCATAAAGAGAAACATCCTGTCAGTAACATGGACTAGGAAACATCTATTGATTTCATCATCGTTGCTATGATAAAGTATTTACTGTACTTTCGCAATGTGAAAGAAAAATTTTTTAGCCGACTCATGATTTTTGCCTTAACGACGGAGCCGTCATGTCTAAAACATTCGCGTATATTCCGACAATGCATCGGGAATTCCGTCCCCATGTTCTGAAAAGTATTCCTGTTCTCTGTATCTGCCGTGAAGAAGCGCAGCCTGGAGACATCGTTCCGGAATGGGCATATTCCAGAAGAGAAATTGATGCCTGTGCAGCAGATTTGGAACGGCTGGACGCCATGCAGACGAAATTCGCCTTTCCTGAGAGGAAAATGTCGGCTGATGAAGCTGGAGATTTGGCTGGTTTTGCAAGAAGGGAACGGCTTCCTGAAATAGATGCCGCTGAGGCACGCGCCCGGAAAATTCTACTCCTCGGCTATATTCAGGAAGAGAGGATTTTGGCTGCGAGAGAAGCCGCAAGCAGCTTTCTGGATCAGGCGTCAGTGCTGAGGAAGCATTTTGAAGGGAATTTAGAAGAAGATGAAAACCTGCCTGCGGATATGTTTCAGAATTTTTTCCCCGACGGCGGGATAGACATGTTGCCAAACTGGAGAATTATGCTGGGGGCCATGCTTTTTGCGCTGCCGGAAGATAGTGTCCTTGTAACGGACGACCCGCGCATACTGAAAGACAGAGATCTTGTGTTTGATGAGTTTCCCGATACAGAGGAAAAGGAGAGACTTCCTCAGGGACTTGCGTTTCGCGCCACAACCATTTCTGCCGGAACACTTGTGGGAAGCAGGGAAATACAGTCTGCGCGCCGCATTCGGGTTGTTGTCGCTGATATGGGGGCAAAGGCATGAATGCTGAAAGGCTGGAAATATCCCTGAAACGCTGCTTCCCCCGTGGTTTGACGGGATTGATTTTTGACTGCGACGGTGTGCTGATCAATTCGTTTGAAGCGAACCGAAGTTATTATAATCGGTTGCTTCAGGAATTCGGGCATCCTCCGATGACAGAAGAGCAGGCGGCGTATACGCAGATGTCGACGGCCTATCAGGCATTGGAGCATATTTTTCCGCCTGAGGAAATGCCTGAGTTGCTGTATGTCGCGGAGCATAAGATTCTGTATAGCGAGTACGCTCTGCCGCGTCTGAAGCTGGAAGAAGGTGTTGTGTCGTGTTTGAGAAGTCTGCATGCGATGGGAATCCGGCTTGGCATCCATACTAACCGTTCTTCAGGCATGTGGGATGTGCTGGATAGATTTTCACTGAGAGACTTGTTCGATCCGGTGATGACCGTAGAGAGAGTACGCCCCAAACCTGATCCGGACGGAGTTATTCAAACGCTGGCTCTCTGGGGTGCTGAAGGGGCGTGCGTTGGATTTATCGGAGACAGTCCAACGGATATGGCAGCGGCTTGCGGCGGTGGAACGGTGCGTATTGCCTATCGGCGATCTGATTTGAATGCGGATGTGCATTTTGACAGCTATGCCGTTTTTCAGGATGCTGTACAGAATCTGTCTGTACTGAAAACAAACTCAGAGCCGCGGTAGAAAGAGAGTGAGTAACGCAATATTTCAAAAGCAGAACATTTTAATTATTGATGATTCTGAGATAAATCTCAAAATCCTTTCGTATATGCTGCAGGATCATTACCATCTGGAGATCGCCTGCGGGGGCAGGGAAGGGATTGAAAAGATCATGTATTTCGGACAAAAGCTGGATCTGATTCTTTTGGATTTGGTGATGCCGGAAGTCGATGGATTTGATGTCCTGCATGAAATGAAACATTTGAAGCTCATAAATAAAATTCCTGTTATTATTATTTCAAACGATAACAGTTCTGAAACATTGCATAGAGGCTATGTTGAAGGGGCTATGGAGTTTTTAGAGCGCGGCATACAGAAAACAGTGCTTCTGCGCCGTATTCAGAATATTCTTGAGATTCAAAAATATTACCTTTTGCAGCATCAGCGTTCTCAGCAGACACAGGAACAGGATGCACTCGTTCTGATCAATATTTTAAGCAGCTTGGTGGAATTTCGCAGCAGTGAAAGTGGACCGCATATGTTTCATCTGATCGGACTGACGAAGTTCTTTCTGAACGCACTGCTGGAGTATACCGATCGCTATGTTATTTCCCGGACAGACTGCAATCTCATTGCGATTGCATCGTCTCTTCATGATATCGGAAAACTGTCTGTGCCTGATGCCGTTCTCAAAAAGCCCGAAAAACTGACTTGCTCAGAGTTTGAGATCATGAAGCAACATGCCTTAGAAGGTGCGGAAATGCTGGCTCATATGCCGCTATTTCCTCAGGATAGAATGATCTGTTTTGCGTATAAGATAGCCCGCTGGCATCACGAGCGCTGGGACGGCAGGGGATATCCTGATGGCCTGGCTGGAGATGCTGTTCCGATCGCCGTACAGGTAGTTTCCCTGGCAGATGCCTATGATGCGCTCAGAAGCGAAAGAGTATATAAACCAAGTTTCAGTCACGAAAAAAGCGTTGCTATGATTCTTAACGGAGAGTGTGGGATCTTTAATCCTGTGCTGTTCAGGCTGTTGCGGGAATATTCAGAAAATTTAAACAGTTTTTTCAAAGAGATGCTGTCTCTTCTGAGTCAGGCTTCAAGCTCGATCAGAGATCTTCTGGAATTGCCTGATAGATTTCTGGAAAAGTAAGCGGTTCAGATAAATGAGGAAAATAGCAGTGAGCATTCAGACATGTTACGATGAACTGGGCGGAAATTACGCAGAAATCCTTTCCAGATTGGGAAGAGAAGATATGATTCGCCGTTTTGGGCTGATGTTTTTAAAGGATAGTACATTTGCGGATCTGCGCAGTGCTTTGCAGAATGGCGATACGGATCAAGCTTTCCGTTCCGCGCACACGCTAAAGGGCGTTTGTAAAAATTTGAGTTTTACAGCTTTGGACAAAGAAGTGGACAGCCTTGTAGAAATACTGCGCAATGGCCATTTGGAAGAAGGGCGGAAACAGTTTCAGCATGCGGATTGTGTTTATGAGAAAACCATATCCGCCTTGCGCAGGCTTCAGGATGAGGAAGAGTAGTACAAACTCTACAGTCTGCGGCCTTCACAGGCCAGAAGGTAGGCTCTCAGCTCGTTGTCGCGCAGTCCTTCACCTGTGCTGTTCTGCCTTGAAACCCCGATAATACGGTGCGAAGGCACCAGAAGAGGCCATGGGTTATTGATTGCAGCAGTTTCGACATGGCGGGCGGCTCGGGGCATTCCCAGCTTTTCGGCAATATCCTGTGTGCCTCGAATGGATCCGTAAGGGATAGATTGTACATATTGGCAAACTCGCGTTGCAAACGGAGTCAGACGACGCAGACACAGGTGTTCTTCCGGCCAGAAAGGCTTATATCCCTGTTCGAAACGCAGAAGTTCCATGTGCCAGAGATCATTGGTGCAATGGGGGATACGGCGATGTGCGACATAAAGATCTGCTGTCCAGCCGATTGTGATGTTAAGGAGCTCGTCGTTTTCCCTGTTGAGAATAAGGCTGATGGCATTGCCTTGAACAAATTCTTCCATGATATGAAACTTTTTCAAATAATATTTTTTAAACTTTAATTTTTATAAAATTATATGCTTCTGTCAATAGATGGTACTGGATCCGAAATACCGAATCTCCTTCCCGCGGCAGGCGTCGACGAAGTCGGTCGTGGCTGTCTGGCCGGGCCTGTGGTTGCTGCGGCTGTGATCCTGCCTGAGTCATGTCGGATTGAAGGGCTTGCGGATTCCAAAACGCTTTCGGCAGCGCAGAGGGATTTTTTGGCTGCTTCAATTCGCCTTCAAGCTGTAAGCTGGGGGATTGGGGTCATCAGCGCAGGGGAAATTGATCGCGTCAATATTCTTCAGGCTTCGGTCAAGGCCATGAGTCGTGCTGTCTGCAAGCTTCGGCCGCATCCCCGGCTTCTGCTTATCGATGGAAGCAAAACAATTCCCGATGTTCTTTTTGCCCGTACCTGTCTGAAGGACCGCCTTCCGAAACAGAGGTCTGTCATTAAAGGAGACGCGCGGATTCCGGCGGTTTCCGCAGCTTCAATTCTGGCAAAAGTCTTTCGGGACAGATTGATGGATTTTCTGGATCTGCGGTATCCGGGTTACGGGTTTGCAGAGAATAAAGGGTATGGCACAGGGGAACATCTTGAAGCCTTGCGGCGGGCTGGTCCCTGTCCGCAGCATCGGCGTTCCTTCAAAGGTGTTCTGATTGAACCGCAACGAGGAAGTCTGTTCAGTCTGTAAGCTGGAGATATTTGAATTGTGTACGCAATACTGATAGGGTGTGAATCGGCAGACGCCAGTTTTTCTTGCGGGATAAAGCTGAAAAACATACAAATACAGATGAGGAAGACCGCAAAGGCGGTAGATGCAGACAGATAACACTGTGAGGAGAAAAAATGCCAACTTCCCTTGAAAAACTTCCTGTTGCAGAAATGATGCGTCGGCTGGAAAGGTGTCGAACCCTGGCGGCTTCGATGATTCCTCAGGCAGGCGGGCTTTTGATTTGTTCAAGACCAAATATTTACTATCTAACCGGGACGTTGGCTCTGGGGCTGCTGTGGATCCCGATGAACGGTTCTCCCGTTTTGATGGTGCGCAAGGGGCTTGAACGGGCTAAATTGGAATCCCCCTGCACGAATATTGCTTCTTTTCGTTCCTATCGGGATATTGTGGGGATCTGCAGCGATTTCGGAAGCCCTCTGACGCCGGTCATTGCTGTTGACAAAAACGGTTTTACATGGAGCATGTCTGAAATGCTTCAGGGACGTGTCGCAGATACGAGTTTCCTGGCCTGTGACGGTGTGCTTTCCAGAGCTAAGGCCGTAAAATCGGAATGGGAGCTGAATAAAATGCGTCTCTGCGGTTCCCGGCATCGCAGGGCTCTGGAAGAGCTGATTCCTGAACGGATTCATCCGGGAATGACGGAATTGGAGATCGCCGAAACGGCTTTGAAGATCTTTTTGGAATGCGGCAGCAGCGGAATGATTCGTATGAATGCTCATGGAGAGGAAAATTACGCGGGATATGTTTCGGCAGGTGATTCTGGTAATTATCCGACGTATTACGACGGACCTCTCGGTTGCCGTGGACTGCATCCGGCGATGCCTTTCCTGGGAGATGCCGGAACGGTCTGGCATGAAAATCAGCCTTTGACAACGGATCTGGGATTCAGTGTTGAGGGATATACAACTGATCGTACGCTGGTGTACTGGGCTGAAGGCGTGGCGATGCCCGATGTGCTGCGCCGGGCTCAGGATGCGTGCATGCGCGTTATGGAAGAGACGGCTGCGGCACTGAAGCCCGGAGCTATTCCCTTTGAAATATGGGAAAGAGCGCAGGCAATTGCGGCTGAAGAAGGTTTTGCAGACGTGTTTATGGGAGCTGGAAAGGATCGCGTTGCGTTCCTTGGCCATGGCATCGGTTTGGCTATGGATGAATTTCCTGTTTTTGCCAAAGGATTTATGGAACCTCTGGAACAGGGCATGACTGTCGCTATCGAGCCAAAAATTGGCGTTCCAGGTCTCGGCATGATGGGAGTGGAGCATACGTTTGAGATCACTGCGGACGGTGCGCTCTCCCTGACCGGCGATCTGCGTGACGTTTGCTTTGTAGGTTAACGATACTGCACGGCTCATGGTGCGAATTTCTTTGAAAGAAAGGCGAAAAAAAGATTTTTACCTTGTCAAAAAAAACAGAACAGGATAAGTAAAACTTTTGAAATCGCTGCAATTTTCAGATAGAAATGCTGATATTTGAGGAAGAGGGAAGCCGCGCCATGAGCATGCATGAAGAAGAAATAGCCGGAATTATTTTACAGAGATTTCTGAATGATTCCGTGCCCGATTACATTCGGGATTCCGGGCAGGAGATTTTGTCTTCCGGCGGCGTTCATAAGCAGATTATCCGCAAAGACGGATCAGAATGGGATATTGAAAGCATAGTCGCTGGAGATGATTTTCAGAATTATTCGCCCCATCTCCTCCTGCATATGAATGATTCCCGGATGGATCATTCATGCAACTGCCATGAAGCATTCATGGGTGTCTGCCGGCATGTGGCAGCTGCGGCTTTGAAATTTTTTGCTGATCTTGACATGATGCATGGAGCGGCCGAAGAACCCCAGAAAGTCAATACGGACTGGAAGCAGAGCTTTCGTCCGTTTTTCCGCAGTTCCATGGAGCCGGAAATAGGTCGGCATTATTTTCTGTTCCGTTTTTATCCGGAAAGAGGGCGGCTTGTCGTTGCTTTTTTCCGGGCGAGACAGAATAAAACAGGGCTGTCTTCCGTTCATCAGGAAGTGACGCTGGATCAGATACTCCGCAATCCGGAATGGTGCGATCAATCCCCGCAGTTGCTGCAGGTTATTCGCCAGATCGGACATTATATCGATTATTACGGTCATCGTATTGAAATTCCCGAAGGGCTGGTGTCCTGGTTTTTCTGGGCTGTACGCCATGAATTTTACCTTCTCTGGCGAGATACGGATCGACCTTGCTCCATTGTCAGTACGCCGCTGAGTCTGAAACTGCGTCCTGTTCTGATTGATGAAGGTCTCCGTTTCGACGTGCTGCTTCAGCGGGAGGGAAAAAAGCCAGTCTGCATTTCCGACGATGAAAATGAAAGCATTACCTTTCACGGGCAGATGCCTCTCTGGGTATGCCGCAATCAAAGCTTTTATCCGGTTCAGACGAGTTTTGCCCTGTCTCTGATTCAGGATCTGATTTCACTTCATCCGATTGTGCCTCAGGACTATATGCCGGAATTTCTGGATCGTGTCTGGACGAGGATCCCTTCTTCGGAACTTTACGAACCCGATGATTTTCTTAAGATTATGGAACCGGTATTTCAGCCGGCGACGTATAATCCCAAGCTTTTCCTTGATGAAGAAGGCAGCCTGTTGACATTGGAAGTGCAGAATACCTATGAAACGGTGCATGGAGAATTTTCTCTGCACGGTCCAAATCCGGATTTTCAGACAGGAAGTTATGTTTATGACGGGCGTACCTATCTGGTACGTAGAAATCAGGAAAAGGAAGCTTTGCTGATGACGCAGCTTGCGGAGATGCGGTTTCAGCAGCGAAACAATCATCTCTGGTTCATGGAGCCTGAAGAAGCCATCGCTTTTCTGCTGGATGCGTATCCGAAACTGGTGGAGACGTGGCGCGTCTACGGAGAACGGGCCTTGACGCGGTACAAGGTTCGCATGTCACAGCCTGTCATTTCAGCCAAGGTCGAGAGCAATGAACAGGAAAAATGGTTTACGCTTGATATCGAAATTGAGTACGATGGGCAGAAGCTGCCGCTGGATCGCATCTGGCGGGCCTGGTCGAGAGGACGTCGCTATGTTCAGCTGAAGGATGGTTCCTACACAAGCCTGCCCGAAGCCTGGCTTGAAAAACTGTCGCATAAGCTTCAGGTGCTTGGACTGGATCCTTCCAAGCCGCCGAAACGGCAGTACCGGCAGTTTGAAGCTCCCGTGCTGGACAATCTGCTTGATGAAATGCCTAATGCTCAGGCTGACTCATTTTGGAATACGCTGCGTGAAAAGGTGCATAATTTTCGGGAAGTGGTTCCTGTTCAGACGCCTCGCGGTCTGAGAGCTACATTGCGCAATTATCAGCTTCAGGGCATTTCCTATCTGAATTTTTTGAGCGAGTACGGATTTGGAGGCATTCTGGCCGATGAAATGGGGCTGGGCAAGACGATTCAGACGCTTGCCTTCGTGCAGTCCATGGTCAACAGCGGACACGAGGAGCCAAATCTGATCGTCGTGCCAACTTCAGTGCTTCCGAACTGGGAGCGCGAAGCTTCGAAGTTCGTGCCCGATCTGAAATGTCTGATTGTATACGGAACGCGCCGTGAAGGCATGTTCCGCCGCATTGCGGAATCCAATCTGGTCATCACGACGTACGCTCTTCTGCGTCGAGATCTGGAAGAGTTGAAAAAGCATTACTTTAATGCGGTCATTCTGGATGAGGCGCAGAATATCAAGAATCCCAATACGATTACGGCGCGCTCTGTGCGCATGATCCGGGCGCGTATGCGTCTTTGCCTGTCCGGTACGCCAATAGAGAACAATCTTTTTGAATTGTGGTCGCTGTTTGAATTCCTTATGCCCGGATTTCTTGGATCGCAGCATGCGTTTCAGAGGGGCGTGATCAAACCGATTAAAGAAGGCGATGAGGAATCTCTGGAATATCTGCGCTCTCGGGTCAAGCCGTTCATCTTGAGGCGAACGAAGGCGGAAGTCGCCAAGGATCTGCCTCCGAAGATTGAAAACGTATCCTACTGCAATATGACAGATGAGCAGGCTGAGCTGTACGCCGCGCTGACTCGCAAGCTGCGGGATCAGGTGCTTTCTGATGTTGAGGAAAAAGGCATGGCCAAAAGTCAGATGTCTATTCTGGATGCCTTGCTGAAGCTGCGTCAGATTTGCTGTCATCCGCGTCTGCTTAAAGTGGACATCCCCGGATTTTCCACAGCCAGCCTTCCTTCTGGAAAATTTGAAGCCTTTAAGGATATGATTTTTGACATCGTTGATGGCGGGCATAAAGTGCTGGTTTTTTCCCAGTTTGTCCAAATGCTTCAGATTATTCGCAGTTGGCTTCAGATGACGGAAATACCTTTCTGTTACCTGGACGGTACAAGCAAGGATCGGTTTGAACAGGTAGATCGCTTCAATTCCGATCCGAATATTCCCGTCTTTCTCATCTCGCTGAAAGCCGGAGGAACGGGTATTAACCTGACATCGGCCGACTATGTGATTCATTACGATCCCTGGTGGAATCCCGCTGTGGAAAGTCAGGCGACCGATCGCACGCACCGCATCGGGCAGACGCGCCAGGTTTTTTCCTATAAGCTGATCTGTCAGAATACCGTTGAAGAAAAGATCCTCAAACTTCAGGAAATGAAGAAGGGAGTTGCCGAAGCGGTTATTCCCGGGCAGGATACATGGAAGTCTTTGACGCGGGACGATCTGGAGATGCTGTTTGAAGTGTAGCTTGATCCTCTTCTTCTTGTGAAGGCGGTCTTCTGTCATCGGTCGACAGAAGACCATATTTTTCATGGAGACTGATGAAAAAAGGCGCGTTGTTGCATGATCGCAAGCGCAGAAAACAAAAAACAGGGGTTTTTAAGGATCCGTCATGAAACAGACTACGGGAACTCTGGCCGCAATGAAGGCTTCAGGGAACAAAATTTCAATGATTACGGCCTATGACTATACAATGGCCAGATTGATCAGTGCTTCCGGAGCTGAGATGATTCTCGTCGGGGATTCTCTGGGGATGGTGATGCTCGGCTATGAAGATACGGTTCCTGTCACGATGGATGACATGGTGCGGCATACCCGTGCGGTATCTCGTGGCTGCGGAGACTGCTTTTTGGTGGCTGACATGCCATTCATGGCCTGCCGTATCAGCAAAAGGGATACGCTTCTGGCTTCAGCGCGGCTGATGCAGGAAGGTCGAGCCAATGCTGTAAAAATTGAAGGCGGAACAGAAATGGCGGACAGCATTCGTGCTGTAGTAGAAAGCGGCATTCCCGTTATGGGGCATGTGGGTCTGACACCGCAGTCTGTGCATGCTCTGGGCGGCTTCAAGGTGCAGGGCAGGGAACTTGCCGGAGCTCAGAAAGTGCTCGATGACGCCCGTGCCGTTGCGGAAGCCGGAGCATTCGGCATTGTCCTGGAGTGTATTCCTGCGCCTCTTGCCAAGCTGATTACGGAGGAAACGGGCTGTATTACGATTGGCATCGGAGCTGGATCCGGTTGTGACGGCCAGGTTCTGGTAGGTCAGGATCTTCTCGGTATGTATTCGGAAAGAACGCCGAAGTTTCTGAAACGGTATGCACAGATAGGGCAAACGGTAACAGATGCCTGCAGACAGTACTGTGAAGAAGTGAGAAGCGGGGTTTTTCCCGATGAGGCTCACAGCTTCTCTTTGGATCCGGAGATTTTGAAGGCCCTTCATTAACAAAATTGAAAAATATTTTTATGACAGAGAAAACGGTTCAGTTTAAATCAAATTGAGCCGTTTTTGTGTGTTGTTAACACAAGAGAAATGCGGTCTTTTCTTGTTTTTCCAATTTGTTTGCGCTATCCCAATAATATCTTGAAAAGACAATTTTGTGAAAGGAAGGTTTTTTTATGGATTGGCTTACGGCTCTTAATGATATCGTATGGGGACCTGGAATGCTGGTACTGCTCGTTGGTACCGGGCTTTATTTGACTATCGGCCTGCGTTTCCTGACGTTCCGGGAGATTCCCGCAAGCTTTAAGAAAATGTGGCACGGCCGTAAAAAGGGAGAGCACGGGGAACTGTCTCCATTTAATGCGCTGATGACTGCCATGGCCGCTACTATCGGAACCGGAAACATTGCAGGCGTGGCTACGGCCATTTTTGTGGGTGGTCCGGGTGCGCTGTTCTGGATGTGGATGACGGCACTGGTCGGCATGGCAACCAAATTTGCTGAGGTGCTGCTTGCCGTGCATTACCGTGAAAAGACGCCTGCCGGAAATTTTGTCGGCGGAGCCATGTATTTTATTAAAAACGGCCTTGGACCGAAATGGGGCTGGATGGGCACCGCCTTTGCTCTGTTCGGCGTGTTCGCATCTTTTGGCATCGGGAATATGGTGCAGTGCAATTCCATTTCCGATGCGGTAAGCAGCACGTTCGGCATCCCCTCCTGGATTACGGCTGTGATCCTTTTCCTGCTGAGCTGCAAGGTCTTTCTCGGCGGTGTGCCTCGCATTGGCAAGGTCGCTGGACGCGTTGTGCCGATTATGGCTGTGGTCTATATTGCGGTTTCGTTGCTGATTATCATACTGAATATTACAGAACTTCCCGCTGTATTTTCTATGGTCGTGCGTGAAGCCTTCACGCCCACGGCTGCGCAGGGAGGCTTCGCCGGAGCAAGTGTCATGATGGCAATCCGCATGGGCATGGCTCGAGGCGTATTTTCCAATGAAGCCGGACTTGGCAGCGCCCCTATTGCCCACGCCACTACGACGGCCGCTTCCCCCATGTTTCAGGCTCTGCTCGGCATGCTTGACGTTTTTATCGATACCATCATCGTCTGCAGTATGACGGGCTTTACTATCCTGGTGACGGGACAGTGGACTTCCGGCCTGACTGGTGCCTCTTTGACTGCGGCGGCGTTTCAGTCTGTGCTTCCCGGCGGGGCTATTATCCTGACGATCTGCCTGATCCCGTTTGCGTTCTCTACGGTGCTTGGCTGGTGCGTATACGGTGAACGCTGTGTGATTTATCTTTTCGGAGATCGCGGACAGAAAATTTTTCGCGTCATCTTCTGTCTGATTATTCCTGTAGGAACAGTGATCAAGCTCGATCTCGCCTGGCTGCTGTCAGATACCTTTAACGCGCTGATGGCCATTCCGAACTTGATCGGCGTCCTGCTCCTCAGCCCTGTTGTGTTTAGGCTGGTGCGGGAATACCGGGAAAGGGGATTGGATCGATAACGGAGTTTTCCTTTACTGACTTTCAGGGTCGCAGCTTTTTTGAGGCATGCGACCTTTTTATTTCAGTCGTAACGTTTTATAACTCCGGCTACGATTTCTGATTGGATGCTTTGCGGGGAGCAGTTAAGCATCTCGTATCCGGGAAGCCCGTTTAAAGGTCGCAAGTAACAGAAATGCAAATGTCAGATTTACGCGCGCCTGCTGGGGCACGGCTGGAAAAGAGCCTTACAGGCCCAATTTTTGTTTTTAAAGCCCGGCAAACTGAATCCGCGGACAACATCATTGTGATGGTTGACGAGGTTCACCATACTCAGGAAGGTGATCTCGGCGAAAAAATGCGTATGGCTCTTCCCAACGCTTTCTTCTTTGGCTTGACCGGCACGCCCATAAAACGTACGGACAAGAATACGTTCGCCACCTTTGGCGCAGAGTTCGACAGATCCGGGTACATGAACCGCTATTCTTTTTCCGATTCCATACGTGGTGATGGAGCGCGCTTCCCCTTCGATGGCTGGAAAAGCACCACGGCAGGCACGCAGGAAGTCAGAAAGGCGCTTCGCAGCGTGGTCTGGATCAAATACAAAATCAAGGATCAGGAAGTCTTCGACAAGGCTTACAACTACATTGAGCAGTACTATTGATGAGATATAATGGGATGGTCGTATGATAGGAACAATTATCGGGGATATAGCCGGTTCTCGTTTTGAAAGGCATAACATCAAGTCGAAAGAATTTGAGCTTCTCAACAGCAAGTGCCGTTTTACCGATGACTCCGTCATGTCGCTTGCTATTTGCGCAGCTCTTCTTCGCTGCGGCAATAACTATTCGCGGCTGGGAACGCAGGCCATAAGCAGCATGCAAATGATTGGACGTGCTTATCCTCTTTGCGGCTATGGCAGGCATTTCCATAAATGGATATTCGACGGCAATCCACAGCCATACAACAGCTGGGGAAATGGGGCCGCCATGCGGATTAGCGGTTGCGGATACGCAGCCGATTCTCTTGAAACTGTCAAGGAACTCAGCCGGGTTGTCACGGAAGTTACCCATAATCATCCCGAAGGAATCAAGGGAGCGGAAGCGACAGCCGTCGCCTGCTATCTGGCCCGGACCGGAAAGAGCCTTCTGGAAATCCGCGACTATGTTAACCGCAATTACTATCCGATGGATTTCACTCTGGATTCCATCAGGGACAGGTACAAATTTGATGTTTCCTGCCAGGGAAGCGTCCCGCAGGCATTGGAAGCCTTTTTTGAATCGACGTCTTTTGAAGATGCCATCAGGAATGCCATCTCTATCGGCGGCGACAGCGACACTATTGCCTCCATTACAGGAGGCATAGCGGAAGCCTACTACGGAGTGCCAGCCAGCCTTCGCAAGCATGCCTTGACATTTCTTGATGAACGCCTGCTTGAGATCCTGGTGGAGTTTGAAAACCGCTTTCCTCCGATAATGGAAAAAATGCGTCCCGCTGGCAGCGTGCGCATAGAATCAGCAGCGAGAAAAAATTCAGAAAAGGAGACCGCGCTTCAATGATGCAGGCTGCAATGGATGCGGCAGATGATGAGCTGGCTTCCAGCACAGCCATTCCCGAGGAAACGACAAGCCAGAAGCTGTTATCCCACTTGTTTGAAGCCTCAACATCCTGCGCGGGGACCTATCAATCAGGATGAATATAAAGCTACGTGACGCCAATCCTGTTTTTCAAAAGGCTGTCTGAAGTCTACCATCAAAGAGAATGATGTGCTTATCGTCAGATTAGGTTCTCCTGGAACCGCCTGCGTTGCTACCAAATTTTGTCGAATCTACAATGCTTGCTCAGGAAACCATGTTGAGATAATCCAAATTTCAACCATGGGGGCCGGCAAGTATTTAGATGCCTTCATCAATGGAACGTGCGCTGTTATTGCTGCCATACCGCTTATTGAATGCATTAAAATACCCAGCCATCAGGGATAGCACTCTTTTATGCCAAAGACTTTGAAAAAGTCACGTTGAAACGACTGCTTCGAGAACAGAACTTTATTTTATGATACAAAGTTTGCAATCCTGAGCTATCCCTGTTGTGATTGCCAAATTGTATCGGACACGTTAAGTTTGAACGATCTGTCTTATTGTCCGGCTTGTCATTTTTCAGCGAAAGTGTACAATATCGCCCGATATGCATGCCTCGTTGCGTCTCCCGCATGGAGCGGCACGCAAGGCATGCCTTACAGGTCTCAGTTTCTGAAGGAGAAACCATGAAAGCGTATTATGATCAGGATGCGAATCTGGATTTTCTGAAAGGCCAGACTGTAGCTATTCTTGGCTACGGCAGTCAGGGCCATGCCCATGCGCAGAATCTGCGCGAATCCGGCGTTAAAGTCGTCGTGGGACAGCGCCCCGGCGGCCCCAACTACGACCTGGCCAAGCATGACGGCTTTGAACCCATGAGCGCCGCCGAAGCTTCCGCAGCGGCTGACGTCATTATGGTGCTTCTGCCCGATCAGTATCAGGCTCAGGTGTACCAGCAGGACATCCTGCCGAATCTCAAGGCTGGCAAAAGCCTTGTGTTCGCGCACGGCTTCAATATCCACTTTGGTCAGATCGTGGCTCCCAAGGATGTTGACGTGTTCATGATCGCCCCCAAGGGTCCCGGTCATCTCGTTCGCCGTACCTTTACCGAAGGCGGCGGCGTTCCCTGCCTCGTCGCTGTGTATCAGGATGCTTCCGGCCACGCTCATGACAAGGCTCTGGCCTATGCCAAGGGCATCGGCGGCACCCGTTCCGGCGTTATTGAAACAACCTTCCAGGAAGAGACCGAAACCGACCTCTTCGGCGAACAGGCTGTTCTTTGCGGCGGTGTGAGCGAACTGATTAAGGCCGGTTTCCAGACGCTGGTCAATGCCGGCTATCAGCCCGAAATCGCCTATTTCGAATGCTGCCATGAAATGAAGCTGATTGTCGATCTGATTCATGAGGGCGGCCTTGCCAAAATGCGCTATTCCATTTCTGATACCGCCGAATACGGCGACTATCATGTGGGACGCCGTATCATCACCGATGAAACCCGCGCTGAAATGAAACGCGTCCTGAAGGAAATCCAGGAAGGCACGTTTGCGCGTGACTTTATCACGGAATGCCGCACCGGCTATCCGCAGTTCAAGGCTCGTCGCCGTATCGAAGCCAATCAGCAGATTGAAGTGGTGGGCAAGAAGCTGCGTGCGATGATGCCGTGGCTGCAGGGCAAGGTTGAATAACTTCGCATTCCACATGGAGCCGTTTCGTGCCGGAGTGCCGGCGGCTCCATATGCTTTTTCAGGCAGATTCGGCATTTATGAAAGAGTACAGGGATCATTATTTTCTCAAGGCAAAACAGGAACATTATCCTGCCCGTTCCGTTTATAAGCTGAAGGAGATCGATGCCCGCTTCGGCATTTTCCGTCGGGGCATGCATGTGCTTGATCTCGGAGCCGCTCCGGGATCGTGGTCTTTGGCAGCTTCCGAGCGTATCGGTACGTCGGGCTATGTCTTAGCCTGTGATCTGCAGACGACGGAAACGGTTTTTCCGGATAATGTTTTTTTTCGGCAGGAAAACGTTTTTGAGCGTTCCGAGGCCTTTGAAGAAGAACTGTCGCGTCTGGCACCTTTCCATGTCGTCATGAGCGATATGGCTCCCCGTACAACTGGAACGCGATTTACCGATCAGGCGCGTTCTCTGGAACTCTGCCTTGAAGCCTTCAGCGTAGCGCAGAAAACGCTTATGCCAGGAGGCTCTTTTATTGTGAAAATTTTCATGGGACCCGATATCGGGGAGCTGTTGCGAGAAATGCGGCCCCGTTTTGCTCGGGTTACCTCGTTTAAGCCGAAAAGTTCCCGTGCCGAAAGCAAGGAGACTTTTTTTGTAGGATTAGGCTTTAAATCTCTGGCTGGAGAGCCGGGGAGCGAAGCACAGAACGCATAGCAGGGAGAGACACATGTCCGGACATAGCAAATGGGCGAATATTCAGCACCGCAAAGGACGCCAGGATGCCAAACGCGGCAAGGAATTTACCAAAGCCGCCAAAGAAATCATCATTGCAGCAAAGAACGGCGGCGATCCTGCGGGTAACGCGAGACTTCGTTCTGCTATTGCCGCGGCGAAGGCTATCAACCTGCCAAAGGATAAAATTGATGCCGCTATTCGCAAGGGTACGGGTCAGGACGCAGGCGGCGATCTCATTGAAATCAACTACGAAGGTCACGCTCCGGGCGGAGTTTCCGTCATTGTGGAATGCGCTACGGACAATCGAAACCGCACCGTTGCCGATATACGCCATCTGATGACCAAAACTGGCGGATCCATGGGAGAAGCCGGATGCGTGGCATGGATGTTTGATAAAAAAGGCGTGATCACCTTCTCTAAGGAAAAATATACGGAAGATCAGCTCATGGAAGCGGCTATGGAAGCTGGTGCCGATGACCTGCGCGATGAAGGCGATGTCTGGGAAGTGCAGACTGATATGGCGGATTTCAACACAGTGCGCGAAGCCTTTGAAGCTGCAGGACTGGAAATGGTCTCTGCGGAGCTGGCCATGCTTCCCAAGACGATGCAGCCGGTTACGGATCCCGAAACGGCTAGAAAGTTCCTCCGTTTTGTGGAAACGATTGAAGATCATGACGATGTGCAGAATGTGTATACCAACGCTGATGTTCCGGATGAATTGATGGAGCAGCTTGAAGCGTAAGCATTTTTTGTGCGTGAAGGCTTGCAAAGAGGGCTCTCTGGAGCCCTCTTTTTGATCGAACTATACGGAGATCTGAATGGGTATTACGGTCATAGGCATTGATCCCGGTTCTCGGCATACGGGATGGGGGATTGTGAGCGAGCGATCCGGCATTTTGCATTTAGAGGCCTGCGGCGCAGTTAGCCCGAAGGTTTCGCTTTCTCTTGCCGATCGCATCGGTTTTATTTTTACGGAGCTGCATGGAATTTTGAAGCAATATGCACCGGATGAAGCGTCCATAGAGCAGGTTTTCACGGCTGTGAATATCGCTTCGGCATTGAAGCTGGGGCAGGCAAGAGGCGCAGCCGTAGCAGCCTGTGCTTTTTGCGGCATTCCCGTTTTTGATTATGCTCCGACGGTAATTAAGAAAGCCGTTGTCGGAACAGGATCGGCTGATAAGGCTCAGGTAGCCTACATGGCTGCGAAAATGCTCGGTATTGCGAAGCCATGTTGGTCTTCGGATACAGGTGATGCAATCGGCATGGCTCTGTGCCGTTTAGCCATGCGGCGATTTGAGCAGTTAACGTCAAAATCTCACTGAAGTATTCTTGCAATAAGGTAATATCGATTCCTGTATATAGAGATCTCAAAAATTCGTTATTAAATATTTTTCGGATATCATATAATAATATCGTAGATGATTCTTTTCCATATCACACAGTTAATGCAGGTAGATCCTGAACAGATTTGGATTTGAATACATAAACGGGAACGATGCTGAATTGCTCAACATCGTTCCCGTTTTATTCCCTGTAGATTGATATATGGGAAATATATTGATATTAACGAACTGAAATGAAACCTTCTGCGGAAGTGATAGTTTCAGAAGCAGGAATGCCCGTATTCCAGACCAACAGCAGAATGACCGCGACGAAGAGCAATGATCCGATCAAAAGAACGAGATCGGAACTGAAGATTCTGGAAAGCCCAAACAGAATCAGACCAAAAAGAATCCATGATCCGGACTGAACAGCGATGGCAAGCCATGACGCGTCAGCGAGCTGAAGGAAGGAAAGTTCCTGTGGGAACGCATCGGTGAACATCGGTGCGATATTCGCTGCAGCGAAACAGCACCCGACAAGAATGAAGAAAAGCGCACTTAATCCCGTATAAATTCCGCCCAGAGAGCCCGTGAGCACATATGCGGACAGAGCCGAGACGACAGGCAGAACGATGGCGAACTGAACGGGAGAAGCTCCAAGCAGACAGAGTCCGATGAGCAGTACGACCAAATTCAGCCAGATCCAGATTAAGCCGGAGCGATTTTTTTCCTGCGCTGTACAGGCAAAAGGCAGAGAAAACAGCCAGGGGAGAGTGAGCACAGCAAATGAAATCAGAGGAATCCAGGCTTTTTTGCCTCCCGAGGCGATTACGGCTCGTATCGGCGCAACAAACTGCTGCTCTACCGATTCTCCGAGAATTTTTCCGCCGTCTACAAAAAAGACAAGATAGGCGCACCACATGCCGATGAGAATAAGCATCAGGCCGAAGCACAGAGAGCCGTCAGCCCTGCCAATGCGCCGGAAATCTCCGCGAGCTACAAGAAAGACAATGCTGACCAGCAGAGGCGTAAGCAAGCCGATGACGCCGTTCAGAACGGCAGAAACGGCTGTCAGAGTAAAAGCTGCGGCAAGCGTCAACGGCGCAAAGCTTTTTTTCCATCCTCTGCAAAATGCAGCCGATGCGGCAGCAGACGCTGCAGCGCAGATCAGTTCCCCTGATGCGGAGACAGGAAAGCGAATGAAGGCGAGAGAAACGATACATGCCAATCCTGATGCCAATCCGGTTTTGCGTCCTCCGGCGGCCAGACCGAGAAGCCATGCAGCAAGAACCAAAAGGCCTGAAGAAACAGCTAGTGTGAAGCCTTCGCTGCTTTTCTGAAGTAGAGGGCCGAAAAATTGGCACTGATCCAGCTTGATGGCGGCGATCGCCTGTTCTCCGACAATTGATGACCAGGAGGAAAATTTTTCTGAGATTATCTGAAAAACAGGAATATTGAAGGCATCGGCATGAATTACAGAAGAGACTGTTCCCTCAGTCAGGCCGCCAAAATGCCGAGCCGTGTCATACAGACCGATGAGAGATGTTTTCAAAACTGAAGGCAGAGACTGAAGGAACCAGATCACTGCAAGCACAAGAGGAGCGATCCAGGCAAGCGCGCCAAACAGACAGGATCCAATCAGTTTCCGTACAGGTTTTTCCTTCGTTGTTTGGGGTTCGTCAGAAGATTCAGCCTCTGAGGCATAAGCCGCGTAAGCGTCTTCGGATTCGGTGGATACGGTTGTTTCGGATGGGGAAGAGGATTCCATCTCCTGCGGTTGTGCGCTTAGAGTTTCGGCGGTTTTTTCAGATTCGATTGACAGCTCAGGATCCGTCTCAGTCGTCTTTGTTTCTGTATCTGTAATGGGATCAGCAGCTGGATCAGGAGAAGGCTGTACAGCGGACACCTGGGCCTGTGCTTCAGTCGTCTTTTCCTGTTTGGAAGACTGCCTGGGATCGAGGAGATCAGGGTTGCTCATGGCAAAAATCCTTTTCGGCAAGATTATGATTCGGTTTCCAGAAGAATCGTCCGTAAGGCGTGAGTTCAGGCACAGCATACGGAATGTCCGGATACATATTATAGAAAAATAAAAAAATATTCAAAGGGGAATCTCTGTTTATCACACTTGAATGCAGTAAGATCGATTTTTGAGCTGAAAAACAAAGGACACAGGATAGGTTTTTTGTGGTAAAGTTTACATAATTTTTATAATTAAAGTTTAACTTTAATTATAAAACAAATACCAAACCATTCCATTGAAATTATCTTCTTTACAATGGCATCATCCGAATAATGCAATCCATAATCGACATGGCTTTTTCCGAAGCTCTTTCCAGTTCCTTGTGAAATTCTTTATCTCCTCCGGTCAGGCTGTCTGAAACGGATTTGATAAGCAGACAGGGGATATTGTTGCGCTTGCAGGTGATGACAATCCCCGCAGCCTCCATTTCGCAGATGTCAGCACCGAATTCCTGACGCAGAGCTCTGCGTTTTTCGGGATCGCTGACGAACTTGTCTGCAGAGGCACAGACTGCTCCTGGCAGCCCCAGATGGATGCGCTTCGCGGCTTGGATAAGATTGCGGGACGTTTCGAACCAGGGAGCAATTTTTCCCGGATAGACGCCGCGCGGCGTGCCAAGCCAGCCGTTGCCTTCGAAGTCGTAGTGGACGACTTGCTCCACGATGCAGACATCAGCTGTCTTCATCGATTCACTCAATGCTCCGACAACGCCGAAATTGACGATAACCTCGACGTCATATTCACTGATTAGGTATTGTGTCGCCGCAGCAGAGGCAATTTCTCCTGCTCCGGACTGAACGACGTAAAGCGTATAGTTCGTATTAGCGTAGATTAGAACTTCATAGCCGGATTTTTTCCGTTTTTCGGCAGGAATGCCGTACTTTGCCAGCACAGCGTCTATTTCAATAGCTACTACCATACCGACGTTTTTTCTTAGCACTGTCATATCGATGTCTCCACAAGCGTCCTGTTGCGTGTTGGGTAGCGAGTGTGTCATTTTCTCTTTCTCTGTATTGTATCAGCACTGTAGATCAGCCTGACAAACAGTCAGTTCTTATGCATGACGTAGTGCTGACGGAGGTAGGCTTCTCTCTCGGGATCTTCCGGATCACGGCTTCCTCTGCCGGTATCCAGACAGCGTATGGCGCTTATCTCGTCTTCCGAGAGTGTAAAATCAAAAATATTGATGTTCCCGGCTATTCTGTCCGAATGGACGGATTTCGGCAGCACAACGATGCCTTCCTGAAGTGCGAAGCGAAGAATAATTTGCCCTGTATTCCTGTGATATTTCCGGGCAATAGCGATCATAAGAGGATGTTCAAGCAGTGCTCTGTCTCCATTGCCAAGAGGCGACCAGGCCTCGAGGACAACGCCATCCTCCTTGATCAGGCTGCGCAGCTGTTTCTGCTGAAAAAACGGATGATATTCTACCTGATTGACAGCTGGCGGAGTAGAGAACTTCGGAACGAAGTCCTTCCAAAGTTTTGGCGTCATGTTGCTAACGCCTATGGATTTGATTTTCCCCTGTTTTTGAGCTTCCTCCAGAGCCTGCCATGCCCCGAGCACATCCCCATAGGGTTGGTGGAGCAGATAAAGATCCAGATAGTCCATCTGAAGCCTGCGAAGAGAGGCGTCAATTCCGGCCCTTGCCGCTTCATAGCCGTAATTCAGAAACCATAGTTTGCTGGTGATGAACAGATTATTGCGCGGAATGCCGCTCATGCGGACGGCCTCGCCCACTTCGGTTTCATTACCATACACAGCCGCCGTATCAATGTGTCGATAGCCTGCTCGTAATGCTTCACTGACGGCCTTGCGGGTTGATCCGTCATTGGGAATTCTGAAAACTCCAAACCCGATTGCCGGCAGCGTATTGCCGTCATTTAAAATAATATTCTGCATACCATTTTACCTTTTTTCTTTGATAATTAAAGTTATACTTTAAAGATAATTTGTACTAAAAACATATATGCGGCAGTGCCTCCAGCAATGGAAAAAAGCATCTGACGTTTCCAGATATGAATCAGAACGACGATCAGACAGGATGCCAGTTCCGGTAAACCATGGTTTCCAGTCACAAAGTCTGTATTTTTCAGACTGACAACAAGCAAGCTGAAGATGGCTGGAGGAAGCACCTGTCCGAGGAGGAAGTGCGGCACGGAACGCTTTTCTGATCAGACTGTTTGGCATGTTTTTTCTGAAATCCTTCAAGGGTGGAGTTGCGGAGCAGGATCCCATTCCGTGAAGTTATGCATGATTCCGGCAGGTGCTGGTTCAATATTGCTGAAACGCGAGGATACGATCGGCAGAGCCAGCGGAACATACAGGAAGCAGTAGGGTTGTTCTTCGTTCAGAATTTCTTGAAAACGATCATACAGAAGCTTGCGCTGTTGTGCAGAAAAAACAGAACGCCCCTGTTCCAGAAGTGTGTCAATTTCCGGATTGGTGTACCGGGTAAAATTCAGGCCTCCCTTGCGGGCTGCGGAGGAATGCCAGACGCTGTAAAGATCCGGATCCTGACCGATAGTCCAGCCGAGAATTACGGCATCGAATCGTCCTTCGTTAATGAAATCGCGGATAAAGGCAGCCCATTCCACCGTGCGGATTTTGACCGAGACGCCGATTTTTTTCCATTGATTCTGAATGATCACCGCTGTGAGGATGCGCTGTTCATTGCCCTGATTCGTAAGAATGGTAAATGAGAAAGGGTGTCCATCCCGATCGAGTATGCCATCGTGATCCGTATCGTGCCAGCCGCATTCCTCGAGCAGACGTCGCGCTTCAGCAATATTTTGGGAGACAGGTGCAATGCCATTGTTATAAAATTCGCTTCCCGGCTTATAAGGGCCATTGGCTGCAATCCCCTTGCCCATGAGCACGCCGTCGATGATGTCCTGTCGGCTGATGGCCATGGACAGTGCTCTGCGGATGCGGACATCTTGAAAAAAGGGGTGAGTCATATTAAAGCCGAGAAATGTGTAGACGGAAGAGAGGTATTCATATTTTTGGAAAGCTTTTTCCCAGAAGGAACCTGTAGTCTGGCGGAGCGCTTGCCGAGGAGAGAGGTTCATCAGATCAAGATTGCGGGCGCGCAATTCCAGAAACATGGTCGCTCCGTCCGGAATAATGCGGTATACGACGGTATTGATGCGCGGCCGTCCCTGAAAATAGGTGGGCGAAGCTTCAAGACGCAATGCAGATCCAGAGTTCCATTCCCGCAGACGGAAGGGGCCGGCTCCCACAGGATTGCGGGCAAAGCGTGTGGTACGGATGTCCTGTCCTTCAAGACAGTGTTTTGGCAAAATTGCCTGCATCCAGGTTTGAAGAGCCCGTGCATAAACAGTGTTATAAACAACTTCAAATGTAAGCCTGTCGATTTTTCTAAATTCGCTTACAGCCAGAAAGTCATCGGCATAAGGCGTCGGCGTCCTGGGATCAATCATCAGGCGATAGGTAAATTCCACGTCATCGGCTGTCAGCGGTTGACCATCTTCCCAGAGCAGACCGTCGCGTAGACGGAAGCGGATGCGGCGGCCTTCATCGAGAATTTCATACGACTGCGCAGCATACGGTTCGATGCGGAGATTTTTATCGTAGCGTAGCGGAGCGATGTACAGAAGATCCGCAATTTCATGGGAAGCGGAGTCAGAGCTAAGGTAGGGAATAAGATTGCTTGGTTCGCCGATGGAGCCCATGACGATACTGTCGGCAAGAAGGCCTGCGGTACAGGGACGGATCAGGCAGAAAAGCAGATAACACAGAAGAAGTGGAATGCGCATTGGGAATCTTCGGAATCGGGTTAAAGAACAGGCAGCGAGGCCGCCGTTTTCCGCAGTAATGCGGTGCAGGGACTGTGAAAATGCCATGTCGTTTGCGGAAAGGCAAGGCTTTGATCTTTTCGGAAAACGCAGAATATGCGATACGTTCAAAAAATGACAGGAACATGAATCTTATGATGACAGACAAACAGATCAGGGGGGCTGAAGGTGAAGAGCTTGCTGCGGCCTATCTGTCGCGGCAGGGCTTCCGGATTCTGCATCGAAACTGGCATTTTAAGTCTCTGGAGCTCGATATCGTGGCCATGGACGGCGATACGCTGGTTTTTGTCGAAGTGCGCACGCGGCGTGCCGGAGGCAAGGTATCCGGACTGGAAAGCCTGAATGCCGCAAAGCTCCGTCATGTGCGCGATGCCGCCCGAGTTTTTCTGCATATGTATCATCTTTGGAATATCCCCTGCCGGTGCGATGCTGTCGGCATTGCTCTGAGGAAGGGATCGTATGAGGTTCAACATGTCCGAAATATCGATCTCAGCGAAATCGATTCCAGGTCTTCAGGTCGTCGCTACGCCTCTTGGCAACCCTGGTGATTTTTCTTCCCGGGCGAGGGAGGCTTTGGAACAGGCTGACGCGGTTCTGGCGGAGGATACGCGCCGAGCAGGTCTGCTGTGCAGCCGCTGTGGACTAAATGTGCGGCGGTTTATTTCCTGCCATAACTTCAATGAACAGGAAAAACTGCCTGATATTCTTAACGCATTGAAAAAAGGTGAACGGCTGGCTTTGATTTCCGATGCGGGTATGCCCGTTTTGGCCGATCCCGGGTATCGACTGGTACGAGCCTGCCGTCAGGAGGGAATTCCGGTTACGGTAATTCCAGGTCCATGCGCTGCGGTTACGGCACTGGTCGGAAGTGGTATTCCTCCGCAGCCTTTTGTTTTCTTTGGGTTCCTGCCGAGAGGCGCAGGAGACATCGCTGCAACCCTGGAGCGTTTTTCAGGTACAGGGGCGGCTTTGGTTTTTTATGAACGGAAGGATCGCCTGGAAGAGACGTTGCGTATCGCTCTGGAAAAGCTTGGTGATCGGGAAGTCTGTGTTGCTCGGGAACTGACCAAGATCCATGAGGAATATATTCTTTTTCGGCTTAGCGAAGGACTTCCAAAAAAAGAGATTCTCGGCGAATTAACGGTCATCATCGGTCCGTCTGAAAAAACAGAGAGAACATCCGAATCAGAAGCTGTGGCAATTCTTGAGGAAGAAGTGCAGTCCGGAGGCACGCCAAAGGCTGCAGCCAAACGGGCGCAGAAGCGGGTCAGCGGTTGGAGTGCTCGGGAGCTGTATGCACTTCTTGTCGCACGGAGCTGATTGCAGCATTAGACTCTGTATAAAAATTAAAGTATTTCTTTAACTTTTATGCAGAGTCTCATATCCCATAGGGTTGTTTTTCTGCCAGTTCCAGGCGTCTCGGCACATGTCCTCAAGGGTTCGTTCAGCCTTCCAGTCGAGAATTTTTTCCGCTTTTGAAGCGTCGGCCCAGCAGGCTGGCAGATCTCCCTCGCGGCGATCCCCGATGACGTAGGGAATCTTGACCCCGCTGACCTGTTCAAAGGTGCGCACGGTTTCCAGAACGCTGTACGGCGTGCCTGTGCCGAGATTGAAAATTTCACATCCTGTATGGCTGACAGCGTATTCCAGAGCTTTAAGATGCCCCTGAGCGAGATCGGAGACATGGATATAGTCGCGTTGGCAGGTTCCGTCTGGCGTTGGATAGTCGCCTCCGAAGACCGTTAACTTTTCTCTTCGGCCTACGGCGACCTGCGCAATATACGGCATGAGATTGTTGGGAATGCCCTGGGGATCTTCTCCGATGCGGCCGGAAGAATCAGCTCCGATAGGATTGAAGTAGCGCAGCAGAACGACGGACAGTTCAGGATTGGCAGCGGCTGCGTCATGGAAAATCTGTTCCATCATGGATTTCGTCGTGCCGTATGGGTTGGTGCAGAGGCCGCGAGGCATATCCTCCCTGTATGGTACGGGGTTATTTGATCCGTAGACTGTGGCTGAAGAGGAAAATATGATCGATGAAAGGTGGGTTTCTTCCATGCATTCGAGCAATGTCAGTGTGGTATCGATATTGTTGCGATAGTATAAGATCGGTTTTTGCAGGGATTCGCCGACGGACTTCAGTCCTGCGAAATGCACAGCTCCGTCAAACCCGCCGTTTTTTAAAACTGGCAGAAGATCCGTTTTTTTTCGTACGTCGCCCCGTATCAGGCTAACCTGTTTGCCTGCAAGATTCTCGATGCGGCGAATGGCTTCCGGTGAGCTGTTGACGAAATTGTCGATGACGGTGACCTCATGTCCTGCGCGGAGCAAAGCAAGAGCGGTATGAGATCCGATATATCCGGCGCCTCCGGCAAGAAGAATACGCATATTGAACTCCATATATAAAAATGCGATGCTATAGAGATTAGACGCGATTCCGTCTGATGCTGAAAGGGCAGGCGGAACCGAGGCATTGGTTGTTCAATGGCATTCGGCGGCATTGCGGGGTGGTGAAATTCATGTGAATATGAAAGTGCTTTTCAGCGAAGAAAACGGCTTCCCGCACGGCAATATAGGAATCTCTTTTGCAGCAGCGCGGGCCGCCGAGCTGTCCAATTTGTGCAAGAGCCTGCGAGGTCATGAGATTGGACATGCCCCACGCTTCACGGGCGAGCGGGGTGGATCCGGTAATAAGAGAAACAAAAATCCCCGCGCTGATTCCGGCGCCGCAGGCTCCCCAGAATCCGCACGCACCGCCCGGAACCTGCCTCCCCCGCCGAATTATCTCCGTCAGTGTTGCAGCAAGATCAATGCGGCCTCCAGCATTGGCGTAGGCTGTCAGCAAAGCCGCACCGACAAAAATGTGATGTTCCGGACCGTGCATATGGCAAGAGGGGAGAGCCATCAGCTTTTCAAGAATTTCAACAGGATTATCTGATTTTTCCGCGAGACAGATGCGGAGCACGTCATCAATGTCCTGTATGTGGCAGTCGTCGCAGATGAAATGTCCGTTGAGGCAGCGTGCTGTGCTGAGGATAGTCTTATGACAAAGACAGCATTCCATGGATTCACCGTGCGGCAGATATTCCAGATCTGCTCCGCAAATCAGGCATCCTTCGTGTTGAGGGGAGGTGCTGAGAATGAATTTTTCGGGTGTCATCATGATCCTCACTAAAAAGTTACAGAAGGCTAAAGAGTGTTGATGTTTTCAGGGAATCCATTATGTATTGGACTCTTTTGCCTTGCAAGCAAAAACAGCGACAACCGGCGACTCTGTGCAGGATGGGATGCTCTGCTTCTTGATCTGCATCGGCTGATGACTCATACTGTTCTCATGAACATTATCGCCCATATTTATTGCGGACTGCCCGAAAAATTCGGCGTTCCCCGCCAGAGCGGACTGGCGCAGTCGCTGAAAGCCCGAATTGTTTTTACTCCGGAATATCGCAGCCCTGAAGCTGTGCGAGGACTTGATGGCTTTTCGCATATTTGGCTGCTGTGGAATTTTTCTGCCGTCAAAGAGGATGTTTGGTCGCCTACGGTACGGCCGCCGCGTCTTGGGGGAAACGTCCGAATCGGAGTCTTTGCCACGCGATCCCCGTTTCGTCCAAATCCGATCGGCCTTTCCTGCGTCCGGCTTGAAAAAATTGACTTGCATGCGTCTGACGGGCCGATTTTACATGTCTCTGGAGTTGATTTGATGGATGGAACGCCGATTTGGGATATCAAGCCCTATATTCCGTATGCCGATTGCCACCTTGAAGCCGCTGCAGGTTTTACAGAATCTCTTGAGCAGCGTCCGTTGCGGGCTGATTTTCCGGATCCCTGGCGCACCTTTTTTTCCAGAGAGGATCAGAAGGCAGTCTGTGAAATTCTGGAGCTGGATCCCCGACCTCGTTATCACGACGATCCGGAGCGCGTATACGGCATGACTTTCAAGGGATGGAATGTGCGCTTTACTGTACGCGACGGTGTGGCGGAAGTGTGCGGAGTAGAGCAGGCAGAAAGAAAGAGAGAGTCTGAGATGAAAGACAATACAGATCGGGAGCAATAAGCTGTTTGGATTGTCTCATCAGACAGAGGTATTCCTGAATATGATTTTTTAAATTAACATAATCATATTGTAAATTTATTATTTTTTTCTTAAAAAACTTAAAACTTATCAAAAAACATTCCAACAAGCAAGGATAGCAGCTGTCAGGAACGTTTTTTGATTACGTCTCTGCAGGGAGACTCGCCAAATTGGCGTTTGTATTCCCGGTTAAATTGGGAATTGCTTTTGTAACCGAAGATCAACCAGACGGACAAAGGCCTGCAGGAGGTCCTTACCGACAATCAGGTACTGCAATGCGCCTAAGGATGGTATCGTAAAATGTCCAGATTCGGTGTCGCCATGGCTTTGATTCTTACCGCGCAAATTTCGCAAAGGGGATGCCGGATTCGCTCTTTTTTGGGCCTTATTCGTTTATTTTTACTGGAAAATCAGCCTACAACGCTATTTTAAAGATGGCTTTCGGATACTTGAGCAATCTTGATGTTTATACTACAGTGCGCACATGAAACAAATTGCTGAAATACTGCTGGTAACAAAGCCGAAGAACCGTCAGGCTGCGGATCTTGCGGAAACCGTGCGTCAGTGGTGCGTTGGACGCGGTGTTTCGGCCGCCGTGCTGGAATCCAATGACGACGCCATCGAGGTTTACGCCCGCAGATCGGATGCGGTCGTTGTGTTTGGCGGTGACGGTACGCTGGTTGGCACATGCCGCAGGCTTGCAGGACAGAAGGCTCCTGTTTTGGGCGTGAATCTCGGTCAGGTCGGTTTTCTGGCTGAAATCTCTCCGAAATGCTGGGAACTCCGCATGGAGCAGCTCTTGCGCGGCGAACTGTGCGTGCAGCCCCGCGATGTTTTGAAATGGTCCGTTTTTCGTAATGGGAAGGTGGATCTGGAGGGGATCGCCGTCAATGACGTCATGGTTGGTCGGGGAGCGCTTGCCCGGCTGCTGCCGGTGTGCGTCTCTGTCGACGGGCACAGTCTCGGATCCATTCGTTCTGACGGTATTCTTGTCTCGACACCGTTGGGATCGACCGGATATGCCTTTTCTGCGTATGGGCCGCTGATTCATCCCAATGTGCGGGCGATGCTGATTACGCCGGTTTCTTCATTTTTTCGCAGTATGCCGCCGGTAGCGATTTCAGCTGATTCCGAAGTATTGATGATGCCTGATGTGGCGTATTCTGAAGCCTTTCTTACTGTAGATGGTCAGGATGGGCTGGAACTTCAGCAGGGTGATACAGTGCGGATTTCGTGCTCTGATCAACCTTTGAATTTTTTTGCTGTGGATGAAGACAGCTATTTCCGTCGACTTCGAGACCGCGGTGTCACGCAGTGCCCGAGGAAATAGGCAACAAAGCCGTGGAGGGAGCGAAACAATCATGCTGAGCGGAACAGAACTTCACCGATGCCTTGATGCCTGCTTTGATGCGCAGGTTGCAGCAACGGCTCAGTGGCACGATCAGGAACCTGACAGGGATTTTCCGGAAGATGACACTGACTGGCCGTCACGGATTCTGGCGATGGTGCTGGCGCAGCATTTGCGCAATTTCAGATTGTGGCATGTGGAAGATACAGCCAGACGGCGTGATGTTGCTCCTGATGTGATTGCGCAGTGTAAGTACGCTATTGACAAGCTGAATCAGGAGCGGAATGATCGAATGGAGCGTGTCGATGCGCTGATCATGGCGGCACTTGAACCTCTTCTGCCTTCGGACTCCGCTTCAGCAATCAATACGGAATCTCCGGGGATGGCAGTTGATCGTCTTTCAATCCTGAGTCTGAAAATCTGGCATATGCGGGAGCAGACAGAGCGCACGGATGCCGATGAGACGCATGTGGAATCCTGTCGGAACAAGCTGAAGGTTCTGGAACGGCAGCGCGCCGATTTGATCGGAGCTCTGCATGATTTGATCGATGAATATCTGCATGGAACCAAAAAGCCGAAGTTATACTTTCAGTTTAAGATGTACAACGATCCGGCGCTCAATCCACAGCTGTATGGAAATAGAAAATAGCCTGCGTTGCGGCAAAGCGCATAAAAAGAGGGATCTCGAAAAAAGATCCCTCTTTTTTTCAATCTCTTTTCTAAAGTCTAAAGGTATTCCTGCTTAACGGCGGCGCGTCCGTCGTCGAGCAGAATTTCCATAAAGGCCATGGAGTATTCGTCCACCGGTGCGGCAGTAAAGATCTGTCCGCAGCGGCAGTGCAGTTCCGTTTCCCGCAGAGGCGCGGGAATAAAACATCCTTGTCCGCAGCGGGGACAGATATAGCGCAGCATGACCTGCATGCCGCTTGGCGAAACAGGAGAAGAATCCGGGCTGTTATCTGATTTCATGGCGAAAAACCTGCATTTCGGATTGTTTTTTCAGGCAAGCAGACTGGATCCGGTCATTTCCTGAGGCTGTGCAATGTCCATCAGCTGAAGAAGCGTTGGCGCAATATCGGCCAGCTTGCCGCCGCTGCGCAAAGGCAGGGCTTTCCATGTTCCGTCGATAGAGCGCAGGACAGCGACGGGCACGGGATTGGTCGTATGCGCTGTCTGGGCATGGCCTTCAGGAGTCAGCATCTCTTCCGCATTGCCGTGATCGGCTGTGATGAGGATGGAAGCGCTGGTTTTCTGAGCTGCATTCAAAATGCGTTCTACGCAGCGATCAACGGTTTCTACAGCCTGTACGGCGGCTTCAATAATGCCGGTATGCCCGACCATATCGGCATTTGCGAGATTGCAGACCATGAAGGGATAGCGATCCCAGGCCTGAATGAGTTTGTCGGTGACCTCTTCTGCGCTCATCTGCGGTTTGAGATCGTAGGTGGGGATATCTTTGGGAGAAGGCACAAGAATACGATCTTCACCGGGATTGGGATCTTCCTTGCCGCCGTTGAAAAAGTAGGTGACGTGCGCGTATTTTTCCGTTTCAGCGATGCGGAGCTGCGCAAAACCCTGTTCGGAAACGACTTCTCCCAGAGTCTGCTCAGGAGCTTTCTTCACAATGACAACTGGGAATGTGAATCGGGCGTCATATGCCGTCATGGAAAAGATGCCACAAGGATCGGCCAGTTGGGGTATTCTGCCTCTGTCAAAGCCGTCAAAAGGACCGGGGAGAAAAGCGGAAACCAGTTCTCGGGCACGATCGGCGCGAAAATTGAAGAAAAAGACCGCATCTCCGTCGCGGACACAGGCTTCATCAGGAGATTCGACCAGGCGGGGCTTAAGAAATTCATCCGTTTCGCCCTGTTCATAGGCCTGAAGCAGAGCCTTTTCCGGATCAGGAGCTGTCTCTGCCTGACCGTGTACGAGCATTTCCCAGGCTGTTTGAACCCGTTCCCAGCGTTTATCGCGATCCATGGCGTAAAAACGGCCGCAGAGAGAAGCCAGCCGGACGATTCGGGGGGCTGGAGCCTTGGAGTTGGCGTTTTCAATCATGGCCAGAACATCGCGGATAAAGCCCGCTCCGCTGGTCGGCTCAGTGTCGCGACCGTCCATAAAGGCATGAAGCCGAACCGGTACGCCGTTTTCTGCGGCAGCCTGCAAAATGGCGTCGACATGGCGAATATGGCTGTGGACGCCGCCATCCGAAAGGAGCCCCATCAGATGCAGGCGGCCTCCGGTCTTCTTCAGCGCAGCATAGGCGCGTTGAAAGACATCTTCCCGGCCGAGCTCTCCGTTTTCAACGGCGATATCGATGCGTGTCATATCCTGAAACACGACGCGTCCGGCACCGATATTCAGATGACCGACTTCGGAATTTCCCATAAACCCGGCCGGAAGACCGACATCCCGGCCGGAAGCACTCAGGGTAGAGGCCTCAGGCAGGGAAAAAATTCGATCCAGCGTTGGCGTCGATGCCAGGGAAACGGCGTTTCCTCTGCCGTCAGGTGCCTTGCCGTAGCCATCGAGAATCAGAAGAAGGGTATGGTTCATTATTCGGCTTCCTGTTTTCGGCTGATGCCCAGACCCTGCCAGAGGGATTCAAGGCGGTAGAGTTCCCGAACTTCAGCCTGAAAGACGTGCACGACGATGTCATTCATATCCAGAAGGATCCATTCTCCGGTGCGGTAGCCTTCCATGCGCAGAAATTCATAGTTCTGTTCTCCAGCCAGCTTCAGAACGCCGTCAGCCAGACTGCGTCCATGACGCTGCGACATGGCGGTGACGACAATCATGCGTTCCATGCAGGAACTGCGTTCCGAAACGTCGAGCACGGTGATGTCTGCAGCTTTGTTTTCTTCCAGCCAGAGGCGGATAACCTCCGCCTTTTCGCCTGCCGGAGCGGTGGAAAATTTCTTTTTCTTCGGTGCGATCGAAGAGGAATCGAGTTCTGGAAGCGTTTCAAAGTCACTCATAATTTGTCCGTATGCTGCTGTATGGTTACAAGGTTACGATCTGGATTGTTTTTCAGCTTCCGTTCTTTCACGGCACAGAATATCCAGTTCTTCCATAAAAGCCGCAAGCAGGGCGTCGCAGCCTCTGACCGTGCGGATGACTTCTCCCTTGCGGAAAATGACGCCTTTGTCGCGTCCACCTGCCAGACCGATATCGGCTCCTTTAGCTTCTCCCGGACCGTTGACAACGCAGCCCATGACGGCGACTTTGATCGGCGCCGTTTCAAAGCGCAGTCTCTGTTCCACGGCCTCAGCCATCTGAATCAGCTGAATTTCCGTTCTGCCGCAGGTGGGGCAGGAAATCAATTCCGGTCCGCGGCTGCGCAGACCGAGACAGCGGAGCAGTTCCCATGCCACCGTCATTTCTTCTTCCGGATCGGCGGTGAGAGAGACTCTGATTGTGTCTCCGATGCCTTCCGCCAGCAGAATCCCCAGCCCGGCTGCGGATTTGACCGCCCCCCGTACAGGACCTCCGGCCTCTGTGACGCCGAGATGCAGGGGATAGTCGCAAGCCTGGGAAAGTATGCGATAGGCGTCAATGGTATTGGGGACGGAAGAAGATTTGATGGAAATTTTCATGTCATGGAAATTTCGCTTTTCCAGCATGCGGACATGCCGGAGGGCGCTTTCTACCATGGCTTCGGGCGTCGGTCCGCCGAATTTTTCCAGCAGGGATTTTTCCACGGATCCACTGTTGACGCCGATGCGGATAAAACATCCGGCAGCTTTGGCAGCATCGACGACCGTATCAACATGGGGGCCGATGTTGCCAGGATTGATGCGGATGCCGACAAGGCCGGATTCAATTGCCTTCAGTGCCAGACGATAATCAAAATGGATGTCAGCCAGGACGGGAATCGGGCTACGGTCGGCAATAGTTCGCAGCTTTGAAGCTGCCTGATCGTCCGGTACGGCAACGCGCACCAGTTCGCATCCGGCAGCAGCGAGCCGCTGAATCTGGGCAAGAGTGGCTTCGGCATCACGCGTATCCGTATTGGTCATGCTCTGAACGACTATGGGCGCATTCCCGCCGATCTGCAGGGAGCCCGCGCGCAGAGCCCTTGTGTGTTTGCGTATTATGTTCATGACAGCCTGCTTCGATGCAGCTTGTGAGGGGAAACAATGAGACACCTGATTTTATCAGGGATGAAATCAGGTAATTCAGGGTATTGGGCAGCGGATTTCCGGTCTGTTATACCGCTGTTGCATGAAACAAGGCTATAGTAGAAAACCGCCGTTTTGACAATACACAGAACATGGACAGTCTGTGGCTCTCAGCTTTTTCTATCAAGGGATTGGAAGGGGGCATGATCTTCGTTTTCGGTCGCGGCGGGGAGCATTTCTTTCAATAAGCTGTGCACTGACTTTTCCGTTAGTTCCCTGTTTGAGAGATTAATAAAACGAATTCCAATATGTGTCGAGGAACTATCGGCCTTGTAGTCTAGTTTGCATCTATCAGCCATACAGGGGCAATCACTGCAGGATTGACATTCTCCCTTGCAGTTTGGTTTGCATTCAGACACACAGGGATATAGGAGCACAACCTGCCTGGCGTTGTACTTTTTCTGATAGGCAAACAGCTGATACATATCAGCTTGTGAGATGCCATAATTATTCTTCTTACCGTCAAGTTTTTTCCATTTTGTGTCCATCACTATATCGGCTACTCTTGAAGATTCATTCTTTTTCCAAATAACGATATCGGGTTTTATCCGGAACTTTTGCGGCTCATCAAACAGATAAAGCTTTTTATCCTGCGCAGACAGCTGATATTGATGAGGAAAGTCGGAAGCAAGCACTTTTTGCAGTTGCGCAGCGATGTAGCTTTCAAATAATTTCTCCATCGGGAACAGCAGGGAGAAGGCTACGCCGGATCCGGAGAAAGGCGTGAAGGTTTTTCCAGTCAAAAATATTTTGCTCCACATAAGCGCTTTTTGATAGTCGGCAAACTGCCTGTCAAGGACGATTTTGTCAAAATCTTCCTTGTAATTGACAGAGATCTCCACGTCGGAAAAAGCATTCAGCAGCGTTTTAAGCTTTGCTTTGTTTTTGAATGAAGCTGTGCGCCTGTAAAGATGGTTCAGGGTGGCTTTCAAAATTCTGTTGGCACTGTTGTTGGTATTGAACTCATCGTATTCTACAAAGCTGCGTTCCTTATGCGCGTAGTTGCGGCGGATCTGTTCGGCAACGATAAGTTTTCCCTTGAAGAGTTGTTCATTGGATCGGATTGTTTCGTAGTTGCCCCGCAACCCTCGTTTGACGATGTCGGAGACTTCGTTTGCAAACATGCTGATAAAACATTCAAAGATGCTGCTCCTGTCGATGCCCACACTGGCATTTCGTAAAATTTTATATGATTCGCCGCGCAGCGTTTTCAGCATCTCAATCAGGAGATTTTTCGCCTTTTTTCTCCTCTCTTCTTGCTTTTTATTTGTTATTTGTGTTTTTTCATCATCGGTGAAAATCTTGGGCAAAATCTCTATTAACGTGCCGTCGTTCATCATGATTACGCCGACATAATGTTGCGCCGTGATGATTTTGCCAACACCCCTGCGCACAGAAAGTCTCATAAGATCCGGAGTATCGGATTCTTCGGATCTGTTCAGCAAGATGAATTTTTCCAGAGCGTTAAAGGTCTCTTCTGAAAGGACTGAATTACTAGCTGGATTTCCAGATGAAAAGAATTCGTATTCAGTGATTTGATGAAGTTTATTCTGTGGACTCATTGTTTAGGCACCAGAAAATTGTATGACTCAATTTTATCGAACGCATCATGATTCATCTCATATAATATCAGATTATCTTCAATAGGCAGATCATCATCAGAATTTCCGAACAGTTCTTTTTTCAATTGTTCTTTGCAGGTGATAAACTGGTGATCCTGATCTCCTTGCTTCTGGTTATCCCCCAGCACAAGACGGATTTTCTGATAATCGTCATGAAAATATTCCTGAAGCAGAGGGATTATTTCGTTCTTAAAGATCTGCCCCAGTGCCGTCAGAGTTGCGTTGTCTTTTAACTTCATAAAATAGGCATGTCCGATTTGGTGATCGCGATCATACAATACGGCAATGCGTTCATTCATCGTTTTCAGTATTTCGTTGACAGCAATGCCTGAGATCGTGATTCCTTCAAGCAATTTTTCCTTAGGCATAATTTCTTTGAAGTGAAATCGGCGTCTCAGTGCCGTGTCAAGCATGGCGATGGAGCAGTCAGCGGTATTCATCGTGCCGAGAATATAGACATTGTCGGGGACGCCAAACGGTGTTGTATCATATCTCAGAGAGGTTTTGATCTCTTCCGGCTTTCCAATACGTTTGGATTCTTCAATCAGAGTGATCAGTTCGCCAAAGATCTTGCTGATGTTGCCACGGTTGATTTCATCAATGATGAAAACGTATTTGGGAAGGTGCCTTTTGGCGCTAACAGATGATGAGTATTTTGCAATGAGAGACAGCACATCGCGAAGAGCAATCTTCATTTTGTACACAGTTCCTGGTCTCATCAGTTGTTTGCCGTTTATCTTATAGATGTCTTCTTTGATGCCTTTTACAAGCCATTTGACATTTCTCTTACGACAATATTCTGAATATTCAGCGCACCATTCATATTCTCCGGTGATGACGCCAATAGCATCTATGATTTTGTTTGAATAGCAGGAGAAAACAATATCTCCGATTTCCATCCTGTTTATGAAAGCGTCCAGAATTGCTTTCCCGCCATTTTCGAAGTTAGTCTCGTCGGTAATATCCGCGCCATAGCTATCCCAGCCGATGCGGATATGCCCATTGTTCAAGCAGTCAGTTCTGATGGGGTTGTCACCTGCAGAGTATAAGGAAACCTTCCAAACAGTCGAATTTTCATTGAATCCCCATGACAGCAAATCCTGCGAGAAATAGGAGAGCGAGGCTTTGTCGCAGAATTTTTTGAATAAGCCGTCTTCTCGGTCATAACAGATATTGCCGTTATCATCCGTAACCGGCTTAATGCCTTCGATAAAATCTTCATATCCGTAAGATTGGTGGAAGGTCGTAAAACAGATCTGCCCATCATTCAGATATTGGCGGTATCGTTTAATAACGTCGTCGTATGGTTGAGCCTTGACTTCCTCAAGCGGCTTGTTTTCGATGATCGCCACTGCATACATGACAGTGTGGTAAGTTTTGCCTGTGCCGGGAGGCCCATAGAGAATGGTATTTTTTCTGATATCCGTCATGGTTGACTGTCCCTCTTTATTGGATTTTACATTGTTTTGGATAAACAAACCATATAGATTGTTCATTTGTGAATTCGGATTTGTATACTGCTGTTTAAATTCGATATATTTTTTTAGATAAGATACATAATCACTTCGATATTTTCTCTCAAGAGCAGATAAATTAGGATTGATTTTATCTGAATTCAATTTTGTAAGTAATGATGAACAGTGATCGTTACGATATTCATTATCGATATCTACAGAATACGTCGCCTCTATAGTTTTCAGGCCTGAGGCATAGGAACTAGCAGATTTCATTCCTTGAGATATCATATATTTTATATAATCTTCGCGTGCAAACATAATCCTGATCCGTTATTATTTTGAATAAAGAATGAATTGGATAGAAGGGGCATCGGAGAAGGAACTATCAAAGAATGGAGGTGTAAGACTGACGAGACGAATCGGCGAAGGACATCTCGAGTAAGCTCCTGCTGGCCGGGATGAACGTAGTAGGAAGTGTTGCGAGATGTTGAGGAAAAATAGAGACTATTATTCATATGAGGACATTATAAAACAATCCTTACTAGCACACAAGTATGCCAGAATTAAAGGTTCACAAGAAGATGTAGCTACAGTATCCTTGCAGTATTTGTTGTCTTCTTATGCGGAGTTACGAGAAAGTTTCAATGTGCTGATTTCAGAGAAGCAGCTCGATGTCACTATCAGCCCCGAAGTCAACTATCTTTGCCAGGTTACTGGCAAGAATGGTGAAAGGCCTGATATAGCAGGTTTTTCCGCCAACCGAGAAGAAAACGTGCTGTGTGAGGTAAAATTTTTTGCTGGGCTGACGGATAATCAACCTAGATAGTGTCGTCAATTATCTTCCAATTTTTATAACGGTCTGCTATACTCCCAGAAAAGGAGGGAGAATATGCAAGCCGTACACCGCCGTCACGATATATCCGACAGTGTTTGGGAACTTTTGGAACCGCATCTGCCAGGACGCAAAGGCACTCGTGGCGTGACCGCCCGTGATAATCGATGCTTTCTGAATGCTGTCTTCTGGATACTTCGCACTGGAGCTCCGTGGAGAGATCTGCCCCCCGATTATGGGGATTGGAAAAATACCCATCGGCGCTTCTGCCGCTGGAGAGACGCTGGGGTCTGGGAAAAATTACTTGAGATTCTTATCTCAGAACCTGATTTTGAGTGGCTTATGATTGATGCAAGCCATATCAAGGTGCATCCGCATGCTGCGGGAACACACGGCGGCAACCAGGACATGGGACGCACAAAAGGGGGCTTAACTCCAAGATACACCTGGCCGTGGATGCGCATGGTATGCCGGTCAGAATGTTTGTTACATCAGGTACCGCTGCGGATTGCTCGCAGGCTTGCAGACT
>JAQXLA010000026.1 GCA_029011315.1 Desulfovibrionaceae bacterium
CTCATGCTTTCCTGACTGGTAGCGTTCTGCGGCAACCCGTTTCCATCCCCATTTTTCTTCCGCAGGATCGTTCAGGAGAAGAGCGACGTAGCCGTTCTGGCGGACAAAAGGTCTGACAAAGTCCAGCAGCCTGGGCCAGGGCATGAATGCTCGGCTGACGATGAGATCCGCGCCTTCGTTTGGCAGCACGTTTTCCGCTCGATTCATGAGGCAGAAAGTCCGGGGAAGGCGGCAGATCGCGAGCACGGTGGTGATGAACAGGGCTCTTTTTTCCCTTGATTCCACCATAGTGTAGCTGCCGTCCTGCCAGACGGTGCGCAGAGGAATGCCAGGAAGACCTGCTCCAGATCCGAGATCAAAACAGACGGGATGCGGCACTGAAAAATGAGATCGAAGAAATTGATCCAAACGCAGGCTGTCCAGGATCAGTTCATCCAAAGCCTGTTTCCAGGAATGCGCCCCTACGAGATTCATCACTTTGTTCCACTGCATGAGCTTTTCAAGATACAATGACAGCGTTGTCAGAGCTTCTTCTCCTACATTGAATCCCTGATTCAGCAAAAGCGGGCGCAGATCTTCTGGTGAAGGCTCTCTCATCAGAAGTTTTCTCCCGTCAGGAGAGTCATATTCGCCGGACCTCTGACAGCGGTACGGTAATAGCGTACGGAGGGATGCCCGAAGAGCATCGTACCGGCTATTTCGTGAGTTTCGGGAATGTTCAGGAGCGATTTGGCGTCCGGCACCAGATGCCGCAACGCGAGAGTCAGCATACCATCCCACAGTGTACCGAGATGATGACAGTGGGCGTACAGTTCAAAGTAGGACAGGAAAATCGTAGGATCTTCGTTGCGGCAGGGAGCCTGGCGATCAACAGATACGACGAGGGTATGCGGTGCGGCGTAGAAAAGAATATCTTTCTGTTGTGTTTTCCACAGATTGCCTGCAGCTTTGAGCATGGAGCGGACATGTTCGTTTTCAAAACGGTCAAACTGAGCCGGAGAAGCGGAGCAGAGTGCGTCATATACGCGTTCGCGCAGCTTGTGCTGGGACGCGACATCACCCGTAACGCTTAGATGGAGACCCTGTGCATTGACGCCGGTCGGCGCGTGCCAGGCCGTATTGGTCAGATCCTGAATGAATTCCGGTTCCAGAACGGCGGTAGACTGGAAATGACGGCATGAACGACGGCCGCGGATCAGTGTCTCCATGGCTTTAGGATCCGGAAAGGGATTCTGTAGGCTGATCGCTTCATCTGATTTGTGGCCGAGAAAAGTAATGGCTCCAGTGGAGCAGATCGTAAAGCAGTGCTGGCAATGAATGCACTTGGATTCGTCCGTAATGGAAGGGCAGTTGTCGAGCGTTACGCGCCGAAGCACCTTGGTGGGGCAATCAGAAATGCAACGTTCGCAGCCGACACATTTGCGGCGATCCACATCGACGAGAAAAGGCTCAAAAACCTTGGGTTCCGGTTTTTTTTTGAGTTTGTCGATAAAAGGCAGTTTCATACATGGTTTCCTTTGCTAACATGCGGAATTTGAAGGCGATTCCTGTTCGTTGTCCCGGGTAAACATGCGCCATTTCGTGCCCGTTTCCGTTTCTTCTGGAATCACGCGCAGCAACGGCTGCCCCTTCCAGAAGTAAATCATTGAGCGATCCGGATACACGTCGCAGTGCATATTCTGGCGGATCACGCCCGGATCCAGCTTGTCCGGATGTTCACCTAACTCCTCGAGTTGTTCTCTCAGAAGCGTTTCAACGCGTTCGGATACACCGTTTCCCTGCATAAGCTGTCTCCAGAAAAAAATCGGCAGGACGCCGTTCCGTGCAAACCTATCACAGCGGCGAGGATGAAACAATATTTTTTCGCTAAAAATGCGGATCAAACAGGGTAGCGGCAGATGCTCAGCAGTGATATAAGCAAAACATGCAAAGCATACCCTATGAACTTTATTGGCCTTCCGGCAATCCGACAGCTTTGACGGAAGTTGCGGGGCTGACGCCTGTTGAGCGAGCGGAGACAGCGGCGAAAATCATGGCCGCCGATCCAGATGTGGAACAGGTCGGTTTCGTCGATGCGACCAAATGTCGGCTGGATATGATGGGCGGAGAGTTTTGCCTGAACGCGACACGTTCTCTGGCGGTGTTCCTGCTGCAGCGGGGGCTGCTCAGGGAGCATGAAGCCGGCGTCTTTACCGGGCGGGTTTCCGTTTCCGGGGCAGCTGATCTTCTTGAAGTGCAGGTGAAAGCTGTCGGGGAAGAATGGATTGCGGCAGTGACGCTTCCCTTTGAAAACGTTCCGTCCATCGTTGCTCTGGATCCCGGAGTTGTTCTGGTGGACCTGCCGGGAATCGCACATCTTGTGCTGGACGGGAATCGATTCGGTCCATCTTTCGGAAAAGAGGCCGCGCATCAGTTTCTTCAGCGTTTTCATCTTTTGGACAGAGAAGCGGCAGGATGCATCAATTTGACGGAGTCCGGGGGACTGAAGAAGATTGCGCCATATGTGCATGTGGCGCAGACGGGAACTATTGTAGCAGAAACAGCCTGTGGGTCCGGAACTCTGGCGGCGTATTTCGCCTGCTGTTCCGGGATGCTGCATTTCGGATCGGAAGAAAGGATGCTGTTTCGTCAGCCTTCCGGAGGATTCATCAGCGTTGAGCCGTGTTGTTCTTCTGAAAGTCGTTTGCGTGTTTGTGTAGGCAGGGATCCAGCATGCCGAACGAAATATCTGGGCTGCCGCGTTTTTTCTGAAAAATAATCGGCAAGCTGCACTGCAAGTGCAAAACAGAATCTTTGCATTTATGCTGAAGATGTTTCATTAACCTTTGCGTTAAGGATTTAAAATATGGCTGCGAGTAATGTGCGTCCCCATCTGGTCTTTGCTGATGCGCAGGGACAGATTCTTGATGATCCGGAGCTTCTGATGCTGTGCCGCCGTGGCGAGGAATGGAGCCTGCCTCGGCCGGAAGAATTGATGCCTCTTCCGGAAGAAAGCGAGCTGTTTCTACTGCCCGGGCGTCATGCTGTTGGTCTGAATCCTGAAACCGGAGAAGCGGAAGAGCTGGACGAACTCGCCGTTGCCGCTTTTGCCGCGCCGGCGCATACGCTTTCAGCGCATCCGGTCTATGTAACCGATCCGGAAGCTCCGATGCTGCCACTTTTTGCCTATGGAGCCGTAGGTTTCTGGAACGGCCGTTTTTATATCTGCGCTGCCAGGGTCGATGACGATCCCCGTCAGGTCTTCCGCGGCATTTCCAAAAGAAAAATTGCGAATGAGGCAGAAAGATTAATTGCCGGGTATCCTGAAAATCGGCTGATTCAGCATCTCATGCATAATTGCGTGCTGCGGTATGATTGTCCGGCTGCCCGGAATTTCTGTCTTGGGCGGTATGAGGCCCCTTTGCCGACATCTCATGCCTGCAACGCGCGCTGCATCGGATGTATTTCGCAGCAGGATCCGGAATCCAAAATCTGTACCACTCCTCAGGATCGAATGACGTTTGTGCCGACAGTTGATGAAGTTACGGAAGTGATGCGCCTTCATGCCTCCAGAGAAACAGAACGCCCGGTTTTTTCCTTTGGGCAGGGATGTGAAGGCGAGCCGCTGACACAGGCTTCTCTCCTGATTGAAAGCGTGCGTCGTTTTCGGGCTGAAGGAGGCCGGGGAACGATTAACCTGAACAGCAACGCGTCTTTGCCGGATGCCGTGGCCGCGCTTGGCGATGCGGGGCTGACCAGCCTGCGCGTCAGCATGAACAGTGCCAGAGCGGAAGTCTATAACCGTTACTATCGTCCCCGGGGCTATTCTTTTGACGATGTGCGTCGATCCATTGAGGAGGCCAGAAGACGCGGTGTGCATGTCGCCCTGAATCTGCTGTTCTTCCCCGGATACACAGATACGCAGAATGAAGCCGATGCGCTGATTGAGCTGATTCGGACAACTGGCGTGAAGCTGATTCAGCTGAGAAATCTGAATATTGATCCCGAATATTATCCGCAGATTATGGAGGGAATCGAATTCGGTCCGTGCCTCGGCCTGAAGAATTTCCGCAAGCGTATCCGGCGCATGTGTCCGTGGATTGAATTTGGGTATTTCAATCCCTGGCTTGGAGATAAGGCGGATCTTACGGGCGTTCCAATGCCTGGAGAAGCGCAGCAGGAAGATTTCAGAGAGCTTCTGGAAGGAAAGTCAGATTTGGAGAATGAATGACGGAAAAGCCTCTGTCTGAAAATATCATTGCACAGAGTTCGCCTGCTGAAAAAGCAGAAGAGGGCTTTGACAGGTGGGAGTGAGCAAGCGGGCAAGGCTTTTCGTCGTCTGCGGGAGGATGGTAAGGCAGCCGGATCGCAGGGTGTGAAAAAAAATTGAAAAAAGTAGTTGACAGGCTGCTGGAAATCGTTCATAAGAGCCGAACGCCGAGAGCGAAAGGCCGTGAGGCTGGGAGCTGAAGCGAAAAAAGTTGAAAAACTTGTTGACAGGGTGGAGCGAAAGAGATATT